>JBAQJF010000121.1:0-35245 GCA_049300195.1 Terriglobales bacterium | reverse complement strand
GGCTGATGGCTGACCCCGCACCGTTCCCGCCAACACCACATCCAGTATCCGCCTCAACATAACCCCGCCATCTAGTGCTTGGCCTTTGGATTCGCCCGTAATCTGGCGGCAGCAAAGCTGCACCATTTACGCTACACTTTTGTACGCTTGGCGCAATCCAGGCATCTCAAGAATCGCATTTGCGCCGCTAACCAAGACGAGGCAGGCCTCGTCTCTACTCAAGATTGGTTTGCAAAGGTGAACTATGGCATCTTCCGTCTGGTCCGGTTATCTGACTTTCGGATTAATCTCCATGCCGGTGCGTTTATTTTCCGGCGCGCGCAGCAGCGGCATCTCGTTCAACCAGCTTCACCGCACCGACCATCATCGCGTGAAGCAGCAACTGATCTGCCCGCTTGACAACCAGGTCCTCGAGCGCAGCGACATCGTCAAAGGCTACGAGTACCGCAAAGACGAATACGTAATCGTCGAGCCCGAAGAGATTAAAAAGATCGAGCCCAAGACCGCCAAGACGATGGAGATTCTCGAATTCGTCAAATCCGCCGACGTCGATCCCGTCTACTTCGAGTCTTCGTATTACATGCTGCCCGAGGAAGCGGGCCGCCGACCCTATGCGCTCCTGACCAAGGCGCTAGAAGAAAGCGAATACGTAGCCATCGCCAAGCTCACCATGCACAACCGCGAGTACACCGTGTTCCTCCGGCCGCACAAGGGCGGCATGATGCTCCACACCATGTACTACAAAGAAGAGGTCCGCGAGGTCGAGGGCTACGGCCCGCCCGACGTAGAAATAAAGGATGCCGAAATCAAAGTGGCCCATCAGCTAATCGAGGCCCTGGCCGACGAGTGGGACCCGGAAAAATATCACGACAACTTCCAGGAAAACCTGAAAAAGCTGATCGAAACCAAACTCGAAGGTGGCACAGTCCAGGCAGTCGAACAGCCGAAGAAGCTGGCTCCGGTAGTAGATCTGATGGCGGCGCTGAAAGAGAGCCTCGAAAACGCCAAGAAACCGGCAGCCTCAGAGAAGCGAGCCCACGAAGCGGAACCGCGCCGCAAAGCCCGGAGAGGCTGAGACCGTCGTCAGTCGTCGGTCGTTAGCGCGGTAGTTAGTCGCCGATTGTTAGACGCAGCTTGACGATCGGCATTCAAGATTTTCCTTGGCGCAGCTTCGTGTCCTTCGCGGTTGACCGCTTTGGCAGACGGCTTCAGCTTCTTCCCATTTCCCCAACTCGCCCATTCCCGCTACAATACCGTTTCGTGCAATCCAACATCCTGGAGTCTGAATGAAGCGGTTTCTGTACCTGGGAACAGTCCTGTTTCTTTTCGTAATCTGTGTTGCCTGCGGAGACGTCTTCCGCCCCATCATCATTCCCAATCCCCCGAAGTTCCCAAATCCCGCCGCCTCCCACTCGGTCCTCACCATCAGCGATAACGGAACCATAACCGGCGGCGTGGAGACCGCCCAAAATGGCAGCGCCATGACCATCGACGTCTCCGGCGACACCGACGAAAGCCAGCGCAACATCGGTCTCGTTCCCATCCACGCCGTTCAGCAGAGCGCCTCCCAGGTGATCGTCGTCGATCAATCTGTTTCCGGAGCCAATCAGGACTCGCTCACCCGGCTGACCTTCTCCGGCACCTCGATCTCAACCGTCACCGCCATCAGTATGCCGACCGGCTCGGCGCCCAACTTTGCAGCCACCACCGAGAGCGCCCAGGTCTACGTCTCCATGCCCGGCTACGTCCCGCCGTCAGTCGCTGTCATGAACACGGCTGCCGGCACCATGGTGCACACTATTCCGGTCGGAGTCAGCCCTGTTGCCATCGCCGAAACTCCCAACGCGACCAAGCTCTACGTCGCCAACTACGGCGACAGCACAGTCGACGGATTCAACACCCAAGACCAGTCGCAGCGCACCATCAACGGCTCTTTCAACGCTCCGCTTTGGATCTCCGCCCGCAATGACAGCCAGCGAGTCTACGTCCTCAACGGCAACGGCATAGTGAGTACCATCGACACCTCGACCACTGCGGGTCCGGACACCGTCATCGACACCAGCATCAACGTTCCCGGCGCCTTCACCATGTGGTACGACGTGATCCTGAATCGCCTCTACATCCCCGCCAGCGGCGCGCTGACGATCGTCGACGTCTCGCAATCCACGCCCACGATGCTCGCGACCATCCCGATCCCGACCGTGTCACCAACCGTACGCTCGGCGAGCGATCCGTGCGCGACCACCACGCCTGGAACGCTCAAGGTAATCGCAGCAACGTCCCTTCCCGATGCCACGCGCGCCTATGTTGGCTCCTATTACATCGACAGCGCCGACAACGTCTGCCCGCAGGTAACCGTAATCAACGCGACCAACTTAACGTTCAAGACCAGCATCGCCATTCCCGGATTTCCCGACGCCACCAATCCCGCCAATCCGACTTACTATGTTCCAGTCTGCGCGGCCACGAGAGACCAGGTCGGCCCGACCGGCGCGGGCTTCCGCATGATGATGGCCGCGGGAGGCGACAGCACCCGCGCCTATCTCTCCACCTGCGACGGCGGCAACGTCAACATCATCCAAACCGCAACCGACACTTATTACTTCAATCTCCCCGCGCCCTACAGCGCCCGCAATCCAATTCCGCCGAGCGTGGAAAACCCGCCGCAGAATCCAGTCTTCATGATCGCCGGACCATAGCGAGGAAATTGTTTTAAACTCAATCGCGGCTTTACAGGCTGCGGAAAAGTCGATCTCGCCCTCGATTTCGGGTAACGCAGCGGTTCACCGCTTATGACAATCGATTTTGGGTGGCGCAACGGTTCACCGTTGCGATAAGTGCTTTGTTTCAGCTTCGGCTTTAGCCGCTGAGGTGCGGATGACCGCCCCAGGACGACTTTTTCCGCAACCTCTTTAGCCGCTGAGGGACACGATGCCCCCAACGGTCACGGCTGCGCCCGTCACTTCCACCATAGCCCCGCCAGAACTCCATGGACGGTGCCGCCATGAATGCGAACGTCGGTTCCATTGAGATCGCTTAACGACTTGCCGAGTCTGTGCGGCACGCTCTCGCACACCTACCATGACTCTTGCTTTCCGGCGCTCTGCGCCACGGCGAGCCCGAGTTCAAATGGCATATTGAACCTTGGCACGCGCGGGAACCTCGCGTCGAGTTTGTACGCGAGAGAGATTATGAATTGAATACCTGCACTCCTCGATGAGATTGAGAATTCGTTCAAGCCGGCGGCGGCTGGTGGGGATTTCGAGGGTGGCGCGGGGTATCAATCCGAAGGCGCTCAAGCCCGCGATATAGGCCAAATAAAGGTTTTCAAACGCCCGGTCGTAAGGAACATTCAGGAATACAGAATACTGCTCAGGCCTTCTTCGAGGCTCTTTTTCGGGCATATCCCAACCCACGCCTCGGTTTTCCGTTGGCACGCGCGCGGGCGCGCGGCTTGTGTTCCGACAAAATCCTCTGAACACGTTCTGCCTCAGCCGGTGATACACCAAGAGCACGAGCCGTCTCGGCGAGACTTGGAAAGCGCGTTTCGATGGTAACTTGGCGGCTCATCCTTTCTTCGACTTTAGAGCGTCGTAGGTGTAATCGCAACTCGTTTATCCACACCCGGAGCGCCGGAAGTCGTGCTCAATGAGGAAGACGGCATGAAGTCTCCGTGCGCAGTCAACCTGCACAACGCGGTCACTGTATCTCAACAGAGCATCTCAACAACGCTTAGGCAGACGCGTGGCCTTGCTTAGTGCCGCTCGGATGAATGAAGTGTGTGCTGCCCTGCGGTTCTCTTTGGGGTGTGATTCAGGGGTGTGATTCGAACTATTGAATCCGTACGAGCAGGCCAGGTTCAATCGACGATAACGCCATCAAAATCTTCCCCGCCAAAGGGATCAAGTCCGCCAGCCGGTTTGATTTGGCACGAAGCAAGATCACAGCGATATTGCGTCCCGTCAAATTCTGTTGAAACTCGATTCCCTGGTCAAGGGAGACAAACACCTGAAAGCCGGCAGTCTCCGCCAGAGACAACAACTCTCCGTTCTTCTTGCCGGCCCACCCGGCCTCAGGGACAGTGAGGCAATCGTGACCGGAGAGATGGCTCTTAAATTTTCTCGGAATGCACTCGTCCAGCAGGAGCTTCTTCACAGTTCGCTGTCACAGTTCACTAACGACGAGTTCTTTCGCATGCTCAAGCGCGCGGATGGCGGCTTCGCGCTTCACGGTGGGAAAATCCTCAAGGAACTCGCCCAGAGTTTGCCCGCCTTCGAGGTAATCCAGCAAGGTTTGGAAGGGGACGCGAGTCCCGCTGAACACAGGGGTCCCTCCAAGAATATTGGGGTCTCTCACGATGATGCCGTTGGTTGACGCCATAGCAGGATTCACCTTGAGTTTACCCGAGCGAACTCAGGAAAACCAACCGTTAGATCCTAAGCGGCAGACGACCGTGGAAGCCCACCCTTCAAAAAACGAAGGGTGGGGCACCCGGCATATTGAACCTTGGCACGCGCGGGAAACTCGCGTCGAGTTGTACGCGCGAGAGATTATGAATTGAATACCTGCACTCCTCGATGAGATTGAGAATCCGTTCAAGCCGGCGGCGGCTGGTGGGGATTTCGAGGGTGGCGCGGAGTATCAATCCGAAGGCGCTCAAGCCCGCGATATAGGCCAAATAAAGGTTTTCAAACGTCCAGTCGTAAGGAACATTCAGGAATACAGAATACTGCTCAGGCCTTCTTCGAGGCTCTTTTTCGGGCATATCCCAACCCACGCCTCGGTTTTCCGTTGGCGCGCGCGCGGGCGCGCGGCTTGTGTTCCGACAAAATCCTCTGAACACGTTCCGCCTCAGCCGGCGATACACCAAGAGCACGAGCCGTCTCGGCGAGACTTGGAAAGCGCGTTTCGATGGTAACTTGGCGGCTCATCCTGTCTTCGACTTTAGAGCGTCGCAGGTGTAAATGCAACTCGTTTATCCACACCCGGAGCGGCCTCAGGTTCGTGCTCAGCGACACCGCGTTTCTGCCGCCCGGATGCTGGACGAATTTGTCGTCCTCGAATTAATCGCCGAACTAATTCAGGAAGGGGCGTGGCCCAGCTTACTGCCGCTCGCATGAATGAAGTTTGTGCTGCGCTGCGTTTCTCTTTTTAGAATCAAATTTACCTAAGGCCTGAGTTCCCAGTTCACGATCTTCACTGCCTCAGCCGCGTGCTTGCAGCAAGGTTCCTGCCTCCGAGCGAAGTTGAAGATCGCGCTCATGCACTGACAGGCCGTGCGAATGCTACCATCGCTCACCTGATGTACGGCGACGAAGTACTCGACCTTGCGTTTGGAAGACTCCGCGAAGAAGTGGAACAAGCGATCGCCTTCCGCGAGTCCTTGTTTCACGTCGGGACTGGGCTCTACTTGGCGAATGTTCATCGCGACAGAATTGTAACTGGATTTTGGCTGGCCCAACATCTACACTGCTGCGGTGCCCGACGTTCCATCAGAGCTGATTGAACTTCTGAGGAAGCTCTCCACTAGCAAGCTCGCCTATGTCTCCGGCGTCGTAACCGGGCTGCTCGGTGCCATGACGGAGAAGCGCAACGAGAAATCCGATCTGGTTACAGATGTTTTCTTAGAGGAGTTCGGCGTTCACTTACTCGCTCACCACGGGACTGCTACACGACCACTCACGAAGGAGCAATTCGAGCGAGCGATGGAGCGCGTGATGAATCTCGCGGGCCGTAACGCTCAGCGTTCACCTATGGGAAATCCGGGTCATGACGTCACGATTGACGGCACGAAGTTCTCTCTCAAGACCCAAGCCGACGCCCATCTGAAGGTTGATTCGATTTGGATTTCCAAGTTCATGGAGTTGGGCAAGGGCGATTGGTCTAACAAGCCGGGGCAGTTGAAGGGACTCCGTGATCAGTTCCTGCACCACATGAAGAATTACGAGCGCATCGTGACTCTCCGGGCATGGGAGCGCGAAGAGAAGAGCAAGAAATTCTGGCACTACGAACTCGTCGAGATTCCCAAAGCGTTATTAGAAGAGGCTGCAAAAGGCAACTTAGAGATGCGGCTCGAAAGCACGCAGAATCCGAAGCCAGGATACTGTACCGTCAAGGACGGGAAGGGCAATGTGAAGTTCGCGCTCTACTTCGACGGCGGGACGGAGCGCAAGCTACAGGTGAAGGACTTGAAGAAGAACCTTTGCATGGTCCACGGCGAGTGGGACTTCTCACCAGCCTAAGCGTTTCCTCGCCAGCTGAGCGTATTCGGGATTCAGTTCGATCCCTACGAACTTCCGCCCCAAGGCTCCGCTGACAAGCCCAACAGTCCCCGATCCGAAGAATGGGTCAAGCACGATAGAGTCCTGTTTGCTCCCGCCGAGAAGACACGGCAGGATGAGAGCGCGCGGGAACGTCGCGAAGTGAGCCTCAGCGTATGGCTCTGTGTTTACCTGCCAAACCGAGCGCAGGTTCCGTGGTGAGCCGTTGTCGCCCTTCTCCCGAACCGCCTCGTGGTCATAGAAATACTGTTCATTCTTGGAGAAGAGGAACACGTGCTCGTGAGCACGGGCGGGACGATCCTTCACTGACTCCGGCTGTGCGTTCGGCTTGTACCAGATGACTTCCGAACGGAGATACCAGCCATCAGCTTGTAGAGCGAACGCCACCCGCCAAGGAACTCCGATCAGGTCCTTCGGCTTGAGGCCGTCCGGCGTAGGAGCGCGGTAGTCCATCCCGCGTCCTTTGTTCTTCTTGTCAGAATCGCGCCAGGTCCGCCCACCGCTCGTGTACCCATCTCCAATATTGAGCCAGAAGGTGCCGTCGCTCTTCAGCGTGCGCTTCACCTCATGGAAGACCTGAACGAGTTTGGTGATGTAGTCCTGCAGCTTCATCTCTGCACCGATCTGGCCAGGTATGCCGTAGTCGCGAAGTCCCCAATAGGGCGGACTGGTGACGCAGCACTGGAAGGTCTCGTCAGGGAACTTCTTCAACTCTTCAACGGTGTCGCCAACGATGATCTGACCTTCCGGCTTTAGGGGAATTTCTCGGGACTTCTCCGCGTGTGGAAGAAGGGAGAGTTGGCTTCCAGTGGACACTCTGATTTGGCTCCTCAGAGTTCCGATAGTACCATCTATGCACTTCAATATTCTTCCGGCAACCGCACTGTGGTAGACGACCTGTCGGGCTCGGTAATGACTACGACTCAAGCCCGGTGTTGCCTTGGGAACCTTGGGGACTGATCAGTACACAAAACCCCGGCACTTGCCCAAGAACCAGCCTTCATGGGAGACTTCCTGTTTCGCCTAGCCCGTAAAGTCTCCTCATGAAATTCGCCGAAATCTGCGTCCGGCATCCTGTATTCACCGTCATGCTTATTGCATTTCTGGTGACGCTGGGTGTGTTTTCCTACCGCGGGCTGGCGGTGGATTTATTTCCCAAGGCAGATCCGGCAACTATCAATGTCGAGGTCGCGCTGCCGGGCGCTACTCCGGACGAGATGGTGACGGGCGTCGTGCTGCCGCTTGAGGACGCGATCTCTTCGGTCAGCGGCATTGATGAGATCAGCGTATACGCCACGGAAGGCAAGGCTGACATTATCGGGGGTAATCGGATACAGACGGAACTGACCGATTCCTCGGCAATCGCCGTTGCTACAACCACCTCGGACGAGCAAACCTCGCTAAAAATAAACTTGGTCAAATGAACTTGGACAACTAAACCCCAGCCAGACAAGAGCTTCCCCGGTTTTCCACCGTCCGACGGTCCAAGTTCCCGTTCCGTTTCCCTCTGCGCACCCAAATTTCGCGACCAGGGCATGCCCTGTCAACTTGACAAAATCCAGCCGCAGAACCCCCCTATTAACCCGGAAAGCGCAGGCGAACCAAAACGAGTAAATCCTTTACTTTCGGACACTTCCCCGTAAGTACTTCATTCTAAAACCGCCAACCACCAATCCGCGCTAACCCCAGCATTCTAATAGGCCAAACATAGGCCAGACCTAGGCCAGACAACGGCCAGACAACGACCGAAATGAAGATCAAAGGAGCGCGGAGATAACTATATGGTAACCATCTCGCCCGGCGAAACTCGAAATTTACCTTCTTTCACGCGGCCCCGAAAACCAACTTTATTTTGTTCGCATTCCCTTCGCCCAGAAGCTAGGCCTTTGTATTTACAGGAATGTACGTGCAAGTGGAAGGCCGAAAGCAGTGGAAAAGTTCGCCAAGTGTTCGCAAAACATTCGCCCAACTTGGCGGACAAAAGGCTCGCACGGCGAGCTGGCAACCGAGGGCTGAAAACCGAGAACTGTGAACCGAGAACTGCTACCTACCGCCCGGCAGCAGCCTGCTCAAGCGAGCAGTGATGATACCTAAGTGCAACATTCATATAGACTTTACCGCGCTCAGTGCTAAAGCAAAGGACGACCGCCTCAGTATCCTCGCTGCTCTTGGAGCCCTGCTCAGAAGTATGAATCGTAGGCGGATGCACTCGAAAATGAAACCCCTGATCGTTAAGCACAGTGACCGCGTTCCCAATAATCTGATTGGCCAGTTCGCAGACTGCTTCGCGGACTAAGTCGTCGGTACTGGCGAGGTCCGTGCCGGCCAGGCGGCTGGCGAAGGAGGTAGCGGTTTTTTCGTCGGCGTCGATGATGATGCGGCCTTCGATGTCGCCGGAGAGAGAGACTTCGGCGGCGATGCCTTTGCGGCGGTAGGCCTGCTCGTCCATGGTGAGGTTGTCGATGGAGACGGCCGATTCCAGGCCCTGCGCGAGCACCGCGTCGGCGGAGTTCAGGAAGGGCTGAATGAGTTCCATGCGCACGGGCTAGGCTCCTGCGCCTGCCCCCGCGGTCTGGGGAGCAGACTGGTCGTCGCGCATGACGTACTTGATGATCTCGTAGAGAACCTCGGGCTTGACCGGCTTTTGCACGAAATGCCGGGCGCCGCGCTGCAAGGCGGCGACGATGTTCTCCTGGTAGCCGACGGATGAGACCATGACGATGCGCGCGGCGGGATGCTGGCCGACGATTTTTTCGGCGGCCTCGATGCCTTCCATCTGCGGCATGGTGATGTCCATCAGGACGATGTCGGGCGTCAGCCGGTCGTATTCGGTGATGGCGGTGACGCCGTCGCCCGCTTCGCCTACTACCTGGCCGCCAAAGGACTCGACCATCTTGGCCAGATTCTTGCGCGCGAACACGGAATCGTCCACGATCAGATAACGAACCGGTTGATTGTCCCCGCTGCGTTTAACGGGAGCAAACTGTTCCATGACACTCCTCCACTGTTACAAATTAAACACGAGCCCACTACCTTCGGGTAGATAACTACCGTTACTATGGTTACCAAATTTGTTCAACTTTATGCAGTTACCTAAGTTGTCCCTAGACTCCTCCAGCGCTGGTGCCCTTGCTGGCAGCGCCTTCATTGGTTTCGTCGCGATCACCCGAGCATTGCGCCTGCAAGACATTGGGCAAATCCTGAAGATCGACGGTGCGCAGGGCAAAACCGCGTTCAATGGCCGCTTTCGGCATGCCGAAGACGACGCAAGTCTTGCGGCTCTGGGCGATGGTCAAGCCTCCAGCGGCCTGGATTTCGCCCATTCCGGCGGCTCCGTCTTCGCCCATGCCGGTCATCAAGACGGCAAGGGCTTGCGGACCGAACTCGTGCGCAACGCTGCGGAAGAGCACGTCAGCGGAGGGACGATGTCCATTGACCGGAGCATCCTCGTTGAGGACAACTACGTTGCCGAGCGGAAGCTTCTTGACCTTCATGTGCCGATTGCCGGGGCAGATGAGGGCTCGGCCGGCAACGAGTAAGTCGCCTGACTGCGCTTCCTTCACGCGAATCGGGCACGTATCGTCGAGACGCTTGGCAAAGAGTTCGGTGAAACCGTCGGGCATGTGCTGAACGACGAGGATGGTGCCGGAGAACTCGACTGGAAGATTCGAGAACAGGTATTGCAGCGCATTCGGGCCGCCGGTCGAAATGCCGATGGCGATGACGCGGGTGGGAGCGGTTGCTCCCGGTTTGCGCATGAGCTCACTGGGAGTTTCTTCGGGCAGAAACATGGGAGCGGATGCGCCGTTCTGCGCGGCGGCGCGAATCTTGCCGATCAGTTCGCCGGCGATTTCCGGCATGCGGGCGGAGACGTCCGCGGGCTTGGCCACGAAGTCGAAGGCGCCCAGGGTTAGAGCCTTGAGGGTAATGGAAGCGCCGGCCGTGCTGTGCGAGCTGACGACGATGACGGGCAGCTTCCAGCGGCGCATGATCTCTTTGAGGGTGTCGATGCCGTTGAGGCCGGGCATTTCGAGGTCGAGGGTGACGACGTTGGGCGCGAGTTCGGCAATCTTCTTGAGGCCGAAGTTGCCGTCCATGGCGGTGCCGACGACCTCGATCGACTTGTCCTGCTCGAGGATGCGCGGGATGAGCTTGCGCATCAGGGCGGAGTCGTCGATGACGAGGACGCGCACTCGCTTCTTCATGCCTGGCCCCCTGCGGTGTGCTGCGCTTTGGCCGCGACCGGAGGCGCTCCGTTGAGGTTCGAGAGCAGGCCCGAGATGGGCTGATTGGTGTTGGCGCGTGAGCGCGTGAAGCGCTCGATCAAAGCGATGAGATTGAGGATGAGGACGACGCGGCCGTCGCCGAGGATGGAAGCGCCGCTGACGAGATCGGTCTTGATGGATTGATCGTCGAGGGCCTTGATGACCAGTTCGTCTTCGCCCGCGAGTTCGTTGACGATGACGCCGAACTTGCGATCGCCGTGATTGATGACGAGGACGAAGACCTTCTGGCGCGCGAATTCGGGGCTGGTTTGCGCGCCGGCCTGGGGGGCCGCGCCCAAGCGCAAGAGAGGGAGCACGTCGTTGCGAAGTTGCAGGACTTCGTAGTGCTCGACTTCGTGAATCTCGGATTCGGTGGTGCGGGTGATTTCGCTGACCGCGTTGAGCGGGAGAGCGTAAAGGCGGTGATCGACGCGGAACAGGAGTGCGCGCAGAATGGCGAGCGTGAGCGGCAGGCGCAGACGGAACGTTGTGCCGCGGCCCGCGACGGTGTCGATCTGCACCGTGCCTTTAATTCGGGTAAGCACGGTCTGCACGACATCGAGGCCGATGCCGCGGCCGGAGAGTTCGGTGATTTCTTCGGCGGTCGAAAAGCCGGGGCGCAAGATGAGTTCGAGAGTTTCGGTTTCGGTCAGGCGCGCGGCTTCTTCGGGCTTCAACATACGCTGGGCGAGGGCGCGCTGGCGGACTTTTTCGACATCGATGCCGCGACCGTCATCGGAGATTTCGATTACGACCTGATTGCCCTGATGGTAGGCGTTGAGACGCAGAGTGCCTTGCGGGCGCTTGCCGGCGCGCGCGCGTTGCTCCGGAGTTTCGATGCCGTGGCCGACGGCGTTGCGGAGAATGTGCATGAGCGGCTCGGCGATGGTGTCGAGGATGCCCTTGTCGAGATCGGTATCCCCGCCCTGGATTACGAGCTCGACTTCCTTGCCGCACTGATGCGCGACGTCGCGCACGGTGCGCGGAAAACGGCGGAAGAGCTGATCGACGGGGACCATGCGGATCTTCATGACGGAGTGCTGAAGGTCGCTCAGGACACGCGCTTGAAAGGCCATGACGTCGCTGAATTTTCCACGCAGAGTGTCTTTCGGAAAGCGCTGGGCAAATTCGACCAGGGTTTGCTGGAGCATGGATTTGGCGAGGATGAGTTCGCCGACAAGGTTCAGAACGCTGTCGATGCGCTCGGCATCGACGCGCAGAATGTTATCGGCGGAGACCACGGCGGCAGCCGCGTGGGATGCGGGCTCATCATGGGCCGAGTCATCGTGTACGCCGGTGCCGGGCGCGTCTTCCGGCGGGATGTGTTGCGCGGATTCCGAGGGTGCGGATTTTGGCGTAATTCGATTCGTTGGCGCGGAAATGCGCAAGGGCGAGATTTCGACGTTTTGGGAAATCGTCGGGATGCTGCACTTGGCGCGAATTTCGTCGACGGATTTTTCGGAGGCGAGAGCGGCTTGTATGCGGTCGATTGTTTTGCCGGCGTTGGCGCCGGGGTTGGCGTTGGCGTCAGTGTCGTCGGGAGGGAAAACGGCTAGCACTTCGCCGAGGCTGGCGAGCGCGATTTGAATCATCTGGCGCGCGGCGATCGGCATACCGCATTGCGGATCGACCTGGACGATTACGTGATAAAGACTCTTGCCATCCTCGGCTGCGTGGGAGATCGCGAGGCGTCCGTACTCCGACCACGGGCCGGCCTCTTTGGACTTCCGGGGCTTTTTCGTTTCCGCTTCGATTCCTGCCGATTCTTTGAGGGTGGGGCTTTCGGGCCTTGGATTGGCGAGGCGCGAGATCTCGGCGCGCAAGGGCTTGAGGTCGGGCAGTTTCTTTCCCGCGTGGTAGGCGTGGATGAGCGCGCCAAAGACATCCGCCGCGCGCAGGGCGACTTCGGGGATGACGGCAGCGTTCGTCTTAAGCGCGAGGACATCTTCGAATTCGTGGGCCAGTTCGCTCAGTTCGCGGTAGCCGCAGGCGGCCGCGTCTCCCTTGAGAGTGTGAATGATGCGGCGCAGGCTGCGCGCGGTTTCGGCATCGGCGGGAGTCTTCTCGAGACGGAGCGCCTCCTCGTTCAACTTTTCGACGAGTTCCGACGCGGTCTCGAAGAACAGTTCGCGCAGTTCGTTCATGCGGTCGTCGGGGGGATGCGTCACTATCGGACCTCGATGCGCTGATAGGCTGTGCCGGCGTTGTGGTGCACCATCTGAAATTTTTCGGAGAGGCCGAGCAGGCTTTCGGCGTGGCCGACGAAGAGGTATCCGTTCGGATTGAGGCAGCGATAGAACTTTTCGATGAGGCGCTTCTGCTCGGCTTCGTCGAAATACATCATCACGTTGCGGCAGAAGATCATGTCATTGCGCTGCGGAAGGTATTCGGTTTTGAGGTTATGAAAGTCGAAGTGCACCAGCTCCTTCATGTTTTTCTTGACGGCGTAATGGGTGCCCGTTTTGTCGAAGTAGCGGAGGCGGAAGCTGTAGTCGACGGGCGACATCTGGTGCTCGGGGTAGGAAGCTTCCTGGGCCACGCGCAGGACGGAATAGCTGATATCGCTGGCTAGAATTTCGAGCCGCCAGGGTTCCGGCGCGAGCGGTTTGGGAACCGAAGGCGGAATCGGCTGAGGATTACGCATCGAATAGTAGGAGAGCGTGTCGGCGACCAGCATGGCGATGGTGTATGGTTCCTGTCCGGTGGAGCAGCCCGCGCTCCAGATGCGAAGGTTGTAGTCGCGGCGGTCCTGCTTGCGTTTGAGCACGCTTTCGAGAATTTCGTGCTGGAACAGTTCGAGCTGAGCCTTGTTGCGAAAGAAGCTGGTTTCGTTGACGGTAAGGGTTTCGAGGAGCTTCGCCAGTTCCGGTTTGCCCTGCTGGCTGATCAGCAGACGGTAGTAGCTGTAGAAGGAATCGATGCCGGATTCTTTCAGGCGGCGGATGAGGCGGTCCTGGAGGAAAGGCATGCGGCGGTCGTCGAAGTGCATGCCGCACTCCTGGTAGACGAGGGCCTGCACCAGTTTGAGTTCGGCTTCGGTGAGCGCCGGGGCTTGTGCTTCGCTGGTGTTCATGGGTTCGGGATGGAGGCTGCTCTTTCGCCCTTTCAGGGCTTGTCTCTTTCGCTTCTGACCCACGGCTTGCGCCGTGGGCTGTATTCTTGCGCCGCTTCGCGGCTACGAACCTACTTTCCGGTGGAGGCGCTCTTGGCTCCTGCTTTTGTTCTCGTGTCGGCTACGGCTGGCGTTGCTATAGCCGGCATGGCCGCGGCCGGTTCTTCGTTTTTGTCGTTCGATGGCGTCGCGCGCGATTCGCGAACTGTCAAAACCTTATCGATGTCGAGCAGAATGATCAGCCTCTTCTGGAGTTTGCCGAGGCCGGTTACGCAATCGAGGCCGCCTTCTTTCATCATGGCGGGCGCGGGCTCGACTTCACTTTCGGCAATCTTGAGCACCTCGGAAGCGGAGTCGACGATCATGCCCACCAGCCGGCCGCGATGTTCGACCACCAGAATGCGATGGTGGCGCGTCAGAGCGGTGGCGGGCTTGTTGAAGCGTTTGCGCAAATCGACAACCGAGACAATTTTGCCGCGCAGATTGATGACACCTTCCAGGTGCGCGGGCGCATCCGGGACGGCGGTGATCTCCGGTACGCGCACGATTTCGTGCAGAGCCATGATGGGGATGCCATAGGTCTCGCGACCGACGCGGAAACCGACGATCTGGGTTTCGCGGCTCTTCATCTCGCGGCCGTGGGCTTCGCGGTCCTGAGCCTCGCGGGTATGGCCGTCGCGTTTTGAAATCGCAGTCACCTAGCGGGCTCCCGCGGCGGCCTGGCGGGTTGCGTGGCCATTGGCATCGCGCGCTTGCAGCGAGAAACGGTCCATCGAGTCGAGCAGGGCGCGCGACATCTTGGACATCTGATCGGCCGATGCGGCGAGCTCGGTCGAGCCCGAAGTTGAGGCCTGTACGAGCGTGCGCATGCGTTCCATGGCTTGCACCACGGCCTGCGCTCCCGAGGCCTGCTCTTCCACGGCCGAGTTGATTTCGTGAGTGATTTCGTTCAGGCGGGTGGTGGCCTTGGCGATCTGGGTGGAACCGTGAGATTGCTCGTTGGTGGCGGCGCCGATTTCGTGCGCGAACTTGTAGACCTCGGTGACGACATTGGAAATCTTGCGCAGCGCCGCGTTCAGGTCCTGGCCCAGGTTCAGGCCTTCGTTGACGATGGCGGTGCTGTTCTCCATGTTGTCGACCGCTTTGCGGGCTTCCTTCTGGATGCTCTGGATGAGTTCGGAAATTTCCTTGGTCGATTGCGCGGACTTTTCGGCGAGCTTGCGGACTTCGTCGGCGACCACGGCAAAGCCGAGGCCATGCTCGCCGGCGCGGGCCGCTTCGATGGCCGCGTTCAGGGCGAGGAGGTTGGTTTGTTCGGCGAGGTCGTCGATCACTTCGATAATTTTCCCGATATCGTCGGCGCGGGTGCCGAGCGCGTCGATGATGGCGCCCGCCGACCGGATGGTGGTGTTGATGCGGTTCAGGCCGTCGGTCGCCTTTTCCATGGTGCCGAGGCCGCTGTGAACTTCTTCGCGCGAGCGGTTGGAAATATCGAGCAGAACTTTGGCAGTATCGGCGACGCGCTGGATCGAGGTGACCATCTGGTCGATGGAGGCGGAGGTTTCGCTCACGCTCGAAGCCTGGGTCTGGGTACTCTTGACCATGTTCTGCACGTTGACGCTCATCTCGTGCATGGTGCTGGTGACTTCGTCGATGGCGGAAGAGGTCTGGAGACTGTTACGGGCCGATTCGTCGGAAGAGCTAGCTACCTGGGTGGCTGCGCTGGCTACTTGCGAGGCGGCGTCGCGCCCGTGGCGCACCAGGCCGCGCAGCCCTTCGACCATGCGGGTGAAGGCATTGGCCAGAGTGTCATTGGCGGAACGGGGATGAACTTCAACTCCCAGATTGCCGCCGGCAATGGCCTCGGAGACGGAGGCCATCTCTTTCAGGTACTTGACCATCGAGTCGAAAGTGCGCGCCAACTGGGCGATTTCATCTTTGCCATGGACGTCGATGTTGTGGTCGAGGTCACCGGACTGGCCGATTTTTTCGGCGACCTCGATCAGGCGATTCAGCGGATCGGTGATTTCGCCGGTTTTGCGATAGGCGATGATGGCGCCCACCACGAAGGCGAAGAGAGAGCTGAGAATGGCAATGAGGACGGTTGCGGTGGCGGCCAACTGGTCGTCGGAATGCCGTTTGTCGAGGAGTTCGCGGTTTTCGCGGTCGACCTGATCGAGGACGTCGGTGGAACGGGAGACAAACGAACCCGGATCTTTTTGGAGATAGAAGATCTGCAATTCGGCGACGGTCGCATTGCCGCTGTCGACGGCGCGGCGGCGGTCGACCAGCGGGTTGGCAAAGTCGGTAGCCCAGCCTTGTTCAAGCTCCTGCACTTTCTGAAGGCCGCTTTTTTGCTGATCGGAGTTGACGAGTTCCAGGGCGTGGCGCAGTTCGTTGTTCAAAAGGTGCTCGCCGTCGGTCATTTTTTCGACGTCGCGGGTATCGCCGCTGAGCAGGTAGTTCTGCAAATAGAGGCGGTTCTGCATCATCTGGAAACGGACGGTCGAAATGGATTCCGTCATGTCGATGGAGCGCTGGGCGGCCGCTTTGGCCTCGTGTTCGCGCCAGACCGCCGCCATGTTTACGGCCAGCAGCACCAGCACCATCGCCAGGATGACGCCGAAGCTGAGATACAACTGTTTGCGAATACTCATAGTTCCTGCCTTCTAGAGAGCTCTTTGCCGATCGCTATTGCACCGGTTCAAAGCGGAATTCCAGGGTTTCCGTGGTCGACTGCGCGAGCGTTTCGAAACGCCATCTGGGGACTGCGTCGATTACCGCATTTGCCAGAAGCGGGTGGCCGCCGATGATCTTCGTATCTTTTACCGTACCGTTGGGAGCGATGGTGAGTTGGACCTTTACGCTGCCTGCGATTTTCATACGTCGCGCGAGCTCGGGATATTCGGGCACGACCTTTTTCAGGATTTTGCGGCTGCCCTCCGCGGGAATGCTTTCTTGCTGCGCGCGCAGGGTGGGAGCGAAGCGCGGCATGATGACGAAGGTCGACAAGAGGCTAAGCACCAGAATGCGTTGCCACCCACCAAAGGACACATCCCCCACTCTTCTCAACGTTGATCTCCCTGGCACGTCTGTTCGGTAACCCTATTTTGTTGTCGGTACCCCTATCTTCTTCCACCGCGGGGAGGGCTGAAACCAAAAGTTAGCTTTGTGCATTACTTTGGTGATGGCCGCAAACTGCTGAGGGAGTGCAGGTTAGACATTGGTTGAGAAGCTGGTGGAGGGGCGAGAGGTGCGAATTGACGTGCCAGAATGAGAAAAAAGGGGAGTGACTTTGGTTTCCCATGTTGGCACTCCTACGCTGGTTATTTCTTGACTCAATTTGAGAATCAAGCGTAGCCTTTTACCATAATTCGCTTATTTTCAATTGCTTAGATAGGGCGGACGGTGCGGACTGAGTAGCCATCAGGGAAATCCCGGGTCCTCTGCGGAGTCTCATTCTGAGGCGTTCCAGCAACTTCTTCTCGAGCTTTCACGGACCGCCGGCGGGCGCAACCTTGCGAATGATTCTTCCCCTGGGTCAGCGGACCCGGCGCGGGTGATGGAGGAGGTTGCCGACCGGCTCCGCCGCCTGCTGCGGTCGCCGCTGGTATTGATCTTTGTGCAGCGGGAGAATCTGCTTCAGTTGCAGGCCATCGCGGCGGAAGTGCCGGGGCTTGCCGAGAGAGTCCGTGGGCGCGCCCAGGAAAATGATTTGCGGTCGGCGCTTGAAATCGCGACCCGCGCGGTGGCCGCGGGCGAGCGGATTACCGTGAACATCGACGGCGCGTCGCACTTCGGCGAGGATTCGCCGGCGGGCACGCTGGTGGCCGCGCCTTTTCGGAGTTCGCGTTCTTATGGGGCGATACTGGTTTATCCGCGCGCCGTTTATCCGCGGACGGCGCCTCAACTTAGCGAGTCCGAATCCACGGAGCCGCAATTCACAGAGGAAGAGAAGACGCTGATCTCGGCGGTTGCGGGAGTGGGCGCGGTGGTTGCAGCCAATGCCGAGCTTAGCGCGACGGCGCGCGCCCAGGCGCAGGAGCTGCAAGAGCTGCTCGATATTTCCTGCGAGCTAAGCGCCGCGGGCCGGCTGGAGGAATTCCTCCAGACGTCGGTGGTGCGGGCGGCCAGTTTCCTCGGCTTTCAGCGCTGCTTTATCGGGCTGCTCGAAGGCAACATCTTCCACATTCGGTGGGGATTTGAGAACGGCAGGGCGCAGCCGGTTGACATTCCTCTGCATGAGGGGGTAGCGGTCCGCAAGCTGCGGCAGAAAGATGTATTCCTGACGGAAGATGCGGGCGCGACTCCGGGGGCGGAGCATGAGTTCGTGCGTGCCTTTGAGATCAAGCAATTGCTGGCGGTGCCGCTGCTCGGGTCGAACGGCGAGGTAATCGGCATGTTTGGCGTGCTGGATCGCGTGGCGCCCGGGCAGATCAGCGATCAGGATGTGCGGCGGGCGCGGGCACTGGCCGCGCACGTCGCGGTCGCGCTCGAACTGACGCGGAACCTCCAGCAG
Source organism: Terriglobales bacterium (assembly GCA_049300195.1). Taxonomy (GTDB): domain Bacteria; phylum Acidobacteriota; class Terriglobia; order Terriglobales; family Acidobacteriaceae; genus Acidiflorens. The sequence continues at coordinate 17,068 of JBAQJF010000121.1, read as the reverse complement.
TCGGAAGAACACCGGCGGCGCTCGGAGATCCTGGTGGCAATCGCGCTGGAATTGAATACGGTTCTCGATCTGCCGGAGTTCATGCGCAATCTTGCGGTGCGCACCGCGACCCTGTTCGGAGGGCGGGCGGTGGCGGTGAGTCTGTTTCAGACGCCAAATCTCGAGACGATTCTGCTGCGCGCCGGGACGGAGGTTCACGACAAGAACCTGGTTCGTCAGGTGGCCAACGCTCTGCGAGCGACGGTGCAGAAGCACACCTCCGATTGGGTGTACGCACCGGCCGCTGAGCTGCTCGGTTCGGTTGCGACCTCGCTGGAGTGGAAGGATTGCACGCTGGCCCGGCTGGCGGGTTCGTCCGGCGAATTGCTGGGCGTGCTCTGTCTGGCGGATCGAGGCGTCGAGCCGGCTCCGGACGATCAGCAATTATTGCGAGCCATCGCCGGGCACGCCAGCATCGCGCTCGAAAATGCGGGTCTTTTCACCCGCGCCCAGCAGGCGAGCCGGCACTGGCTGGACGTGTTCGACGCGATCAGCGACTACATCGTGGTGCACGATGAGCAACACAATATTCTGCGCGTGAATCGCTCGCTGGCGGACCTGGTCGGGCTGCCGGCGGATCAGTTGATTGGCGTGAATATGCGGGCGCTGGACGCCTTGTCGACGGCTGCTCCTCCACACTCTTGTCCTTTCTGCCGGACGGGCGAGGGGCTGGACGAATATTTTCATCCCGGACTGGATCGCGCTTTTCTGATCTCGACGTCGCGCATTCATCCCGAGAAGGTTGGGGCTTCATCGCTGGGATTCGATGAGGCGGGAAGTGGCGAGTCTCAAATCGTCCACGTGCTCAAGGACATCACCGACCGGCGCGATGCCGAGCGGCGCTATCGCGAACTGTTTGACAATATCCAGGAGGGAATTTACGTTTCGACGCCGCAAGGGCGCTTCGTGGAAGTCAACGATGCGATGGTGCGCATTCTGGGGTATGACAGCCGCGAGGAGGTTTTACAACTCGATATTCCCACGCAGATCTACTTTTCTCCGAATCGCCGACTGGAACTGCTGGACCTGCTCAAGCAGACGGGCGAGATGCATAACCACGAGGAGATACTCCAGCGGAAAGATGGCTCGCCGGTTCACGTCTACATGAACTGTTACGCGGTGCGCGATGCCGGCGGCAACGTTCTCCAGCAGCGGGGATTGATGCTGGACATCACCAGCTGGCGGCAATCACAGACGGAGCTGCAAAAAGAGCGCGATTTTTCGAGCAAGATTCTGAGTCATACGCAGAGCCTGATTCTGGTGACCGACACGGCAGGAATTATCAGTTATGCCAACCGGCGCTGGGGCGGACTCGGTTTTCAGCAGACGCAAATCGTCGGACATGATTTTGCGGACTTCTGTGCCGCGCCGCGCCGAGATGCGCTGCGCCAGGCTTTGGCTTCGGTGGCGCGCGGCCAGCAGGTGGACAACTTCGACCTTCCTTTAATCCGCGGAGACGGGGCGAGCGGACAGTTTTCGGTCAATCTCAGCCCCATCAACAACGAGGACGGAAAGGTCAGCAACGTCGTGGTGGTGATGACGGATGTAACCGATTCCGCCATGCTGCGGTCGAAGCTGGTTCACGCCGAAAAGATGGCGGCGGTGGGGCAACTGGTCTCGGGCGTGGCGCATGAAGTCAATAATCCGCTGACCGCGATTCTCGGATTCACCGATCTGCTCATGGAAAATCCGGAGTTGCCGGAGAGCGCGCGCCGCGATCTACGCGTGATTTTGCAGGAGGCGCAGCGCACCAAGCAGATCGTGCAAAACCTGCTGAGCTTCGCGCGACAAATGCCGCCGCGGCGGCAGCCGGTGCAGCTGAATTCGATTCTGCAGCGCACGGTGCAGTTGCGGTCGTATGACTTTATCAGTCACGGGATTCAGGTGGTGGAGCGCCTCGACGAATCGCTCCCGGAGATTGTGGGCGATTCACATCAGCTGCAACAGGTGTTTCTCAACATCATCAATAACGCGTACGACGCGGTGCGCGAGTGCGGCAGGGCGGCGCGCATCGAGATCATGAGCGCGCGCACCAGCGGGTATGTTGAAGTTTCTTTCCGCGATAACGGAAGCGGGATCGCCGACCCCGACCGCATCTTCGATCCATTTTTCACGACCAAGGACATTGGCAAGGGAACCGGGCTTGGCCTGAGCATCTGCTACGGAATTGTCCGCGAACATGGCGGAGAAATTACTTGTCACAACAATCTCGACTCCGAAGGGGCGACGTTCACGGTTCGCCTGCCGCTGGCGGCCGACGCGGCGACCTTTGGAGCGGTCGCAGGAGTGTACCCCAAATGACCCAGACTGGAATCAAATCCGCTTGCGCACCCGTGCTTCTGATTGAAGACGAACCCGCGGTGCTGGAATTTGTCCGCTCCGCGCTCGAACGCAATGGCTACTCGGTGGTGTGCACCGAGTCGGGTGCGCAGGCGCTGACGCTGCTGGCGAGCGGGGAATTCCATGGCGTGGTGTCCGATATGCGGACGCCGGGCGGGGTCGACGGAGCGCAGGTGCACGCGTGGATCGTAGCGAATCGTCCCGATCTCGCCGGCAGAGTCGTTTTTATTACCGGCGATATTGCCAACGAGGAGACGGCGGCAACGCTGCGCAAAACCGGAGCGCCCTGCGTCGAAAAACCATTTCGCGTACACGATTTCATCTCGGTTGTCGAGCAAACCATGGGCAAGGCGGCGTCATGACACAGAACCCGGTGACACAGAGAAACATGACTCACAACTCCGGCACTCACAATTCCGGCACTCACAATTCCGCCGGGCAGAACCGCACGGCTGCAAATCGGGTGAGCCGGGATCCCGGGTCTCAAAATCCGGCGACTGCGAGCCTCGGCGTTCGTTTGTTGATCGTCGATGACGAGCAGACCATTCGGCGCTTGTGCATGACGGTCGGCGAGTCGCTGGGATTCTCGTGTCTGGAGGCGGAGAGCGGCGATGCGGCGCTGGCCGTGCTGGAAGCGCAACCGGTACACATGGTGTTGACGGATTTAGTTATGCCGCGGCTGAGCGGGCTGGAGTTTCTGGAGCAGGTGAAGCGCATTCATCCGCGGCTGGAAGTCGCTGTCATGACGGGACACGGGTCGGTCGAGACGGCGGTGCAGGCGATGAAACTCGGGGCCTATGACTACATTTCGAAACCGTTTGCGCCGCTCGATGAGCTGCGGCTTTTCCTGCGCCGAATGGCCGACAAGGTTCGGCTGGAGGAAGAGAATCTTTTTTTGCGCGAGCGCACCGAGACGGATGCCGCAGTCCATGGCATTATCGGCAATTCGCCCGGCATTCAGAACGTGCTGCGGATGATCTCCCGGCTGAAGGACACGCGCACTCCCGTGCTGATTTCGGGCGAGAGCGGAACCGGGAAAGAACTGGTGGCGAGGGCGCTGCATTTTCGCGGCAACCTGGCCGGCCGGCCTTTTGTTGCGGTCGATTGCGGATCGCTGGTGCCGACGCTGATCGAGAGCGAATTGTTTGGATATGAGAAAGGCGCGTTTACGGGCGCGCTCCGCTCGAAGCAGGGACTGTTGCAGTCGGCGGACACGGGAACGATTTTTTTGGACGAGGTGGGCGAGCTTCCGCTGGAGATGCAGGCGAAGATATTGCGCTTTTTGCAGGAGAAAGAGGTTCGGCCGGTTGGCAGCAATCAGAAGGTGAAGGTCGATGTGCGGATTATGGCGGCCACCAACCGCGACCTTGAGAACGATTACAAGAAGGGAACGTTCCGCAAGGATCTTTTCTTTCGCCTGAATGTGGTTACGATATCGTTGCCGCCGCTGCGCGAACGGCGCTCGGATATTCCGATTCTTGCGCATTGGTTTCTGGAGCGGCTGGCGCCGGGACGCGGGGTGCAGATCTCGGGCGAGGCGATGAAGACGCTGCTGGGCTACGATTGGCCGGGGAACGTGCGCGAGCTTGAGAACTGCCTGGAACGGGCGGTTGCGCTCACGGATCGGAGCATTCTCGATGTCGACGATCTGCCGGCGCCCATTGTGCGCGTGGAGTCGCACAGCATTCCGGAGATGCATGGCGTACAGGAGACTTCGTCTTTCACCACCACGGACCTGGAAGACATTGAGCGGGCGACGATAGCGCGCGTGTTTTCGCAGGTGAAGGGAGACAAGGCGCGCGCCGGGAAGATGCTTGGCATCAGCCGGGCGACGCTGTATCGCAAGCTGAAGCGCTATAACATCGGAGCGCGAGCTGAGGCGAATGCGCCGGCGACATTGCAGTAGTCTCAGATTCATCGCAATTTGCGAATTGAGACGATTCCGGGCAGCCAGGTCACTTTGAGACGCGGATTTTGGGGCATTCCGCCAAAGCAAGTTTTTGACGCGCCCTGTGACGGTGTAACCGCCATTGCTTTCTTGGACTTGTTCGTAAGTCCATGTCCTTCAAGAGTTCGGCGGTCTTCGTGCATCATTTCACTACGACAAAGTACAACTGAGGTATAACCGTGCCCAACCAGGCCAGCGCCACCGCTCGCGCACTTGAGTTTGATTTTGTAAGCCGGCTCGCCCGGTTCTTTCCGGATGCGACGCCGGTGCGAATTCCGGTTCGCCTCAGCCGCGCCACTGAACCAGCGGGTGGCGAGGGCAATGGAGTGACGGCAGGGGCGGAGAATCCGTGGCGGCCGGTGCAGGAAACGGTGATCGAGTTTGGCACTCCGCAGGAAGTTTTATTCGTGGTGGCGCAGCCGCTGGAGTTTGCCGATCATGTTCTTCTCGAAAGCAGAGACGGCTCGCTGCGGGCCGAAGCCTCGGTGGTAGCGGTGCAATATCATCCGGAGCGGACGGTGGTAGCGGCCCGCTTCCTTAAACCTGTTCCAAACTGGATTGTGAAATCATGACTGACACACAACATTCGCAGAACGCGTTCGAGATACTTCAGGCTTTGCAGCCAATCTATCGGGCGCTGGTCTCGGAATTTGTCATCGAGGTACCGGCCTGCCCGCTGACCGTGCAATCGCTGGACGGTGGGCAAGATTCGGAAGCGGCGGATCCGGAATTTCAGACGCGCGCGGAGGAGTGGTTCCAGCAGGTCGACCGGCAGATTCAGGTGCACCAGTTGCGCCAGTTTCTCCAGACGACGCCCTTGGCGAGTGAACTGGTGTTGCGCAATCTGATCGGGCACCAACTGCGCAAGCCGATCAAGTCGGGCTCGGATCGGGACAAGATCGACTTTCTGCTGGTTCAGTACTTCTCGCTCTGCACACCGGCGGGCGTGGCGGATTCCGAGGTCGATCTGAAATATGTGGCGCAGGTGCTCGAGCCGGTGCTGGGAGCGCAGTCTCCCGAAATGCCGGACTGGCTGGCGCCCCTTGAAGGCGTGATGCAATCGGCCGCGCGCTGCCGCCGGTTGAGCGAACTTCTACACGGGGGAACGCTCGACCAGGGACGCAAGCTCAAATCACAGGCGGGCGACAAGTATTTCGATCCGGCTGTCATGGCCGCGTTTGCGCGCTTCAGCTTCATGATCCGGCGCACCTTCTTCCGGCTGATGCACGACGATCTCAACGCCATACAGGACGGCTTGCGGGAACTCGACCGCCGCGGCATCCATGCCGTGGATTGCCGGCGCGCGCAATTTTCGGACCAGGAGCCGACGGCCCGTTTGCGGATGATTTGCCAGTCGTGGAAGGTGATGTTTCATGCGGAATATTCGTCCGGCCATCCACTGCGCATGCTGGTCGATCTGCGGGCGGCAGTCGACGATGCGCTTCAGGGAGGAGCCGGGAAACCGCCGGCGGCGCGGGCTGCCGCTGCCTCATCCGAGTCCGACTCGGAGTCGACCTCGGTCCTTGAGGAATGAACCCGCGGTTCGCCGCGAGCAGTCTTGCGTGAGCGCGAGCCTTAATCGAAAGCAGAATCATTCCCGATGATGCGCTTGACCCGTCCGACCGTTCTGATCCTGTCAACCAATCCCGCCTTTGGGCGCGAGATTGCGGGCCATTGGCCGGCGGATCGGAACGCGCCAGAATTTACCGTGCTCGAAGAGGGATTGTTCCGCGACTTCGCCGGAGGGAACTACGACCTGGCAATTGCGGATGCCACGGCCGCCGCGACCTGGTCGGGCTTGAAGCATGCGCTGGCAGCGGCGGGAAAGCCGGCGATTCTTGTTCACTCGGAGGACTCTCATACTTCTTCGCCGCACCCGCGGTTCGCGAATGGCTGCGATGGCGTGATCGAATTGAGCAGCCGGATGACACAAGGCGAGGAGCCCTTATGGCCCGCCATGGCGGCGTTGCTGGGGCGCGAGATCCTTCGACGGTCTCAGGCTGAGGCGCGGGCCCGCGAGGCGGAAACGGTTTGTGAGGCGGCCCAGACGGAAGCGACCCTGGGACGATATATCTCGGAGATGCGGCACAACGTCAACAACGCGCTTACTTCAGTTCTCGGAAATGCCGAGCTTCTCACGCTGGAACATGACCTGCCGGCTAATGTGTTGACGCAAGCCGAGACTATCCTTAATATGGCGATCCGCCTGCATGAAGTTTTTCGACGATTCGCTTCCCTCGAAAAAGAGCTTTCCGTGACTGCCCGCCAGCCCGGCAAGCATGACGGCAGGGAAAAAGAGAACGCGCAGGCGCACTCCGCATCCAGCGGAAAGTGAGCGCCGTCATCCCGGCTCCATCGTTCGGGCGTTTACGTTAGACTCGAATTAAGACCTCATTATGGCAGCCGGCTGGCCTGGACTGCGGGGGTCGCATATGCCCGCGAGAAGATTACTTCCTCAGCGTAGTTTCGTGAGTGCGCTCGGCTTGCTTTTGCTTGGGGCGATCTCAGGGTCATTCCTGTTGTTCGGGCAATCGAAGGCTTCAGCTCCGAGTTCGGGCGCTGTGAGCGTTGCCTCGGTGCAGGAATTTCCGGTCACGATGCGGCAGAACGTGAAAGCCGGGCGGACCCCGGTCGGCACAAAAGTTGAGGCGAAGCTCACGATGGCCACCCTGGTGAGCGGGACGGTCATTCCGGCGGGCGCGATTTTTTCGGGGAAAGTGGTCGAGTCGGCGGCGAAGTCATCGAGCGATCCCTCACGCATCGCCATCCGCATGGATTCCGTGCAGTGGAAGAATGAGTCCAAGCCGATCACGGTTTATTTGACCTCCTGGTACTATCCGATCCAGATGCCGGAGGATTTGGATCACGATCGCGACGACTGCCAATCCCCCGGGGGAATGGGGATGAAATGCCCGCTGGGCGCCGGCATGCCGGGTACGAGATTTCCTCCGGATGAGCTGCCTCCTCCTCCGGGCGCGCAGGTTTCGACCAGCCGGGTTGAGATGAAAGATGTCGAGTCCGCGCGCAAGGCAGATGGCACCATCGAGCTTACTTCCACGCATTCGAACATCAAACTCGATAAGACGACGACTTATGTGCTTGCCACGGGAGACTTAACAGTGGGAAAGTAGAAAGTAACTCAGGAAGTAAGTTGACCGTTTCTAACGATCGTACAAGTCCGTCAAAGACCGCAGGCGGGCGCTCAATTCCTTCGTCAGCGCTCCGGGACGATAGCGCCACTTCCAGTTGCCACTGACGCGGCCGGGAAGATTCATGCGCGCGTCCGTTCCGAGGCCGAGCACATCCTGTAGCGGAACGATGGCGGTGTCAGCAATCGAGGCGATCACGGCTCGAATCAAGACCCAATTGATCTCGGAGTCATCGCGAAAATTAAGATAGGCCCGCGCGAAGGCGTGTTCCTTCTCGACATCTTCGAGGGTGCGCGTGCTATCTGCGCCCACTGAACTATTCCACCAGCCAATCGTCGTGTCATTATCGTGGCCGCCAGTGTAAGCGACCAGATCGCGACTGTAATTATGCGGACGGAAGGATGGACCCTGGGGATCGTTGCCGAAGGCGAACTGGAGCAGGCTCATTCCGGGCAAGCCGAATTGGTGGCGCAGTTTTTCGACGGGCGGAGTAATGACGCCGAGATTCTCGGCGACGATGGGCAATTCACCGAAGGCGTTTTGCAGAGCGGTGAGGAATTCTTCTCCCGGACCTTTCACCCATTTTCCGTTCATGGCGGTGGTTTCGCCGCCGGGAACTTCCCAGTAGGCTTCGAAGCCGCGGAAGTGGTCGAGGCGGACCATATCGAAGAGCGCGAGCGAAGCGCGAAAGCGCTCGATCCACCACTTGTATCCGGTCGAGGCGAGCACATCCCAGCGATAAATGGGATTTCCCCAGAGCTGGCCGGTGGCGCTGAAGTAGTCGGGCGGCACGCCGGAGACGACGGTGGGCGAGCCGTTGGCGTCGAGATAGAAAAGATCGGGATGCGACCAGACATCGGCGCTGTCATGCGCGACATAGATTGGAATATCGCCCATGAAGCGGATGCCGCGTTCCTGACAGTAAGTCTTGAGACGATCCCACTGGCGGAAGAATTCGAATTGCCAGTATTTGAAGGCCTGGATTTCGGGAGCGAGTTTCTTTGACCAGTCGCGCAGGGCCTGAGGATCGCGGCGACGAATGTCTGGTTCCCAGGCGGTGAAGATGATTCCGTTGTGCGCATCTTTAAGGGCCATGAAGAGCGCGTAGTCGTCGAGCCAGGAACCGGAGTCCGCGCAAAAGCGCTCGAAGGCGGAGCGGTCGGGATGAGAAGCGTCGGCGAAAAAGACTTGCGCGGCGCGTCGCAGGATGGACATCTTGTAGGGAATGACGGCGCCGTAGTCGACTGAAGCTTGGGGAAATGCTGGGACATTCGCGAGGCCGGCGGCTTGCAGCAGACCTTGATCCGCGAGCCGCTCGAGGCTGATGAGGAGGGGGTTGCCGGCGAAGGCGGAGAAGCACTGGTAGGGCGAATCGCCGTATCCGGTGGGATTGAGCGGCAAGACTTGCCATAGCTTTTGCCCGGCGTCGGCCAGAAAGTCGGCGAACTCAAAGGCGGACGGGCCGAAGTCGCCGATGCCGAAGCGCGCGGGCAGGGATGTGAGGTGAAGAAGAATTCCGCCGCTGCGGGGGGATTTCACTTGCTGAGGATACGTAGAGAGACGTGCGGTTCGCAAGAGCGAGCGTGCATTTTAGAGAGCACGGGAAGGAAGGATCCGTAAGATTGGCAGAGAGCAGCGTCGAATGCGGTGAGTTTAACGAGCAGATGATAACCCCACGAACGTTTGGAATGACAGTGCTTCAAAGGGCGGGATCGCTCATGATTCGCGAGAGTGTCCGGATTGGCCGCGCTCCGGTTTGAATGCGCCAAGAGTTGCCGTTGACTTGGGCGCGCGTCTTTTGTTGTACTAAAGTTTAGTAAGGGTGAAGGAGTTCACCGTCAACCGCTGTCCCATTCTTTAGCCGGGCACAGCTGATGACTCCTGACAAGCGGGACTTGTCTCGGAGTTATTTCCCGGCAACGATTCCGCAAAATTAACGAGTTTCTGGAAGTTGCGGCTGCAATCTGCTTTGGCCAGAATGCAGTGCAGCCGGAATCAACGGGCCGGATGTGCTGGACGGTCTGCTTAGCGATGGGACAAGCGATGGATCAAGGGAGCAAGGCTCTGGGACGGGAAGACTGGACGGGGATCTTCCCGACCGAGAAATTGAGGCGCTTGTCCAGAGCCTGAGTTCGCTGCGCGAGGGTGAACTGGGAATTGACATGCTGGTGGCCCTACCGAGCATCAATAAAGAAATCCGGCGACGGCAGGCCGCCTCTCCTTCTGTTCAGGCGGCGGATAGTGTTTTGAGATTGTTGCTGGCCACACGGGGTGAGCGAAATTCATGAGGCCCGAATTCATTTTTGGCCGCGAAGAAGAACGCCAGCGGATCGAGCAGCAACTAGCGAAGGCAAAGCCTTTTCTTATTTATGGTCCAGCGGGGGTCGGCAAAACCCTGCTCTTGCGCAGCGTGTTATCGCAGCATCCAACCGTGGTTTATTGCGAAGACTCGAGCACGATCAATGTGGCATTCCGGAGCATTGCGGAAAATCTGCTGCGCCTCGGGAGTCCGCGGGCCAAGTCTGCGTTTCGCAACGAAGAGGAAATCAAAACGAAGTCTGCCGTTTCTCTAAAAGGAATTGTGATGGACTCGCTGAACGAGGGGAAATACTCGATCGTCCTCGATCACCTGAAGCGCCCTTCCTACTCATTTGCGGCAGCGGTTCGCGAGATGATGGGGTGGGGGTCGACGCCGGTGAGTGCAGTAGCCCGCTCCTCTCATATGGAAGACACCGGCTTTCTCCAGCCGTTCTACGGCGACCGCTCCCAGAAGTGTGAGATCCGCAATTTCAAGGATGACGTTGCCGTGCAATTTGCCCGCGAGATGGTCAAACGGGTCCACCTGTCGGCGACGAACATGAGCGAATTTCTCGACAAGGTGCTGGAGTTCAGCGACGGAAACCCTGGAGCGATGGTGGCATTCATCGACATGGCAACTTATCCAAAGTACCGCTCCGGGGAGCATATCAAGATCAGCCCTTTGTACATCGACTTCCGCATGAACGGGAATCGAGCGGGATGAAAGCCCGTTGACTTTGACGGGCGCGGGCGCTCATAATTTGCGTGGGTGTTGGGGTTCGCCTTTAACCGCCCACTGGGCAGATGACTCCTAAGAAGAAGAGGGATCTTTTGGCAGGAGTTGGTGTGCCCAGACCGACCGCCGGCTCAATCCAAGAAAACCCTGCAAGCATTCAGAAGAGGAGAGTTCCCGTGTGCCGCTTGCGCGGCGCGCGCGGACAATGGATGAATGCCCGAACGCCCGGCCCATTTGCTCAATTCGAATCATGAGCGGCGTCTCAGCGTGACCTGCCGCCACATCGACAAGCTGCTGGCGGAGATGGAAAGCGCGCTCAACGTCTCGGCATCCAAGCTGGCTTTTCCGCAATATGCTTCCGATCTGAGTCCCGCGCAGCGGCGGGTGATCGAGGACTACATCAGCCGCATTCGCGGTCAACTGATGCGCGTGCTCGATGGACAAGGGATGGAACGGCCGCAGGCCGATATTCCCGTTTCGCGCGCACTCCACGTAAATCTCACGTTTGTGGATATTGCGGCGGAGGAGTTGAAGCCCGAATACATGAGCGGCTATGGACAGGTTCCCCAGGCGGCCGCGGTTGAACTCAACGGCATTGCTGGAGAACTGCACGGGTTGGTGAAACAACTCGATCAGTATTTGACGCGCGGGTCCCGGGAAAACTTGCAGGAACGATTGCAAAGGCTGGAACAAACTGGAGACGAAGTCGAGGCGCTCAAGAGGCTGGAGTCTGTTATCAGCGAACATGGGCTGGTCGAATTTCGATCTACCTTGTCGATGATTCTCGATCGGCTGGAGGATAACAGCTTTGAGATCGCCATCTTTGGCCGCGTCAGCTCGGGTAAGTCGTCTCTACTGAATGCCATCCTAGGGACAGATGTGCTCCCGGTTGGAGTTACACCGATCACGGCGGTGCCGACGCGCTTGATGTACGGAGATTGTCCGGGGGTTCGAGTGTGGTTTGCGAACCGGATTCCGGAACAGTTCGACATTTCGCAATTGGCGCAGTTCGTCGCCGAGCAGATGAATCATGGCAATGAAAAGCATGTCACCAGAATCGTGGTTCAGATCCCTTCGGCTCGGCTGCGGGAGGGAATTGCCTTTGTGGACACGCCTGGATTGGGATCGCTGGCGACACGGGGAGCTGCCGAGACGCTCGCCTACCTGCCACGGTGCGATTTGGGGGTGGTGCTCATCGATGCCGGGTCGACTCTCACGCCGGACGACCTGCAAACCATCCAGATTTTGTATGACGCGGCAATTCCGGCTAATGTCTTGTTGAGCAAGGCAGACTTATTGACCATCGAAGACCGCTCGCGAGTGATTGGCTATGTCAAGGATCATATTAAGGAAGAACTGCATTTGGACCTTGCGGTCCATGCGGTGAGCGTTATGCCGGGGAGCAAAGATCTGTTGCAGCACTGGTTCGAACAGGATATTGCGCCGCTATACAGTCAACGGCAGGATCTCAAACTTCGCTCCATACGGCGCAAACTGGGAGCCTTGCGGCAATCGGTGGAGATGGCTCTACGCACACGGCTCCGGCGCAAGGAACAGATATCCCCGAAAGAGGTGGAACAATTACGGGTTATTGAGTCTGAATTGCGCCAGGCCAGCGGGCGGCTGGAAGAGATGAAGAAACTCGCCCGCGGCGTGGCCGACCAATTGGAATATTCAAGTGCGCCGATACTGCGATTCGCGGGAGCTACCCTGGTCGAGTCCTGGTTGAAGCAAGGCGCGAGCGCGGAAACGGTGCCGATGATCGTGCGGAATGCAGTGACGTTTCAGGTTCAGGAACAAACAGAATCTTTGCGCCGACGGATGGATGCCCTGGCCAACAAACTCCACGAAACATTAGCCGCCGCCGCCAAAGTTCTGGAAGTCGAGAACCTGCCTGGGGCACAGGAATTCTCCGATGTGGTGCGGGAGATGCCGGCATTCGATCTGGGCCAAGTGGACATTCAAATGAGGCCTCCTGTTTTCCCAGGCTTGTTCGGTGGAAGCATCGCGAGATCGATGGTAACGAAGCGCCTGGCTGGAATGATCGGGGGCCAAGTTACGAAGTCTCTCTCGGCCTATCATGCTTTGCTTTATGACTGGTCGGATAGAACGCTGAATCGGATGCAACGCAGGTTCGACGCTTATGCCAACAGCTATCGCGCTCAGGTCGAGAGGTTGGTAGGGGACCAGATGTCGCCCGTCGGACAGGAAGATGCCATTCGCCGTGACTTGGATTGTCTGGAGAGCGCCCGGCCTGCGCCGGCCGCCGCGGGGTAGCCGGGTTAGGACAATTGAGAAAGCGGTGTGAACGGGAAAGGAACGAGACGACTTGCTGAAATACGTGATGGTGGGCGTGGGAGGTGGCCTCGGGTCAATCGTCCGCTTCTGGCTGGGCAGTTATATCGGCAGCCGGATGGGAACGCGCTTTCCCTATGGAACGTTCGTGATCAACATTACGGGTTCGTTTTTGATTGGCCTGATTCTCGCCTTGCTGACGGCGAAAACTCATTGGAGTATGAATTGGCGATACTTGATCGCGATCGGCTTCCTGGGAGGCTATACGACGTTCTCCAGCTTTGAATATGAGACCTTACGCGCGATCCGGGACGGCCAGATCGGGGTAGGACTTCTGTACGTGGCGTTGAGCGTATGCCTCGGATTTATCGCAGTGTGGGGAGGCATTATGGCGGGAAGGTCGATCCCATGAAGGCGGCGACTTTAACATCGGGCTCCAGCCCAACGAAATCGTGGAACGGAACCGGGCCGAGCTGGAGCGGGATCTTGAAGCCTTCCACGAACAGCTGAAACATGGGATTCATGAGGGCGGAGGACTCCTGGGTCGCGCCGCTGAGTTTTCTGGTTGGCCAAAGAGGCCTTTAGCGTCGAGAGGACAATATGCTCACAGCTGGACCGGGTAAGAAAGTCGGGGTGTATGTAACGGAAGACCAGCAATACCACGGCGCGGCCGCCTATTCCGCCATTCTGGACTTTCTTTTTTTTCATGGCGTCTCGGGCGCAACGGTGACCCGCGGCATCGCCGGGTTTGGGTCAGACCACCATCTCCACACCACGCGACTGGTCGACCTGGCGATCCGTCTGCCAGTCAAAGTCGAGTTCATCGAATCCGCCGCGAAGGTGGAGGAACTATTGCCTAAGCTGCAAGAGATGGTTGGCACAGGCTTGCTTGAGGTGCAAGACACGACCATCGTCAAACCTGCCGAGAAGAAGGAGAAACGAGGCGGCACCGAGGGGCCGCCCTTGAAGCAGGAAGGCAAGGCCAAGATGATGCGCATCTACATCGGCGAAAACGACAAATGGAACGACAAGCCGCTGCATGAAGCCATTGTCAATGGCTTGCGGGCGCACGACATCGCCGGGGTTACGGTCTACCGCGGCATTCTGGGATACGGCGCCAACCGGCGCATCCACAAGGATGCCAAGCTCAGTCTTTCCCACGACCGTCCCATTCTGCTGTCGATCATTGACACGGAAGAGAAGTTGCAGGCGTTCATGCCAATACTCGAGCAGATGGTGCAGCAGGGACTAGTCGTGCTCTCGAATGTGGACGTCATCAAGTACACCCACAATTACCAGAAGGCCGAGCGGCGGCGGGAGACGCAGGTATGAAACTGGAAGGCAAGGCCAAGATGCTCCGGATCCATTTCGGTGAAGACGACAGGTGGCGCGGGAAGCCCCTCTACCAAGCGATTGTCACCAAGTGCAGGGAACTCGATATTGCGGGCGCAAGCGTGTTTCGTGGCATCGAAGGCTACGGCGCGAGCACGCTCATTCACAAGCGCCACCTGCTTCTTTCGTCAGACCAACCGATCATGATCTCGGTGATTGACACGGAGGAAAAAATCAGGACCCTCCTGCCCGCGCTCGATGAAATGGTGGACGAAGGACTGATCGCTATCTCGGAGGTGGAAGTGATCCGCTACGTGCATCAGGACGGCTTTCGTTCTCCTGGTCAAACAGATGTCGCCGAGTAGGGAACAGTCCGCGATTGCAGTAACACCGAAAGGCCAGGCAGTGGTGGATTCTGCCGGCGGCGGAGGCGGAGGCGACGGAGCGGCCCGGCTCCTGCGGCTCGGGGCGCTGGCGGAGGAATTGGGGGCGGAGGCAGTCGCGGACGAAGCGCGGGAATTAGCCGCCCGTATCTCGGAAGGCCGCTTCTACGTGGCATGTGTGGGGCAATTCAAGCGCGGCAAGTCCACACTCATCAATGCCTTGATCGGTGTGCCGGTGGTCCCCACCGGCTTCATTCCCGTAACCGCCGTACCGACTGTGATTCGCTTTGGCGAGCGTTTAAGCGCGCGGATCCGTTTGAACGACGGCTCCTGGAATGAGATTTCAGTCGCGGAATTGAAGCAGTACGTAACCGAGGAATTCAACCCCGAAAACAAGAAAGGCGTTCAAGGCGCCGAGGCGTTTGTTCCGAGCACGCTGCTTTCTTCGGGTATGTGCATGGTGGATACGCCGGGCCTGGGGTCAGTTTTCACCGGCAACAGCGCCGCCACCCAAGCCTTCATCCCCCACATCGATGCCGCATTGGTGGTCGTGGGCGCAGACCCTCCGCTCGCGGGCGAAGAACTGACGCTTGTGGAGGCGGTGGGCAAACAAGTCCCGGATCTGATTCTGGTTCTCAACAAGGCGGATCGCACGACCGACGCAGAGAGGGCCGCGGCGGCAACCTTTACCCGCCAGTTGCTCCACAAGCGGCTGCAACGCGAGATCGGGCCGGTGTTCGAGATCAGCGCGCAGGAACGAACGGAAAATCGGGGCCTGGAGCGCGACTGGAACAAGCTGCTCGATGCACTACAGCGGCTGGTCGAAGGTTCGGGACACCAACTGGTTCGCGCAGCCGGCGAGCGCGGGTTGCAGCGCCTGAGCGAGCAACTGCTCGCGATTATCAGCGAAGGACGCGATGCGCTGCGAAGGCCGATCGAGGAATCAGAGCGCAGAATTATTCTAATGAAGAAGACCATCGCGGAGGCCGAGCGCTCCATGCGGGAGTTGAGCTTCCTCTTTATGGCAGAGCAGCAGAGGCTGTCCGATCTTTTCGTTGACCGACATAAAGCATTTTTCGCTTCTGTATTGCCAAAAGCCGATGGAGAGTTCCGCCAGGCCCTGCGGATTGCGCGCGGCTTTGGGCCGTCCTACCGGCGACGGTTGATGCGTGAAGCACAGGAAATTTCCCGCCGCGGTCTGCTGCCCTGGCTGCGGCCGGAGCAGGAAGAAGCGGAACGGGAATACCGGAAAGTTGCGCTTCGGTTTGTAGAAATGGGCAATGACTTTCTCAGGAAACTGGCGGATGCCGGGATCCCGGAACTGGGCCGGATGCCGCATGCGCTCGATCCGGAAACAGGTTTCCGGGTGCGCTCAAAGTTCACCTTCATGGAATTCATTGAAGTTGCGCAACCAGCTTCGCCGCTACGTTGGCTGGCGGATGTGATGCTGGGACTCCCGGGTGCGAACCGGGTGATTCAAAACGACGCGCTGCAGTTCCTCAAGAGACTGCTGGAAACTAACAGCACACGGGTTCAAAGTGACATTCTGGATCGGGTTCAGGAAAGCCGGAGCCGGCTGGAAGTGGAGATTCGCAAACTGCTTCATGAAGTCAGCCGGATTGCCGAGCAGGCCCTGGCGCGCGCGCGGAAAGTCAAGGACGAAGGCGAGCCCGCAGTTCAGGCGGAATTGAGTCGCCTTGACGGACTGGAAAGCGAAGTGGCCATGCTTCGCGATACCAAGTAGAGGCCATTCCCAGGCAGATTTGCTAAATGGTGGAGGCGGCGGGAGTCGAACTAATCACTATATTGATAACACGTAACTTATTGATTCCAGGAAGTGCTAGAAGGGCGAAAAAGGCCCCATTGCCCGATCCATTGTACGTTTATTGTACGAAAATACGTTTCGCTCTGGAGACCCGCTGACACCATATCGCGACACAGTATCCCATGGATTCGCAGCGATCGAACGAGAAAAAACACCCAGCTTCCTAAATTGTCAATCATGAACCTCCTAGAACAGCGCACCTTGGGTTTGAGCAGGTTTAACAGGTGTCGTGCATTCTGCGTCGTCATTGGCGACATGGTTGACCCTCGTGCTGACGGGATAGCACCGCATGGTCCGAGCGTCGCACGGCTTCAACATTTCTGACACCGTTTCGACATTCGTCATCCCCGGATCGAGCCACAGATCGTAACAATCCGCGCCAAGAATGACGGGCATCCGGTCATGAACGGATGAGGTCACGGCATTCGGCGTCGTGGTCAGGATCGAACAGGACTTGATCCACTGCCCCCTTGCGTCTTTCCAGCGATCCCACAATCCTGCGAACGCGAACAACTCTCCATCATTGACTTCAAAGCAGTATGGCTGTTTCGCTTTGCCCGCGCGCTGCCACTCGTAAAACCCGTCCGCAGGAATCAGGCATCTCCGCAAATTGAATGCTTCGCGGAACGCAGGCTTGGTCGCCGCCGTTTCCGACCGGGCGTTGATCATCATGGCCGCTCCAGACATGTCCTTCGACCATGACGGTATCAGTCCCCAACGCAT
>JBAQJF010000120.1:0-56854 GCA_049300195.1 Terriglobales bacterium | reverse complement strand
ACTTCTGCAATCTGACCTCTGCAATCTGCAATTGCTGCTAAGATTTATTTCCGGAGAAACCCATGGCTCCCCATCACCCCCCGCGCTTCCTGAAGATCGTCGACGATGCCCGCAGCCGCATCCGCGAAACGACAGTCGACGAGGTCAAATCCCGTCTCGACCGCCGACCCGACGGAAAAGACAAATTCGTCCTCATCGATGTCCGCGAAGACCACGAATTCGAAGCCGATCATATCCCCGGCGCGGTCCACCTGGGCAAAGGGATCATCGAGCGCGATATCGAAGCCAGATATCCCGCTCTCGACACTCCGCTGGTTCTCTACTGCGGTGGCGGCTTCCGCTCCGCCCTCGCCGCCGACAATCTCCAGAAAATGGGCTACACAAACGTCATCTCCATGGACGGCGGCATTCGCGGCTGGCGCGAGAAGGCCTATCCGCTGGAGAAGGGGAAGTAGGTGGTCCAGTCCCGCCCCGCCTAATGACCACGCCGTTGAGTTCTTGAGTACCGTCCGGATTATCAGCAATTGCGCTAATGTCAGTGGACAAGTCCATAACCGGCGTAACCTTTACGCGCCAGATGGCTGGGCCGTATGTTAATGACGTGAAACGCCGCAACTCCTTCGCGTTCGCAGTGATTGCCCTGTTGTGTCTTTCGACAACGATCCAGGCTAAGGTAGTTCATCCCGGTGGGGATGGAAACTTCTGTACTGCTAGGGGCTACCTTGCCTTCGATTACAACCAAAGTGAGGTCAGAGGGGGACGTCTAATTAAGAACCTGCACTTGCTTAAGATCGTTCGCTTTGGTCCCGGACATCGGATCTTTTTCGCAGGGTGGGTCAACCTGCCAAAGGAGTTCAAGGTCTTGTGGATGGACTGCAACGCTGAGCGCATAGAGATCGCAGGACCGATATGGCCACGGGGGATCGACGAACCGTGGACCAGGTGCGAAGTGCGGATCGGCGCCACGACGGATATTGGGTCAGCAGAGTGTGTCGCCAACGTCGTTTACAAAAAACCCGTGGCCGAGACCTCAAGACTCGAAGTCATGATCCAGTCCGAGGATGTAAAGGATCCCCCTCCCATCACCCTCGAAGCAGGTGACGATACCAGCGACGTATACCAACTTCGTCGTCATCTCACTGAGAAGCATATCCCCGGGAGAGGAGCGGAATCCAAAACTGAGGCCGAAGTAGTCGCGCTCGATCAAAAAGGAAAAACCTGGCAGCGCCTTGTCATCTATGAGTATGCGGTTTTTGAGGCTGCGGACTAGCAACCGATCTTGCTTTCCTGCCGTTAGTAGCATTGGGGACTCAACCCCCGCCGACCCAGGACCGAGAAGTGGGTACAAGCAACCGGCAACCGGCAGCTGCCATCCATTGCATCCCCGCCCCAACTCTGAAAAGATAGTCACATCGGGGATTCCTCTTTATGCCTCAAATAGGAAGCTTCGCGCTTCTGCTGGCGCTCGGCCTGAGCGTCTACTCCTTCGGAGCGGGCCTGATCTCGCTCTTCGGTCGCGACGCCGCCCGCGCCCGCCTCGGTGAAACCGCCCGCCGCGCCGGCATTGCCACCTTCATCATCGTTCTCCTCGCGGCCTTCATTCTGGTTGCCGCCGCCTTCAACGACGATTTCTCCATCGCCTACATTTACCACCACAGCAATCGCGATCTCCCCGTCGCCTACAAGTTCGCCGTGCTCTGGTCGGGGCAGGAAGGCTCGCTGCTCTTCTGGTCTCTGCTCCTCGCCGGCTACGGATTCGTCCTCCGCCTCCGCTACAAGACCGATCAGCGCCTCTTCGCCTACGCCTCGGTCATCATCGCCGCCGTCCAGGTCTTCTTTCTTCTGCTTCTCAATATCGCGGCGAACCCATTCGGCATCATGCAGGGCGGGATCCCGCCCGACGGCGCCGGCCTCAATCCCCTCCTCCAATATCCCGAGATGGTCATCCATCCGCCCATGCTCTATCTCGGATACGTCGGCTTCACCATCCCCTTCGCCTTCGCGCTCGGCGCGCTGATCATGCACTACCCCGGCGAAAAGTGGATTCACATCACCCGCCGCTGGACGATGGTGACGTGGTGTTTCCTCACCATCGGCGTCTTCCTGGGCGCGCACTGGGCCTACGCGGTCCTCGGCTGGGGAGGCTACTGGGGCTGGGATCCGGTAGAAAACGCTTCGCTAATGCCCTGGCTGACCGGCACCGCGTTCCTGCATTCGGTCATGATGCAGGAAAAGCGCGGCATGTTGAAGGTCTGGAACATGGCCTTGGTCTTCGCCACCTTCCTGCTCTCGATGCTGGGAACATTCCTCACCCGCTCCGGCGTAATCAGCTCCGTGCACGCCTTTGCGCAATCGTCCATCGGAAGCTGGTTCATCGTCTTCATCGCGATCACCACCGCAGTCTGTGTATTTTTTCTGGTCAAGAATCTCCCGTACCTGAAAAGCGAGCACAAACTCGAATCGCTTGTCTCCCGCGAGTCGAGTTTCCTGTTCAACAATCTTCTGTTGTTAACGGTCTGCTTCACAATTCTCTGGGGCACATTCTTCCCCATCATTTCGGAATGGGTGCAAGGCCACAAAGTCACCGTCGGGCCGCCCTTCTTCAATCGTGTAGCCGTCCCGGTAGCTCTCCTGCTCCTCCTGCTGACCGCCGTAGGCCCGCTGCTGGCCTGGCGCAAAACGTCCATTGAAAGCCTGAAGCGCAACTTCCTCTTCCCCGCCATCGGATCGGTAGCAGTCGGTCTGATGATGATTCTCTTTGGCGTAAAGCCCTGGGAAGACCCTTCCTACTTCTACGCGGTCATGGCGGCGGTTCTCTCCGCGCTGGTCATGTTCACGGTCATCTCCGAGTTCGTGCGCGGAGGCCGCGTCATCGCCGGCAAGAGCCACCAGAACATTTTTGCCGCCATGCTTCATCTCTGCCGCCGCAACACGCGCCGCTACGGTGGCTACATCGTCCACTTCGGCGTAGCGCTCGTCATCATCGGAATCCTCGGCACGCCCTTCAACAAAGAAATAGAAAAAGAAATGGCCTACGGCGACAAAATCAACATAGGCCCCTATACGCTCGTCTGCCAGTCCTACACCCAGGACGACAATCCCAACTACGCCAACGAGTGGGCCATCATCAACGTTTTCCGTGGCGGCAAGCAGGTCACGACAATGTATCCCGAGCGCCGCTTCTATAAGGCCAGCGGCCAGCCGCAGACCCTGCCGCGCATCTATCCCAGTTTCCGCCAGGATCTATTTCTCGTAACCGACCTGTATCTGGTCTACGAAGGCAAGAACGACACCACCGGCCGCCCGATCATCAAAGCGCACCTCAACCCGCTTGTGCCCTGGATCTGGATCGGCCTGATCATCATGGTCTTCGGAACAGTAGTAGCGCTCGTGCCGAGCACCGTGCCCGTCCCCGTGACGATAACCCTGCCAATCCGCACCACAGTGCATGCCGGAGCGGGGGACTGATGAAACGACCTTTGGAATCGAAAGAGCTTGGATTTCGGATAGCGCGGCGCTCTTGGGGAGCGCAGCACTCTTGGGTGGCGCAGCACTTTCGGATAGCGCAGCGCTTTTGGGTGACGCAGCACTTTCGGGGAGCGCAGCGCTTAAGCGCTGCGGTTAGCGTCCGCAAATCCACGGCTTTAGCCGCTGAGGGCCGACCCAGACCACAACTCCGCATACTCCAGGCCCTATTCCTGACCGCCGCCGTCTTACTATTAATCGGCGCGACCCCAACTCCCGACGCCCGCTTCCGCGACCTCGGCCATCGCATGATGTGTACCTGCGGATGCGCCCAGATCCTCCTCGAATGCAATCACGTCGGCTGCCAGTCGTCGGCAAAAATGATCAGCCAGCTCCAGACCGCGCTCGACAAAGGCGACAACGACGACCTCATCCTCCAGGGCTTCGTGCAGGAGTACGGCCCCACAGTAATCGCCGCGCCCACCACGACCGGCTTCAACCGAGTAGCCTGGATCATGCCGTTCTTGGTATTAGCACTAGGCATAGTCTTCGCAGTTCACACCGTGCGCGTCTGGAAGAGTCGCCCCGAGCCCGCTCTGGCTGACGGCATCGTAATTCCCCAAGGCCACGAACTAGACAACTTCCGCGCCCGAGCCCGCAAGGAGACCGACCTTTGACGTATTTACTGAGAACCGAGAACTGAAAACTGCATGTCCATGATCATCTTCATCTGCGCCGTCTTTTTCCTCGCGTCCTGGTACTACGTCTTCTTCTTCCCCGGCGAAGTCTACTCCGGAGAAGAAAAAACCCGCCTCGGCTATCTCCGCGAGCGCAAAGAATCCGTCTACGATAACCTCCGCGACCTGAATTTCGAATACAAAGCCGGCAAGGTGCCCGACGCCGATTACCAATCCATGCGTGCCTCGCTAGAAGAAGAAGCCGCCGCCATCATGGCCGAAATCGCACGGCTGGAACAGGCTGCCGTTGGGGCGATCGGACAATAACCAGCCCTCTCCCTTAGGTTTGTCATCCCGAGCGCAGCGAGGGATCCGCAGTTTTGCCCGGAAGCATCCAGAGCCGCGACATGACAAGTGACAATGTACACTTTACGATGTATCCTGAATGATCAGGAGCTTTAAGCATCGCGGCCTGAAGCGCTTTTACGAGGACGAAGACCGCAGCGGAATCCGGCCCGACCTGCTGGACAAGGTGGAACGAATCCTAACCGCGCTTGATTCTGCGGTTACGCCGCAAGCTCTCGATATTCCTGGGTATCGCCTTCACCCGCTCAAGGGCGAATGGAAAGGGTTTTGGTCGGTAACGGTGCGGGCGAATTGGCGCATCGTTTTTCGCTTTGAAGGGACCGACACATTTGACGTTGAACTAGTCGACTATCACTAAGGGCAAAAGGAGAATAAGCAATGCCGATGAAGAATCCCGCCCACCCGGGACGCATCGTAAAATTCGATTGCCTTGAGCCTTTGGGCCTGTCCGTCACCGAGGGAGCCAAGGTTCTCGGTGTCAGCCGCCAAACCCTCAACAACGTCATTCACGGCAAGTCGGGCATCAGCCCCGAGATGGCAATCCGGCTCTCGAAGGCTTTCGGCAGCACGCCGGAAACCTGGTTGCGGATGCAACTCGCCTACGATCTAGCGCAGGCTCGCAAGGACGAAGACAAAATCAAAGTTCGGCGACAACATGTGCCCCAGGAACTCCACGCGCAGTGACCTCGTTACGAGGCGGAGCAACTAGTGTTTGAGCGCTACACAGAGAAGGCTCGACGGGTAATCTTCTTTTCGCGCTATGAAGCCAGCCAATTCGGGTCGCCCTACATAGAGTCCGAGCACCTGCTACTCGGCTTCATACGCGAATCTAAAGCCCCGTCCTCGAAGATTTTTGGCGCGGAATTCTCCGTCGACGAGATCCGCAAGGAGATCGAGAACCATACGACAGTCCTCAAGAAGACCCCGACGTCCGTCGACCTCCCACTCACCAGCGAATGCAGGCGCATCCTCCATTACGCCGCGGACGAAGCCGACCGCCTTGGCCACAAGCACATCGGGACAGAGCACCTGTTCGTCGGCATTCTGCTCGAAAAGGACTGCTACGCCTCACAACTCCTGACCGCCCGCGGCATCTCGCTGGAAACTGTCCGCGCGAATGCTGCGCTTGAGGAACCCACAATCGAACTCGCGAAGGCTAAAGCGCCCGGAATCCCTGTTGGCTACAAGTGGAAGAGCCTTCTCTACAATCCGCCGAGCGGAACCATCATTATCGAAATGACGCGAGAGGACACGGGGCATCTCCGTTTGTCGCGGCTCTTCATACGCCGCCGGAGCGCCGAAAGCTACGAGCCAATCGGCAACCCCGCGGACGACCTGTCCTGCGAATCCCCCGTCACCTGCGACAAGCTGCCGATCGTTATTTTCAACACTGTGAAGTGGGAGGACCGCGGCGGACATCCAGACGGTCTGTATGAGTTCGACCTCGAGTCCCGAAAGCTGACGGAGTGTCTCCCGACAGCGGCACTGATCATTCCCGAGCCCTACGATGACTCCTGGATTTTGTCCCTGGTATCACTCGCGGATGACGCGAAAACCCTCCACGCAAAAGTTGGGCTGAAGAGACCGGTACCGACCGGGGCCGAAGTCGACTACTATTTAGCGAAACTCACTTTGGCCGACAGGAAACTGGAACTGCTCTCACGCCTGAAGGACATACGTTTCTAAAGGCACCCCAACAAGGAGATTACTTCTCAAGAATTGTCATCCCGAGCGCAGCGAGGGATCCGCAGTTTGCCGCCAGCCTGATTATCCATTTGGGGAGACAAGGAACAGGCCCATGCCGATGAAGAATGCCGCACACCCCGGGCGCATCGTGCGGCACGATTACTTGCCTGCGATCACGCCCAGGCCCGCAAGGACTAGGACAAAATCAAGGTTCGGCGCCAGCATGTGCCCCGGAAGGTTCATGCGCACTGGTGTATTCAATAGTTGGCTAGTTAGCGATTCCGCCACAACGCGGGTAAAATGAGGTTGGTCCCATGAGCCTAGACACCATCAAGGAGATTGAACGTGCCATCGGAGCGCTCACGCCGCGCGAAATAGAGGAGTTGTACGCGTGGCTCGACGAACACTACCCTGCGCCGATCGATACTCGCGTTCAATCCGACTTAGCGGCGGGCCGACTCGATTCGGCCATCCAGCGCGCTTTGGACGACGAGAAGAGCGGCCGCACCCAGCCTCTCTAACACCCGATGCAGCATCGTGCCGTCACCGACTTCTGGCAGAAATACCATGCGCTCTCACCGGACGTATGTGCCCGAGCGGATAAACAATTCTTGTTGATGAAAGCCAATCCGCACCATCCTTCATTACAATTCAAGAGAGTGGGAGAGCGCCACGACCAGGAAATATGGTCTGCCCGCGTGACCTTGAAGCATCGAGCACTTGCGATCAAGCGGAGTGATGGATATCTGTGGTTCTGGATTGGCGATCACAAAGCCTACGAATCGCTGATTTCATAAACGTCCCGTTCGTTGTAACGGGTTCGCGGCAATCAAGGAGCTTTTTTGACCAAACTCGCAAAGTCCGCACTTATAACCGCCATCATCTTTCTAAGTCTAGCCTCCGCCCACGCCCAGACCCTCACCGGCACCGCCACCAACGGCACCACCAACAAGCCCGCCGCCGGGGACGAAGTCATCCTCATCAACCTCACCAACGGCATGGAAGTCGCCGCCACCACCAAAGTCGATTCCGCCGGCAAGTTCAGCTTCAAACTCCCCGACGCTGGCGGGCCGCACCTCATCCGCGCCGTCCATCAGGGAGTTACCTATCACCAGATCGTTCCGCCCGGCACCAACTCCGTCGAGGTGAAGGTCTACGACGTGGCCAAAAAAGTCGGCGCGCTCAGCCTCACCGCCGATGTCATCCGCGTCCAGGCCAACCCGACCAGCCTTCAGGGCATGCGCCTCTTCGCAGTCGACAACAATTCATCGCCGCCCGTTTCGCAGATGAACGATCACAACTTCGAGTTCTATCTCCCCGCTGGCGCCAAGGTCGACGAAGTGGAGGCGCGCGCCCCCAACGGCCAGCCCATCACCGTCGAAGCCCTGCCCCAAAAGGAAAAGAACCTCTACGCCATCAACTTCCCGCTGCGTCCCGGAGAAACTCAGTTTCAGCTTGAGTTCACTCTGCCCTACACCGGCTCGCAAAAATTCGACCTCAAGCCGCTCTACCCCGCCGAGCACTTTGTCGTGGTGCTGCCCAAGTCGATGCGCTTCGCCCCCGCGTCTGGCGTGACCTCTTTCAAATCGATGGCCGACCCCAACAACGCCGACACCGTAGTTCAAGTCGCGCAGCAAACCCACCCCGGCCAAGCCCTGGGCTTCAGCGTGAGCGGAACAGGAACCATTACCGATCAGCCCGCGCAAGGCAGCGGAGGCGCGCAAGCCGGCCCCGAGTCTCAAGGTGCACCCCAATCCGGACCCCAGACTGGCCCCATGAACGAAAACCCGAAAACCGAGAGCGCCCGTCCCGGCGGAGGCCTCGGCGTTCCCATCGATGCGCCCGACCCGTTGCAAAAATATCGCTGGCCGATCATCGGAACTTTCGTCGTTCTTCTCGCCATCGGTGGCTGGATTGCAACCAAGCGCCAAGGCGCCGTATCAGCCGCATCGCAATCGCGCGCAACGCTCGGCTCCAGCCCACTGGTCGCGCCGATCACCGGCCCGGGAGCCAGCCGAATCGCGGGCTCCGGAGCGAGCCAGATCTCCGGAACGCCGGCGGGAAATTCGTCTACTTCGAACTCCGGAAAATCAATGATCCTCGAAGCCCTGAAAGAAGAATTGTTCCAACTCGAAGTCGAGCGCAAACAAGGCAAGGTCACGCCCGAGGAATACGAAAAAGCCAAAGCCGCTCTGGATCAAACCCTCGACCGCGCTCTAAGGCGCCAAACCTAATCGGACCGGGTGCGTGTGCGTGAGAACGAAGGAGCTTCCAATGAAGGAGCTTCCAATTAGGTCCCTGGGGTCCTCTGTAAACTCTGTTTACTCTGTGGTTTGCGCCTTCGTCGGCACTGAAATCGAACCATGCGCCCCATGGCCGCGTAACTCCTGTGTTTTCAAAGATCAAATTTGTAAGCCCTTTGTTTTCATAGATCAAACAAGACAGCGCTGCTAATACCTAGGAATCCGAGCCGAATTATCCTAATAAATGTATTGTTTTTAATAAGATAACTCACGGTGCCCAGAAATCGCCGCACCCCGCCAGTAACCCTTTTGTTTTCAAAGATCAAGGGGAAGTTCAGCTCTAATTCATTGATTCTAAAAGATCAAATGAAGGGGGGATACAGTACTGAAGAGTAAACACCGCGCAGCCGTTTTCCGGCGCCGCACCAAACGCGAGAACCCCACATCCAATAACATGTATCTTGAGGCAATTCCGAGGCAAGTCTATGAGCAACATCTTCAAAACCACCCTCCTTCTCACCGTCATGACGCTCCTGCTGATGCTCGCCGGACGCGCCTTTGGCGGCGAGAACGGCATGTTTATTGCCCTGATCTTCGCCGGCATCATGAACTTCGTCTCCTACTTCTTCTCCGACAAGATCGCACTCGCCATGTATCGCGCGCAGCCCGTAACGCGCGAGCAGTTGCCGCGCGTCTACAACATCGTCGAACGCCTCTCGCAGAAAGTCGGCCTGCCGATGCCCAAGGTCTACGTGATCCCAACCGATTCCCCGAACGCCTTCGCCACCGGACGCAATCCGAGCCACGCCTCAGTCGCCGTGACGCAAGGCATTCTAGGCCTGCTGAATGACGACGAACTGGAAGGCGTAATCGCCCACGAACTCGGCCACGTCCGCAATCGCGACATCCTGATCAGTTCCATCGCCGCAACGCTTGCCGGAGCAATCACCTGGCTGGCGCACATCGCGCAATGGGGAATGATCTTCGGTGGCTACGGTGGCCGCGACAGCGAAGACCGCGGCGGAGGCCTCGCCGCGCTCATTATGATCTTCCTCGCGCCGTTCGCGGCCATGCTGATTCAGCTGGCAGTATCGCGCTCGCGCGAGTACGGAGCCGACGACACGGGCGCTCACTGGACCGGCAACCCCTACGCATTAGCGAGCGCTCTCCAGAAGATCGAAACCTATTCGCGTCGCGCTCCCCTCCTCGCAACGCCCTCAACCGCGCATCTTTTCATCATTCAACCGTTCTTAGGAGGCATGAGCTTCGGCAACCTGTTCTCAACCCACCCGCCGACAGCAAAGCGCATTGAGAGGCTGACGGGAAGACCAGCAGAATTCTTGCAGTAGAGACGCAGCCTCCCGCACTTCCGCCTGTCGCCAGACATGAATCGTGGATGAAAACAAGTGGGTATCGACAGCATGACATCGGTAACAGCCGCCGCCTCACTCATGCATAGTAAAATCGCCAAAATGGCCCCTGAAACCCTGGTAGCAACCGCCCGCCGCGCCGCGGAACTTGAGAATGCTCTCCGCCGCGTAATTCGCGGCAAAGATGACGTTCTCCGTCTCGCGCTGGTGTCGATCTTCGCGCGCGGTCACCTGCTCATCGAAGGCGTTCCAGGAGTCGGCAAAACCACGCTAGGCCAGGCGCTCGCTCGGGCTATCGATTGCACCTTCCAGCGCGTGCAGTTCACCAGTGACATGCTGCCCTCGGACGTCCTCGGCATCTCTATCTATTCCGCCATCGAGCAGAAGTTCGAATTCAAGCGAGGCCCAGTGTTTGCCAATGTGCTGCTGGCGGATGAGATCAACCGAACCACCCCAAAGACGCAGTCCGCGCTGCTGGAAGCAATGAACGAAGGGCAGGTCACGGTCGACGCATATTCATATCCGCTGCCGCAGCCTTTCTTAGTCATCGCTACGCAGAATCCGGTCGAACATCACGGGACTTATCCGTTGCCCGAGTCGCAACTTGACCGATTCCTGATGCGAGTACGCATGGGTTATCCCGAAGCTAGCGCTGAGCGCGAGATCCTTCGCTCAGAGGCCGGAACCGCCCAACTCGAAAAGCTGCGCCCTGTGCTCAATGCCAGCGACGTCATAGAAATCCAGCAAGCCGTGACCGAGGTGCATGTCGACGACTCCCTCGTCACCTATGCCCTCGCCATCGTAGCGAAGACCCGCGAGTCCGAGTACCTTTCCCTTGGAGTGTCTCCGCGCGGCTCGCAGATGTTCTACCGAGCTGCCCAGGCCATGGCCTTCCTTGACGGTCGCGACTACTGCACTCCCGAAGACTTCAAGCCCCTCGCAGTCCCCGTATTCGCGCACCGCATAGTCGTCAACGCGCACTACGCCTCGACCTTGAAAAAATCGGAACAATCCGACCAGGTCCTGAAAGAGATCGTCGATAGCGTTCCCGTGCCCGTATAGGTCCTACCACCGGTAGTCGCTGATTGAGACAGCCAGCCCCCCAAAAGCCGCATGGACAGCGTCTTTCGGGGAGTCCACTACCATCGATCATATTAGTCGCGGTACGAGACTTTTCTGTTGAACCCGCGCCTCACGCGTGTTCCAATAGTTGCAAGTCCCCCTTGACGCGATTGAGCGTCCCCTATGAAAATTTCTCCCATTCGCTCCCGCAATGCGGTCTTGGCGCGTCTTGGCGGGGCTTGCGCTTTCTTCGCACGGTTATTCGCCCGTGCCCTCCCTTTCACCGGAATTCTGTTTTCTCTGGCAATTTCTGCCATCTTTGCCCAAAGTGCCCGCGCGCAGGATTTTCTGCTGACTAACGACGACTCCTATACGAACGGGGTATCGTTCTACACCATCGGTTCCGGCGGCTCGCTCAGCTTTGCGATGGAGGTGCCAGCTCCCGGCCTCGGCATTAGCGGCGGCCTGTTCGGAATGTCCCGGGTGGTCGCGGTCAATAGCGGAAGTACGCAGTGCATCTTCGGGTCGGAAGCTTTTACCAATGACGTTTTCTGGATGGTCGCGGACTCAGGCATTGCGGGCGGCTCGGCCTCCGGGTCGGAAACCGATGATGGTTCCGCCAATGGCATAGGTCTCGCCGCGAATGGCCAGTACGTTTACGCCAGTTTCAGTTCGTCGAGCACGATTGCAACCTTTCAAGTCCAATCCGGGTGCGCTCTCGCGTTCGTTAACGACGTAGCGGCCAACGGGCTGAATGGCGGACCGATCGATGGCATGGCGCTTCACAGCAGCATGCTGATCGCGACGTATGCCGACGGCTCGATCGAGTCGTTCAACGTCGCGTCCGGAACTCCTGTGTCGAACGGCGACAAGCAAAATTCCACCGCTTCCGCCGGGGGCGAGAGTTATCCGAACGGCATCGACATTACACAAGACGGGCACTTCGCCATCTTTGGAGACACCTCGACCGCCGATATCGTCGAGGTTTCGGACATCTCACCCGGCAGACTAACTCCCACTGTCGTCTATCGCACTTACGCCGGGATTAACTCAAGCAACGTGCTGCTTAGTCCCGACGAAACAATTCTCTACATCAGCAATACACAAGGCGACGTAGTTACCGCTGCCTTCTTCGACAAGACCACCGGTGCGATCACGCGCGGCTGCAAGTCAACCAGAATCAGGAATTACGTGGATTCGTGGTCCTACCTCGGCGGCATGGCGCTACAACAGATTACCGGAAACGGGGGCGGTGTTTTTGTGGCGGAGTTCGGCATTCCCTCGGGAATTGCCGCATTGGATCTGACCGTGAACGGGACAAAATGCACGCTGAAGGAGACAAAGGATTCTCCTGTCGCGGATCCCTATAGCCGGGGTTTGCTTTCGCTGGGCAGATTTCCCCCGCGTCAGTTTTAGCGACGTGATGAAGATGAGTGAAAGAGGTTTTTCAAGTGAGCCAGTTAGCTATGAGTGGAATGAGCCTTACAAGATATGCTGTCGCCGCCGCCATCTTAGGCGTCTTGCCCGTAGCATTATCAGCCCAGTGTCCGGTGCGCCCCGCCTCCGGCTCTGAAGTAAGGGATCCGTACACCATAAGGTCGCAAAATGGAACCTTGCAAGCTGATATATCTCTGGGCGAGTCCGTCGACGGCCAGGGCTACACGCATTACTGCTATCAATACCAGGCTCCCAAGGGCGTAGTGGAAGCGCCCACCCTGCGTATCAATCCCGGCGATACGTTACAGCTCAACCTGGCTGATGTTGTCCAGGACAATGACGCTTCGAAGATGAAGATGCACCACGCCGCTTCGGGCACGGTCTGCGGCGACGGCGGCACGGCCACCGTCAGTTCCACCAACATGCACTTCCACGGCATGCCCATTCCGCCGGTTTGCCATCAGGATGACGTCATTAACACGCTCATTCAGCCCGGTTCGCCCGCCTTCAATTACAACATTCAGATTCCAGCCGACACGCCGCCCGGGCTCTATTGGTATCACCCGCACGTGCATGGATTCACCGAATTCCAGGTCAATGGGGGTGCAGCCGGCGCTCTCATCGTCAACGGCATGGAGAAATTTAGGCCCGAAGTAAAAGGTCTGAAAGAACGCGTCTTTATTGTGCGCCAGCAGTATCTCGTGCCCTGGATTCCCGGTCCTTATCAGTTAAGCCTCAACTATCAGGTGTCGCTGTTTCCAAACGGGGCATCTCCCTACATCAACACGAAGCCCGGCGAGCGCCAGTTCTGGCGTGTCGCCAACGCCACTCTTCAGGACTTCATGCCAATCGAGATCTACATCAATGGCAAGCCCGAGAAGCTTGAACTCATCGCTCGCGATGGCTATCCGCTGGCGCACACGCGAAATGTCGAGTCCATTCTTATTCCTCCTGCGGGACGCGCCGAGTTCATCGTCACCGGGCCTCCGGCCGGCGGGTTCGGAGAGTTCGTCGTCGGCCCGTACGACACCGGGCCGACCGGCAACCCCGACGTGTCTGCGCTACTTTCGGTCATCTATCCTGTCGCGGGCGGTTCCAGCGGGGATTTGCAGTCGCCGCAGACGCTTTCTTCCGACGAGAACTCGCATCCTCAGGCAACAAAGCTGAAATGGTCGGATCTCGATAACGTAAAAGTTACCGCCGAGCGCAAGCTTTATTTTTCCGAAGAATTCGGCGGCACCAACGGTCCCATTCAGTTCTATATTACTGTTCAGGGCCAGCAGCAAAAGGTTTTTGATCCCAATGAGAAGCCGGTGATCAAGACGAAGGTTGGCGCAGTTGAAGACTGGACGATTGAGAACCGCGCCCTGGAGACCCACGCCTTCCATATCCACCAGATTCATTTCAAAGTGCTCGAAGTTGACGGCCAGCGCGTCCCGAATAGTGACATGCTCGACACGATCGCCATTCCGTACTGGAGCGGCAAAGGCCCATACCACAGCGTCAAACTGCGAATGGACTTTCGTGACCCCACGATTGCGGGCATATTCCCGTTTCATTGTCACATTCTGCTCCACGAAGACTTGGGCATGATGCACAAGATTGAAGTGGACCCGTAGTCGGGGGATAACGATGCCAGACGTTCCAGCGATCCTCTTCGAGGTCAACTTTGCGTAATCTCGCCGGTAGAATTCAACCCTATAGGAGAACCCATGATGATTCACGTTTCAAGAAGGTCTCTACTCGTCGTCGCCGGCACCTTCCTGTTCCTCGTGGGTTGCCTCTTCGGAGTTCACCTTTCGTCGTCGCCGAGCGTCGTCCACGCGGCGCCTTCCGCCACGGAAGGCGTGGTTCCTAAATCGTACGGCCATCTCGTAGCCGCTATCGCGGATCGCATCGGCACTGGCCTTGTTTTCGAAGACAAAGATGGCGTCATCCGCTTCGTCAGCATCACCGGCATGAAAGAGGGACAACTCAACCGCTACGATCAAACTCCGACCAAGGGCGGCATTCCGAAATCGTATGGCCATCTGGTAGCCGCGGTGGTGAACGGGAAGGGTACCGGTTTAGTCTTCGAAGACGCTAACGGAGTGATCCGATTCGTTACTCTTGCCGGAGAAATGGAAGGTGAGTTAAAGCGCGAGTAGCATTCCCCGACGCGGATAACTGCCATCGTGCGCAAGAGAGATAAGGCTATTGAGTCCCGCCGGCGATTGACGGAACCAGCAGCACTTCGTCACCTTCCTGAAAAGAATAGGTCGCGCCACCCAGAAAACGAATGTCTTCTTCATTCACATAAATGTTTAGGAAGCGCCGCACCTCGCCGGCTTCATCGCGGAGATGGGACTTCAGCGCGGGAAACTTTACGTCGAGCGCGGCAAACAGTTCATTGAGGTTCGCCGCTTCGCAAGTGAGTTGCGGAGTGCCGTCAGTTAGTCGCCGCAGCGCGGTTGGAATTTGTACGGTGATGCTCATAAAAGCTCCTTACATTTAGCTTGCCGAATCGGGTTAGTTCTCAGTTCCCAGTTCTCGGTTCTCAGAAGAACCGAGTGATTTTGACTGAGAACTGAAAACCTGGAACTGAGATCTGGCGTTAGGCCACTACCGTTGCCGGCAATGCCAACGCAGCCGGCGATGCAGAGAGTTTCGAAGCCAGGTACGCCTCGAACTCGCTCAGCTTAGCGGCAATGGGTTTTTCGGCCTGATACCTGTCTGCCAGCACGTCGGTCGTCTTCAATCCGTTGCCCGTGATGCAGAGCACCGTCGTCTCGTCCGGAAGAATGCGATCCTGCTGAATCAACTTGCGCGCTGAGCCGACCGTCACGCCACCCGCCGTTTCAGTGAAGATGCCCTCGCTTTGCGCGAGCAGTTGGATGGAGCTGACAACTTCCGGATCGGAAATATCTTCCGACCAGCCGCCGCTCTTGGTGATGGCTTTGATCGCGTAATGACCGTCGGCCGGATTGCCGATAGCTAGTGAGCGCGTAATCGTCTTCGGACGCTGCGGCTCGATCTCTGTGCTGTATTGCTTGATGGCCGTCGAAATCGGAGAGCAGCCTGAGGCCTGCGCGCCAAAGAACCGCACCGACTTCGGTTCGACCAGGCCCAGCAGAATCAGTTCATCGAACGCCTTTTTGATCTTGGTGATTAACGATCCGCCCGCCATCGGCACAACGACATTGTCGGGCAGACGCCAGCCTAGTTGTTCGGCGATCTCGTAGCCGACGGTCTTCGAGCCCTCCGCGTAGTACGGACGCAGGTTAACGTTCACGAAACCCCACTTATGCTCGTCGGCGATCTGCGAGCACAAACGATTCACGTGATCGTAGCTGCCGTTAATGCGCACGACCTCCGCGCCGAACACATGCGTGCCGAGAATTTTCGCCGGCTCAAGGTCTGATGGAATAAAGATCCACGCCTTGAATCCGTCGCGCGCCGCCTGCGCTGCGACTGCGTTCGCCAGGTTGCCGGTTGAAGAGCATGCCACCGTTTCGAATCCAAACGCGCGGGCGTTCGCCAGCGCGACTGCCACCACGCGATCTTTGAAGCTCAGCGTCGGCAGACAGACGGCGTCGTTTTTAATGCACAACCGGCGCGAGCCAATCTTTTCGCCGAGCCGCGGCGCGCTGACCAGCGGGGTAAACCCGACAGGGAGGGAGGGCTGATACCCCGCCGGCAGCGGCAGCAGTTCGCGATAGCGCCAGATGTTCGGTGAACGCGACGCGAACAACTCTCGGGACACATTCTTCTTGATGGTGTCGTAATCGTAGGAAACTTCGAGCGGCGAGAAGCACTCGCAAATCGAGCGTGGCTGGTTGTCGTAGGTCTTGCCGCATTCGCGGCAGCGGAGCTGGTAGGTACTCGTCATGATGCAACTTCTTTCTGTGACTGTGGGACGAGCCGGGAAAAAATACCCCGTAAACGACAAAACCCCTTTTCCGGGTAGGAAAAGAGGCTCGGGAAATACGGAACTATTAAATGCAATTCAATGAATGCAACTCAGTGAATGCGATTCAGTTCTCGTACCCGAATCTCATGGTCCCCGTTACCGGGCGAGAGTTGGCACCTGCGATGGAGATATATGATCCCGACCCGGTTGCCGTGGCGTCCTTGGGCTCGTCCCTCAGCCACTCTGCATGAAATTCCAGCCTGCTCGATTCAGAGCAAGCGTGAGTTGAAATATATAACCGACCGAGCGGTCTGTCAAGGAGAACGAGGCCATTTTCCCGGGCAGCATGCTTCCCGCCCTTCCGGGCAATCATCGGGAGAGGCGGCAGGCGGCTTTAGTGCTGCTAGACTTTTTGTATGCTCGCTGACTATGCGGTGCGCGTGGAACAATCGCGCGGACGTCGCCATCCCGAGCCGCCTCATCCCTACCGCGACGACTTTCAGCGCGATCGCGACCGCGTCGTGCATGCCCGCGCGTTTCGACGCCTGGAGGCGAAGACGCAGGTTTTCACCCGGCGCTACTCCGACCATTTTCGCAACCGGCTCACGCATACGATTGAAGTCGCGCAGATCTCGCGGACGATTGCCGCACAGCTTGGATTGAATACAGATCTGGTCGAAGCACTGGCGCTGGTGCACGACGTCGGGCATCCTCCCTTTGGACATGCGGGAGAGAAGGCGCTGGACGCCGCGATGCGGCAGCATGGATTCTCATTCGATCACAACTTACATGCATTAAGAATTGCCGAGGACTTCGAGTTGCGGTACGCCGCATTTCGCGGATTGAATCTGACATTCGAGGTGCGCGAGGGAATTATCAAGCACTCGCACGATTACGATGCCGGCGAGCATCCGGAACTGGCGGAATATCTACTCAATCTGCGGCCTCCGCTGGAGGCTCAGCTCATCGACCTGACCGACGAGATCGCTTACAACACGGCTGACTTAGATGATGGATGCGAGGCGCACTTACTTTCGGTCGAGCAGATTGCGGAAGCATCGCCACTCTTTGAGCGGAGCTATCGCGAAGTGCGAGAGCTTTATCCCAAGGCGGCGGAAAAGCTGCAATTCAACGAGGCCCTCAAACGCGTGTTTGACCGTCTGGTGAGCGACCTGATCGCTAACACGCGGGCGCGCGTTGCTGCAGCGGGTGCGCGGTCGGTAGAAGACGTTCGACGTCATGCAGAGCGGTTGGCAGGTTTCAGCCCGGAGGTGGAAAAGGAGCGCCGGCAACTCAAGGATTTTCTCTATGAGAACCTCTACTACAGCCCGGCGCTTGAAGGCGAGAAGGAAGATGCCGAGCGCATCGTGAGCGAACTCTTCGCGCATTGGATGGAGGAGCCCGACGATCTCCCGCGCAGCTATCGTGAGAAATCTGCGCACGATCCATTGCCGCGGGTGGTTTGCGACTACATTGCCGGAATGACGGACCCGTTCATATTTCAACAGTACGAGAAATACTGCGGGGAGTGAGACGAGGTCGGAGGTTTGAGGTCAGAGGTATGAGGCGAAACGTCACTTGCCATAGGTGACTCTGTAAATCACACCCCCCGCGTCATCGCTCACGTACATCGATCCATCATCCGCGACGGCGATCCCAACCGGGCGGCCCATCCAGCGGCCGTGTTTGGTTTCGCCGGGAGCCAGCCAGCCGGTGATGAAATCTCGCGCGCCGCCGATCGGCTGACCTTTGTCGTCGAGTTTTACGCGGATGATTTTGTAGCCCGTCGGGATGCTTCGATTCCATGAACCGTGGAAAGCGACGAAGATGTTGTTGCGGTATTCGGGCGGGAACATCGAGCCTTCATAGAACGCAAGGCCAAGCGGAGCGGAATGCGCCTGCATCTGAACTTTGGGTTCGAGCACGCTCTGGCAGCGGTTATCGCCCGACTTGGTGAAATTCGGGTCGGGGACGCGGTCGCCGTAACAATAAGGCCAACCGCCATCGCCGCCATTTTTCCCAAGATCGTAAATCGTTTCCGGCGGGAGGTTGTCGCCGAGCCAGTCGCGGCCGTTAACCGTGGCCCAGACCGTATCCGTCTTCGGATTCACCGCGATTCCGACAGCGTTTCGCAGGCCTTTGGCAAAAATCTTCATGCCGCTGCCGTCCACATTGAATTCCATTACCGCAGCGCGGCGTGGATCCTTCTCGACGCAAACGTTGCAGCTTGAGCCAGCGGAGATGTACATCTTGCCGTCGTTGAAAACGATGCTGCGCGTGGAATGGCCACCGCGGCCTGGAAGATCGGCTAGCTTGATTGGATTCGTCGCGCGCAGGGTTGCTTCATCCCAGTCGTAGCGACGCACTCTGTCGTTTTCGGCTACATAGAGGTTGCCCTCGTAAAAGGCGATTCCGTGCGGCTCGTTGAGGCCCGAGAGAACATTGACTACGCGAGCGGCTTTGCCAGTGTGCTTAGGGTCGGGGAGGGCAACCACTTTGCCTTCGCCCATCTCGCTGACCAGCAGCACGCCACCCGGACTAAAGGTCAACATGCGGGCACTGTCGATATCATTCGCGAAGACTGAGATGTGGAACCCGTCGGGCAGTTTGAGCCTGCTTAAATCGAAGGAAGTCTGTTCGGCGAAGGCGCATGCGGCAAGGAGGAGTGGCAGGAAGAGCAGCAACGAAGTGCTACCTAAAGTTTGCAGGAACGGCAACCGCTCTGGAGGATCATTGGCGAATCGAGGTTGGCGCATAGTTAATTATTAATTGATGACGGCTTGTCGCAAGAGGATGCACATAGGACGGCTCGTCGAGGAGGTCTGTTTCCCTTATTTCAGGATTCCGGAACCCTTTTAGGAGTAATCTTGAACATGGGCTTTGTGCACAAGCGGAGCCGCCGTTGTGTCAATCGTCGACCACGTTCTGCACGCAGTTTTTATACCGGTTCAAGCCAAAATTACGTTTTCGGATTCGGCATCGGCGGAGGCGGCGCGTTGTATACAAATGAAAATAAGGCAGTTATACGCCGGAAAACAAATTGCCGCATTTGGCATCCAAACTGTTCATGAAAAGGGTGGCTTCAAACATTTTTGTTCGCTGAAACCGGTCGCGTCCACCGGTGAAAGCGATTCGGCAGGATGAGGTGCGAATGACGCAATTAAAGGCGCTTTTATCAGGCGCTCGGAGTGAGAACCACTCCTTATCGGAGGAAGAATCAATGAAGAACCGTACTCTCCCAAGTTTACTAATTGGTTTAGCGTTGTGCGCGATGCTGGCGTTGCCGGTTTTCGCGCAGGATAACGGTAATTCCAATTCCGCGCAGACCGCCCCGGCCACTGCCACGCAGAGCTCGTCGCAGTCTACATCCCAAACCTCGTCGGCTGCCACGACCGCCAGCGGCAAAGAACCCTTGCAGCCGGAAGCCCGCGAAGGCTTCTGGGGCCGCGTGAATCCGTTTGCGCGCAAGAAATATGTGGCGCGGCAAACTGAACCGATTCGCGACCGCGTCAACGAACTCGATGAGCTGACCGCGGCCAACTCGAAGCAGATTAAAGACGTCGACGCCCGTGCCCAGCAGGGCATTCAGATGGCATCGGCCAAGGCCGCCGAGGCCGATCAACATGCGACGGATGCCGGCAACAAGGCGCAGGCTGCACAGCAGACAGCGGACAAGGCCAGCACACGGCTGAATACGGTGGAGCAGGTCGTGACCAATATCGACCAGTACCAGGCATCGACGCAGACTGAAATTCGGTTCAGGCCGGGCCAGACTGTACTGAGCAAGAACGCGAAGGAAGCCCTTGATGAGATGGCGACTCCGCTGAAGAGCGAGCGCGGATATGTAGTCGAGGTACAGGGCTTCTCGTCAGGCCACGGGCAGGTCGCAATCGCCAACTCGCAGAAGATGGCCGAGTCGGTGGTGCGTTACCTGGTGCTCAATCACGATATTCCCGTTTACCGCATTTACCTCGTCGGGATGGGCAATGCTCCGGCGCCGGCGACGACTGCGGAGGGCTCGGAGAAACCGAAGCGGATTAACGGTGGACGCGTTGAAGTCAGCCTCCTGAAGAACAATCTGGAGCAGCTGGCGTCAACGAATTCGACTTCCGATCAGCAGCAAAAGTAGTACCTTCCCCCCTGGAACCTGAAGCCTCCCGCGCGAGCGGGAGGCTTTTTTTGGCTGTCAAACGTGCGCAGAGGATCGGGTCCGAGAGCGTCTGGAATCTCGAAAATTGCGTGCTATGCTGAGCTCTGGGATCTCCCATGGAAACATTGTCTTTCTTCCGCACGCCTTCG
The DNA here is from genome assembly GCA_049300195.1 of Terriglobales bacterium. Lineage (GTDB taxonomy): Bacteria > Acidobacteriota > Terriglobia > Terriglobales > Acidobacteriaceae > Acidiflorens. The sequence continues at coordinate 36,360 of JBAQJF010000120.1, read as the reverse complement.
CCCGCCGGGCCCTTGTTTCTGGCTGCTTCGGCAAAAGGTCTGGTACGCCTCGAGTTTGAAGCGCATCGTATGAATTTGGATCCGAAGAAATTTGAGCTGCGTGAATCCAAACAAGCGCTGGCGCCGTATCTACGCGAACTGGATGAGTACTTTGACGGCGAGCGCCGCGAGTTCCGGATGCCGCTTGACCTGCGCGGCACACCGTTTCAGTTGGCTTGCTGGCGGGCGCTCGTTGCAATCCCTTATGGCGAGACTCGAAGCTACGCGGATATTGCTCGTGCCATCAGACACCCTAATGCATTTCGCGCGGTCGGCATGGCGAATAATCGCAATCCGGTCGCAATCGTCGTGCCCTGCCATCGTGTGATCGCATCGGGAGGATCACTGTGCGGCTACGGCGGCGGACTCGACATCAAGCGCAAGCTGCTCGACCTGGAGGAGGCAAATGCGGGTGCCCGGCTTCCCCTGAAAGCAAGCGCGTGAGTTGATGCGATTGACCTGTTAGGATGGCGGTGCTTGAGTTGCACGTATCGAGGTCTGGTTGCACTCAACCATTGAAAGCCTGAGCCGACGCATCCGCGCCCGCGAAATCTCGCCCACCGAACTCACGCACGATTGTCTTGACCGTATCGCAAAGCTCAATCCGAAATTGAATGCTTTCATAACCGTTTTGGCCGAGTCGGCGCTCGAAGAAGCGCGGCGCGCCGAGCAGGAGATTTTTCGCGGCAAATATCGCGGGCCGCTGCATGGGATTCCGCTGGGCCTCAAAGACATTCTCGATACGGCTGGTGTTCGCACTACGGCGGCCAGCGCACTTTTCAAGGAGCGCCTTCCCAAGCAGGATGCTGAAGTCGTCCGCCGTCTGCGCGCTGACGGCGCCATCATTCTCGGGAAACAGAATCTCCACGAATTTGCGTATGGCGGGAGCTCGCTGATTAGTTTTTGCGGCGAAGTTCATAATCCCTGGGACACAGAGCGAGTTGCGGGGGGCTCGTCGGGCGGGTCAGCCGCATCGGTCGCGTCCGGCATGGGCTTGGCCGCCGTGGGCACGGATACCGCTGGTTCGGTCCGGCTGCCCGCCGCATATTGTGGAGTTGTCGGACTCAAGCCGACTTATGGACGCATTAGTACGCGCGGTGTTGTGCCGCTGTCACAGTCGCTCGATCATGTTGGCCCGATCACGAATTCAGTTTGCGATGCGGGATTGATGTTGCAGGTGTTGGCCGGCTATGAGGCCGGCGATCCGGCGAGCGTGGACGTCCCCGTAACCGACTACACCTGCGATTTGGACGAACTGTTGCCGGGTGTGCGCATTGGCGTGCCGCGAGCCTTCTTCTTCGAGAATCTTGACTCCGAGGTTGCAGGTGCGGTCGAGAGAGCGATTCAGGTTTTCCGCGAGCTTGGAGCCGACATTCGCGATGAGGTTGTGCTCGAAGTCTCGACCGATCGCACCCTTGCAAGCGCCGAAGCGTGGGCTTATCACGAGAGGTTCGTCGCGCGATCGCCCGAACTTTATCAGCCAGCGACACTGGCGAGGATCAAGTCGGGTGAGAAGATTTCGGACGAGGATGTACTCCGAGCCAGGCAAGAGTTGGGCGCCAGCCGCCAGGCGATTGGAAAGATATTTGAGGAAGTGGATGTGCTGCTGACGCCGACTGTACCGATTCCGCCGCCCCGGATCGCCGACCTGATGAAAGATCCCGAGAATCTGCGACCGGCGGAGCTCATAATGCTGCGCAACGCGCGGCCCTTTAACGTATGGGGAATTCCCGCGATTTCCGTTCCTTGCGGATTCACAAAAGACGGTATGCCGATTGGGTTGCAACTGGCAGCGGCCGCTTGGCGAGAGGATGTGGTACTGCGGGCGGCGTGTGCGTACGAGCGGGCGACAGCGTGGAGCGAGTACGCCCGGTATTCGTCGACGCGGCTAGCTTAATGAATCGTTACGGTCCGAGCCAGCCGACCGCTACGGCCGACCTTGATGGTCATTTGATAAGGTATGGCGACTGCGACCTTGGGAACTTTGACCACAAGATCGTTAACGTAAACAGAACCCGCTTTTATCTTACGTGCGGCGTCCGATACCGACTCGGCCAAATCGCAAGCCGCCAGTAGTTTGTCCAGCCGGACAATCCAGAAGACGGTTTCAGGCGGAGAGTTCCTATCAAACATCCGTATATCCGTTGGGAAGTAGCTTGAGGTGTTGGAATCCGGGTCGCTCTCTCGTGCGATTACATCCGCCAACTTGACAGTTGTCTTAACGGCATCGATATCTTGTGTCGCGACGGTCGCGGAGGGAATGTCAATTGGTGTGTGGCCCTCTTGAACTCGGCTCACCCATGCGGTCGCGGCCTCTACTGCCATTTCGCGGGAATGGAAGTCGGTAACGATCAAGGTGGCCAACGACTTCTTTATTTCTAAGGGATGTCGTTCCCCGCTCTTGACGCCCGCTTTCAGCGCCTCGATCTGAACGGGCAGAACGTCAGTCAGGAGATCATAGTAGCTCCACATCAGATCATCGGAGATTCGCATTATTTTGCTGTACATTTCTGCCGGCGGCTCATGCACGCCGATCGCGTTGCCGAGCGACTTTGACATTTTGTTGACGCCATCCAGGCCTTCAAGAATCGGCGTGGTCAGCACGATCTGCGACTCCTGCCCGTAAGACCGTTGCAGCTCGCGTCCCACCAGCAAATTGAATTTCTGATCCGTGCCGCCGAGTTCGACATCGGCTTCGAGCGCGACTGAGTCGTACCCCTGCGCCAGCGGATAGAGCAGTTCGTGCACGGCAATCGGCTTCTCCTCTCGAAAGCGCTTATGAAAGTCTTCGCGCTCCAGCATCTGCGAGACGGTGTATTTCGCGCAGAGCCGAATAAAATCTTCGGCGGTGAATTTGGAGAACCATCGGCTGTTGAAGTCGACGACTATCTTTTCGGGGCTGAGAATCTTGAAAACCTGCGTCTTGTAGGTTTCCGCATTCTGCTCGATCTGTTCGCGGGTAAGGGGCGGGCGCGTGGCTGAACGTCCCGTCGGGTCCCCAATCATGCCGGTGAAATCGCCGATCAGGAAAATTACTGTGTGGCCGAGATCCTGAAAATGTTTCAACTTGCGCATCAAAACCGTGTGGCCGAGGTGCAAGTCGGGAGCGGTTGGATCGAAGCCCGCCTTCACGCGCAGCGGCTTGCCCGTCTTTAGTGAGCGTTCAAGTTTGGCGCGAAGCTCAGATTCTTTAACGATCTCGGCCGCGCCTTTTTTGATATAGGCCAGCTGTTCATCGACCGGTGGGAAGTTGGGCATGAGAATTGATTATAACGAGCCTGCGATTTTCCTAACTGATGAGGTGCAAAAGTATCCTTTTTGAATTGTCATCCCGAACGAGTGAGAAATGAACTACTCCACCCGACGATAGAAGCTGAGCGCGGCATCGCCCTGCACCAGCCTCCGGTAACGCTCCAGCCCGCTGAAGTTCTCTTCAGGGCCAAATCTCTTTTCGTGCTCCGCGATGACGGTGCTTGAGAAGCCCAGCAACTGTGATTTCGCGAGGACATTCAGCGTCTTTGCGTACTCGTCGCGCAGCCTATATGGGGGATCGAGAAACACGTAATCAGCGAGGATGCCGGCCGAATCCCACTGCCGCAGAGCCTTGCTGGTTTCAGACCTTACAATCTGGAAGCCGGAGGAGATCCCCAGCGATTTCAGATTTGTGGCGATCAAATCAGTAGCAGCTTTCGATGCCTCGGCGAAGTAAACCATAGCGGCTCCGCGGCTCCGTGCCTCAATCCCAACTGCGCCGGTCCCCGCGTACAGATCGAGCCATGTAGTTCCGGCCAAGGCATCGGGATTGCCCGCGCAGAGAACGTCAAAGAGCGTCTCGCGGAGGCGGTCTGATGTCGGACGAATGTCCATGCCGGGCAAAGAGCGCAGCGGCCGGCTCCGATATTTTCCCGCAATGACTCGCATCCCGTGACTTTCGATTCTCGGTGCCCGCAACCGGCGGGGCCAAGGCGGTGTCTAATCAGTAGAATACTCATAGGCATGTCTATGCGCAGTTGGTCGATCCCCATTGGCCGTCTTTTCGGCATCGAAATTCGGATTCATCTCACCTTTCTATTTCTTCTCGTTTTTGTATGGAGCACCGAGGCTAACTCGCAGGACCCAACCGCGATCCTGCGCGGACTGGGGCTGGTCGGAATTATCTTCGGCAGCGTCGTACTGCATGAACTGGGACATGCGCTGGTGGCTCGAGGCACGGGCATTCCTGCCAAGAGCATTATTCTGCTTCCAATTGGCGGCATTACCATGCTCGACGAAGCACAGGCGATGCCAGATCCCCTCAACGCATGGAAGCGCGAAGTGCGGATTTCCGTCGCCGGCCCGCTCGTGAATCTGGCGATCGCCGGAGTGACGGCGCTAATTCTGGTCACCGTGATTCATGGATTTTCTTTGATGACGCGCCCGCTGATGCATTCGAATGCTTTGTTGCGCAGCATTGTGTGGGCCAATATTTATCTGGGATTATTCAATCTGCTGCCAGCTTATCCCATGGATGGCGGTCGGGTTCTGCGGGCGATCTTCTCCCGCAAGATGGATATTGTGCAGGCCACGCAGCGGGCCGTACGCATCGGCCATGTTTTTTCCACTCTTTTCATGATGGTCGGAATCCTCACCGCCAACTGGTGGCTGGTCATGATCGGATTCTTCCTGTTCGTGGGCGCACAACTGGAAGAACGTTCGGCGGTGTTTCAATCCGTGCTGCAGAGCGTGCGCCTTGAAGAAGTAATGCTGACGGACTTTGCCACGCTGTCGCCAGCCGATACTCTCGAAGACGCCCTGGAAAAAGCCGTCCATACACTCCAGGACGACTTCCCGGTGGTGCGCGGCAGCGACATGGTGGGCGTGATCTCGCGGCAGAAGATTCTGGAGGCATTGCGCGCGGAAGGCAACGGATATGTGCAGGCGGTGATGAATCGTATTTTTGAGGTGGCGGCGAAGCAAGAGTCGCTGGCCTCGGCATTTCGCAAGCTGTCGGCGCGCAATCTGAGCATTATTCCGGTCGTAGATGAGCAGCATCTTATTGGGATTGTGACGCTGCAGAACTTAATGCACTCGATGGCGCTGCTGGCAGAAAGCCGTAAGCTGCGGCGCGAAGCGATGGACGGCTAACGCTTGCGGGCTACGAGTATCGAGTTGCGAGTCTCTAGTTACGAGTTTCGCGCAATCGAATTTGAATACACCTCTTGCGCCGCCCGAACGGCGCTGCCAAACTCTATTTTCTTTTTTGTGAGATCCGCTATCACTTGCTCCAGCGCCGCCAAGACGCCTACTGTGTCCAGATAATCGTAGTATCCAATGTGGGCAATTCGGAAAAGCTGCCCTTTCATCTCGGCTTGGCCATTGGCTACAACCGCTCCAAATTGATCGCGGAAGCGTTTGCAAATCGCGTTGGAATCGGCGCCCTCGGGGGCTGCGACCGCAGTAAGCGCGGCCCCTGGGGAGGACGCGGAGAATAATTTCAGTCCCAATGCCTGAACCCCCGCGCGGGTCATGGCGGCGCACAGTTCCGCATTTCGAATGAGAGCGTCGCGTCCGGCGGCCAGATTTCCATCTCCCATCTGCCGTAGGTAATCGAGCGCAGAGGCTAGTCCGGCAAACAGCGAGGTTGCGGGGGTATAGGAGGTCTCCGCTTTCGCAGCAGCTTTTCTTTCCTTACGCAGATCGAAGTAATAGCGAGCGGAACTCGTGGTCTCCATGCGCTGCCAGGCCCGCTCGCTGATCGCACCGTAGGCGAGGCCGGGAGGAATCATCAGTGCTTTCTGCGAGCCGCCGATGATGATGTCAATGCCCCATGCGTCGACGTCGAAATGCGTGGTGCCCAGGCCAGTGATTGCATCTACGATGAGCAGAGTGTCGGGCTGAGTATCGTGAGACGACCGCACGACTCTGGCGATGGCCTCGATGTCATGGCGCGCCCCAGTCGAACTTTCGGTTGCCTGAAGGTAAACGCAGCGGATATTGGGGGTGAGTTTCTCGCGGATCGCGTCGAGGGAAAATGTTTTACCGTAGGGAGCGGTCACGGTTTCAACCGCGCAGCCAAAGGCTTTGGCGATCGAGATCCAACGTTCGCCGAATTTGCCGGCGGTCAGGACAAGAACTTTGTCGCCGGGCGAAGTCAGATTTGAAATCGAGGCTTCCATGAAGCCCGTGCCGGAAGACGTAAGAACCAACACGTCGTTCTTGGTGCCGATGAATTCTTTCAGGTCGGCGAGCACACGCGTGAATAATGCGCGGAAGTCGGAGGTGCGATGATGCATGCCGTACGATGCCATCGCAGTTTGCGCAGACGGAAGAAGAGGCGTTGGTCCGGGAGTAAAGAGGCGGCTTTTCTTCAACATGATCAAGGTGACGGCGTATTTGCAGAATCTTCCGCAAATCTACTCTAGCGACTCGGGTTCGATGGAGATATTCTTCTCGCCTTTCGCGCGACTCTCCCAATATTTCTTGACCCAGGCTTCGTAGCTCTTGCCGGCGGCGGTGTCGCGCCCGCTGAAGGCTATGCCGGCGACGTCGGAGTATGGAATAGCGGGACGATCGGTGCAGGTCGCGAGGATGAGGCGGATGACGGAGTCGCCGAGCGTTTTCCCGACGCGTCGGTCGAAGAGATAGCCCGTGAGTTGCGAGCCGCTTTTGCGAGTGATGGTGACATCTCCGCGGTAGTCGAAGGCCTTTTCGATCACTGCGCGAATATCGGCTTCGCAGGCCAGGTCTGGAATCCAGCCCTGAAGGTTTTCGCGTTCGAAACCGGGGACGACTTCAAGGTCATCAGTAGGACGCGGCAGCGTGGCAACTGCCTGCGAGCTGTGGGGCATTCCGGGATCATGCCCGTGCTCACGTCCACTCATACATGGCTTTCTTCTGGTTGGGTTCCGGGCGCTTCAATCTGCACCAGCGGATTGTAGGAGTGCACCGGCCTCATCTCGCGATCGAGATCCGCGAGAGCGGCTTTGTCCGGGTAAAGCGAGAAAGTCGCTTTCACTGTGTCCGCAAATCCGCGCAGTGACCCGAACGTATCGTCGACCGACGTTGGCTCGTAGCCGCAATGCACCATGCAATTCGCGCACTGTGGATTGCCCGACTCCGTGCCGTAGCTCGCCCACTCCGTCGTTTCCATCAATTCTTTGTAGGATTCGGCGTAGCCATCCTGGAGCAGGTAGCATGGCTTCTGCCATCCGAAAATGTTATAGGTCGGCATTCCCCAAGGCGTGCATTTGTAGCTGCGTTTGCCCATCAGATATTCGAGGAAAAGCGGCGACTGATTGAAGCGCCACGTCTTCTTGCGATTGGAAAGCATGGCGCGGAACAGCCGCCGGGTGCGGGCGCGACCCATGAAATGTTTCTGGTCGGGCGCTTTGTCGTACGAATATCCGGGCGAGACCATCATGCTCTCGACGCCGACTTCCATCATCTCGTCGAAAAACGTGCGCACGCCGTTGGGATCGGCGCCATCGAACAGAGTGGTATTGGTAGTTACCCGGAAACCGGCGTCGATGGCTGCGCGGATTCCGTCGAGCGCGAGTTCATATCCACCTTCGCGGCAGACGGAGAAATCGTGGTGCTCTTTTTGTCCATCAATATGGACCGAGAAGCTCAGATATTTGCTGGGTTGGAACAGGTGCAATTTTTCTTTCAGCAACAGGGCATTTGTGCAGAGATAAATGTATTTCTTCCGCGCTACCAAGCCTTCGACAATTTCGGCAATCTGCGGATGCATGAGCGGCTCGCCGCCGGGGATCGACACCATGGGTGTTCCGCACTCGTCGACCGCCTTGAAGCAGTCTTCCGGGGAGAGATCTGTCTTCAGAATGTGGGCTGGGTACTGGATTTTGCCGCATCCAGCACAGGCCAGGTTGCACCGGAAGAGCGGCTCGAGCATGAGCACAAGTGGGTAGCGCTTACGCCCGGCAAGCTTCTGGCGCAGGACATACGTCGCCACGGTCCACATTTGGGATACAGGAACAGCCATCAACCCTCCGGAAGAATGTCACTCTATGATACCGGATTCGGCGCTGCGTAGGGTATGAGAAGCGGAAACCCAGCGTGCTCAGGATAGTATTCTTGTCGTTCGCGCGTTTGTGCGCATGCGCGAAACCCTGGCTACAAATCAGAAGATCGTCGCGAAGCTGAAGGATCTGGAAAAGAGGGTGGAGGACCACGACACTAATATTCACGGCATCGTGGCCCCGATTCGCGAGATGATGAAGCCTCTCGCTGCTCCGGGGCGAAAGATCGGACTCAAAGTGCCGGGCGGCTAATGTTTGAGGTTGCAAATTGCAACCTCAAAGTTTCCGGACGGACCGAGAACGATAAGCCAAGAGTTACGGCGCGCGTCCAAAGGGGAGAGCATCAGATTTTTTGCAGGCGCTGCACGTCGTGTACGCCTGGGATTTGGCGCACTCCGTCGATGATTCTTTGAAGGTGTTTCAGGTCGGCGATTTCGAGCACTACATCGACATTTGCCTGGCCGTTTTCGGTGCGCGCCGAGATGTCCCGGATATTGGTATGGGTGTCGCTGATGACGGCCGTAATTTGTTTCAACATGCCGAAGCGGTCGTCGCAAAGCAGAGTGATTTTGACTGGGTAGGAAACGGGCTGTCCTTCTTTGTCTCCAGCCCAGAGCACATCGATCCGGCGCTCGGGCTCGTAAAGAAGATTGGTGACGTTGGGACAATTGGTGGAGTGGACCGCGACGCCTTTGCCGCGGGTGACGTATCCGACGATGGCCTCGCCGCGAATAGGATTACAACATCGTGCGCGGTAGACCAGCAGGTCGCCCTGTCCTTTGACGACGATGGCGTTGGATTCTCCACCAAAGACGCGGCGGACCACGCTTGTAAAGCCATGCGAGGCCGACTCCTGCTCAGTGTCGGACATCGGCTCGGCGCCGGCGGGCGCGAATTTTGCCAGCACTTGTCTTGCGGAATATTTGCCATAACCGATGCCCGCCATTAAATCGTCCGGACGCCCAAGGCCGTAGTCGTTAGCGGCGCGCTGTAGGTCGGCGTCTTTGATGTCTTTCAACGAAATATGATATTTGCGCGCCTCTTTTTCGATCAGTTTGCGGCCAATTTCAATGGCGCGCTCGCGCTGGTGAACGTTGAGCCAGTGCTTGATTTTGTTGCGGGCGCGGGACGACTTGACGATGGCGAGCCAGTCGCGACTGGGCTTGTGTCCGGGCTGAGTGATGATCTCGACGATATCGCCGGAGTGGAGTTTGTGGCGTAGGGGCACCATCCTCCCGTTGACCTTGGCTCCCGTGCAGCAGTGGCCAACTTCAGTGTGAATGCTGTAAGCGAAATCGATGGGCGTCGATTCGCGCGGCAGCACCAGGACTTTGCCTTTGGGAGTGAAGGTGTAGACCTCTTCGGGATACAGATCGACTTTTAGGGTGGAGAGAAATTCGTTCGGGTCAGAGACGTCGCGCTGCCACTCGACTACTTGCCGCAGCCAGGCCAGGCGCTGCTCATCTTGCGCGGAGACAGGACCGTCTTTGTATTTCCAGTGCGCGGCAATGCCCTCCTCGCACATCTTGTGCATCTCTTCGGTGCGAATCTGGATTTCGAAAGTTTCGCCGGTTTCGGTGATGACTGAAGTGTGGAGGGACTGGTAGAGGTTGGGGCGCGGCATGGCGATGAAGTCTTTAATTCGTCCCGGCACCGGACGCCAGAGATTATGAATGATGCCGAGGACGGCGTAGCAGTCCTGCACAGAATTGGTAATCACGCGCATGGCGTAGAGGTCGTAGACCTGGTCGACGCTGATGCGCTGGCGAATGAGTTTCCTGTGGATGCTGTAGAGACGTTTGACGCGGCTTTCGACGCGGCCCGTGATGCCGGCTTCTTTGAGTCCGTCGCGGAGAGTTGACTCAACGCGAGCCATGAAGACTTCGCCCTCTTTACGTCGGGATTCCACGGCCACTCGCACTTGTTCATAGCCGATCGGGTCGACGTACTTGAAGCCGAGATCTTCGAGCTCGCCGCGAATCTTGCCCATGCCAAGGCGGTGCGCGATTGGAGCGTAGATGTCGAGGGTCTCGCGCGCGATCTTTTGCTGGCGCTCGTTGTCGAGATGCTCGAGCGTACGCATGTTGTGGAGGCGGTCGGCTAGTTTGATGAGCACGACGCGGATGTCGTCGACCATGGCAAGCATCATCTTCCGAAGATTTTCGGCCTGGGCTTCTTCGCGGGAAGAAAAATCGATTTTGCTGATCTTGGTGACGCCTTCGACGATGTGAGCGACTTGTTCGCCAAACTCCTGGCGAATTTCGACCGTGGTCACGGAAGTGTCTTCGACTGAATCGTGAAGCAGGCCGGCGGCGATCGAGACCGCATCCATGCGCATGTCGGCAAGAACGTTGCCGACTTCGAGGGGGTGGACGAGGTATGGCTCGCCGGAGGCGCGCAGCTGCCCGGCATGATTTTTCTGAGAGAACTCGTAGGCGCGTTTAACCAGGCTGAGGTCGTCGTTGGGACGATTCTCACGCACCTTCTTCATCAGCTCGCGGAAGCGCGTGACCGTAAGCACGCCGGTCGCGACTTGTTCGCGCAACGTCGCCATAATCGATTTTAGCGCAGGGACGGGCTATTTCACCGCGAAACCGTTCAACCGCAAAGTGCGCGAAGGGCGCCGAGAAGGCTGGGCTGTTAGAGTACGGGCGGGGGTTAGAGGTATGAATCGCGTGTTGATCAGCGGAGCTTCGGGACTGATCGGGGCCGCGTTGACAGCTCCGCTCGAGGCGCAGGGCGTGCAAGTGGTCCGCCTCGTAAGGGGCCCAGCTGCAAACTCGGCAGAGATTTCGTGGGTGCCTCTGGCCGACTCGGTTGAGGCCGGGTTGGCGGCGAGCATGGTCTCCGGGTTCGATGCGGTGATCCATTTGGCGGGAGAGACGATTGCGGGACGCTGGACTGACACCAAGAAGAAGGCGATCCGCGAAAGCCGCGTGCTCGGGACGCGAAGCCTGGCTACTGCGCTGGCGCGGTCTGAGCCAAAACCGAAGGTTTTTGTCTGCGCGTCGGCGATTGGATTTTATGGAGATCGCGGCGAAGAGGTTTTAACCGAGGAGAGCGCTCGCGGGCATGGATTTTTGCCGGAACTCTGCAGCGAGTGGGAGAAGACGAGCCGGATTGCGGCGGAGGCGGGGATTCGCACGGTGAACTTGCGCACCGGGCTAGTGCTGAGCGCGAAGGGCGGAGCGCTCGGGAAAATGCTCATGCCTTTTAAACTGGGCCTCGGCGGACGGCTTGGTTCGGGGAAACAGTGGTGGAGCTGGATTCAGATTGACGACATGGCAGGCGGAATTCAGAAAGCGATCGAGACGGAATCGCTGTCGGGGCCGGTGAATATGGTGGCGCCAAATGCCGTGCGGAATGCGGAATTTACGAAGCTGCTAGCTTCGGTGCTCGGGCGGCCGGCGATTTTTCCGGTGCCGGGATTTGCTTTGGGCCTGGCGTTTGGGAAGATGGCCGCCGACGAATTGTTTCTGTCGAGCCAGCATGTTAAGCCCGCGAAGCTTGTGGCTAGTGGGTATCGGTTTCAATATGTGGATCTGCGGGGCGCGCTAGAGAGCCTGGTTTGAGGCGCTCAGGATGGTGCTCGAGATGAGATTCCAGAGGAAGGTGAGATTCGCGCCTCCACGGGGTCCCATGCCCTCGACCTAGCCGCCTGCGAAAAAGTGCTTCCCGCGGCGTAATCTCACTTCCGCGGCTAAAGCCGACGTTGAAAAGAAGCCAGTCAGCGGTTAACCGCTGCGCCACCCAAAATCAACTGCAACACCGACTTTTTCCGTGGCCTGCAGGGGGGTACCCCCTAGGCACGGTCTATTAGAATCAAAACTTTACGCGACTTTTCCTTCCAAAGTATTCAAACAAAATAACTTACAGGTAAAGTCTTGAGCGCGTGAGATTTAGTTGGAAAAATTGGACATATTCCCGTGTTCTACTGGGATTATGGGCTCGCAAAGTATTGATTCCAAAATTGATATTTTCAAAGTCTTGATAATAAATACTTTAAAGAGCCGATTGCCGGACTGGATGTCAAAGATCGTCCTTTCGTCCGCACTCGGCGGAACGTACCCCGGGAACGTACCCCGGGCATGCAACACTATGTGTGTGCTCTAGATAGTTGGGCAGGAGGTGAGCTTAAGTCAAGTGATTTCGGCGAGAGGGTGCGCGCTGCGTCCGGTCAACGAACTATTCGGAGATTGCCTACCTGGATAAAATCTCGCTCAAACATCTCCAAGCCTACTTGGACGAAATGTCGTGGCACTCCACCGACCTGACAACAAATTTCTATTTCGCGACATTTTGGTAAAGCTAATCAAGTCAAAAAATATCGGATACAAAGAACTTACCAAAGTAGCTTAGTTGCACTTTCCCTCTAGCGACTTTTCCTCGCTAGTAACCGACCCATGCCTATATGGAACGTCCGTTGAACTGGGTGCCGCTTAAGGTCCCATCATCTTGCCGAGCGGAGATGAGTACGGGTTATCCGGTCGTGCCAGCAGAGCGAGTCTGAATCAAGGAGGCACCAGAGATATCCGAGCCCGGCGGAAAGCCCGGATAGGAACGATGCGAGCACGCGCCAGCGGCGCAGGCTGCGGGGGGCGGGTGAGCCGTCGAACTTCACCAGCTTCAGGCGGGCGGCTCGGAGTCCGGGAGTGGAGCCGGTATAGACGATAAAGAGAAACTGATACATGAACCAGAGCGAGATGGCCAGACTGGCGGTTACACCGGCGAGTATTGGCAACGGTCCGCGGAGGGGATTGAAGCGCAGAAAAATCAAGGCAAACGCCGAAAGCGCGGCTCCGAGGATGAGGCCGTCGACTGCAGTCGCGAGCAGGCGCCGAAAGATTGATGCGGATTGGATCCGGGATTCGGCGGCATTGCGGTTATCTGCGGGTGGGGGAAGGGCCGGCTCGATCAAAATTCCGCCGAGCGCTGGTGGGACCGGCACGATTTCTGGCGCTTCCACGATGCGCGGACGATCGAAGATCGGATCGGCGAGCGTGCTCGTTTGGGAGACAGGGATTGCAGCCGATCGGGGGAATTCGATGAGATTCGTCTCTGCCTTTTCAAGCTCCGGCAGAGACGCCCTGACATGAGACGCCGGGGCCACGGCGTCCTCCACAGGAACATTGGCCTCGCGGAGCAGCAGGGGACTGTCGGCCGCTGGGGTGGTAGCGAGTGATCGAGAAGCATTCGCGGCGGGCTTTGACCAGACATCGGACGAATCGAAGGGAAGGAGCAGGGACGGATAGCGCGGAGCGCGCGGCTTGCGGCGTGCGCGATAGCGCGCGAGCCGGACGGCAACTTCGTTGCGCCACGGTTCGAGTTCCACGGGCGCCGCGGATCCGGCCTCCGTGTCGGGGAGAGCTGCAGGATCACAGAGCTGGGGCGCGCGGGCAAGATCGCCGTCGCTGGCGGTATTCATCAAAGCAGTCATCTTTTTACTCCGCCGGCGTCTGCGTAAACAGGCCAGCCTTCCAAATGGTGGCGGAGAATGCCAGCCGCCTGAGCGTGGGCTGGATAAAAAATCTTGAGACCACAACCTGCGGAACTTTGCTTCGCCAGCCGCTCGCGTGCTAAGGTCAACTCGTTCCGGTTAGCACACCTACAGGCGGAGGCGCGCACCCGCGCATCACCGTGCATCTCATCTGCAGGATCATCTGCGAATGACACCACGAATGAAACGCGCGCATGAAACCCGCGCATGAAGCCCGCGCATGATCGCCCGCGAATGACCACCCGCTCTCGAATCATTATCACGGCTGCACTGCTCTGTCACCTGCTTCTCGCGTCTCCAGTAGTTACCAGCCAGACCCCGCCCCCGCCGCAGCCTGCAAGAGTTCCGCCTCCGGCTGCCGCGAACCAGATTAAGGAGCAGGTCGAGGAAGAGGTTACGATCCGGGCCGTGGAACAGGAAAAACAGGGTTCCGTCTATCATCTGAGCGGCCATGCCGAGATCGACTATCGCAGTTACATCCTGCAGGCCGATGAAATGACATACAACTCCGATACCGGGGAGAGCGAGTTGCAGGGGCACGTGGTGCTCGACGGCGGTCCCTATGACGAGCACGTGGAGGCGACCCACGGGAGCTACAACCTCCAGACGGCGGTAGGGACGTTTTACGACGTGGTGGGGACCGTCGGCTTCAAAGGCCGCAGGGCGCGGTATGTGCTCTCGTCCTCGAATCCATTTGCATTCACCGGGAAAATTGTGGAGAAGCACGGGCCCGACCATTATCTGGTCCGCCAAGGCACGGTGACAACGTGCCATCTGCCCCGTCCGAAGTGGCAGTTTAACGCGCGCCAAATCACTGTCGATGTGGACAGCACGGCGAAGATCCACGACGCAGCGTTCAGCTTGATGGGATTGCCCATATTTTATTTTCCCTATGTGACGCACCCGGTGCAGCAAACGCGGCAGAGTGGATTGCTGATCCCGGGGCTGGGCAATTCGTCGACCAAGGGCTACATCGTCGGCGACTCGGTGTATTGGGTTTTCAACCGGAGCGCGGACCTGACCCTGGGCGCGGAATACTATTCCAAGCGCGGATGGGCCCAACAGGGAACGTTTCGCATGCGGCCCAGCGACAACTCCTATCTTTTCTTCGCATATTCGGGAGTTGTGGATCGCGGCATCGTGACCGGCGGATCTCTCCAAAATCAGGGAGGCGAAGACGCCCGTTTTCAGGCCGATCATCCCTTCGGGTCGGTGCGCGGCGTTGCCAACGTCGATTATCTTAGCTCGTTCGTCTATCGCATCGCCTTCACCGACGTGTACTCACAGGCGATTGACTCCGAGGTCAAATCGCAGATTTTTCTGTCGAACACGACGCATGGGTTCCACTTCAACGCGCTGGCGGAACGTTATCAGAACTTCGATGTGTGCATTCCGGAGACCGGAACGAATACCGGCTGCTCCGCGATCACGTCGGCTGAACTGATTCGGATTCTTCACACGCCTAGTTTCTTTATCGGCAGCGAGGAGCGGCAACTGGGAAACACGCCGCTGTACTGGTCTCTGGAGAGCGCGGCAGAGGGATTGCAGCGGAGACAGGTTGGGTTCCGAACGGCGGCGCTGGTCGGACGATTCGACCTGGCGCCTACTGTCGCTATGCCGCTTGAGTGGAAAGGATGGTCGGTTCGTCCGGCGCTAACCCTGCGCGACACCGCGTACACGCAGACTCTGGATCCGGCGACCGACACTGCCGAAGACAATGTTTTGAATCGGAAATCGCTGGAGGCGTCGTTCGACATGCAGGCACCGGCAGTGGAAAAGGTATTTGAGCATCCCTGGCTGGGAAGGAAATGGAAGCACGTGATTGAACCGCGCATGCGCTATGACTATGTGAAAGGCGTAAATAATTTTGCCGACATAGTGCGTTTCGACTCGGCCGACGTTCTCACCGACACAAATGCGATCGAATACGGGGTGGTGAATCGCATTTACGCCAAGCGATTGGATCCGAACGCATCGGACTGCGACGTGCAGGGGATGGCCACGCTGAACGTGGGCGGGCCTCCGCAGGTGGGGGTGGTGCCGTGGGAAGCACCGCCGGCTCCGGATACGCTGGCTTGCGCTTCGGGGCCGCGTGAAATTGTAAGTTGGGAGATCGCGCAGAAATACTATTTCGATCCGACCTTTGGGGGTGCGCTGGTTCCGGGAATCCGCAACGTGTTCACCAGCACAGCGGATTTTACCGGGGTTGCGTTTCTGAGTCAGCCGCGCAATTTTGCACCCATTATTTCACGCTTGCGAGTGGAGACAAGTCCGCGCACGAACACGGAGTGGGATTTAGATTACGATACCAAGACCGGACAGATCAATGGCAGCACGGCGCTGGTGAATTATCACTATGGGCCGTTTACGGTTGGCGGAGGCGACGCGTATTTGCGCGTTCTCGACGCGACCCCCGGTTCGCCTTTGACAAGTCAGGACAGCTTTCATCAGTTTCGGGTGCTCGCGGGCTATGGGCAGCTGAACAAGCCAGGTTTGAGTGCGGCAGCCAGCTTTGGCTTTGATTCGAATCAGGGAAACCTTCAATACGCGGTCGCGCAGACGAGCTACAACTGGGACTGCTGCGGCTTGAGCATGGAGTACCGCCGGTTCGCGCTGGGCGCGGTACGCAATGAAAATATCTATCGTTTCAGCTTCACGCTGGCCAACGTCGGGTCGTTTGGCAACCTTCGGCGGCAGGAAAGGCTGTACTAGGCCAACTTTGATTCTCACTGACTCTATCAAAGTCTCCTCGATCCTCGGGCAGAGGTAAAGTTCTCCAAGTGACTGGCGCGCGAGGATTCCACTAGAATGAATGGTGAGCATGGTCGCTAATCTCGAGGAGAAAGCGTCTCGCCTGCGCGGGATTCTAGCTGCGCAGTCGGGCCTCATTGTCGCGTATTCCGGCGGGGTAGACTCGGCGTTTCTGGCGTGGACGGCGCATGAGGTCCTGGGCGAGCGCATGCAGGCGGTGATCGCGGATTCGGCTAGCCTGGCGCGCACCCATCTCGCAGACGCGTTCGCCTTTGCCCGCGAGCAACAGATTCCAGTGGAAGTTGTCGAGACCCGGGAACTGGAGAGTCCCGCCTACGCGCGCAATGACGCGATGCGTTGTTTCCACTGCAAAGACGAGTTGTTCACGGTGCTCGAACAATTCCGCGCCGCCCGCGGGTTCGCGGCGGTTGCATACGGAGTAAACACCGACGACCAAGGCGATTTTCGGCCCGGGCAGCAGGCGGCTCGCGATCATCACGTACTGGCGCCTCTTCTGGAAGCTGGCCTCGCGAAGGCGGAAATTCGCGAACTGGCGCGGTGCGCGGGTCTGCGCATCTGGGAAAAGCCGGCATCGGCATGTCTTTCATCGCGCATCGAATATGGGAGAGAAGTCACACCCGAAGCCTTAAGCGTCATCGAGCGCGGCGAGGATGCCTTGCGCGGACTCGGGTTCCGTCAGTTCCGCGTGCGTCATCATGGAGAAATTGTCAGGATCGAGATTGCGAAAGATGAAATGTCCCAGGCTTTGAGCGAGGCGATGGCGGGCCAGTTTACCGCGATTTTCAAAGGATTGGGATTCAAATTTGTCACGCTGGACTTGCAAGGGTTCCGCTCCGGTTCGATGAATCAACTGCTCACCGCCGATGACTTGGTGCTGGGTCGAAACCCCGTTGCCTTTCCGAGAGAGGGTTCCGAACCAGCTCCGAAGGCCTCCTGAGCCGATTTGCTTCTCCTCGGCGTGAGATAATCAAGCTAATCCAGCATGTTCAGGCGGTTTTTCTTATGCGGTTTTTTCTCATGATGCTTCGGCGGGCCAGTGTGCTCCTCTTGACGATCTGCGTGGGGTGTTCCGCCCAAACGCCATCTTCCAGCGTCACCCCTTCAAAAGCGGCTTCTACTGCCTCTTCCGGCTTTTCCCCTGCGCCGACGGGCGATCTCGCAAAGGTGATCGACCGTCAGGTCCGCGCGCATTATTCCCTTCCATCCGATGTGAACTTGATTCTCGGAAACCTGCGGGCCAGCCAGTTCCCGAATTATGACGAACTCACGATTACGTTTGCCAGCGAAGACAAGAAACAGCCTTACGAATTCCTGCTGTCGCGCGACCACAAGACGCTCCTGCGCCTGACGAAGATGGATCTCACCAAGGATCCCTACCTCGAAACCATGAGTAAGATCGACGTGCGCGGTCGCCCGACACGCGGGAACAAAGATGCGAAGGTGGTGGTCGTCAATTACGACGATTTCGAATGTCCCTTCTGCGCGCGCATGCATGCCACACTGTTCCCCGAGATCTTCAAGGAGTACGGCGACCGGGTGCTGTTCATTTATAAGGACTATCCGCTGGAGGAAATTCATCCCTGGGCGGTTCACGCCGCCATCGACGCAAATTGCCTGGCCGCGCAGTCTGCCGATGCGTATTGGGATTATGCCGACTATTTGCACGCCAATCAGCATGCGGTATCGGCAAAAGGGCGTGACGGCGAAAATGCGGAACTCGACCGCCTCGCCCTGCTGCAAGGACAGACGCATAAGCTCGATGCAACCAAGCTTCAGGCTTGCCTCAAGACGCAGGATGACAAAGCAGTGCGCGCCTCGATGAAAGAGGGCGACGATCTGGGAGTGAACGCGACTCCGGCGCTGTTTGTGAATGGACAAAAACTGGATGGGGCGGTGCCGATTAGCGAAGTGCGGGCCGCTCTGGACCAGGCGCTAGAAGATGCTGGGGTGGCGCCGCCGCAACACAAGCCCGCGACCGCGGACGCGAAGGCCCCGGCCACGATTTCGAACTAAGCACGGTCAAAGCTCGCGCGCGACCTTCGACTGGGGAGCGGCGGTTGTTGGAATGGGAGCGGGAACTGGAGTCGGGAGGGGGAATTGAAAATTCGCGTGCACCCGGGCCTTTGGCGCTCCGGCATTGTTATCGTTTGTGCGTTTTTGTTGATTTCGTTGTGGGCTTGCAACCACGACAGCGCGGGCGGTGACGTGATGGCATCCGTCAACGGCCGCAAGATTTATCGCAGTGAAGTCGACAAATATTATTCCAATCAGACGGCTGGCTCCGATCAGCAGCCGACCGGCGAACAGGCGGTCAGCTTGCGGTTGAGCATTCTGAATGAGCTGATCCAAACCGAAATCCTGATGCGGCGCGCCGAAAAACTCGGGCTGCTCGCGACCGATGAAGAAGTAGACCGCAAGCTGAACGAAATCAAGGCTCCCTACACGGAGGAAGAATTCAACAAGCGCCTCGAGGAAAAGAAAATCTCTCTTGAGGACTTCAAGCGCGACCTCCGCCGTTCGCTGACGCAAGACAAAGTATTCAACAAAGAAATCACCTCGCACATCAACATTACCGATCAGGATGTCGCGACCTATTACCACGATCACAAGTCGGAGTTCAACCTGGTCGAGCCGCAGTATCACCTTGCAAAAATCATGGTGACAGGCGCGGTAAACGCGCAGACGCGCAATTTGCAGAACAAAGCGCAGAACGATGCCGAGGCCCGCAAGAAAATCCAGATGATCGCCAACAGACTGGATAGCGGCGACGATTTCGCAACCTTGGCAATGAATAATTCGGAGGATCCGGAAACCGCCAATAATGGCGGCGATTTCGGAATGGTTCCCGAGTCGGCGCTCAAGACCGTGGACCCGGCGACACGCGACGCAGTGATGAAACTTAAGCCAGGGCAATACACGCCCATTATTCCCGTGGTCAATCCGACAAATCATCAGCCCTATGCCTACATGATCGTCAAGCTGATCGCAAAAGAACCGGCAGGACAGCGGGATTTGAACGATCCGCGGGTGCAGCAGGCGATCCGTCAACAACTGCGCGACCGGCGCGAGCAGTTACTGAAGGCCGCGTACTACGAGAGCCTGCGCGATGATGCGAAGGTCACGAACTATTACGCCGATGAAATTTTAAAGAACGCGGGGTTGGCGAAGTAGGGCGCATTCCTACGCGTCCAGCTTCGCCGTCACCACTTCATTGACCAGTTGCGGATTCGCCTGGCCCTTCGAAGCTTTCATCACTTGCCCGACGAAAAATCCAAGCATGGTCTTTTTTCCCGCCCGATACTGCTCGGCCTGCCTGGGGTTCGCAGCGATTATTTCGTCGGCCAGCTTTTCTAACGCCGAAGTGTCCCGCGATTGCTGCGGCCGACCTTCTTCATCGTAAACAACGGGAAAATCCTTGCCGCGTTCGAAGCTGAGGTCGTAGAGATCCTTAAGCATCTTTCCTGAAATCACGCCGGACTCGACAAGATCGGCCGAGACGGCGACGCCGGTCATCGAAATCGGCGATTGGTCGAGTACCAACGAGTGCGCCTTCAGACGTCCCATTAACTCGCTCTGCACCAAGTTCGCAACGCGTTGGGGATTGTTGGCTGCGCGCGCCGCCGACTCAAATTGGTCCGCCAGTTCGCGAGTCGCGGTCAGCGTCTCGGCGTCCGCCGCAGTAATCGCATAATCCTTTATCAATCGCTGCCGCCGCACCTCCGGAAGCTCCGGCAGTCGCGCGCGGATTTGCGCCTGGCATTTTTCATCGACCACCAGCGGCAGCAGATCGGGTTCAGGAAAATACCGGTAGTCGTGCGCCCGCTCCTTCGAGCGCATGCCGTAGGTGCGGCCCTCGTGCGAATTGTAAAGACGGGTCTCCTGCACGATCCCTTCGCCCGCCTCGATCATGCCAATGTGCCGCTCGATCTCGTATTCAAGCGCCTGCCGGATGAAGCGGAACGAATTGACGTTCTTCACTTCCGTCTTCGTGCCAAATTCCCGCTGCCCGCGCGGCCGCACGCTGATGTTGGCGTCGCAGCGCAGCGAGCCTTCTTCCATGTTGCAATCGCTGACGCCGGTGTAAAGAATGATTTCCTTCAGCCGCGTCAGATATTGGTAAGCTTCTTCGGGCGAATGAATATCGGGCTCGCTGACGATCTCCGCCAGGGGGACACCCGTGCGATTGAGGTCAATCGCAGTTTTTGTTCCAGCGTCTGGAAACCCTTCGTGCAGGCTCTTTCCCGCGTCTTCTTCGAGGTGCAGGCGGGTAATGCCAATTCTTTTCTCGCCGCCATTTACATCGATCTCAATGAATCCATGTTCGGCCAGTGGCTTGTCGTATTGCGAAATCTGGTAACCCTTGGGCAAGTCGGGGTAAAAGTAATTTTTGCGGGCAAAAATCGAAGTTTCAGTGACGCGGCAATTCAGCGCCATGGCAGCCAGCGCGGCAAATTCGACGGCCTTCCAGTTCAGCACGGGCAACGCCCCGGGCATTCCGAGGCACACCGGGCAGACATTCGTATTTGGCGGATCGCCAAAGCGCGTCGAACAGGAGCAAAAGATTTTCGATACAGTTAGCAGTTGGACGTGGACTTCGAGTCCAATGACCGGTTCATATTTCGCGAGCAGAGCTTCGGAGAGGGCTGGAGTAGCCGCCATACACTCAGATTATTTCACGGCTTTTTCTCTTCGGGCGCGCTCAGGTACTTTTCCAGAGGAATTTCGAAATACATCAGATCGTTGCCCCTGGCATCGTGCACTTCAGTCAGATAGAAATTCGCGCCCGCCAGCGGATTTGAAATATCGGAAATGTCGAAGAACAGGAAGCCGCGCGCAGTGGAATGGGGCTCGACTGCGCGGGCCTCGAATTGCGAACGATCAATTTCGTCCATGGTTCTCTGACTCACCGCACCTTTCACCTTCTTGCTGCCGGGCAGTGGCAGCGGTATGGGCTTAGCCGAGGTCGCGCTACGCGATGGATGCGAGAGCCGTCTCACGATGTCCTCAATCGACTCCGGCGACAGTTTGCTGCGGTTGACGGTCACGAGTTCCACTTTCATGTCTGTAAGCGCAACCGGCTGATCGCTATCGTTGGTCACGACAAAGAAGACCGGCAGAAGGCCGTAGTTGCGATAGTTGACGGTGAAGATCGAAGCTTTGTACTCGACGTCATACGGGTCGACGGCGACGGTCACCTTCTCTTGCGGGTGTTCATCGTGCGCGGGATAGGTGCGCGCCGGATGCGCCTCGGGCATGACAAACTCTTTCGCTCCCATCGCCGTCAGGCAACAAGCTAGAAGGCAAGGCAGCACCAAAGCAGGGGGATGCGCACGCGCGCTCCTCTTAAAAAAGAATGTTTGCATATCTGAATTATAGGATGCAGGCAGCGCCGCTGGAATCGCCTTATATAACAGAACGCAGAATTCGTCGCTCGCGGCCCGGAGACCGGTCACCGCCAGTTAGAATGAGACCTCATCCATGTACGCGCTCTACAGTGCGCTGCTCGCGGTTTTTCTGGCGGTAACACTTCCCTACTGGCTGCTCCAGATGTTGCGCCACGGGAAATATCGCGCCGGATTGCGCCAGCGATTGGGAGCCATCCCGGCGCATCTCCTTAAAATAGGCGGCCGCCGGACGATTTGGGTGCACGCAGTGTCTGTCGGAGAGGTAGTGGCGTCGAGCGCAGTGGTCGAAGCGCTGCGGCAGGATTTTCCCTCCCATCGCCTGCTGATCTCGACCACAACCAGCACCGGGCAGAAGCTGGCGGCAAAGAAGTTTGGAGAAGAGAACGTTTTCTACTTCCCGCTGGACTTCGCCTGTGCGGTGCGTCCCTACCTCGAGGCCCTGCGTCCTGATCTCTGCGTGGTTGCGGAAACTGAATTCTGGCCGAATTTTCTACGGCTGGCCAAGCGCAGCGGGGCTCGCGTCGCCGTCATCAACTGCCGTATCTCCGACCGTTCGCTCCAAGGTTACCGGCGCCTGCGTTTCTGGCTCGCGAAAGTGCTGGCGAACGTCGATCTGTTTCTGGCGCAGACAGAAGAGGACAGGCGGCGCCTCGTCAAGATCGGCGCGCTCGAAGCGAAAGTACAAGTTGCCGGCAATTTGAAATTCGATGCCGGGCCGCCTCCGATGCCCTCCATCGCAGCCAACCTGCGCGCCTCGTTCGAGCGGTCGGAAGCGGGACCGGTCCTGGTTTGTGGCAGCACACTCGATGAAGAAGAGGGTTTACTGCTCTCGGCGTTCCGCAATATTCTTGCGACGCATTCGAAGGCGGTAATGATTCTTGCCCCCCGTCACCCCGAGCGATTCGACGAGGTCGTGGCACTGGTCGATCAACTTGGTTTTCGTGTATGGCGGCGTTCGTTGTGGAGCGGCGAACCGCTGGCGGGCGGCGTGCTGCTCCTCGACACCATCGGGGAGCTGGCCGCGCTCTATTCGTTAGCGACGGTTGCGTTCGTCGGC
This sequence comes from Terriglobales bacterium, assembly GCA_049300195.1. Taxonomy (GTDB): domain Bacteria; phylum Acidobacteriota; class Terriglobia; order Terriglobales; family Acidobacteriaceae; genus Acidiflorens. The sequence goes on along the minus strand of JBAQJF010000120.1, from coordinate 13,572 downwards.
GGCAGCCTGGTGCCGCGCGGCGGCCACAACATTCTCGAGCCCGCAACCTATGGGGTGCCGATCGTCACTGGCAATCACTACGAAAACTTTCGCGACATCGTCAATTATTTCCTGAGCTGTAACGCGGTGCGCGTTGTTGGAATGGCGGAGCTGGCATTGGTTTTCATGGAACTGATTGAGAGCGGCGAAGAGCGCGCGAAGCTCGGCCGCAACGCGCTGGCTGGCCTCGAATCGCAACGTGGTGCGACGGCGCGTACAGTGCAGGCGCTCAAGGAGTTGATGAACCAGCCTGCCGGAAGAATGGTGCGCGCTCGCCAGGCGGCGGAATGAATCCTTTGACCGGAATTTACGGCGCGGTAAGCGGCCTGCGAAACAACTTGTTCGACTACGGCGTGCTTCGCTCGTACCGATTGGCGCTGCCGGTGGTGAGTGTTGGAAATCTGTCGACCGGCGGCTCGGGGAAAACGCCGTTTGTTGTTGCCCTCGGCGAACAGCTGAAAGCGCGCGGCCTTCCGTTCGACGTTCTCTCGCGCGGATATCGCCGTCAGACTCATGGTATTCGGGTGGTTGACCCAGACGGAAGCGCAGCGGATTTTGGCGACGAACCGCTGCTGATTTCGTGCAAGCTCAAAGTTCCGGTGATCGTGGGTGAGAGCCGCTATCGAGCAGGATTGCTCGCCGAGCAGAAATTTGATTTGCAACTCCACATTCTTGACGACGGATTTCAGCATCGTTCCCTCGCCCGCGACTTCGACATCGTGCTCATGACAGGGGATGAGTTTACGGATCGACTGCTCCCATTGGGAAGGTTGCGGGAACCTTTGTCATCGCTCGCGCGGGTGGATGCGGTCGTCTTGCCCTCCGGACAACTCGCCGATCATCAAGCGTTGCGGGGGAAACTGGTCTGGCGAATGAAGCGGCAGTTCGCATTGCTCGACGCTTCGCCGTCTCCCGTTGTCTTCTGCGGAATTGCGCGTCCCGAGCAGTTTTTCGCGCAGGTACGCGCGACGGGAATCGCGCCCGCCGCCGAGATCGTTTTTCGCGATCATCACAGTTATGGGCGCCGTGACATCGATCGCTTGCAGGCCATGAAAGAAGAGCTCGGTGCAGGCGGATTCGTAACCACGGAAAAGGATGCGGTCAATCTGGGAAGGTTCGAGCCGGAACTCCGGCCGCTTGCACTTGCGGCGCTGAAAGTTACGCTCGACAACGCGAATGAGGTCGTTGATACCATTCTCGCGAGAATCGGGAAGCGAAGGCTCGGCTCGTGAGAGAATCTCCATTGCAAGAAACCCGCTTCGGCGGACGATAAATCATTGGTCACCCATCGATGACAAAACACGTCAAAGAAAACGATCGGCTGCGTAAGATTGTTGAGTCGTTCCCCAAAGTGACCGTAACGGTGCTCGCGGACCTCGTCGCCGACGAGTTCGTCTTCGGGGAAATCTCGCGGGTCTCCCGCGAAGCCCCGGTGCTCATCCTGCGGCATCGCGACCGCAAAGTGGTCCCCGGTGGCGGCGCTAATGCGATTTACAACCTGGCTGACCTGGGTGTCACCGTGCTGCCGGTGGGTATTGTCGGCGACGACGAACCTGGGAAGCTGCTGCTGCGCGCATTCCGCCACAAACGCATTCCAGTCAACGGGGTCTTGAGAGACAAGAGCTATCCCACCGTGACGAAGACCCGCATTCTTGCCGGGTTCGCGCACACCGCGGGGCAACAGGTGGTGCGCTTGGATCGCGAGCCTCAGGAAAGCCCCAACATGCACCTGCGGCGGGAACTCGTGCTGGCGGCGCGCGAATACGCGCGCGCTTCCGATGCGCTGCTCATTTCCGACTATGGATACGGCGCCGCCACCCCTGCATTGTTAAACGGCATTCGCGCGAAACGCGGGCTCGACAAAGTTCCGGTGATGCTCGACTCCCGGCATCGCATGCTGGAGTTCAATGGCGTCACCGCAGCGACGCCCAATGAATCAGAAGTGGAACACGCACTCGGCATTCGAATCGGCAATGACTGGGGGCGTTTGCAGGCTGCGGGCGAGCAAATTGCCGGCGAGATGAAGCTGGAATCGCTGCTCATCACGCGCGGCAAGGATGGCATGGTTGCCTTCCCGCGCGGTCACAAGCCCATTGACATCCCGATTTACGGCAGTGACGAAGTCGCCGATGTGACCGGGGCGGGCGACACCGTGATTGCAACCTTCGCTGCAGCGTTAGCGGCGGGCGCAACATCCGAAGAGGCTGCGCATCTTGCAAACTACGCCGGCGGCATCGTCGTTATGAAACGCGGTACGGCAACCGTGAGCCAGCAGGAGTTGCTGGAAGCGGTGGGCAAAGCGGCGCCGGTTGTGCGTGAACATTGAGTGCTTGGACAAGCGCGGGGCCTTATGTCATTGGAGCAGATAATCTGAGTAGATCAATCATTGAGTAAATCAGTGCGTTCAAAGATCGTTTCGCGCGCGAACCTTCAGCGACGCGTCCGGGCGTGGCGCCGTGCCGGTGAGCGCGTGACGCTGGCAAATGGCTGTTTCGATCTGGTGCATGTGGGCCACGTTCGCTACCTTCGGGCGGCGCGCGATCTCGGCGGCAAACTTGTGGTTGCAGTCAATAGCGATGAATCGGTTCGCGCGCTAAAAGGCGCTGGACGGCCGGTGATGCCGGCCGAAGAGCGTGCGGAGATTCTCGCCGCGCTCGCCGACGTTGATGTGGTCGTCATCTTTCCCGAGAAGGATGTCCGCGCGATCATCCGCGAAATTCGCCCTGATTTTCATGCGAAGGGCACGGACTATACCGCCGAGAGCGTGCCCGAGCGCGACCTAGTCGAAGCCTGTGGCGGGCAGGTAGCGATCGTTGGCGATCCAAAGAATCACTCCGCGACCGAAATTATCCGATCCCGGATCTCACCACGAAAACGTGCGAGGCGGAGTCGATGACGAGCGCGCCGCCCGAAGTCTCAGGAAGCCCCAGGCTTCGGAGTCTCCTCGTGGTGCGGCTTAGCGCGATGGGAGACATTATTCATACCCTGCCCGCAGTGGTAGCTTTGCGGCAGGCTTTTCCGCACATCACGCTGGGCTGGCTCATCGAGGAGCGTTGGGCGGAACTGCTCTGTACGCTGCGTTATCCGCGCGCTGGAAGGCGTTCGCCTGAACGGCCGCTGGTGGATCGCGTACATACCGTGAACATGGGGCAATTTCGGCGGTCACCGATTTCCTTCAATACCTGGCAACAGGTTGCCGTCGGCTTGAGCGACTTGCGCGGCATCGAATACGACGCCGCCGTCGATTTCCAGGGCGCCGTGCGTTCAGCTCTGCTGGCGCGCTGGTCAGGCGCTCCGGTCCTGTATGGCGATGTGCAGCCCCGCGAGAAAGCCGCCAGCATGTTTTACTCGCGTCCGATCGAAACGGGCGGCAGGCACGTGGTGGAGCATGCGCTCGACTTGGCGCGCGCCGTGATCGAACGACCGAGTTCGTCACAGAGTTCAACAACCACGCGGAATGCGCAGTCGGGGATCAATGTCGAATTTCCGGTCGATTCCGACGCCGAGGAGAAAATTTCCAGCCTGACTGTGGACAACAAATTTGCGATCCTGAATCCCGGCGCGGGCTGGGGGGCGAAGCAGTGGCCCGTCGGACGCTATGGAACAGTCGCGAAATCCCTATCGCGGGACGGAATACGTTCGATCGTTAATTACGGTCCGGGGGAAGAACAACTCGCGTGCGCCGTCGAAACTGCCAGCGGAGGCGCCGCGCAGAAAGTCTCCTGCTCAATCGCCGAATTGATTTCTTTGACGCGGCGCGCGAGCCTTTTGATCGGCGGCGATACTGGTCCCATGCATTTGGCGGCTGCGCTTAAGATTCCGGTAGTTGCGCTCTTTGGTCCCACGAACCCAGCGCGCAACGGGCCGTTTGCAACGCGGTCGATTGTCTTGCGCAGCGCCAGCAGCATGACCGACCATTCCCGTCATCCTGAGCCCGAGCAGGGTTTGCTCGAGATCACACCGGACGAAGTCGTTGCCGCTGCACGAAAACTGCTGGGAGAGTCCCGGTGAGCGAAGCTCCACCACCTGCATCGCAAATGCCGCGCTGGACTTGGGCTCGCATTGCTCGCCGCATCCGTGTTCCACTGGGATTTTTATCAGCTGCATTCTTCATTTGGCTTGCCCGGCCAACTCGAACATCGTTGATTGCCGGATCGTTGGTGATGGTTCCCGGCCTCATCCTGCGCGGCTTCGCTTCGGGGCACGTGCAGAAAGACAAGCAACTCACCACCAGCGGCCCTTACGCGCACACCCGCAATCCGTTGTACTTGGGCTCTCTGCTGCTGGCCGCAGGCTTCGCTATCGCAGCGCGCAGTTGGTGGGTAGTGGCAATCATGTTTTGGACGCTACTGCTGATCTACGTCCCGGTAGTCGTAGCCGAAGAGCGTTATCTGCGGACCGCCTTTCCCGAATACGATGACTACGCCCGTCATGTTCCACGCCTGTTTCCGCGCTTCACGCCGTATGGCAGTTCGACAAGCGCGTATTCTTCGGAGCGCTACTGGAAGCACCATGAATATGAAGCAAGCATCGGCTGCGTTGTGATGCTGGCCATCCTAATCGTGAAGCTCGTCATCCGTTAGTGTAGTAATCTGCAATCGGAACTCTGTAGAAACAACACAGCCAACAGTCATTGCGGATCGAATCTTGCTGACCATTGCCCGTCAATCTCGCGTGTTGTTCGCCCTTGCGCTGTGGATGCTCCTCTGCTTGTTCGCAAATCTTCTGTCGAGTCAGCAGCCTGCACCAACCGCCTCAATCGGCCAGACGGCAAATGAAATTGTTCCGCCCCGGCCTAACTACGCTTTCCCTGACGGCCAAGGGTATGTATATTCCGCCGAGTGGCACCTGATCACTGCCGGCACCGGCATCGTAAAAATGGAAACCGCCGCCAACGATCGCAAAGTCACGGCCATCGCCGAGTCACAGGGCATGGTCAACGTCATTTTCCCCGTGCACGATCGCTTCGAAGCGCATTTCGATGCGCGAACTTTTTGCTCGCTTTCTATTTTCAAGCACAGCGAGGAAGGTTCGCACAAGCGCGAAACTTCGATTCACTTCGATTACGCGAAGAAGAAGAGCCTGCTCGATGAAAACAATCTGAAAACCGGCGAAACCAAGCACGTGGAAAACGATCTGCCGGCATGCGCGACCGATGTGATCACCGGCTTTTATTATTTACAGTCGCTTCCATTGCAACTCGGGACGCAGTACGAATTTCCGATCAGCGACGGAAAGACCACGATGGTGCGCGCGAACGTCGAGAAGCGCGAGCAGATCAAGGTTCCAGCGGGAACATTCCCCGCTTTGCTGGTGACGGCCGAAGCCACGTCTGGCCCCCTGAAATCGAAAGGTAAAGTCTGGGTGTGGTACTCGGACGACGCGAACCATACGCCAGTGCAGATGCGCGCCAAGCTCGGTTGGGGCACGCTGCTGTTCCGGCTCCAGAGGATCGAGAAGTAGGACCACTGTTTGGGAAACCATGTTGAAGCCACGCACATCAGTGCAGAATCTGCCTGCGTATCGTCCTCCACTCGTTTGGCGCGAAGGCTTGCGCCTTGATTTCAACGAGAACACCGCGGGCTGCTCGCCGCGCGTGCTGGCGAGCATGCGCGAACTTACCGCAAACGACATCGCCTGCTATCGCGAGCGCGAGCCCATGGAAGCCGCGGTCGCCGCGCATTTCGGCATCCACTCCGACGAGGTGTTGCTGACCAATGGCATCGATGAGGCGATCCATCTGCTCTGCGAGACATTTCTTGATCCTGGAGATGACGCGCTGCTCGTAGTGCCCACATTTGTCACCTACGAGCTTTCGGCTCAGGCGACCGGTGCGCGCGTCGTCAAAGTTCCCGCCGAAAAGGATTTTTGCTTCCCGCTCTCCGGGCTGCGAGCGCAAATCAATTCCCGTACCCGACTGATAGCAATCGCCAATCCCAATAATCCGACGGGCATTGCCGCCGAGGCGGAAGATCTCCTCGAAATTGCGCGCCGCGCGCCCGACGCTGCTGTTCTGATCGATGAAGCCTATTTTGATTTCTATGGGAAGACTCTGCTGGCCGAATGGCGGGAGCGCAGCCTTCCCAATCTTTTCGTGGCGCGAACATTTTCCAAGGTCTACGGGATGGCCGGTCTCCGCGTAGGAGCGCTGGCCGGCGATGCCCCGAACATCGCCATGGTGCGCCGCGTTGCATGCCCATTCAATGTCAATGTGGCCGCCCTTGCCTGCTTGCCGGCGGCGATGGCTGATTCCGATTACGTTCGACAATATGTCGACCAGGTTCGTCAGGGCCGCGACGAGTTGCGGCGCGAGTTCAACCGATGGAACATTCTCTGCTGGCCAAGCCACGCCAGCTTCGTGCTGGGTAGAATCGGAGCACTGCACGCGCAGTTCGTCAAAAGCATGGAGGCGCGCGGAGTTTTGGTGCATGACCGCTCACGCGATCACGGCTGCGAAGGGTGCGTGCGGATCTCGATTGGAAAGTTGGAGCACACCGCGCAAATGCTCAAAGCGCTGCGCGAGACGCTGGCCGAGATCGGCACTAGAGATTAGAGAAAAGCGTGCCGAAATGAGGCGCATTTCGACGCGAGTACGGCTAGGCTCTACAGCATTCACGGTATTCAGTGATCTCAACTCGGCCATTACCATAGAGGCGGTGCGCCGGTCCGCGATGCGCGTCGTAGGCATTCAAGGCAGAGACGCCTTCCGTACACGAGCGGTAGAGTTCATCATCAAACTCCGGGGTTGGAGGACCTCCGCAATGCGCGTGCTGATCGTCGATGACCACGAAGTGGTGCGCCGCGGTGTACGTTCCCTCCTGCTCGGCCAGACCCGCTATGAGTTGTGCGGCGAGGCGGTCGACGGCCAGGACGCCCTGGTTAAGGCTCGCGCTCTCAAGCCGGACGTGATCGTCATGGACGTGAGCATGCCGAATCTCAACGGGCTGGAATGCACGCGCCTGATGCGCAACATTCTTCCTGACTGCGAAATCTTGATCCTCAGCCAGCATGAGTCTCCGGAAATGGCGCGCCAGGCGCTCAATGCCGGCGCGCGTGGTTATGTGGCGAAGCGTTCGATTGCCAAGGATCTGATCTCGGCTTTGGATAAAGTTTCGCGGCATGAATGCTTCTTCGATCCCGCGATCTGGGATTCCGCAAGCCCGTCGGGCCATCTGGACGTTCAGGAAATCCTGCAACGCAGCGCCGGGTTTGAGCAGGCACTTCGCGAGAGTGAGCAGTTATACCGCTCGACCTTCGAACTGGCGGCTGTCGGCGTGGCACACGTCAAGCCCGACGGGCGATGGCTGCGCGTCAATAAAAAGCTCTGCGAGATTGTCGGCTACACCGAATCCGAACTGATGCAGCTGACCTTCCAGGAGATCACTCATCCTGAGGATCTGCCCGCGGACCTTGCCCAAACCGAGAAGCTGTTGAACGGCTCGCTCGACATGTTTGCGATGAAGAAGCGCTACCTTCGCAAGGATGGCTCGCTCGTCTGGGTCAATCTAACGGTTTCCTTAGCGCGCGATGCCGACGGCAAAGTGAAACATTTCATTTCCGTCGTCGAAGACATTCACGAACGCCACGAATCGGATGTCGTTCGTGCGCGGCTGGCTGCCATCGTCGAGTCGTCGGACGACGCCATTATCTCGAAGGATCTCGATGGTGTGATTCGCAGCTGGAATGCGGGCGCAGTGCGCATCTTCGAGTTCACGGCGCAGGAAACGGTTGGGCGCTCGATCACCATGATCATTCCTCCTGATCGCCACCACGAAGAGGCGCAGATTTTGCGGCGGCTTCGCAGGGGCGAACGCATCCACCATTTTGAAACCGTGCGGGTTACCAAATCCGGCAAGAAAATCGATGTTTCCCTCACTATCTCTCCGGTCAAAGATCCTCAAGAACGAGTGATCGGCGTCTCCAAGATTGCGCGCGACATTACGGCGCAAAAACAGGTGGAAGAGGCGCTTCGCGAAAGTGAAGAGCGCTTCCGCGCGATTCTCGAAACGACTCCCGAGTGCGTCAAACTCGTCGCGCCCGACGGCACCTTGCTTCACATGAATGCCCCGGGACTGAAGATGGTGGGCGCGGATTGTGCCGAACAGGTGGTTAGCCAGAGCGTTTACGATCTGATCGCGCCCGAAGATCGCGATCGCTTTCGCGCTTTCAACGAAGAAGTCTGCGCGGGAGAAAAAGGCGCGCTGGAGTTCGACATTATCGGACTGGACGGGAAGCGGCGGCAGATGGAAACTCACGCCGCCCCACTGCGAAATCCGGATGGAACGGTCGTCCATCTCGCAGTGACACGCGATATCTCCGAGCGCAAACGCGCCGAAGATAGATTGCGCAATCTGGCCAAGACGCTCGATCAGGAAGTGCGAGCTCGCACCAGGGAACTCGAAGATAGAAACGCCGACATGCTGGAGCAGTCAGAACAGGTCCGGAAGCTTTCGCTGCGCCTAATGATTACGCAGGATGAAGAACGACGGCGCATCGCCCGCGATTTGCACGACAGCGCCGGCCAGACCCTGACCGTGCTTGGCATCAATCTCGCGCAATTGATTCACGATACCGAGCGCATCGCCCCGAAACTTGCCAAAGACGGCGAGAGACTTCAGGAACTGGTACAGCAGTTACACCGTGAGATCAGGACCACGTCTTACTTGCTGCATCCTCCGCTCTTAGACGAGACCGGACTGCGTTCCGCCTTGAGCTGGTACGTGCAGGGATTGAGCGAGCGCAGTGGATTGGCCGTTGAGCTGACTATCGAGGAAGGTTTCGAAAGACTTCCCGCCGATATGGAGCTGGCAATTTTCCGTCTGGTGCAGGAAAGTTTGACAAACGTGCACCGCCATTCGGGAAGCAACACGGCGCGCATTCAAATCGCCCGCCACGGCGAGAAGGTTTCCGTCGAAGTGAGCGATCGGGGCCACGGCATTCTCCCCAACCGTCTGGCGGAAATTCAGTCGAACGGCTCGGGCCTCGGCCTCAGAGGACTCCGCGAGCGTCTGCGCCAATTCGGCGGCGAAATGAATCTTGAATCGAGCGCCTCGGGAACGCGCGTGCTGGCTACCATTCCCATACCCCCTGAAACTCGCCCCGATAGAAGCCGCCCAGCAGGCGCCGAACCGATTCAATCCGCCGCCATCTAACCAGACTCGTCTGTGTTGCTGGGGCTCCCCTCTCACCGGTCTATTGGAATCGGTATGTTTGAGAGAGAGTTTCAAAGTATCGTTACTCTTGACTTCTCGGAGACGCCGAGAGCTTTTGGGGGTATCGCTCGGGGTGGCAAATCGGCCGGTGACTTTGATGGGCACGCTTCTGTTGTAGCGCGGTGCTGAGGATTAGATTTGAAATTTCAATTCTCTCGGCGGCCGAGACGGTCAGCACGTCGAGGAGAGCCCCAGTGGGACAGGACCGTGGATCCCACCTTTCGAAAGGCGCGAAAGGTGGGGCACCCGTCAGTGGAATAGGGCTAAAGGTTGGGCCACCCGCCGGGAGAGAATCGTGGGGACCTAGCCGGGGCTCGCGTGAGCCCCGGGGTTAGTGGGGGTGTAAACGCACCCCTTCGGCTATGACAGTGTTACACTAGCGACCGATGGGCCAGGCTTTGTATCCATAGGCCCAAGCGTCCATCAGTTTCCCGCTCCGCCAGTGACGGAAAAAGCGGCGAAAGAAAATGCCTTTTTTCATGGGCACCTCCAACAGAGGGGATAACCCTCCCTTGATTTTCCCTGCGGGTGTTGCGGCACCCTCAGGGGGTATCGTGGCCGCGATCGCAACATAACTTCCCGGTCGACGGCACGCCGTTCGTTGAAATCGTAGAGATCGATCACCTTGAACATCCAACGACGTTTGCCGCGACGAATCGCGCGAATAACACCTTTCTGCGCGTAAAGGCGCATGGTGCGCATTGAGAGGTGCGTGATTCGGCAGGCGGCGTACGTGTACACGTATCCGGAAAAGCTCGATGACTCAACGGAGGCGGGGACCGCCTTCGTTTCAAGCTGGAAATGCATAAACCCTCCTTAATAAGCGAATGGAGGGCGCGTTTGTAGGGAACTATTGGGGGAAGGCCGGCACGCACCCTCTTTGATCCAGACTCCACCACGTTTCTTGGCAAGAGGAGTCCTCGATGGGGTGCGAACCATGAGCTAGGTAGTAGCGCCGTTGCAGAACGATTTGATTGCGAAACCGATAGACGCTTGCGACGAGCCGAAGGAGCTTCGACTTCAACGCCTTTGCTACTCGGAGCCGCCGACGTAGATGGGCGATTCTCTCGGTAAGTGCCTGCCGGATTTCGTTGGCGACAAATCGGCACGCCTGAACTGTATTCCACTGCGCCAGTCTTCGAGCACGTCTCAGCCGTGAGTTGCCTACGCCGAGATGGTTAGCCTGAGAGTAAAGGCTCTCGAATTCGTCAGGCCAATGGCTGGAAAAGTAGTCGGGAATTGGTTCGCAACTAAAATAAGCGTGAAGATTGGACAGATCGGATTGATATCCGACCAACTGCTGCTCGATTGCGCTGACGTAAAGATTTACCGAGTCGAGCTTGGGCCAGTACGCGCCATTCGTGCCGATCAAAACGCCGCCGCTGTTGAGCCATCCGTCGGTTGCCACAAAATTGGAGTTGGGCGCGAGGATCGGCTGGGAAGTGACGACCTGTGGGTAAAGGGTCTCATCTGCCATCGCGGTTATGAGACCGTTGTAGCCCACATGCACCCTCTGAAGTCCAAGTTCGCGGTCAAACGGCTGACACGCGGCGATCGCTAGCGATCCGTTCCAGTCGGACGCCGAACCAAGTGTCATAATCGCGCGAGAATCGATTTCGAGCTCTTCCGAGTTTGGCCCGAGCAATATCACAAAGCTAATCCTAGGCCTAATCCGCGAAATCTGAAATGACGCATTGCCGATAATGCGTGTTTCGCCCGCGCAAATAAATTGTCGACGCCACCACTAGAAACACGGTGTGCCATAACTAAAAGTAATTCGGTTAAGAACGGGTCCCCGACTCAACCTACCGATGATTTCTCAGGTAATCGCTCAGTGACTCCGAGTTCGTCTCTCGGAGAACCGTGCCAAGCTTGGCGTCACTACGAAAATCCGCGGCGAAATCGTCGCCATATTCTCTCCTCAAAGTACCGACAAGAGTATCGCTGCGTTTATGCCGAATCTCGCCATTCTCGTCGCGGCAACGGTTGTCCAGCCCTGTATTGCATCCCTTTCCCATGTTCTTTCCTCCAAATAAAAATGGACACGGCGTCTGCCGTGTCCTTGCTTCACGACTCACGTCTATTGAACTTCCTACGACTTGTTGGCCTCAGCCGCTAAAGCCGTTGAGGTCTGGTTGCGGTTACGGCACGGCTAAAAGCCGTGCCCTTTCATAGCCGGTTAGCTGCAGCCACTAGTTGAGCCGCAGCTCATGCACTTATAGCAGCTCCCATTTCGCACCATGATTGAGCCGCAGACGTGGCAGCTGGGGGCGTCGCCGAGGTCGATCATTCCGGCTAGGGCGTCGGCGGCATGGATGGATCCAGTTCTCAGTTCCCGGTTCTCAGTTCCCAGTGTGGCGGTGGTCGCGTTCAGGTCACTTACTTCCCCGGAACTCGAAGATCCCGCCAGACTCTTTGGGCGCAGGTTTTCGAAGAGGAATTGCTGCTGTCCGGTCAGGAAGCGCATTTGCAGCCAGCGGAAGATGTAATCCATGATCGACTTGGCGAAGCCGATGTCGGGATTGTTGGACCAACCGCTGGGTTCGAAGCGAGTGTGCGCGAATTTTTCGCAGAGCAACTTCAGCGGGACACCGTGTTGCAATGCCATGGAGACGGCTAGCGCAAAGCTATCCATCAGGCCGGAGACGGTGGAACCTTCCTTGGCCATCTTGATGAAGATCTCGCCGGGATCGCCGTTGGGGTAGAGGCCCACGGTGATGTAGCCTTCGTGGCCGGCGATGTTGAACTTGTGCGTTACCGACATACGTTCGTCTTTCAGGCGATGCCGAACGGCTCGGGGCGGGGCGTTTAAATCCTCTTCCTGGGTAATGGCCATGGCTTGTGCCTGCGAGGCGCCCGTGCCTCCACTGCTCTGGGCGGTTTTTGTGCCGGCCGCGGACAGTGGCTGCGATTGCTTGCAGCCGTCGCGATAGACAGCGACCGCTTTCAGGCCAAGCTTCCAGGCTTGAATGTAGGCTTCGGAAATATCTTCTACCGTGGCCGCGTTCGGGAGATTTACCGTTTTCGAAATCGCTCCCGAGATGAAGGGCTGGGCTGCGGCCATCATCTTCAGGTGGCCCATGTAATGAATGGAGCGCGTGCCTTTGGCGGGCTTGAACGAGCAGTCGAAGACGGCCAGGTGGTCGTCTTTGATGTGCGGCGCGCCTTCGATTGTGCCGGTGGCGTCTACGTAGGAGACGATCGCGTCGGCCTGCTCGTGCGTGTAGCCTAGCTTGAACAGGGCGCTGGGGACCGTGTTGTTCACGATCTTGATCATGCCTCCGCCGACCAGCTTTTTGTATTTGATCAGAGCTAGATCGGGCTCGATGCCGGTAGTGTCGCAGTCCATGAAGAAGCCGATCGTGCCCGTGGGGGCCAGGACCGTTACCTGGCTGTTGCGGTAGCCGTGCTTTTCTCCGCTCGAGAGAGCTTCATCCCAGCATTGCTTGCTGGCTTCGTAAACAGGAGCCGGGACATTCTTGCTGTTGATGTTGTTTACTGACGCCCGGTGCATCCTTATTACGTCTAAGAAGGGCTCGCGGTTGAGATAGTAACCGGGGCAGGCTGCTCCGGGCATGTCTTCGGCTTTTGTAACTCCGAGACGCGTTTGAACTGTGCTGGTTGCTGGGCCGATTGGCTCGCATTGTTCGGCGATGCGGCTGGATTGGAGATAGGCTTGTCCGCACATGATGGCGGTTACGCAAGCGGCGTAGTCGCGGCCGGCGTCGGAGTCGTAGGGGAGTCCAGCGGCCATCAGCAGGGCGCCTAGATTTGCATAGCCCAAGCCTAGTGGGCGGTAGTCGTGCGAGTTGCGGCCGATCATCTCCGTGGGATAGCCGGCGTTGTCGACCAGGATTTCCTGCGCGGTGATTAATACGTCGACCGCGTGTCTGTAGGCTTCCACGTCGAATGTGCCGTTGGGCGCGAACTTCAGCAGGTTCAGGCTGGCCAGGTTGCAGGCCGAGTCGTCGAGGAACATGTACTCGGAGCAGGGGTTACTGGCGTTGATGCGCGCCGTGTTCTTGCTGGTATGCCAGCGGTTGATGGTGCTGTCGTATTGCATGCCGGGATCGCCGCAGTGCCAGGTGGCTTCGGAGAGCCTGTTCATCAGCTCTTTCGCCGGATAGGTGTTGATGACTCGGCCGTCGACGATGGAACGCGTGGAAAATTCGGTGTCGCGCATTACCGCGACCATGAAGTCGTCGGTTACGCGGACGCTGTTGTTGGCGTTCTGGAAGAAGATGGAGCTGTAGGCGTCGGAGTCGGGATGCGAGCCGTCGTAGCCTTGCGCGACCAGCGCGTGGGCTTTGGCTTCTTCTTT
>JBAQJF010000119.1:0-18226 GCA_049300195.1 Terriglobales bacterium | reverse complement strand
GCTATCGTTGCGGCCAATAAAGCAGCCGTTGACGAAGAGCATGACGTCGCGAAAGGCGCCGTCGAACTCGATTGCAATCCTGCGTCCTGCGTCGCTCGCCGGAATGTCGAATTCGCGCCGGTACCATCCTACGCTGGTCTCAGGATAGCGTCGCCCGAGCGGCTTATACCCGTGTGACTTCAATTCTTCGTCCCACACGAACGGCAACTCAACGGCCCAGTCATGCGGCAAATTCAATTTGCACCATTTGGAATCGTCGAAACCCACCTTGGCAAAACCAAATGACCCCGTCTTCGCAAAATCCTCCTGGTTCCTGCCGAAGCCGAGATCGCGGGCTGGAACGTCGCCGTTTCCGAACTGGAAGTTCCATTCGAAGTCGAAAAGAAACCGCTCGCGGGGCGAGATGGCTGCCAGCACGCCAGCGGGATCGATTTGGGGAGTACCAGCAAGTTTGGCGGCTGTACGTCCCCAAGCCGACCGCGCCAACAAAGAAGACGTGGAGAGCGCTAATCCCGAACAAACCAGATTGCGCCGCGTGATTCCGGACATAAGAAGACCTCTTTCAGATGAAGTGCGATTGCCGGGCGGAGCGAACTCAGCGAGCCAACGATAACTGGGCACTATAAACTACACGGCGCGTGAGTGTATACGGTTTCAGCCGCTGGAGAGATGGTCACGTTGCTTGCTGAGGCGATCGCGGCCGCGACAGGAATCTGGGACTTCGAAATGTTAAACTCGAACAGTCATTCCGTGTTTCGGAGAGATGGCCGAGTGGTTGAAGGCGCACGCTTGGAAAGCGTGTTTAGGGGAAACTCTAACGTGGGTTCGAATCCCACTCTCTCCGCCAGTTTTATCCCCTTTAAAATCAATGTGATTACAAACGAGCAGAAACGAACACATGTAAAAGAATACGGACACTCCTGAAGTACGTGTGGCCATGGAGATTAGCAAATGAAACGATCGCCCGCGGCGCCAAGACTATGGCTGCAATAACAGAATCAGGATCCGCTGATTGAGTATTAGGGTTCTGAGATAAATAGCGATTGCGTCCAGGTGTCTGCGCCAAGGGATGCCTTTCGAGGAGTCAGATAACGCGGCACTTGAAAGAAAATGCCAGTGTGACGAAGCTAGAGACAGCAACGGCAGCTCCCTTCAACGGATTTAGAATCAGTAGATTTCCGACGGCCGAATCCCCAGATTCAAACTGACGGAAAAGACTGAGTTGTACGAAGGAAATTACGAAAGAAGTCGGCGCCTAGCTGGACTGGGAATGTCCTGCGTTGTGTCATTCGGAGAAAAGCTAACGCCGATTTCTCCGCCTACCGCTGATAAATCCGCACTTGACCTTAGAAGCGTTGGTCAGAACACGCGTCAAGTCTACGGAACCAGGGTGGAAACCGTCAGCGCGGCTAGAAAGCTGCGCTGTTCGCCCGCGTTCCCACTGTCGGTGATAGTGATGCTGACCAGCGTCTGCGTCTTAAACGCCGCCGGCAGTTCATAAACCTGCTCGTCCAGTCTCTGACCGTCGCCATTCACCCAGGCATTGATGGTGGCGGATTGCCCGACGCCTCCGGGCAGTTGGCAGGCAATACTATTCGTCAAGTTGCCGTTGTTGTAGTCGCGGATGTTCACGCCGCCGACGGGGTCGAAGGTCCAGGTGGTCCCTTGGCTTCCCGTAAACGTAATGGTGATCAGTCCGGATTCGGTCGACCCCCAAAACGTATTCATCAGCGTATAGACGGTCTTTACCTTGGCCACGTTGACCGGAATGGTGACCGAGACCGTACCGCCGCCCCCTCCTGCCGCGACGTCAGAATGCCAGACGTTGTTCGCCGTCCCCTGCGCGTTTCCTGGAATGAGGTAGGGGATGCCATCGTAGGTTTGCTCACCAAAAGGGAATGTGGAGCAGTTGATAAAACCTCCTGAGGGAGCCCCGCACCAAGTAGTGTTGGCGGCGGAAGAAATGTCGATAGTCGTCAGTTTTGCTTTTGCATTCGCTAATCCTGTGCCGAGGCAAAACATCAGCATCATAGTGGCGATCTTGTGTGGTTTCATGATTCCTCCAAAATTTCGTTGGCTTCGGTTCTTCTAGAAAAACCCTATCGTCCCCGTTCCTCGCAGCCTCCGTCTTACGGACTGGTGGTCGAAACCGTTACCGCCGTCAGAATGGCGCGCTGTATGTTTTCGCCCCCGCTGTCAGTGATGGTTATGCTTTCGAGGGTCTGCGTCGCAAAGGCAGCCGGCAGTTCGTACACTTGCTCGTCCAGTCGCTGCTGGCCCGCGCTGTTCGTCCAGGCATTGATCGTCGCGGATTGCCCCACTGCTCCCGGCAACTGGCAAATACAGGTGTTTGTGTAACCGCCGTTGTTGTAGTCGCGGATATTTACGTTGCCGACGGGATCGAAGGTCCAAGTGGCCCCTTCGCTTCCAGTAAACGTAATGGTGATGAGACCTGATTGCGTCGATCCCCACTCCGTATTCATGAGCGTGTAAACGGTTTTGACTTTGGCCACATTTACCGGAATTGTGATGGAGACCGTCCCGCTTCCTTGTCCGGCCGCCACCGACGCGAACCAGGCAGTGTTAGCTGTTCCCTTCTTGTTGCCGAGGAGGGTATAGGCGATACCGTCGTAGTGCTTGGTGCCGTATTGGAAAGTGGAACAGCCGAACAGACTCAATCCGCACCAGCTGTCGTTGGCAAAAGACGAGATGCTGATTTTCTTTTGCGCTGCGTTCGCCAATCCCGCGCCGAGGCAGAGGATTAGTAACGGGATTAAAAGCCTGCGGTTTTTCATGTTTCCTCCAATGGTTCCTCACGCGGTTACTTGTCGAATGGTTTGGCTCATCCATCCAGCAGCCGCATCGGCGGTCCGTGCCAACAGAGACCCGTAAACGGCGCGCCAATTGTGGGTTGAAACTTTGCGGGGCCCGGGAGTTTTCCGCTCCGAAGTGCGGGAGCACATTACAGCGAGCCTACCTGTCACGCAAGGGCACAAGAGAGCCATAACGGGAACGGACAGTTCTACTAATAGTTCTACTAATAGACCGGGTTCGGGGGTGGTACCCCTTTAATGAAGTAGCGAACAGCATGTTGCAGTAGTGCACCCCGCTAGAACTGGACAGGGAATGTCCCGCGTTGTGTCATCGCTTTCCGTTCCGGAGAGAACCTCACTGACGGATTGATTCGGGCGAGCGGCGATCGGATACGGACGGGAAAGGCTGGTACAATTTGCCGTCCACATTCCGTAAAGTCGCTTTTCCTGGCACCACATGGCAATGGTGATATTCAGAGCTGCCCGGATCTTGACGCCCGAATTCGATATTGCCCACTCGTGGATGGCTGTCGAGGACGGTCGTGTCACCGAAATCTTATCGGGCTCCGACGGCCAATTTCTTTCCGGTGCTTCTCTTTTCGACTTTGGCGATGGCGTGATTGTTCCGGGCTACATTGACCTTCACATTCACGGGAATGCCGGATACGACGTGATGGATGATCGTGCCGAGGCCCTACCCACTATCGAGCGGATGCTCGCGCGGCATGGCGTCACAGGATATTTCCCGACCACAGTCAGCGCGCCACTCGACTCCACGCTGCACGCCCTTGACCGCCTTGCCAAGGCGATTGAACAATGCCAGCGAGGCGATGCAGGTCAACCAGGCCGCGCGACTCCACTGGGCATCCATCTTGAAGGGCCCTTCATCAGCCACGCCTGCCGCGGCGTTCATCCTTCCGAACTTCTCCTTCCTCCCAGGATTGAAACCTTCGAGCGCTTCTGGCAGGCCGCGCGCGGACATATTCGCATGATGACGATCGCGCCTGAATTGGACGGCGCCCTGGAATTAATTCGGGCCGCGGCCGCGCGCGGGGTCTGCGTGAGTCTGGGGCATTCCGACGCCGACTTCTCTGTCACGGAAAGCGCAATCGCCGCCGGGGCCACCCACGCGACTCACGTTTTTAATGCGATGCGGCCGCTTGCGCATCGTGATCCAGGCATTCTGGGCGCCGTGCTGAGCAATGACCGTGTTAGTGCCGACCTCATTGTCGACGGAATTCACCTCGATCCCTCGATCGTTAAGCTCGTGGCACGGTGCAAGGGAGCGGAACGGACCGTGCTCATCACCGATGCAACTGCCGCTACGGGTATGCCCGATGGGCGCTATCGACTTGGATCGATTGACGTCGATGTGAAGAACGGCGCCTGCACTTCTGGCGGCAAACTGGCAGGCAGCGTCTTGACGATGGACAAGGCCGTTCACAGCTTCTCGCATTTTTCTGGTTGCACCATGAGCGAGGCAATCGCGGCGGCTAGTAGAAATCCAGCTCGTCTGGCTCGACTCTCCAATAAAGGAGAACTGAAGGTTGGTGCGGACGCCGATTTCATAGTTCTCAACAATGACGGAGACGTGACTCGAACCTTCATTCGCGGAGTCGAATGCGTCAGGTCTGTCTAGGTCCTGCCGGGCCGTTATGGTTTTTCATGACTGCCCTGCATTTTTGCGGGGCCGCTTCCGGTGGAGAGGCGACGACAGCAAGGCGAGACGCGACGGGCTGGATGCCCCCCGATGCCAGCGCCTCATTAGGCACTGAAAGGCCCCTCCCGGCGGACGATTCGGCATTCCCCATAACTCTCGCGACGAGGTTTACGAAGAGACATGAAGTTGGGAGCATGTCGCAAATGAAGCACCAGTACGCAGGTTAAAGGGTTCTCGTGACCTTCGAGAGAGCTCGCGGAGCATCCGGATTCAAGCCTTTCGCTTCGGCCAGCAGAGCGGCCAGTAACTGGCCCGGAATGATATATGGGATTGGAGCGATGAATTCGCCGATCTCCGGAAGCATGCGCACACCTCGCGAGCAACCCTTGGCAAGATCTTCGTCCGATGTGATCGCGAGGGTATCGGCGCGCAGTTCGCTCAATCGCCCGGCCAGCAGCTTTACTCCCGGCATCATCGGGCCCGCACAGGCAAAGAGGATCACGGGAAAATGACGCTCTACCATCGCCAGCGGACCGTGAAAAAAATCGGCACTCGAAAAGCGCTCCGCTACCACATAACAGGTTTCCATAAGCTTGAGGGCAAGCTCAAGCGCGTTGCCATAGAGCATTCCGCGGCCGATCACCACGCAGTTCTCCATAAATGTATAACGTGGAGCAAGTTCCCGGATGGCCGGCTCTTGCGAGAGAGAGCGCGCGCAGAGTTCGGGGATTGCCTCGTACCCTCGCGTCACCTCCGTTTTCCCCGCCAGCGCCTCGGCGAGCAAATAGAAGATCATCATCTGGCCGGTAAAAGTCTTGGTGGCTGCGACGGATCGCTCGCGTTCTCCATGAATGAACAGGGCGGCGTCGACCAACCCGACCATCGAGGAATTGGGTTCGTTCGTAATGCCGATCGTAAAAGCTCCGGCCGTCCGTGCCTCGGTCATAACACAATTGATATCGTCGCCCTCGCCCGATTGCGATACTCCCACGACCAATGCGTGACGCAGATGTAGTTTGGCTCCGTAGAGCGTGTACACGGAGGGAGCGGCCAGAGAGACAGGAATGCCCGTCGCGATCTCCAGAAGGTAACGTCCGAACTGCGCAGCATTATCCGAACTGCCGCGGGCAGCCAGAATAATAAGGCGCACGTCGCGTTTGCGCAGAGTTTCACCCAACTTTTCGATTTTTGTGCCCTCGTGCTGTAGAATACGGGCCAAAACATCGGGCTGCTGGCGAATTTCTTCAAGCATTAGAGACAAGGTCTATCCCTGAAAGCCAAGATTGTGTGGTTCAAACTCCGGACACAAATACGATATCATCCGGCGCTCAGGGAACCGCATACGCCTTGACGATACGTTTAAGAAACTGAACACATTCTTACCTTGGCGATAGTAGGAGCGCTCTTGTCAATCACCAAGGGAAGCAGGCACCGCCGATCCCCCCGGGAACATCCCTTCCACAGCGACCACAGTTGGGCTAGAAGGGATCCGCTGTCCTCCGGTTGGTTACAAAAACCGGGCAACGAATCCTATGTGAAACCCAGCTTTCCGGAGGCATCTGGAACCGATGGACGCTGGGTTCGGCGTGCTGGACGGGCCGTTTGCAGCGTAATTCGCCTTGAGATACAGACTTAATCCCCTTGACTTTCAATCCCGGTTGACCTAGCTTTTCACATCCAGTGAGAGAGTTTGGACTTCACTGTTCAGGGAGCTCCTAAGAAGAGAAAAAAACGATGGCCTCCGTTCTGGGATCGCCTTAAGAGCCCAGGCCAAGCGAGAGGAATGTGCGTGCCGTTAAGAGTCGCAATCGTGGGCTGTGGAAAGACCGCCGACATGCACGCTCAAGGGCTTCAACGGCTTCCGACGGCTCGAATGGTTGCCGTGTGCGATCGCGAGGCGTTGATGGCCGAGCAGTTGGCCATCCGCTACCGCATCCCGAAATTTTACAACGATTTCACTAAGTTGCTGGCGATCGAGAAGCCCGACGTCATACATATCGCAACCCCGCCGCAGTCACACTTGCCGCTCGCTATGGAGGCTCTGGACGCGGGTTGCCACCTGCTGGTGGAAAAACCGCTGGGATTGGATGCGAGCGAAGCACTCCGCATCATGAGGCAGGCGGATAGCCAGGCGCGAAAGCTGACGATCGCATACACCTATTACTTCGATCCCGCCGCCCGAATGCTTCGCACGCTGGTGTCGCAGGGAGCAGTCGGCGAACCCGTTCATCTGGAGAGTTTTCTTGGATATAACCTCAAAGGAGCGTTTGGTCCGTCGATTTTGGCCGACCGGGACCATTGGGTGCGCAAGCTTCCGGGCAAGCTCTTCCACAACCTGCTCGATCATCTTCTAAATCAGGTCACCGAATTCCTGACCGATGAAGAGCCGCTAGTGCAGGCACTTTCGTGGCAAAATGCCACTCATTCCGGCGATTTGCCGGATGAACTCCGGGTGATCATGAGCGGGAATAACGGGTCTGGACATCGGATATCGGCCTACGCGACCCTTTCTTCGCACGTGCGCCCAGCCCAGCATTTTTTGAGGTTTTACGGGACGAAGTGTATTGCCCACCTGGATTTTGACCACAGCACAATCACCCTGGACCGGCCTCCAAACTTCCCCGGAGTTCTGGGTCGCCTGGAGTCGCCTTTCGCGCAGGGGTGGCGCCACATCAGGCAAGGCGGTAAGAATGTGTTTCGTTTTGCCCGCTCGGATTACCATTTTTTCTCCGGCTTCCATTACTTACTTTCGCAGTTTTACAACAGCATCGTGAACGAAGGGCCCGTTCCTATTTCGCAGTCCGAGATCCTGCGGACCGCGAGGTTAGTGGATGAGGTCGTGCGACAGGTGGGCAGTCCGCAGGTGGCAAACCGATGAAGATACTGGTTACCGGAGCCGCAGGGTTCCTGGGGCGCGCGGTCGTCGAACGTTTACTCGCGCATGGCGAGTGCGAACTCAGATGTTTTGTTCGTCCGAGCAGCGATCTTTCAGGATTAGACGAGTTGCGCGAGCGTTATCCGGACGCGTGGCTGGAATACGTGATTGGCAATCTGGCTTCGCCGGATGATGCCTTCCGCGCGGTGGAAGGGGTAGAGACCATCTATCATTTGGCGGCCGGAATGAGAGGTCTGCCCGCCAGCATTTTCGCCGATACGGTGGTCGCGTCGAAATGTCTTTGCGATGTGGTGCAGGACTACGTGCGCCGGATCGTGCTGGTGAGTTCGCTCGGCGTGTATGGAACTTCCTTTCTCGACACGAACCGGCTGGTCGAAGAGAACACGGCACTGGACCCGCATCCCGAAATGCGGAATGTCTACTTCCACGCAAAGATCTGGCAGGAGCGCCTGTTCCGCGAACTGGCGGAACGGGGCAAGGTGGATCTGGTGGTGGTCCGCCCCGGTGTCCTTTATGGCAAGGGCACCCCAAGCCAGGGATTTCCTTCCAGAGTTGGGATCGGCATCGGCAATTTCCTTGTGATGCTGGGTGGCACCCATACGCTTCCCCTCACGCATGTAATCAATTGCGCGGAGGCAGTGGTGTTAGCCGGGCGGACCCCGAGGGCGTCAGGGTGCAGCTATAACGTGGTCGACGACGATCTGCCCACTGCGCGGGAGTATGTGAAGGGATACAAGCAGAGGGTCAAGAAAGTTCCGACTGTCGACCTTCCGTTCCCTCTCACCATGCTGCTGGCGAAGGCGGTCGAAAAGTACCACGCGAGTTCGCACGGGCAAATCCCGGCGGTGCTGACCGACTATGAAACCAGGGCAATGAATAAGGGACATCGCTTCGACAACCGAAAGATCAAAACACTGGGCTGGAAACAGATCGTGCCAACCACCGAGGCCATGCGCGAGACCTTCGAATACTTGCGTGCCAGCCGGAACGGTGACGGGCGGTGAAGCAGTCCTTGCAGGAAAGTTCGTCGCTGGGGCACGCCGAGTTGAGTCCTCCGGCCGCGCCGCCTTTTTCCAAAGCGCCGGTGTTCGTGGTGGGTTCGGCTCGATCCGGCACCAATCTCCTGCATGACACTCTTCTTTCTTCTGGAGGATTTGCCATCTATCGCACCGAACCGGCGGTCTTCGACTTGCTGCTGCCGAAATTTGGGGATCTTGGCAATCGGCGAAACCGGGAACGGCTGCTGCCGGTTTGGTTCAAGAGCCACCAGTACCGTTTGTCAAAGCTGGACCGGAAGCTGGTTGAAGAGCAGATTCTGCGCGACTGTCACAATGCCGGCGATTTCCTGAGCATCGTGATGAGCGAAATCGCCCGTCTCCAGGGTACGGACCGATGGGTCGTCTGGGGACCGGACAATCTGCTGCACATACCGGCGATTGCACGCACAGTTCCAACCGCTTTGTTTCTTCACATCATCCGCGACGGCCGCGATGTGGCAAATTCGATGAACAAGAAAGGATTCATTCGGCCCTTCCCGTGGGATAGGCAACGAAGCCTGCTGGTTGCCGCTCTTCATTGGAAGTGGAAAGTTGAGCGCGGACGGCAATACGGTCGGCGGATTCCGCATCGTTATTTGGAGATCCACTACGAAGATCTGGTTTGCAGACCGCGGGAGACGATGGCGGAAATCAGCCGATTCATCGGACACGATCTTGACTGCGAGCAGATTCAGAAGACTCCAATTGGAGTCGTTAGAACGCCCAACTCGACGTTTAAGGGATCCGATGGCAAGCCAACCTCCGATCCCGTGGGCCGCTGGAGAACGCATCTTTCCAAGGCAGAAGTAATTGAGATTGAGAGCGCGGCTGGCTGTTTGCTAAGAGAGCTTGGCTATGATCTGGAGTTTCCAAAGGAACTGCCTGCGGGCGTGCCCCTGAAGCTCATGAAGCGACTGTATCCCGCTTTTTTCGATCTCAAAGAATGGCTGAAAATGAAAACTCCCTTCGGTAGATTTGTCAGCACCAAGCGTCTGCGATTCGATGCCATTCCAAAGTAGCGCGCGAGAGACCGGAACGGAAGTCTCCCAGCACCCGTTGCGCGTGGCGATCGTAGCACCTCGGATCCAACACTTGATCGGCGGCCAGGAAGTTCAGGCCGACTTACTTCTGCGGCTATGGCGTAACGATCCCGAGGTGCGGGTTTCTTATCTGGCTTCGAATCCCGAGTTGCCACCATGGCTGGAGAGCGTTCGTTACGTGCGCACCATGGTGCGGTTTCCTCGCTATTTGGCTCATCTCATCGCAGGATTGCGGGATGCGGATGTAGTTCACGTTTTCTCTACGTCGTTTTCTGGCTTTGTTATCTCTGTTGTGCCTGCTTATTGCGTAGGGCGTTTTCTCGGTAAGAAGGTCCTTATCAACTACCGCAGTGGACTAGCGCGCAACCACTTAAGCGCTTCGGCATTGGCGCGGAGCATTCTGCGGAGCGCAGACAAGGTGGTTGTCCCCTCGTCTTATCTTGTCGGTGCGTTTCATGAATTCCAGATCGCGGCCGAAGCCATACCGAATGTCGTCGATACCGGTATCTTTTCATACCGTTCGCGCAGTCCGCTCCGGCCGCTCTTGCTATGCTCCCGCAATCTGGAGGAGTGCTACGGGATCGACTTGGTGGTGCGGGCGTTTGCTGAAGTTCAAAAAGCTTTTCCGGAAGCGCGGCTGTTCCTATTGGGCGAAGGGTCACGAGAAAACGCCATTCGCCGTCTGATCGCCGACCCGAATGTGAAAGGGGTCGAGATGCCGGGCCGGATTCCGCGCGAGCATATCGCCGAGTTCTATAACAAGGCGGACATTCTCATCAATGCCTCGCGTGTCGATAACATGCCAGTTTCAGTTCTGGAGGCGTTTGCGTCGGGACTTCCGGTCGTATCCTCCAACGCGGGAGGAATACCTACGATCGTGCGTCATGAAGAGACCGGATTGCTTAGCGACACCGAAGATTGGAAGGGCCTCGCGGCTAATGTGATCCGTCTGCTGGAAGACCCGGCATTAGCGAAGCGCTTGACTGAGAATGCATATCGCCAATCGCTCACTTACCATTGGGAGAACGTTCGCGATCAGTGGGTACGGAGTTATCAGGAGCTTGCCCGACAGTAGGGCCGGCTAGAGCGTTGGAAACGGACTCTTCATTACTCGTCGTTACTCGTCCTTACTCGTCTGACTCCTCCAGTTCCAGCTTTGACAAACTAGAAACTCTGCCCACGGGCGTATTGGTTTTGAGCCAGAGCTTGCCTCTCAGAAACGGCTGGTAGACCGCGCGCAGGAATCGCGCCCGGATCCCTGGTTTCCACGCTCCCGCCGAAGCGCTCAGCGCATATCCCGTCGCCAGGAGCGTCTTGCCCACCTGCCATTCCAGTGACGCAACTTCAGCTTCGGAGAGTTTCTGCTTCCATCGTTGAACAGGATTCAACCCGCCATCACTTTTGTCCTCGCGGAATGAGGAGTTCGTCTTGCCGAGCGTGCCGAGTGCGGCGGTCTGAATCCGGTCGTAGTCGAGGTCTTGTTCAAGGAATTGACTCAGGATGTGGAGCGTGTGCCGCGGATCGCCCACCAGTTCCTCAAAGTGAATCTCCGAGTAATCGTTTGCGATTTGGCGGCCCAAGCTGCGGCCCTTTCGCACGAGCCATTCCCAGTACAACGCAATCTCCTCCAGGCTCCTTGCGCCCTCGGTCCACGGAAGCGGATTGAATCCTCCGAGTTTGCGAAGCGAGAGCGCAATATCGCGGCCATCGCGAATGATGTGGATAAAGACTGCCTCAGGAATTTCCTTCTTGATGGTTGCCATCCGAACGAGCATTTCAGGATCGTAGAGCGCCCAGCGGCCGACCTGTTGCTCTTGCGCGATCTCATCCATGACGATGCGGATGAAATCGCCCCCGCTGCGGCACGCCTCCAATAACTTCGCAGTCAGTTCCGTGCTGTCGAGTCCCGATCGCCGGAAGCCTTCACTGCGCAGAAAGACGGAGATGATTTTTCGTCGATTTTCGAGGCGGTCCAATTTTCCAAAGCGAGGAATCAGCACTTGATGGATGGGCAAACGTCCGCGGAATATTGCAAAACCTCCGGACGAGAGCAGGCAATCGTATAGAAGATTGGTTCCGGACCGCGGGCAGCCGATCACGAAGACAGGGGCTCGTTTTCGTTCGATCATGCTGTCACCGCGGCAAGCAGCAGGTACGTTCACTGCATGAGCGATGAATGATAACCCAAACAGGCCGATCGCTAAGAGTCCTCGCTCATTCCGTCCTGAGAGCGCGGATCGGCTCCAGAATGGCCGCTTTGCGGGCGGGCAGCATCGTGGCCACGAAAGCGGCCACCGTCAAGACAGCCGTGGTCACGAGCAAGATGCCTGGGGCATAAGGCTTCACGCCGAACAACTTGGTCGCCATGGCGTATCCCGCAAGAACACTTGCTGGAATCCCGATTGCGAGCCCGATGCCGATCTGCAGAAACGCGCCCCTCAGCACCAGGCGAAGAACATTGAGCCGGTCTGCGCCGAGCGCCATTCGGATTCCAATTTCGCTGGTGCGGCGCTCCACCGAGTAGGCAGTGACGCCATAGAGTCCAACCGACGCCAGCAGCAGCGCCAGCAATCCAAACAATGACGTCAATCTGGCCAGCATGACGTTCTGTGTGAAGTTGCCGTCCACTTGCGCGGCGAAGCTCATGAAGTCGATCACCGCCAGATCGGGACTCACTTGCCCGAGCGCGCGCCGCACTTGTTGTTCGAGGCCCGGAACATTACCGCGGGTTTGCAGCACCGCCGCATTGAGATAGTGCGAACGGTTTTCGAAGGACTGGAGGCGCGCCTCGGGGTAGGTCATCCACTGCGGGCCGGCCAGAAAAAATGTCGGCGGAATCTTTCGAGTCGGAGAGCGATATTGCGTATCCTCCGTGACCCCGACAATCTCGAAGGCACTGGCGTACGTTTGATCGAGATCTCCAAAATGCCTTCCAATCGGGTCTTCGTCCTTAAAGAATTTCTTCGCGAATGTCTGGTTCACGACCGCGACCTTCCGGCTGGTGGCCGTGTCCTGTTCGTTGATCGCTCGACCCTTCAAAATCTTCGTGCCGATGCTTTCAAAGTAGCCATCGCTCACCCGCAGCCACGACGCGACATTCTGATTGCTGCCCGCCGGGGGAGGAGCTTGTCCTTCGATATATACATCCTCGCTCCAGTTATCTCCCTCCAGCGGCGTGTACATCGCGAAGCTCACGCGATCTACGCCTGGAATGGCCGCCAGATTCTCATGAAGTTGTCTATAGAACGCTTCCAATTGGTCTGGCTTGTAGCCGGCCATCGACGGATCGAAATGCAGGATGTAGCGATTCGGCACCTCGAATCCGAAATTCTGCTGCTGCTGGTTGCGCAAGGTTTCGGTCAGCAATCCGGCCGCGCACAACAGAACTACCGACAAGGCTGTCTGAGTTACGACCAGAGATTTTTGCGTCCAGCCTGAGGCCTGTGCCGTGGAGCGGTGCGCTCCGCGCAATGCGTCGGCGGGATCGGCGTGGGCCGTCATCCAGCCGGGTGCGACGCCGAACAGGACTCCCGTCAGAAGCGCGACCACAAAGGTGAATGCCAGCACCGGCAACGAAGGCATCGCGCTGATCGCCACCTGCTGATCCGCAAATGCCAGCCGCAGGATGAGACGCGTACAGGCAAATGCAAACGCTACGCCGATGACGCCGCCGAGCAGCGACAGAACCGTACTCTCGGTGAGCACCTGTGAAATCTGGCGCGACCGGGGCGCGCCCAAAGCCGCTTGCACGGCAGTGTGCTGCCGCCGGCTGGTGGCACGCACCAGCATCAGATTCGCGACGTTGGCGCATGCAATCAACAGCACAAACGCGGAGACCCACATAAGAAGATGCAGTCCCGCCTGATATTCATCGCGCATCATCTGCACACCTGCGCCGCCGGGAGAGAGATGGAGCGTCTGTTTCGGCACCAGCGTGCTTTCACCGGGCTCCAGGTTCGCTTCCGGACTCAGAAGAAACTCTTTGAGTTCCACCTGCATCTGCGCCTCAATCGCCTTCGGATCGGCACCCGGCGCCAACCGGCCGGTTAGGTCAAGCCAATCCGATCGTGGAAACTGCAGAAGATTCCCTGGGCCGTCGATGATGGCCTCGGCATTCAGCGGAAGCCAGAAGGCGGGAACGCTCTCCATGCGATCGCCATAAAATCCGGGGGGCGCGATGCCGATCACCGTAAACGGCATTCCGTTAAACATGAAGGTTGATCCGACCACGGATGGGTCGTTGCCGAACTTCTCTTGCCACATCGCGTAGCTCATCATGGTGACGGGCTCTGCGCCTTTGCGATCGTCGTCTTGAGTGAAGGCCCGCCCGGCATAGGCGCGAAGCCCAAACATCGTGAAGTAGTTTCCGGAGACGTACTGGCTGCGCAGCGACTCCGCGGGCTGATTGCTGCCGGCCCGCCGAACTCCGAGCAGATTGCGTCCCGCCTGGTAAGCGGCCAACTCCGAGAAGCCCCGCGTCCCGTCGCGAAACGTCTTGTACTTTTCGTAGGAGAAAAGCGACCAGTCATCCTGCATGCCGCCGTTGACGCAGCAGTTCTCAACGTCGCCCACGCGATAAAGTTCGCTCGGCTGTGCGACCGGCAGCGATCGCAACAACACGGCATGGACGAGCGAGAAGATCGCGGTAGTCGCACCAATCCCGAGCGCAAGCGTCAGGACGGCAGTGGTTGTGAAGCCGGGAGCGTGGATGAACTGCCGGATCGCGTAGCGGACATCGTCCAGGAATCGCATGGCGCCTCCGAATGATTGATACGGATTGCGTGAGCGCTTTGTTCACAGCGGAGCAGGTTTCAGCAGGTCACTGGTGTTGGACGTTATGGCTGAGTGGTTCGTGAGCAGTCATTATCGCCTGACCACAAATTTCTTCTTAATGTCGCGGCAATAGTATGAAGGCCGAAAAAATGATTCGGTGGATTGGCGTTTCGAGGAGGGTTATTGCATCTCGGAGAGACGACTGAATGATCAAGCGCCGCGGCCTTTGTTAGGTCGTTGGTTGCTCGGTGAGTTGGCGTTCAAGGGCCAGCGTCTGCGCCCCCTTCCCGCGAACTGGCGTAGAGCGCAGGTGCCACATTGTTTTTTTGGTACCGTTGGAGTCAAGCCGATCAGAATGTGAATCTCGCCCCAAACTGGAATTGACGCGGCGTGTTGATGGTGCTCGTGATGGGAGCAAAACTAACGCCGTTGTAAAAGTCACTTAACGAAGCTACAGTCGGCGGTCCAAACTGCGCCTTGTTAGCAACGTTGTAGCAAGAGACATCGAAGCGCAGATTTCGCGTTTCGCCGAATTTGTAATTCTTCGAGAACGTGAGATCCAAATCGTTGGCGCCCATCGTACGGACGTGATCAAGATATGCGGGCGCAGTTCCGGCAATAAATGGGTTTTCGTTAAGCAGGTTGCCGGTCGCTTCGGTCCCCGGCATGGCGAAACAGTCAGGGTTGAACCAGGTCCCAATCGTGTGTGGCGCGCCCTTGCTGGGATCGCAGATTATATCGGCCCGTTGATTGGCGATATAGGAGACTCCTCCCGGTATATTCGGGTTCGGCGATTGCCCCACTACCGGCGAAACGATGGGAACGCCGCTGCTCAGGTAGAAAATTCCATCGACCGTCCAATTGCCCAGGATGGCATTAGATACTCCGTTCAGATTCACAGCCCTGCCATTGCCGATGGGTAGGTCGTAAGATGCCTGCGCGGTGAATTGATACTTCACGTCCTGCGGGCTGACCGAATGCTCGAAACTCAAGTTCCTCCAGTCCTGAGCATTCCCAAGATGAGAGCCAACAAAGCCCAGTGGAGGATTGCCGTCGTCAGTCATCAGCTTGGCCCAGGTAAAGGAGGCGAGCATGGTGAAGTGATTAGACATGCGCTTCTGCACTTTCGTCTGCAGTGAGCTGTACTCGGAATCTCCGGCCGGGTAGCCATGCACAATGACGCCCGTGTTGATGCTTCCGTTGGTGAATTGAGGGAAGGGCTCGGCAGCGTAAAACCCGTCGGGGAGGTAGCCGTTGGGGCTGTTCGCAATCTGATTGATCTGGCCCAGCGTAAGCTGGTTCAAATCCACCTGGGACATTGGAAGGAATAGACCCCTGCTGCCCACATAGCCCGCGCTCACTACAAACTGGTGTGGAAACTCGTACTCGAGGCCGAAATTGAAATTGTAGGTTTCCTGCGTGTTTTGCGAGTGCAGCACCGTATTGAGAGCCCCGCCCAGGCCAGTCGTCAATCCAGTGGGCTGCAATTGGGAGGGTGGCTGAAGACTCACTCCCGGAATTCCGGGCGGGAATGGATTGGTCAACGAAAACGGGGCGGTTAGCGGATCACCGGCAAATGCAACATTGGCTCCGCATTGGTTGCTGCCGTTGAAGACTATGTTGTTGTCTAAATTAGAACAGCTGGCGAGCCAGTTGTTGGAGGTCGAGTATCCATCGCTATCGAGCGTACCCGAGGCGACCTGCTGGGCGCTCGGCCCAAAGTAAAAGCCGGCACCCCCACGCACAACGAGGTGCTGCACCGGTTCCCATGAGAAGCCAAGGCGCGGTGCAAAGTTCGTCAGATTGGTAGTAAACGGAGAGCGGTTTCCGCCATTGGCGAATACTTCGCCACCCGTAAATGGATCGCCCGTATTGGGATCGGTCCCCACGGCGGTCGGATCGAAGTATTCCAGCCGGTCGTGGCGCTCGGTCCTGCCGCCGAAGATGTCCCAGCGAAGTCCGGCGGTGACGGTGAGATTCGGCCTTGCATGAAAAGTGTCCTCGACGAAGGCTGCGTAATACGGATTGGATTCCGCTACGAAAAGATCCTGCGTGAAAGAGGGCTGAAAGTTGCTTTGGGCGCCAATATTTCCCATTCCCAGGAGGAACGAAGCAAAGTCGCTACCTCCATCGGCTGAAGCCGTGGTTCGGTCGGTAGCGGATATATCGAAAGCGTAGCTGCCGGAGGGTGAGGGTGGTTGGCCGACGTTCAGGAACCTCTTCATGTATTCCCCGCCCAGGCTGATTTCGTGTTTGCCCAGCACCTTGGTGAGGGTTGCACTGAAGTCATGGTTTTCGCTGGCAAAGATAAGAGTGTTGTAGTTCGCGGTGCCGCCGAGGCCGTCGGTAAGGCCGCTATCCGCCACCAAATCATCAAAAAATACGTTGGGGAGAATTTTGAATACCTCAGCCGCGGCTAGCGATGGATCAAATCCCAGCTGGGTGAGGTCGGTACCATTCTGCCTCGGATCGCCGCCCTGCGCCTCATAGTGGCGCGTAAAGGAGTAGCGCAACTGCAAGACGGTCGTGGGATTGATGGTGTAGTCGTCCCCAATAATGAAGTTACGTCCGTTGGTGATGTTCTGGGCGTAATCCTCGTCCCAGGCGTTATTGAAGGCGTTAAAGCCCGCCTGAAACAGCCGATCGTAGGAGAAGCGGCTGAAGAGGCGCTGCTTTTCCCCTTTATAGTAGTCCACACGAACGTCGAACCTGTGTGCGGTTATGGGATCCAGGCCCGGAGCACGAAAATTGTTTTGGTGGTTGCTGGTGTCCGCATCGCAAGAGACCGGGTCCGGATAGTTGCACTTGGGGAACATGGATAGAAACGTTGCGGCGATGGGATTGACAGGGGTATAGCTGGTGATCACGTTGTGGACGGGAAACTCCTGTCGAAATTTGGTAATGGGATCGTCGGCGGCCAGCGGGTTATAGATGGTAGCGCTGTCATTCGAAAAATCGCCACTCCGTTCCGCAGTGGTGGGAACGGTAAAGATGCTTGAATTGTCGTACAGTTTCTCGTCCGTGTGCTCGTAATCCCCAAAGAAGAAAAGCTTCTTATGGATGATGGGACCGCCGATCGCGCCGCCTTCCTGGTAGCGGTGGAAGTTGGGCGCCTGGTTCGACATACCGGCGGATAACTGGTCTTGCTTGTTAAAGAATTCGTTGGCGGCAAGGACATTCGGGCGGAGGACTACGAATCCATCGCCATGGAACTGGTCCGTGCCGGACTTGCTGGCCAGGCTGATGACGCCGGCTCCGCCGCTCTGATAGGAGGCTGGGGTGTTCTGGGTTTCGACGCGGAACTCGTCCACGCCATCCTCGGGAATCTCCATTGCCGGGATAATGGCGGCGACATTGTTTTCGGCTATGCCCAGCGGGCTGCCGTCGAGCATGTAGTAGACGGATCCGACGATGGCGCCGTTGATGGTGTAGGACGAGACATCAACTCCCGGGCGTCCGCTCGAGATGTTGATGATGGCCTGCGAACTGGAGGAGTTGGGCGATCCATTGGCCGGTGTCACGCCGGTGCTGAGTTGAACCAGATCGAAGACATTGCGTGTGAGCAACGGCACTCGCTCGATGGCGGCCGAGTCGATTAACTGACCTACAGTGGCGTTGCTGGTATCAACCAGCGGAGGCCGCTCCGACACCGTAATGATTTCGGTCGCGGCGCCGACTCGCAGGGCGATGTTCACCGTAGTGGCTTGGTCCACTGTGACCGATACCTTGTCCTGGGCTACGCTTTCAAAACCTTCGTGACTGGCCGTGATCACATAAGTGCCCGGCGTCAGCGACACAAAGCTGTACAAGCCCGCCTCGCTCGTAACCGTGTGCAGCGCAACTCCGGTTGCCTGGTTGAGCGCCGAGATCTTGGCCCCGTTGACGGTCGCCCCGGAAGGATCGGATACCACGCCGCTGATGCTGCCCCTGCCGGCTTGAGCAAATGCCAATGAACTCGCGCAGAGGAGGAGAATGCAAACAGAAAGAAAATTCCGCGCTGTTTTGAC
>JBAQJF010000118.1:0-25998 GCA_049300195.1 Terriglobales bacterium | reverse complement strand
GGTTTTGACGGTCCGCTCAGTAGAATCTTCATTTTGATTGATCACGGCGTCCGATGGGGTGCTCGCGCTGAGACCGCGCGGGCTCCGTCTCTACGATGGTTTTGTTAATGTCCGCAATTTCTTTTGCACATGCGTGGGCTTCTACACCGGAGCGGCTGGCTGTGGCCGCCGCGGTTACGGTCTGCTTTGCCTTGCTGGCGCGGGGTGCACGCGGAGTTTCGCGTTCGGGAGCACTCGCCGGCGGACTCGCTTGTTTCGCGCTGTTTGCCGGCGCGGGGCCTGGAGCGTTCGCCACGCTGGCCGCTTTATTCGCGGCCACCTGGATCGGCACTCGACTGGGATATCGCCGCAAGCTGGAATTGGGATTGGCGGAGCGGCGCGAGGGTCGAAATGCGGGACAGGTTCTGGCGAACCTTGTGGTTGCGGCCGCGGCCGCGTTGATTTTTGGCGTCACGGGGAATGAGGTTTGGATCATGGCTTTGGTCGCGGCTTTGGTGGAAGCAGCCACCGATACCGTGGCCAGCGAGATCGGGCAGTCGCGACGGCGCGACGCATGGATGATTACGAGCGGCGCGCGCGTGCCCGCGGGAACGGATGGAGGAATTACTTTTTTCGGCACGGCGGCAGGGTTGGCGGCTGGTTTGGCGATTGCGGGGCTGGCTTGTGTTTGCGGGCTGGTTGCGCGGCGCTTGATTTGGATTCCGATGGCGGCCGGGTTCGTCGGAATGCTTGCCGACAGCTTGATGGGAGCGACGATTCAGCGGCGTGGATGGATCGGCAATCGGGGGGTAAATCTTTTGGGGACGTTAATGGCGGCTGCGATGGCGTACGGAATTGTGATGACGATCGGATGATGGCGGCGCCACGATCTACGACTACGTTCTTTGTTTCACGCGATCCAGCAACGCATAGACCAACAGGCCCAGTGCGGCGTTGGCTACGCCCGAAAAGATTTCGTGCTGCCAACTCCAGGCCATTTGCAGACTGACCAGAACGCGGGCGATGAAGAAGTAGACGATCTCGTGAACAACATAGAAAAGGATGGTCAGCAGAAAGCGCGCGCCGGCATTCTCGACGTCGAGCTTAATGCCCAGCGACGACGCGCCAAATCCGACAACCGTTTTTGAAATGCCGTAGAGGCCGATGGGGTTGCCGGTGAGCGCGTCTTGAAGAATGCCGATCAGGCCTCCCGTCAAGAGGCCCGCGAGCGGATTGCGGCGGGCGGTGGCAAAACCGATGGTAACGAGCAGCGGGAGATCGAAGATGGTGAAAAAAGGAAAACGCAACGGCAGCCACGCCTGAAGAAAGACAGCGGCCAGCGGAATGAGAATGGTTGCGGGAAGGCTGAAGCGGTAAACCTCAACCTGTTCGCCCGAGGTGTAGGTGATGGCCACGTTATTGTGGAGTGTCCTCGGTCACGGGTTGCGTTTTAGGCGGAGTGGATGCGTCGTTGGGAGCATGGGCCTTGGGAACGACGGGCTTGGGGGGCGGTTTCCTGGTTGTATCGCCGGCGGGCGTTCCGGCGTTGGAGCTTTTGGCCGCGGGTGATCCGGTTCCAGCGTTTCCGACAGTTGATGTGGGAACGGCAGCGTGATTTTTCTGCACCACAGTCTTTTGAAGATTCGCCGATCCGCTCTGCGCCGAAGTGACACTCACCCTGGCGACTCCAGAATTCTTTTTGGCAGCAACCGAATTGCTTTGCGCTGTGCCCGCATGTATTGGTAGTGGGACCGTCGATGGGGGCTTGGACTTGGATTGCACATCGGGAGAGCCCGGGGTTGACGCAGAATTCGGCTTTGTGGCTTTCGGCGTCGCCTCGGAACCTGAATTCAGATTCGCGGGTTTCCTGGCAGCAGGGCTTTGACCAGCGGCGACGGTTGCCTCCGGTTTGGGCGGAACACCGGGCAGCCGCTCCGCCAGAATGTCGGCGGCGCGCATGGATATCCCGTGCTCGGGCTCGGTCTGCTTCTCATCCACCTTGGTTACCACCAGCACTTCTTCGAGGCGGTTGAGGTCGGCGGCGGGGCGCACGTGAATGTTAAGAAAAAGATCGCTGCCGGTTGAGACCTTGGTGACGGTGCCGACGTTCAGGCCTTTGGGAAAAATGCCGTCGCCGCCGCTGGTCAGCACCTGCTCGCCGACCGGCACGTTTTCATCGCTCATGACTTTTTCAAGCACGACGGCGCCCGAAGGCGTCCCGCGCAGAATGCCCTGGAGGCGAGACTTTTCGAGAATGGATCCGACGCCGCTGGTCTGATCGTCAATGAGCAACACGAGCGACGTGGAATGGTACACACGCAGGACCTTGCCGACAATGCCATCCCTGGTGAGCACGGCCATGTCGGGCCTGATGCCGTCGCGCTCTCCCTTGTCGATGTAGACCGAGCGCGAAAGTTCGCTGCCCGTGCCGCCGATAACCTGGGCGGCCACGGTCTTCGAAATAAATTGCTCTTTGAAGCCGAGCAACGCTTGCAGGCGATGGGCCTGATCGGCGTCCTGCGTGATGCGGGCCTGCTCGATACGCATCTGCTCGATTTGCTGCTTGAGTTCGCGGTTTTCGGCGCGCACGCCGCGCAGATAAAAATAGTTATGCCAGACCGCGCCCGACGAGGCTTGCGCCCAGGACAGAGCTTTTTCAAGCGGGGTGACCGCGCCCACGGCCCAGATTCGTATTAATCGCGTCGGCTCGCTGTCTCTGTCCTTGGCGCGCTTCACCTGCACGGCGAGGCCGAGGATCTGGGCGAAGAGCACGCCCACCAGCACGATCAGGTTGCGATAGCGGCCGAATACGGATTCCATACCCCAGTTCTCAGTTCTCAGTTGTCAGTTCTCAGTCACAGCCGCGAGCCTCGAGTCGCGAGCCTCGAGCAGGCAACTACGGATTCCTCGCTCCGCTCGGAATGACAATCTTGGGTAAAGGGTCGCACTTGTTTGGCTTGCTCGCAACTCGTGGCTCGCTACTCGCGGCTCGGTCCTACTCGATCGAAATCTTGCGCAGCAGCTTGAAATCCGACAGCATCTTGCCTGTGCCCAGCACTACGCTGCAGAGCGGATCGTCGGCGATCGAGACTGGGAGGCCGGTTTCTTCGCGGATACGCTTGTCCAGATTCTTGAGCAGAGCGCCGCCACCGGTTAATACGATGCCACGGTCGCTGATGTCGGCTGAGAGTTCGGGTGGCGTGCGTTCGAGGGCGACGCGGATCGCATTCATGATGGTTGAGACGCATTCGCTGAGCGACTCGCGGATTTCGCTGTCGTCAACGGTGATGGTCTTGGGCACGCCTTCGATCAGGTTGCGACCTTTGATCTCCATGGTGAGCGGCTTGTCGAGCGGATAGGCGGAGCCGATTTCCATTTTTATCTGTTCGGCGGTGCGCTCGCCGACCAGCAGGTTATATTTGCGCTTCAAGTAATTCATGATGGCTTCGTCCATTTGATTGCCGGCCATGCGCACACTGCGCGAATAGACGATGCCGCTGAGAGAAATGACTGCGATGTCGGTAGTGCCGCCGCCGATGTCGACGACCATGTTGCCGCTCGGCTCGGTGATGGGAAGGCCGGCGCCGATGGCTGCGACCATGGCTTGCTCGACGAGATGCACTTCGCTGGCTTTCGCGCGATAGGCCGAGTCCATGACGGCGCGCTTTTCTACCTGCGTAATTTCCGAAGGCACTCCGATCACGATGCGCGGATGAACCAGCATCTTGCGGTTGTGCGCCTTCTGGATGAAGTAGTTCAACATTTTTTCGGTGACTTTGAAGTCGGCGATGACGCCGTCCTTCATGGGCTTGATGGCGACGATGTTGCCCGGCGTGCGGCCCAGCATTTCCTTGGCTTCTTTGCCGACGGCCTCGACTTCATTGGTGTTCTTGTTCAGGGCGACGATGGAGGGTTCGTTGACGACGATGCCCTTGCCGCGCGCGTAGACCAGCGTATTGGCTGTGCCTAGATCGATGGCGAGGTCGCTCGAAAACATGCTGAACAGCGAACGCAGATTATGAGAGCGCGAGGATCCGTTGGAAAAACCGTTCTTTGACATGGCAGTATTTCTTTCTCTCTCGGGAAATCTCCCCGCCCCCGAACCCAGGGAAGTTGTTGCGAGGCTTTTCTCGGTCTTTCTATTCTACTTGCTTATGGCAGCGAAACGAGTTTGCACCTCGGCACCCGCTGGTTCCGGCGGGCTCTTGGCCGCTTCTACTGTTCCCTCGCTCCGATATTGCGCCGTCCGTTCTTTCGCCCCCTTCGGGGGCAGGTCGGGCCGCGTCCCACCCACGGCTTGCGCTGTGGGCTGTATCCTTACGCCGCTTCGCGGCTACCATCTTCGTCTCCAGTTCTTACAATGCGGCGTGGCTAAGCTCGCACCACTTCAATCAAACCTACGACCCGTACTGCACTACTGAATCACCACTCTTGCCTGGCTGGTTTTCACGCCGCCTTTGGAATTCTGAGCGGTCACGGTAATTATGTTTTCACCCGTCGACAGCGGCGGAGTGAAATAGTGGAAGGTGCCGTCGTCTCCGACAAAAGGCACTTCCATTCCATTCACCATCACACGCGCTCCGCTTTCGGTTTTGCCGGTGACTTCAATCACGTGCCCGTGCTGCACGAAGGGATCGATATCGAGCGCGATGTCGATCTTCTCTTTTGTCTTGGCGATGATGGTGAAGCGATTTTTTTCGCTCTCGACCGATTCCTTGCCGACAGCGTCATAGGAGTCGATCGACCAATAATAAGCGCCGATGGGCAAGCCCGTGACAACTACGCTCGGCGTGTCGACTTTACGGTCGAGCAGCAACGACGAAAAATATGGATTGTGCGCGATGCGCAGACGGTAGCCGGCGGCGTTGGCCATGGGCGTCCAGGTAAATTCAACTTCCTTCGTTTTCTCGCCCACGTTCGCAAAGACAGGCATCATGTTGCCGGGAGAAATGGGCGTGGGAGGGCCGATTTCGGTGCCGCGATCCATTGTTTTCGAGTTGTCCTGAAAGCTGACTTTCTCCCAGCTGGCGAGGCGCAAAGTTTCGCCGTTGCGCTCGACGTCGCCGCTGCCCTTCTTGACCAGAATCTCGTGCTCATCGACCTTGGGATCGTTGTGCACCATGGCCGACGAATCCGGGCCCAGCGAGGCCTTGGCGCCGGCGACGATCACCTGCGATTTCGAACCCTGCACGTAGGTAGCGGTGGTGAGATCGACCGTGCCGGTGGTAACGGCGACGGCGACGTTAGTCTGCTGCTGATCGTTGGCCGAGTTTTCTTCGATCACGATCAGCGAATCCTGCTTGACGGTATAGTTGGTGCCGTCGTTGAAGACAACCTTCGCCATGCCTTCGGAGCCGGTCTGAACTACGTCACCCTTTTCGAGCGGCACGCTGTAGTCCGCGTTAATCCAGCTGGCGCCATTGCTCTTGCGCACTCGCACCGTCCCATCGAGCGCGGTGAAGTGCGCCTGCTGCGAAACCTGGGCTGAGGGCGCTTTAAGAGGAGGCGCGAGGCCGGCAACTTTTTCAAGGAGGCTGGAAGAGAGCCGTCCCGCGGCTCGTACGGTGGAATCGGTGAATTGCGGGAAGATGACGTGCAGCAGAACGAAAAAAATCGCGACGGCAGCGAGCATCATGAGCACGACGCTGCGATACGTCACGGTCTTCCACGCGACGTAGACACCCGGCTTGGCGCGATTGGACAAAGGCCCGCTGTCCTCAGTGTGAACTTCGGAGAATCCGCGAGATTCTCACGCTCTAGTCATAATATCGCCGCGGGCAGCGCTATCAGAGAGGGGGGACGATGGGAAGGGTTACGAAAGTGTCCGGGCTGTAACCTTTTATAAGGTTGTGCGCAAATGGGCCCCGGCCAAAATCCCTCAAAAGCGGCGCAGAAGCATTCGCTGGGAACCGCGGAGATTGAGGGCGAAAACAGGGCCGCTTTACGCCGCCCTGCTTGCATCCGGGGTACTACCGCTTACCGCAGGCCGCCGGAGGCGAATAATGTTTCGCCGGTAAGCCAGCCGGAATCGGGCGATGCGAGAAAGGTGGCGACACTGGCGATGTCCTCGGGTTGGCCGATGCGGCCAAGCGGACTTTTCTCCGCCGCCTGCTTTTCGAAGTCGCTTCCGGAAAGTCCGGCTGCCTGAAAGCCTTCCGTTTCAACCGGACCGGGGTTGATGGCGTTGACCCTTATTTTTTTCGGACCCAACTCTCTGGCGAGCACATGGGTGACGGCATCGACCGAGGCCTTGGTAGCCGAGTAGACCGAACTGCCGGGGATGGTTCCCAGGCTCGCGACCGAACTGATGTTTACGATGCTGCCGCCTTCGCCGTCAAAAAGTTTCACCGCTTCCTGGGTGGCGAAGAGCAGGCCTTTGACGTTGAGGTTGAATTGCGAGTCGAAGTGCTGGTCGGTGATCTCGGCGAGCGGCGCGAATTGGTAGATGGCCGCGTTGTTGATCAGGATGTCGAGGCGCCCGAAGGCTTTCTTGGTCTCGGCAAAAATGCGCTTCACATCTTCCAATTTGCTGACGTCTCCCTGAACGGCGATGGCCTTGCCGCCGGCCTTGACGATCTGTGAAACGACGCGATCCGCGCCTTGTTTGCTGGTGGAATAATTTACGACGACCGATGCCCCCTCGGCGCCCAGCCCTTTCGCGATGGCGGCGCCAATTCCCTTGGAAGCGCCCGTAACGACTGCCACTTTATTGCTTAGCTTGCCCATGACGATGTCCCCTCTCCTTGCTTTCATACTTCGACAACTATCTAATTGATGCCGGGGAGGCTGGAAGGTTTCAGAAAGGCGGCAAAGCGCGCCGAAGCCGCTAAATCGATTGCAGATAATTGAGATAGGCCTGGAGCACTTCACGCTGGAGCGAAAGACGCATGCACTTTCCCTCGCGGGCAACCTCGACCAGGCCTGCGTTTTCCAGTTCCTTTATATGGTGGGAAAGCGTGGGGGCCGTGACCGGTTGGCGATCGCGCACATCGGCGCAGAGGACACCCTTGCGCTGCGATCCCACCTGCTGAAGGATCTGATGACGGCGCGGATCCGCGAGCGCCTTGGCGATCAGGTGGATCTGGCGCTCGGAAAGGCTGGCGGCTTTTGGCGGATTCTTCCGGCGGACGGTCGCGGGCATGTCTATGTATACCAATTGGATGAGATTCGGCGCTAGAAGGAGCGTCAGCACGAATTCGCATCGAAATGGGAGTAACTCGACCAGGTTTAGACAAAAGTCGCCTTCATGCGTGTCATATGGCTGATGGAGTGAGCAAGGACATGAACGTTTGACCCTCAACGCGCTCAAAGCTGCTGAGGTGAAGTCGCTATATGAGAAACATGGCGCAGCGTTAGCAGCCTACGTGTGTTGCCGCGGCCTTGACTTCGCAGCGGCGGAGGACGTGGTGCAGCATGTCTTTCTGAAGCTATTGGAGGGAGAGTACGCTTCGCCGCGGACACCGCTCGCATATCTCTATCGCGCGGTGCGGAATGCGTCGTTGAACCTGCGACGCGACTCCAGGCGCGAAGTGGGGATGCCCGAAGACGAAAGCTGGCTGGTCGGCGGTGATGCCGGCCGGGAAGAGGCCTTGGCTGTGCAGGCGGCGCTGCGCGAATTGCCTGAGGAACAAAGGGAAGCGGTATTTCTCAAAGTTTGGGGTGGGATGACTCTCCAAGAAATCGCGGACGTGCTTGAGATTCCGATGAACACGGTGGCGTCGCGCTACCGCTATGCGCTCGAAAAATTACGGGAACGGTTGCAGCCCGCAGCCAGAAGTTAATGAGGAAATATGGAGAAGCATGAACATGACGAGGACATCGAGCGATACCTGAGGAAGTTTCAGCCTCGGGAGGTGCGGCCGCTGGAAAGACCGAGGCGAATGGAAAGGCGGCATCTGCGATGGCTTCCGGTGGCGGCGATTGTCGTCTTTGCTGGTTGCGTCGCCTTGTGGTACGGCGCGCGCCAAACGTCGAATCCGCCCGCGCCACGCGCAATTTCCGGGGATGCTTCCAACGGCGTGCGGCCACAAGTGCGGATGAACACACTCGCGCTGACCAAGCTTGCTCTCGACGACAGCAAGGCATTCGACGCTGTCCTGGCGGATGAATCGCAAGCCATGTTTCCGAACATGCGGGGAAAACAGAGCGCGCTACGAGTCTTGGCCAAAGAATGAGAGAAGAGCAGGAAAAGAATAAGGATTGATGAAAGCGAGGACTGCATGAGGTCACGAGTATTCGCAACAATTCTAATTGCGCTGGCGAGCGTCAACTGGATGCACGCGACGGTGAAATATCCCGCGGAGACGAAAAATGCCGCGCTTCGCTACTGGATGGCCTTTGCCGAGATGCAGGACACCTGGGCCGATAAAACAACGCAGGAACTTTTGGAGAAAACGGCTGCGGGAGAAGCGGCATGGGACGAGTCGAAGCTGGCACCGATTCTGGACGCGAATGCCGACGCAATCAGCATGATGCAACGCGCCACCAAGCTTCCCGAATGCGACTGGGGGCTGGAATATGGCCGTGGCTGGAAGGCTTCAATCGCCTATGCGCCACGGGCACGGGCGCTGGCGCGATTGAATAC
This sequence comes from Terriglobales bacterium, assembly GCA_049300195.1. Lineage (GTDB taxonomy): Bacteria > Acidobacteriota > Terriglobia > Terriglobales > Acidobacteriaceae > Acidiflorens. The sequence continues at coordinate 17,435 of JBAQJF010000118.1, read as the reverse complement.
GCTGGAGGGGATGCGGGAACTGGCGAAGGGCGATACTCAGTCGGCGGTCCATACGTGGCTCGCCGGAGTTCGCTTTTCACAAGACCTGACGCGAGGAGGCTCGCTGATTTTTGCCCTGATGGCGAAGAACGTTCTGCTGCCGGACTTGCGCCTGCTAGCGCAGGCGGCGCGGGATGGCCGATTAAACGACGAGGAGAAGAGAGAAGTACTCGCCGCCGTTAGAGCGTTGCCCGAAGACGCCTTCGACTGGGGATCGGCATGGGGAATTGAGTCCGTTTCCACCGAAAACATACTCGGAGAGTTGCAGACCGCCTCCGCTCCGGACGCAGCCTACGAAGCGATCATGGGCAAGCCCGCACCCAAGACGGGCCTGCCTCCAATTGAGCAGGACATTCAACAATTTCAAGAATATATGGTCGCGGTGCAGAGGGCGCTCCGTGAATCGCCGGCCAAGGCCGCAACCGCGATTGACGGCATGCAATCCAAAAGGGTGGCTCTCGGTGAAGTTGAACAAAGCATGATACCGAATCCGCAGGCGGTGAATGCCGCGCGGATTGAGGTAACCGCGGCGCGAGCGGATTTAATGAAGGCGCTCGGAGCGAAGTAGTAGATGGCCACATGAGCACCATTCTGCCGCGTCAACCATAGTCCTGAAGGGCGGCTCCTGGTTTTTCACCACGGAGCCACAGAGAATCCAAATCTCTTGATAAGACCTTCGTCTTTCTTCTTTGGGTTTTAGCGTCTTGAGACTTCTCTGCGTCTCTGTGTCTCTGTGGTGAAAACAATTGGGACGATGTCCCGCGCACCTCGCCTTGCCGCTCTCTGGCGTGGTTGTTAGCATGGATGGAGAACATTCGAACGATGCGAATCCGCATTCTTCCCAGGAGGTTTTATGGCGACCGATACCTTGACCAAGCCGGTGATCGACGGCGGCAACACCAAGACTCGGGTCTTCAGGAATTTTATCGACGGCGAGTGGGTCGAGTCCGCCGGCGGACAGACTTTTGAAGACCGCAATCCTGCCGACACGCGCGAAGTGGTGGCGATTTTTCAGCGGTCGAATAAAGCAGATGTGGACGCTGCGGTGGATGCGGCCAAGCGCGCTTATGCGAAGTGGCGGCTGGTACCTGCTCCGCGGCGGGCTGAGATAGTCTTTCGCGCGGCTGAAATTCTGATGGAGCGCAAGGAGGAATACGCGCGCGACATGACGCGCGAGATGGGCAAGGTTCTAAAAGAGACGCGCGGCGATGTGCAGGAAGCGATCGACGCGGCTTACTACAACGCGGGCGAAGGGCGGCGGATGTTTGGTCCGACTGTGCCTTCGGAGTTGCCGAATAAATTCGCCATGGCGGTGCGGCAGCCGATTGGCGTCTGCGGAATGATTACGCCGTGGAATTTTCCGATGGCAATTTCTTCCTGGAAGCTGCTGCCGGCCGTCGTTTGCGGGAATGCATGCGTGATCAAGCCGGCGCAGGATACTCCGCTGTCGACTTTTAATCTGGTTTCGGCGCTGACCGACGCGGGCGTGCCGAAGGGCGTGATTAATGTTGTCACGGGATATGGGACGGAAGTAGGAACGCCGTTGACGGAGCATCCCACGGTGCGGGCGATTTCGCTGACTGGGTCGTCGGCAGTGGGAAAGATTGTTGGAGCTACGGCGGCGAAGAGCTTCAAACACTGCTCGCTTGAACTCGGCGGAAAGAATCCGATGATCGTGCTGGACGATGCGAATCTCGATCTGGCGATTGAAGGCGGGCTGTGGGGCGCGTTTGGAACTACCGGGCAGCGCTGCACCGCGACCAGCCGGATCATTGTGCAGAAGGGCGTGTATCGCGAGTTTGTCGAGCAGTTTGTGGCGCGGGCTAAGAAGATCAAAGTCGGCAACGGGCTGGATGAGACGGTCGAGATGGGTCCGGCGGTGAATGAGAATCAGTTGAATACCGATTTGAAGTACATCGAGATCGGGCGCGACGAGGGCGCGAAGCTCGTGCTGGGCGGCAACCGGCTTGATAAGGGCGAGTATCAGCATGGATGGTTTATCGAGCCGACTGTGTTCACCGATGTCGATCCCAAGATGCGGATCGCGCAGGAAGAAATTTTTGGGCCGGTGGTTTCGATCATTCCTTGCGAGGATCTGGAGAACGCGATTGAGATCGCTAACAACATCGAGTATGGGCTGTCGTCATCGCTCTATACGAAAGATGTGAACAAGGCGTTTTCTGCCATTCGCGATCTGGAGGCTGGGATTACATACATCAATGCTCCTACGATTGGGGCGGAAGTTCATCTGCCATTTGGCGGGACGAAGGCTACCGGGAATGGACATCGCGAGGGGGGCATCGGGGCAATTGATTTTTATACTGAGTGGAAGTCGGTTTATGTCGACTACTCTGACACTTTGCAGAAGGCGCAGATTGATCGCGGGGAGTAGAACGTCTCTCTGCTAGCTTTTAGTCATCACACGTCAGATGGACCAGCCTTCTGACAGCTGATTCATGTGATCTCTAATCTCGTGTTGTTCAGGCGCCCCGGGCGCATTTAATTGGAACCGAGGGTCCATTTGTAAAGAGGTGGCAGCCGCCTTGAAATTCTCAGCTAGTGAAATCACTGATTGCAACAGTAATTTGGACTTCTTCTGTATTTCGGCATAAAAAGCTGCATCATGGAAATGCTTACGGTGCTAAAAGGAGCGTACAGGGCGTCTTGTGTCTGCTTGATATTGTCCACACCATTTTGCATCGCAAATGATGCCAAGCCAGCGCGTCCAAAGCCTTATGCGCTCTCAACTTGGAAAAATTTAGGGTGTCGCTCTAAAGGTAGGGTCCAAGACCGCGAGTATTGCGAGTCAGCCGTAATCGATCAAATAGTTGCGGACGGGAAGCCTGCAATTCCCATCTTGATCTCACAGATCACAGACTCACGATGGATCGCGGAGCCGGTTTACGATTTCTGGCCCCGCATCCGTACTGGAGAACTAGCGTATTTCATCCTCGGGGATCTTTTTCTGGACGACACTTGGCAGAAGAACACGATGCCGCCGCTATTTCCAGAACAGCATTGCGATGACGCATCTTGGGTCTGTTGGGCCAAATTCAGGGAGAAACACAGTCTGAAAGATCTTCAGAGTCATTGGATGGAGTTCTGGAACGCCAACAATGAGCGGATCTACTGGGACGATAAGGCTCGATGCTTCCGCCTCAAATGATCAAAGATTCGAGAAATAGCAAAACTGACCGAACACCAGGAACATCGTTCAGTTGGCGAAAAATAGCCATTACACTAACTGATACCATGATTCGATTCGCCGCTTCCCTTCTGCTGGCCGCATGCGTGCTTCTGGCGTCGTCCTTCGCCACCGACCTTCCCGCCGACCGCGTCTTTCGCAATGGCACAGTTTTCACTGCCGATGCCCACCGTTCAATCGCGGAGGCGGTTGCCATTCGCGATGGCCGTTTCGTTTACGTTGGCACGAACGAGGGCGTTGCGAATTTCATCGGCTCTTCGACCAAGGTCACCGACCTCAAGGGCCGTTTTCTTATGCCGGGAATCGTGGATGGTCACATGCATCCGCTCGAAGCCGGACAGAAGATGAGGAAGTGCAGTCTCAACTACGAGTCCGGGCTCACGGTCGCCGACATGCAGCGGGTAATACAGGCTTGCCTCGACAAAACGAAAAGCCAGGAACCGGACGGCTGGCTCGAGGTGGTGTTCTGGTTTCAAGAGGCCATGCATCCGGCTGGGCTGAAGACGAACCGCACGATGCTCGACACGCTGAAGACATCGCGGCCCATTATTGTGTATTCATCTTTCGGACATACGGCGCTCGCGAACTCGCGCGCGCTGGCACTGGCAAAAATCACAAAGGCCACACCAGACCCGCTAGGCGGAAAGATCTGGCGCGACGCCGACGGTAATCCTACCGGTCTGCTGGAAGACTCGGCTTACGAGGTGTATTCCGATGTGATTCCCAAGCCCACGGCCGAAGAGAACGTCGCCGCCGCGAGAGCAGCGCAGCAGGCGATGATTCGTCAAGGCATCACGTCGTTCCTCGACGCCGATGCGGCTCCCGAGGACGCTGCCGCATTTACTGCACTGCACGCTGCGCGGGAACTTATGATCCGCGCACACTTCGCGCCGGAGATCGGGGCCGAGGACGGTCGTGATCCGGCTGGCGCGGTGGCGAAGATCGCTGCGTACATCAAGCAATACGACCAAGGCGCGATCACGGTGACGCCGGGTATCACGGTGCGGAACGCAAAGCTGTTTCTCGATGGCGTGATTGCGGTCCCGGCCCTGACCGGCGCGATGCTCGAACCGTACCTTATGAACGCTGGAAGCGAAGAGCATCCGCGGTGGGTGCCGAGCCAGAACCGGGGACCGGACGTTTATTTTCCGCCCAAGCCTTTGGCGGAAATTCTGGTGCGGCTGGCCCGGGCCGGCATCGATCCCCACATGCACGCGGATGGAGACGGCGCGGTGCATGCAGCGCTCGGCGCGATCGAAGTCATGCGCAGAGAAATTGGCAAGGCGGACATTCGTCCCGCGATTGCCCACGACGAGATCGTCAGCCCCGCCGATTTCCCGCGCTTCAAAACGCTCAATGCGCTGCCGGTGCTTTCGTTCCAGTGGGAAAAACGAGCCGGCGACACGGTGGGATTAACGAACTACTTTGGCCCGAAGCGCATGAAGATTCTTGAACCTGCGGGCTTTCTCGCAGCCGCCGGCGCGCACATCGTCTTCGGCAGCGATTGGCCGGTCGATCGTCTCGATGAATGGCTTGCTTTTAAGGTTGGTGTCACGCGCACGGACGTCCCGACCGCGCCCGTGGAATTCCGCAGGCGGTTGGGCGACGACCCCGGCCTCTCGCGCGAAACGGTGCTGCGCGCGGCGACCATCGATGCCGCCTATGAACTGCACGAAGACGATGTCACGGGCTCGCTGGAAGCCGGCAAACTCGCGGATCTCATCGTCATCGACCGCGATCCCTTGAAAATTCCCGCGGACGATATCGCGAATGTGAAGGTACTGGAGACGGTGGTGGGCGGACAGACGGTATATGAAGCCACGACACCGCGCTAGATCAGTGAATTGCCCGAAAATATTCACCGCCGAGACGCCGAGAAAAACACAACAGAAGGAAAAATGTTTTCTCGGCGCTCTCTGCGTCTCGGCGGTAGACTTGATTCTGCATGCCAAGCACCCAGACCCGCGAGATTAACTGCGCTGCCCGCCTTGAACACGTCCGCTATGCCATCCGCGATTTGGCCTGCATCGCCGACGAAGTTGCCAAGCAGGGGCACAAGATTCTGCCGCTGAATATCGGCGATCCGAATGTATTCGACTTTGTCACGCCACCGCACATGATTGAGGCCGTCTATAAGGCCATGCGCGACGGCAAGAATGGATACGCGCCATCTTCCGGCATCAAGCCTGCGCTCGATGCGATTCGCGGCGAGGCTGGGCGCAAGGGCATCACTACGATTCAGGATGTGTTTATTACTTCCGGCGTTAGCGAGACGGTGGACATCTGCCTCGCCGCGCTGCTCAATCCCGGCGACAACCTGCTCACACCCTGCCCTGACTATCCACTCTATTCGGCGGTTCTGGCGAAGCTCGACATTGGGCTTAATGCTTATTATTTGAATGAGGAAGACGGCTGGCAGCCCGATCTTGACGACATTCGCCGCAAGATTACTCCTCGGACGCGCGGCATCGTGCTCATCAATCCCAATAATCCGACGGGCTCGGTTTGCACGCGGGCGATGCTGGAGCAGATTGCGGAACTGGCGCGGCAGCACAATCTGGTCATCTTCGCCGACGAGATTTACGACAAGCTCATAATCGAGGATGACCCGCACGTTACTACGGCCCACATTGCCATGGCCGAAGTTGCTCCTGACGTTCCTGTTATTACGTTTGGCGGTCTTTCAAAGAATTATCTCGCGCCCGGATGGCGCATTGGATGGGGCATCGCCAGCGGCGAGGCTTCGGTCATCAAGCCTTACCTCGATGGCGTGAACAAACTTTTGCGGGCGCGGTTGTGCGCGAATCATCCGGAGCAGTATGCGATTCCGGCGGCGCTGGATGGGCCGCAGGATCATCTGGTCGAGGTCAAACGCAAGTTGCGGAGCCGCCGCGATCTTACGATGCAGTGGTGCTCGGATACGCCGCGGGTCAGTTGCGTTGCTCCGCGGGGCGCATTCTATGCTTATCCGCGGATTGACATTCCCGAGGCCGATGACGTTTTCGTCGCCGAACTGATTCGCCAGAAACACGTCATGGTGGTGCATGGCTCGGGCTTTGGACAGCGTCCCGGCACAAAACATTTCCGCATTGTTTTTCTGCCGGATGAGAAGACGCTGGGCGCTGCGTACTCCGCTATCGGCGGGTTCATGCGCGAACGCTACCAATAAACCCTACCAATAGCAGAGCCACAGCCGCTTCCGGCACCGCGGAAGTAGAATCTCGCCTTCGCAGTGCCTGCAAGCCTTTGGTAGAGCGGCTTTCAGTTTGAGTGAGATTTTACTCATCCTTGCGGCGATCTCTTTTTTTTGACATCGATGGCTGCTTACACTTGTCGGCGGCTCCCGGTCTTCGCAGGCATGGCGCGCATTATAATGCCAGCGAATCAAGGCACAAAAACGTTTCATGGATTCCCCCACCGGCCGCGATCAGGGCTTCTCCGAAATGCGCGACACCGCCCGCGCCATCTTCAGCAGCGCGCTCCAGAACGCCTCCATCGCCAATGCCTTCGCCCGCCACGTCCACTGCGAGCGCGGAGTCCTCCGCATCGGCGACGACCTATACGACCTCAATTCCTACTCGCGCGTCTTTGTAGTCTCCATCGGCAAAGCCGCGCACACCATGGCCGCGGCGCTTGAGGCCCAGGTTGGCAGCCGTTTCGAAGGCATCGTCGCCTCCTCGGTCGAGCCGGCCAATCAAATTCGCGGATTCCGCTATTTCCGCGGCGGACATCCCACGCCGACCGCCGAATCCATTCGCGCCGCCGAAGCCATCCTCAAATCTCTGCGCGCGCAAGACGCCGCCTCGCTCGTCATCTTCCTGCTCTCCGGCGGCGGCTCTTCGATCGTCGAAAAGCCGATCGCAACTTTGGAAGACGACGAAATCTCGCTCACCGATCTCATCTCTACTTACAAAGCGCTCGTCAACTCTGGCGCGCCCATCGCCGAGATCAACGCCATCCGCAAGCATCTATCCGCCGTCAAAGGTGGACGCCTCGCGCAAGCCGCCTATCCCGCGCAGCAGGTCTCGATCCTCGTCTCCGACGTGCCCGATGCCACGCCCGACGCGCTCGCCTCGGGCCCGACCATGCCCGACTCCACCAGTGTGTACGACTGCGAACGCATCGCCGCCAAATACGATCTGCTCTCCCAATTTCCGGCCTCGACTGCCGATCTCTTCCGCCAGCACGCGCTCGAAGAAACTCCCAAATCCGACGACCCATCTTTCATTCGCGCGCGCTGGTGGACCATCCTGTCCAACAAAATTGCACTCGACGGAGCCGCCGCCGCCGCGAAGGCAGCCGGCTTCACCGTCGAGATCGATAACTCCTGCGACGACTGGGACTACGAAAAAGCCGCCAGCCATCTTCTGAATCGTGTGCGCGAATTGCGCTCCCGCCAGTCGCCAGAAAGAAAATCACCCATCTGCCTGCTTTCGGGCGGAGAAGTCACCGTCGCTGTCCGCAACGGCGGCGTCGGCGGACGCAACCAGCAATTTGCCCTCGCCTGCGCCGAAAAAATATCGGGCGAGAACATAACAGTTCTGAGCGCAGGTACCGACGGCATCGACGGCAACAGCCCCGCCGCCGGCGCCGTCGTCGATGGCAGCACGCTGACCCGCGCCGGAGGAACCAGACCCGTACACGACGCGCTCACCGGCTTCGACGCCTATCCTTTATTTGCCAGGCTTGGCGACGCCATCGCCACCGGACCTACCGGCAACAACCTGCGCGATCTGCGCATTTTGCTGTCCTGCTAACTGCCTGCAAATCTGATATTTACAATGGATACATTAAGTCAAAGCTTTCGCGGCGGAGCCGTTTTCTCCCAGGGCTCATAACGCGATCCCCGGCAACATTTTCGGTCTTCGTTACCTTTGTCCATGGCCGGGCGCTCATCGTAAAGTCTTGTAAATCGCCCACTTCACGCAGCGCCAACCGACCCGCTGGCATCCAACGCTGTAACGAAAAATAAATCGTTGGAGGCTTTCGCTTGAAACGTACTTTGCATATCTCTTTTGTATTGTCGTTCGCCTGCGCAGCCATTATCGCCAGCTCAAACATTGCCCAGGCTCAAAGAGTGGATATTGGTTTCGCTGCCAGCGGACTGAATTCGCCATCCGCCGCTTCAGGCGATTGTCCGACGGGCAGCCCCGGTTGTGCTCACCAGGACGTATCGATCGGCGGTGGCACATATTTAGGCTTCAACGGCGACGTGCTTTTCTGGCACAACCTCGGCTTCGGCGCGGAACTTAACTGGCGCGCTTCGCAGGCGCAGGATTACGCCGGTCAGGGCTTCAACTATCGCCCCATCTTTTACAACTTCAATGCCGTGTACTCGCCGAAGTTGGCCTCTCACATCTACCTGGATCTGGTTGCCGGCATCGGCGGCGAGGACACGCATTATTACACCGGTGAAAACTGCGGCTACTACAGCTGCACCAACTATCAGTCGATCAACCACTTCGATGGAGACTTCGGCGGCGGCCTCAAAGTGATCGCCGGCCACAACATCTTCATCCGCCCGGAAGCGCGCGTTTACCTCATCAAGAACAACGCGGAGTTCAGTTCGAATCACGCCTTTCGCTACGGCGCCACCATCGGCTTCACTTTCAAATAAGAACCATTCGTCCCGACCTTCCCCAGGGCGCGGAGCTTCGGCTCCGTGCCGCGGGGATTGCAGCGCTCTCTCCTGTATAGTTATTTTTCGTCTTCACGCATTATGATAGCGGGACAGCAATTTCAGAATCAGCGCCGTTCAGAGCGCGAGCAACCATCTCGTGCCATCCAGCGTTCTGACTGAAAATAACTACTACTGTGGAGGGTTCCCGATTGAAACCAGTACTGCGCCTTGCGCTTTTTTCGTCTTTTGCCTGGGCGGCGACCGCCATTTTGGCGAGCCCGGCCTGCGCCCAGCAAATTGATGTATCCGCTGGAGGCTACACGATCTCGGCCCCCGCCGCCTCCGCAGCCTTCGGGAACCACGAGCCACAATCGCTCGATGCCGGAATCTATCCAGTCTTCAGCGCCGATTACCTGTTTCACAAACGCGTCGGAGTGCAAGGCGAATTCTCCTGGGATTGGGCAAAACCCATCTACGCTCCCGATTTCGTGAACCTCCCATACAAGCCTTTCTATTACGACTTCAATGCGATCTACGCTTCGCAACTGACCAAACATCATCTCGGTTTCGAGCTCCTGGGCGGCGCCGGCGTACAGAACACGCGCTTCTACGTATCGGCCTGTAGCGGCTCTTCGTGCTTTGGCACCACCAATCACTTGATGATCGAAGGCGGCGGCGGCATCAAGTACTACTTCTGGCGCAACTTCTTTTTCCGTCCCGAGGGCCGCTACTACTTCATCCTCCACAACGTCGAATTCAGTTCCGACCACGCGATTCGGTATGGTGCGTCGTTCGGCTACACCTTCCGTGGAGACTCCCGGAGTGGCGGAAAATAGGCGGGGCGACAGCGCGTCACCAATGACCCGTGACCTGAGACCTGAGACCCGTGAGCTGAGACCCGTGACCTCCTCTATCTGACCTCCGGCCTAGCAGTAGTCATCCCGGCTCGCGCGAATTATCATAGGCACTATGGGTGGTTTTGGCGGATTCTCCGGCGAGATGATATTCCTGTTCTTCCTGGCGCTGATCCTTTTCGGCCCCAAGAAACTGCCCGAGATAGGACGCCAGGTCGGCCGCCTGATGAACGAATTCCGCCGCGCCTCCAACGAATTCCGCGCCCAGATCGAATCCGAAATCAATGCCGTCCAGTCCGACGTCAAGCCGCAGATTCTACCGCCGCTGAAGGAGCCGTTAGGCTCCATAGCCAGCCGCATTTTCAATCCGCCGTCAGGAGCGGAACTGGAAGCCGCGGAAACAGAAATCGAAACAAAGGCTGCCGCGGCACAAACGGAACCCAGCCCCGAAACCAAATCTATCGTAGAGACGGAGCCTGCCCCGTCTCTGGCCGCCACCGGCACGGACGCCGCCCTGGAAGCGCATCCCGTCACGAAAGCCGCCCCCGATGCCTGAAGCGGCCGCCTCGTCCTCCCTGCCCGAATCCGCCAAAGACGCGATGCCCACCATGGGCTTCCTCGAGCATCTCGAGGAACTTCGCAAGCGCATCGTCTATTCCATCATCGCCGTCATCGCCGGCTTCATTGGCTGCTGGTTCTCGGCCGGCCGCCTGGTCGATCTCATGCAGCGCCCCATCATCCAGGTGCTGCACAAACACGGTCTGCCGGAAAAACTTGTCTATCTCAATCCCGTCGATCCATTCAATCTTTATCTGAAAGTCGCAGGCGTTGCCGGACTCTTCGTCGCCTCGCCTTTCGTCCTTTATCAACTCTGGCTGTTCATCGCGCCCGGGTTGTACCGCCATGAGAAGCGCTACGTTATGCCCTTCATGGCTTCAACCGTAGCCCTGTTTCTGGCCGGAGGATATTTTGGCTATCGCGTCGTCTATCCGCAGGCGCTCAACTTCCTGATCGACTTCGGCAAACAATTCGCCCCCATGATCACGATCGAGGAATACACCAGCCTCTTCGTGACCATCATCGTCGGCATGGGCGCGATCTTCGAGATGCCCATCCTGGTTTTCTTTCTAGCTCTGATGGGGATCGTCAGCGCGGGCTGGATGTGGAAAAACATCCGCTACGGAATCCTTGGAATTTTCATAATCGCAGGCATCATCTCGCCGACGCCAGACGTTGTGAACATGTGCATCTTCGCCGCCCCGATGCTGGGCCTGTACGTACTAAGCATCGGAATCGCCTGGATGGTGCATCCCACTCAACGCAAGAAGCGCGCGGACAAGAAATCTTAACTACCGATGACACGAAGGATCACAGGGAAAATGAAGAGACCCGCGACCAAGAAAGAACTTTGCCAAGCCTTTCCGTGTGCTCCCCTGCGGTTGAAGGTTGGTTTGACCATGCTCGGAATGGTCGCGCTTGTTGCGTGCTCGCATGGGAGCGACGCGCAGCCAACAGTTGTCATCCCGCAACAAGTCGAAACTCGAACTACGCCGCCAGTTCCGCCCGAAGCGGCCGCTCCCGACAACGCTCCCCTCCCGCACATCGACGCCAAGCGCGCCTTCGAATACACCCGCGAAGTGACCGCCTTCGGCCCGCGCTACATGGGCAACGAGGCTCACAAAAAGTTGGAGCGCTACATTCTGGATCACCTAAAAGAAGACCATCTGAGCGCCGACCAGGTCGAAGAAGACGACTTCACCGCCGACACCGTCGAAGGTAAATTCCCAGTCCACAACATCATCGCGAAGTTCCCCGGCAAAAAAGACGGCATCATTGCCATTCTCGGCCACTACGATACCAACTACCCGCTGCGCAACATCGGCTATGTGGGCGCCGACGACGGCGGTTCGTCGACTGCCATCCTCCTCGAATACGCGAACTACTTCCGTGACCAGATCAACAAGGAAAATCCCGGCTCATCAGCGAAGCCCAAAACTCGCGACGGCTACAGCGTCTGGCTGGTCTGGACCGACGGCGAAGAGGCCGTCCGGGAGTGGTCCGACACTGACAGCCTCTATGGCACGCGCCACCTGGCCGAAAAGTGGGAGAAAGACGGCACACTGAAAAAAATCAAAGCCCTTTTCGTCATGGACATGATCGCCGCCCAGGACGTCAACATCCTGCGTGACCAGAATTCCACCCCGTGGCTGCTCGACTTGATCCACACCGCCGCCGAGCGCGGCGGCTACCAATCGCACTTCTATGCGCTCCAAACGCCCATGGAAGACGACCATCTACCCTTCGTAAAACGCGGCGTCCCAAGCGCCGATGTCATCGACATGCCCTATGGCTACAACGACGTCTTCCATCACACCGCGCAAGACACCATGGACAAACTCAGTGCGACCAGTCTTGAAATCGTAGGCAACACGATCCTGGAAGCTGTCCATATGCTCGACCAACGCTAATACCGCGTTCCGCTCTCCAAACTCGCGTAGAGAGGGGCCTGCCCGTCTCGGGCCATCCATCAAACTATGCCAGCCGCTCTCGTCCGCAGCTGACATCCGGCCGCGCCTTCGATACCATATTCCAACCATGTTCACCTTAACGATCTTCAACCGAACCGCGCTCACCGCCCTTCTGTTCGCCTCTAGCTTCGCCCTAGCCCAGGCTCCCGAAGCTCCTCCAGCCAAGCCGCTTCCGCCCGGCCCCGCGCTGCCCAAAATAAAAGCTGCCTGCCTCCAGTGCCACAACGCCAGCCGCATCACCGACGCGCATTTCTCGCGCACGCAGTGGTCCGACGAACTCGACAAAATGGCCGGACTCGGCGCGGTAGTCCCCGACGCCGACCGCAAAGCTTTTCTGGATTACCTGACCGTTAACTTCGGTCCGCAAAAGGGCGCGGGAAAGAAGACACCGAAAAGTGGCGACGCAAAATAGGTTTGAACCCGAGCGGCGCAAGCGAGGAGCAAAGCGCTACCGACCCAGCGTCGTCGAAGTGGCCGCTACGGTAGCGCTGCCAGAGGTAAGAACTGTCCCAAGCATCTGCGAAACGAGCGGACATTTAAAGTGATTGTTTAGGTTCTAGGTGGGCGAGTAACGGCAAAAGGCTGCCCCATTCTTAAAATCGCGTTCTGTGCGATTTTAGAGTGCGAACCATCGAGGCGGGTAGCGAAGGCCCCTTTTACACGGAAATCCAAAAACCTACTTCCCCTCTGCTTCCTCCGTGGTGGCGCTTTTCTCCGGCCGCAACAACGGAAACAGAATCACATCTCGAATGGTATGCGAGTCAGTGAAGAGCATCGCCAGCCGATCCAGCCCAACCCCCACGCCGCCCGCCGGCGGCATGCCATACGACAGCGCCCGAATGTAATCTTCATCCATCTGGTGCGCCTCTTCATCGCCGCGCGCCCGTTCCAGCAACTGCGCCTCAAACCGCCGCCGCTGATCCTCCGGATCGTTTAGCTCGCTGAAGCCGTTGGCAATTTCCATCTTCCCGGCAAACATCTCAAAGCGCTCCGTCCAGTCCGGCTCATCGGGCTTCTGCTTCGATAACGGAGAAACCGCCGTCGGAAACTCATAAATAATCGTCGGCTGCAAAAGATGCTCTTCGGCTACCGCCTCAAAGATCGCAGCGATGGTCTTCCCCACCGGCGCAGCGGCGTCATAGCGCAGATCAATGCCACCCCCGCGCACGCGATCCACCAGCGCCTTCACTCCATCCTGCGTAGCGAAGTCTTCACGAGTCGGCGCCGCGCCCGCCTTCTCCGGCCAGAACTTCGTGATCGCCTCGCGCATCGTCATGCGCCGCCAGTTCGAGTGCGACCAGTCAATCTCATCTTCTCCCCACTTCGTCTTCGTGCCGCCCGTCACATCCTGCACTGCCTGTTCAATCGAGGCCTGCGTCGTATCCATGATCCCGAGATAATCCGTGTAAGCCTGATAAGCCTCGAGCATCGTGAACTCCGGGTTCCATCTCCAACCAATTCCCTCGTTCCGGAAGTTCCGATTGATCTCGTACACGCGATCGAATCCGCCCACCGTCAGCCGCTTCAAATACAGCTCCGGCGCAATCCGCAAGAACAAATCCATATCGAGCGTGTTGTGATGCGTCTTAAATGGACGCGCCACCGCTCCGCCCGCCATCGGCTGCATCATCGGCGTCTCGACTTCCACAAATCCCTGCGCGTCGAAATATCTCCGCAGCGACTGCGTAAGCTTGCTGCGCTTCAGGAAGACTTCGCGCACCTCGGGATTCATCACCAGATCGACATACCGCTGCCGATAGCGCAATTCGACATCCTGCAACCCATGCCACTTCTCGGGCAGAGGCAAAAGATCCTTCGACAAAAACGTCAACTCCTCGGCGTGAATGCTCAACTCGCCGGTGCGCGTGCGAAACAGATATCCACGCACGCCAATGTGATCGCCAAGGTCGAGCAGCTTCCACAACTCGAATCCCGCATCTCCGACCGCGTCTTTCTTCACGTAGATCTGCAAGCGCTGCCCATCCTGCTGAAGATGCGCAAATCCAGCTTTGCCCATCAGGCGGATCGCCATGATCCGCCCCGCCACGCGGACGGTGACCCGCGGAGAATCAAGCTCTTCCGCCGTCTGTCCGCCATATTCGCTCAGAATCTGCGGCACAGTGTGGCTGTAGTTGTATTTACGCGGATAAGCCGGGTGTCCGAGCGCCTCAATCTTCTTGACCTTCTCGCGCCGAATCTCATAGATGTTGTCGTCGAGTGGCAATGAAACTCCTTTGATTGGGAAACCGGGGTAACGATGAATCAGCGATTATAAATCGCGGGCGAGCGCTGCGGACTCGGAGGTCGCGATGCGGACACAACTAGTTTGGCTTGACTTCGAGGCGGGCGTAATACCCTTTACGACCCAGTACCTTTAGACGCTGCCCATCTTTCGTGGCGGCGATGTGAATCGTTCGATACCTGCCGTCGGGCTGAAAATTCGCCGGCTTATACGCGATAAAGTAGCGGCTGCGAATCAAATCGCGCAGTTGATCGAACGATTTGCCAAGCGTAGGCGCATCGTGAGGGAACATCGCCTCACCGCCGCTCCGCCCCGCCAGCACCTCCAATACCTTGTCAGCGTCAGTCTTGTCGCCGATGTCCTCCCGCGTACTGATCGTATAAACGGTCACGCCGGTCTTTTCTTCGGTCTGAATCGTCTGCTTGAGCGAGGTGTGACTGGAATTATCCTCACCATCGCTGAGCACGACCAAAACATTCGCGACCCGATCTCCGTCGGGATACTCGGCCAGCTTCCAGCAAGCAAACGTGACCGCATCGAAAAGAGCGGTTCCCCCGTCATTCGTGAGCTTGTCAATACCGTTTGCCAGTTCCGCCGGGTCGGACGTGAAATCCTGGGTAACGATCGCCTGATTCGAGAAACCTGCGATAAAACCGAGATCGGAAGAATTCGTCAATATCTTCTGGATGAAGTTAGTGGCAGCGTGTTTCTCAAACGAAAAGCGGTCGTGTACGGAACCGCTGGTGTCAATCAGCAATGCGACACGCAAGGGAAGTTTGGACTGCGGCGCAAACTCCACCACTCTCTCCGGAGGCTTATTGTCATCGGAGATTTGAAAATCGGATCTCCTCAGATCGTTGATCAAATGTCCATGCCTGCTCACTGCAAAGAAAAGAGTGACCTGATCGACATTCTTACGAATCGTCCATGCTTCGGTCGGATCGTTCGGTAGGTCCGGAACCAGGCTTGGCAGGTGCACGCCCGCGTCCGCCGTTGTGGCGGGGGAAGATTCGGAGAACTTGGCGCAATCGTCGCAATCTCCACCTGGAGTTTCGGGTGCCAAAGCGCGCAACTGCTCTCTCAGCCGATCATTATTGGGGTTCGATTTCGTCCGTGGACGCGGCGCATCGGAGACGATAACACCGGGCCGACCGGCCGCTGCCAACTGATTCCTCACCTCCCGGTTATGGGCGAGGATGGCGAGATTCTTACGGGCGGCGGGTGCGAAGGCATTTGTAGGATCCTCACTAATAAAGATCTTCAATTCCCTTTCCACTATGTCGGGTTCTTTAAGGGACTCGGCAGCCGCCGCGGCGATGTAGTGCACATTTGCCATTCCTTTATGGTCAAGCTCATGCACGCGGTGACAGATATCCAAAACTTGCTGGTAGTCATGATTTTCCTGGTCTGCGTAGGCGAGGACCGAAAGAATGACAGGATCTTTCGGGCGCAGAGAAGCGGCTTTCTCAAGATTCGCCTTCGCCGTCTCGGGATCGCTTCTTGATAAAGCCAGGCGGCCGAGACTGAGAAACGACCTGGCAAATTTGTCGTCGAGCCGGGCAGCTGTCTCAAACTCATTCTGGGCGCGACTCATATCCTCTTGATCCAGATAGGCCAATCCCAGTCCCATGTGTGCCGCGACGAATTGAGGATAGTCCGCTATCGCTTTCTGTAAATGGAGGATAGCCTCCTTCGAATTCTGTTGCTTGAGAAGGGTGTTCGCGCGGTTGTATTGCTCGATGGCATTATTGGGAGCGTCAAGGTCGAGCGCTGACAGAACACCAGATTCGATCAGCCGTTTTCTTTCCTGCTCTCTTTTTTCCTTCTCCTTGGCGCTGCGATTTTGCTGGTCCAGGTAAAACTGGGCAAAGTCGATGGCCGCCATTGGGTCCGGTCCGGTATTAAGAAAGGGGACGGGCGCAGTATAAGTTTGCCCGAGCGATGGTCGCTCGCTGCCTGCCAACAGCCCAATCAGGCAGGCCAGCGCGAGTTTCGAGTATTTCAAAGTGGTGCTCCCAGGTGAGAACGACAAAAGATAACCCTTTCAACCTTTATGTGGCGCTCGTCGGGCACAACTCTTCTGGCGGTGACGGGCGAACCGCCGCGCAAGGGACAGGCCAACATTGTATGCGATTGTGACAGCCGGGGGCGATCAGTAAATCTGGCGCTTTTGGTCTGGAAAACCGCGTGAGACGGGACGATTCCCAGGTTCTGGGAATTTGATCCGTAATTCGCTTGGGCTGGCCCTTGGATCCTATGGGCAACCCGCTCATGTTTGTGAAATCGGGTTATGTCAGACGGGGCCGCGAAGTCAGTCCTAAGCGGAAGTGCCCAGTTGCGCCAGCAACTTCTCCGCCGCCTCGCCCGGATCCTGCGCGGCAAAGTTGTCGTCAAGCACCATGATCTTCACCTGCGGATCGATCTCTTCCAGCATCTTCTTCGTCGACTTGCCATACACCGTCTGCAGCTTTGCGCTCAGAATTACCTGCTTCGCCTTGGTGGCTTTCAGCAGAATGCGGGCGTCGTCGATGCTCATGGTGGTAAGCGCGTTGTAACCCGCGCTGCACAAGACCTCCCGCAGAAACGTGCAAACATCGTTGGATTCGTAGATGCAGAGAATCCGCGGGCGGGCGTCTCCGGTTAAGCCCTTGGAATAGCGCGAGCCAAGATAAGCCGCGGTGATCGCCTCTTCGACGGCTTCGTAAATCTCAAACTGCTTCACCAGACCCGTCATTTCCAGCGTCTTGAGCGTGCGCGGACAGACGCCGCTCAACTTCAGGTCGCCACCTTTGGCTCTTGCCGTTTGCATCAGGCGAACGAGCGCGCCGAGGCCGCTTGAGTCAACGAAGTCGACTTGATCGAGTTGGAGAACCACGTCTCCATACTTGACGATGGAGTCGCCGACGGAAGAGTGCAGTGTGAAAACTTCATTGCCGGCAACGATGCG
>JBAQJF010000117.1:0-5841 GCA_049300195.1 Terriglobales bacterium | reverse complement strand
CGTACGGCGTGGCGCCGTTCACCATGCGGAAGTTGCGCGTCTGGATCCGGCCATCTGAGAGAGCTGCGATCCATGAAGGGACCATATTAACCCAGCCGCGAAAAGGAGTCAGTAATATCTATTGTGTTCGCAGCCAGTTTAGAGTCCGTTTCGGGAGGTATGACGGAAGCGATTTTTTCCTTTGATGGGAAGCACAAGGGCTTAGGAGGTTGGAAGGACCCTTTTGCGACTTGCATCGTGACCGTAGCGGCTAAAGCCGCCACCGAAAACAAGGCAGTTATCGCAGCGCTGAGCGCTGCGCCACCCAAAATCGAGTGCAAGGTCGAGTTTTTCAGCAGCCTGTTAGGACTCGACATAAGGCTCGCAGGCGCGAGTTAGAGGTTGGCGGCGTAGGCGGGAATTTCAGTTTGCCGGGAGGCAACCATCGGATCGGGAATCGCCCATGCGCGATCGAGGGCGTCGGCCAAAGCGCCGGGAAATTGCGCGGTAAGCAGGTTGACGTCCAACTGAAGATCCCGGTTGCTGTAACTTCGGAAGACGACGAGCGATCCGCAGACGCGGTTTGAAGTCGTGACCAGATCGAGCGTCAGCTTCCAGGCGGGCTCGGCGGAGATCGTCAACATGCGGGGAAATTTGCTCCAGCGCACGTGCTGCGCGGGCTCGATGGAGTGCGAGTCGAGAACGGGCGTTGCATTTAATTCGAAGGCGTCGAAATCGTTGGTCTCGAAGGCCGCCACCAGAATGCTGCGGACCTGCTCGAAATTATCGGCGGCTTTGAGTTCTTCGACCGCGCGCCGCACCGAAAGATTGTTGATGACGATCTGGCGCTGCTCGATGGTGCGCTGCGCGACGCGGCGGAGTTCGCCGAACTCCAGATAGTTGAGATGCTGCACGCCCAGCCAGATGCCGGTTCCAACCACCGCGAGCACCAAACCGAGAGTGCTGCCGGTCGGCCAGAGCAGGAACAGGCTCAACATGGCAAACACGGCCGAGACGGCGTAGAGGACAATCACAACCTGACGATGCGACAGACCCATCTGCAAAAGTTTGTGATGGATGTGTTCGCGATCGGCGGTGAAGATGGGACGCCCGCTGATGAGGCGGCGGACTACGGAGAGCGATGTCTCGAGGATTGGCAGGCCGAAAGAGACTACTGGAATCGCGACGGCGACGAAGGTGGGCGCCTTCTCGGCGCCGGCCAAAGCGAGCGCGCTGAGCATGAAGCCGATGAACAGGCTGCCCGAGTCACCCAGAAAAATTGTCGCCGGATTGAAGTTGAAGCGCAGGAAACCGAGGATCGCGCCGGCGAGAGTAACGCTCATCAGCGAGCACAGCCACGACCGATTCACCAGCGCGACGACGAAGAAAACCAGAGTCGAGAACAAAGCCGATCCGGCCGCCAGGCCGTCAAGACCGTCGATCAGATTGAAGGCGTTGGTGACCGCCACCACCCAGAGCACGGTGAGCGGCAAGCCGACGAACCAGGGCAACGTGTGCGGAAAGATGAGCGGCAGATCGAGAACGCGCATGCCTCCCGCGAAGAGCATGGAGGCGGCGATTGCCTGGACGGTGAATTTAAGATATGGGCCGGCGCCGTGGAGATCGTCGTAGATACCGAGACAGAAAATCAGGCAAGCGGGCAGATAGATGCGGAGAAGCGTGGTGGGAACAACCCCTGCGCCAAGACGCGGAAAGATCAGCGCGAGCACCAGCCACAAAGCCAGGCTCAGGGAGAACGCAAGGAAGATTGCGACCCCGCCAAGGCGTGGGCGTGGAGTTTCATGCAGGTGACGTCCGCCCGGAGTGGAGACCAAACCCCGGCGGGTTGCAATGTCGCGGACTTCGCGCGTGGCCACGAAGGAGAGCGCGAGCGAAAATGCAAACAGTCCAAAAAACAGCAGCGTCAATCAGACGTTCCTTCCGGCTGAAATACCGGGCATTTCAAGCCGAACGGGAGGTGCACAGATCATTTTGTCAGTACAAATTGTCCGTACAATCTCCCTGATTTGTAGCGACCCCAGGGCCGCAAGAAGTGCATTTTCCCGGACTATAGCTTCGCTGACCGCGGAGAGCAATACCGATTGCACATTTCACTGTTGATACTTCCGAGTCCGGGTATCGACAGCGACAACGCCTGTGCGCGGAGGGCGCGGAGGGGCCATGCTAGACTCGTCACACTCGCAACTTAGGAGCTTTTCATGTCAGGGCGGAATCGCGGTTTTCTCCTGCGCACGTTTCTCCCGCGTACGTTTCTCCTGCGTACTTCGCAGGTATTGATTTTTGGTTTGTGCTGCGCGGGACTTTCGGCGCGCAGCATTTCAGCGCAGACGCTTTTCGCGCCCAGCGCACAGACGCCGGCCACTCCGGATTCCGCGCAACCATCGTCCGCTGCCGCGAAGGAAGGTGACATTTCCACACCATCCTCCACGCCACAGCACCGTCCGCTTGCGGATTCAACCGTGAAGCTGGGACCGGGCGATCTGGTCGATGTCGGTGTCTTCGGCGTGCCCGACCTGCAAACCAAGGCGCGCATCAGCGGATCGGGAGACATTTACCTGCCTCTCATCGACTACGTTCACGTGGGCGATCTGACGACGGACGAGGCGCAGGAAATGATTCAGAAGCGGCTGGAGGATGGGGGATTCGTGCGCGATCCGCACGTCACGGTTTTTGTCGAAGAAGCGCAATCGCAGGCCGTCACGATGGTCGGCGAACTGGCTCATCCCGGTCCATACACGATCGCCGGCGATCGGACGCTGTTTGACATGATCTCGGCGGCGGGTGGACTGAGCGACAAAGCGGGCCGCCTGGTGACGATCATTCATCGCGACGATCCCGATCACAAGATCGAACTCCAGCTCTCGGCGAACCTGGCGGAAGACACCAAGAACAACGTCGACATCATGGCGGGCGACACGATTATTGTGTCACGGGCCGGCATCGTTTATGTGGTTGGCGACGTGCAGCATCCGGCCGGTTTTATGATCGAGGATAATTCGCTGAGCGTTTTGAAGGCACTGGCGCTGGCGGGCGGAAGCACGCGGACGTCCTCACTCAATAAGACCAGGATTCTGCGGCAGACGGCCAACGGAATTCAGGAAATTCCGGTTCCACTGAAAAAGATTCTTTACGCGAAGGCGCCGGATATTCCGCTGATCAAAGGCGACGTTTTGTTTGTCCCGGGAAGCTCGGCCAAGGCTGCGGCCTACCGCACGGCGGACGCGGCTGTGACAATGACGTCGGCGCTGGCAATTGTCGCGGCTCATCCTTAAGCCGGACTGCGCGGGAAACTAGGCGGCCGCCGCTCGGGCTGATTCTTTGGTCTCGATTAACTCCTTCAGCACCGCAATATAATCCAGCGCCGTTTGTTTGCGGGATAGGTTGGCGAGGATGTATTGCCGCCCGTTAAATCCCATGCGCCTTCGCTGCTCCGGGTTTCGCGCGAGCGCACGAACTGTCTCCGCAAGCGCGTGGCTGTCCTCAGGCGGTACAAATACTCCGGCGCGCGCCTCTTCGACAATCTGACGGGCCTGGCCGTCGACTGCGACGATCACCGGGCGCTCGCATGACATGTATTCGAGCAGCTTGGTGGGAATTACGGTCTTGAAGAGATCGGATTTCTTGAGCATGACGAGGCAGGCATCCGACGCTGAAACGAGGGCCGGTATGTGCTGCCGCGGTTGCTGATCGAGGAATGTGACATTGGCGAGGCCGCGCGCGGCGGCCAGTTCCATGATGCGCTGTTTTTCCGCGCCTTCGCCGATCAGGAGGAACAGGCAATTCGGCAGAGTCGTTTGAAGTTCCTCGGCGGCGGCGATCAGCGTTTCAAGACCGTGCGCCATGCCCATCGTACCGATGTAGCAGACGAGGAAGCGGCCGGCATTCGGAAGGTCTTCGTGCGTGAGATCTTTTCGAATCGCGGCGGCTGCGGGATCGAAACGGAAGAGATCGGTCTCGACCCCATTTTCAACGATGGAAATTTTGTCGGCGGGCACCTGCCAATGCCGGATCAAGTGATCCTTGAAAGCCGGCGTGACAACGACGATGCGATGGGCGCGGCGATAAAGGAATCCTGCGATGCCGCCCAAGACGCGATGGAGCGCGGTACCTTCGGCGCCGGCTCCGACTGCCGCGAGCGACTCCGGCCAAAGATCGCGGACTTCGAAGACGAATGGAACGCGCTTCCAGCGCGCGATCCACCACGCGGAAAGCGCCACCAGCAACTGGGGCGAGGTTCCGATGACTAGATCGGGCTTACTTAGATTCAGTCCCCGCAGCGCGGACGAAACACAGAAAGACGCATAGGAGCGGATTCGCTCATGAGCTTTGCGATTCGGCAACGGCCAAAGCCAGGTGCGCGCGACGTTGACGCCGTCGATCATTTCCGTGTGGCGCAAGTGGTGGAGCGGCACCCGCCACTCCGGCGGCACTATACCGGTGGGATGATTCGGAAAGCCGGTAAGGATAGTAACTTTGTGGCCCATGCGCGCCCAATGCCGCGATAATTCGTCGGCGCGCGCGGCGGGCGCGCCCATTTCCGGAGGAAAGTATTGCGAGACGTAGAGAATCTTCACGATGAGCGATGCGGGCGAATCTTTCTCAGGGAAAGCGTACACGACGGCGAGGCTGGGGCTACATCATTCGCGCGCGGATGGACCAGAGTCGCAAATAGCCGCGGGACGGCGAACTCTGGCGCGATGTCTTGAGCGGAGGTCGCTTAGTAATGAAGCAATTTGAAAATGCTTTTTTCCACCAGCGCCCGCGAGCGATTCGCGCGCCGCTGAGTGTAGCCCTCCCAGCGGTCCGCGACGCCGGCGAATCGCCGGTCGCCGGTCAGATTGGCCATGACCCGCAACTGGACGATATGCAGACGATGATAGAAAGGGCTCGCGAGCATCTTCAGTTGAGTTCCGGATTGCTCGTAGAGAGACCAGTAGCCGGTATCGAAGCGCGCGAGATTGTGGAGCAAGGTCTGAACGCCGCGGTCGAATATGTGTTTAGCGATCTGTTTGGCTGAGGCGTCGGCATGGGCGAGAGAGAAGTCGAACACTCCCCAGAGCGCCCAGATGAATCCGTTCAGGATGTGGGTGGGAGGATCGACGAGATATTCCTCGATCCAGAGATTTTTTTCGTTGTCTTCAAAAAGAACGCCGCCCTGGGCGATGGGCGTGGTCAACGAAACGAAAGCGTCGGAGGCCGCCTGCCGATATTTGCCGTCGCCCGTTTGCGCATGCGCGCGGAGCAGAAGTGAAACGCCCTGGCCTTGCGCCAGGCCGGAATACCACGGCGCTTTGAGAGTTTCGCGATACTCCCAGTCGAAGTGATGGTGCCAGACCCAGAGGCCGTGCGCGTTCTGTTCGAGATTGGCCGCGAGCCAGTCGGCGGCGTTGAGGGTTCTTTGCAGGCGGGCGTCTTTGGCGTCTTCGGCGTCTTTGGCGTCTTCGGAGAAGCGGTTGTAGTTCGCGAGGCCCCATTGCGCGATCGCAATCGGGTTGTATTGCAGGCCGATCGCGCCACGATAGTCGAGCATGGGAATTCCATTTGCGTCGTGAGGGCCGGAGTAGTCGGCCTTCTCGCGAAACGACATGTAGTAAGGGCCGAGTGGCCGACTCTTCGCTTGCGCGGCGATGTGCGCGCGCGGATTGATCTCCGGCGTTTCGTGCCAGAAGGTAAGCTGGCTGCCCCCCGAGCCGAAATATGCGGGTAGAACGCGACGATAATATTGCAAACGCGCGGCTGCATTCATGCGGAAAGCGGCCTCCGCATTGGCGTCTCCGGTAGACCCTCGACCTGCCATACCGTGGTGACGAGATCGTCGTGCTCGACGGCGATGGTGGTCGC
>JBAQJF010000116.1:0-3282 GCA_049300195.1 Terriglobales bacterium | reverse complement strand
CTTGAAGACCGTGACCATCGCGCAGACGAACCCGCCGATGCTCCCGATCCACAGCCATGGGAGTACAGCGGCAGCCGAGTGCGCCTGGTTAAAGAGGTGCCATGTCCAGGCTGCGGTGGCCATCGCGCAAAGCAGAAGCAGGCCAGTCTTGTTGACCGTGCCCTCGAGTGTCATCCCACCGCCCAGCTCGGCGACGCCCTCAAAACGCTTCTCGTTCAAAACTGGATTCGATGTCCTCATCAGTTGCGCCAAGTTGCACTCTCCTTACCCAAACCGCTCTATCACCATTTTACGGCAACGTTGCAAAAGAACGCAGTGAAGCACTCCTCCTAGCCGCAGATGCTGCTGTCCAGGTAGTCGGCGCTCTCATATTTTGTATCAGGGCGCGGCTTTAGCCGGGCCACCCCGAGTCGCCACAAATGAGGGCTAAAATGTCTGCGTGAGAACCCCCGTTCAAATTGATTCTCGGCGGAGTCTGTGCCCTAACAGAACCCAATAGGAACTGGACGGGTGCCCCAGGTTCGCCAAAGCGTACCTGGGCCGAAAATGATATGTTTCGATTGCTTTTGGTGTTCGATTTCGCAAAAGCTATGGTGGGGCTTCGCCCGTCTTATTTGGCCCACGTACGCTGAGGCGAACGTGGGGCACCCGTTGTACTGGACCCCAAAAGTGAGACACGGAGGGCAAGGAAAACTGGGGACACTCAGCGGTCATAATGGAGAGACCGATGAGGAAGCAGTGGAGAAGTTATAGTGCGAAGTTCAAGCAGGAAGCGGTGAATCGGATGGCAGAATGCAAGAACGTCACCGGTTTGGCGAAAGAACTGGGCATCCGGCGGAAGTACTTATACCTTTGGCGGGATCAGCTGAAGGCCGGAGGCCTGGCGGCTTTGGAACGAGGACCTGGTAGACCGCGAGGGAGCGGATGGGTAGGTGCTTGCGAGCCGTCAGCGGCGCCCAGCGCCGACCAGCTGCGGATCGCCGAACTTGAGCGGCTGCTGGGTCGCAAGCAACTGGAACTGGATTTTTTAAAGCGAACCTTCGAACAAGTCAGGGGAGCAGCGCCGAATCCCAGCGGCGATGGCGGCAAGGAGTCTATAGCGTTCTCCAAGCCTCGCTCTCGTTCGAAGGGGTAGGGCTGACGGTGGAACAGAAATGCTGGTTGGCGGAGGTGAGTCGCGCCGGCTTCTATCGTTATTTACAGCAGAGCCGGCCGGAGCAAGCGGATTTGTGGTTGCGGGCACGCTTACAAAAGTTAGCCGTTGAGCATCATCGGCGACGAGGCTATCGGATGCTGACGGCGTTGCTACGGCGTGAGGGGCATGTGGTGAATCACAAGCGGGTGCTGCGCCTGATGCGAGAAGACAATTTGCTGAGCTTGCGGCGAAGCAAGTACGTGTTTACCACAGATTCGCGGCACGATCTGCCGATTTACCCGAACCTGGCGCGGCGTATGAAATTAACGGCGCCGAATCAACTGTGGGTGGCTGATATTACTTACATTGGTCTGCGGGGTGAGTTTATCTATTTGGCGGTGGTGTTGGATGCCTACTCACGACGAGTGATCGGCTGGGAGCTAGGGCGCACTTTGCAAGCCAAGCTGGCAATTGGGGCCTTGCAGATGGCGCTGGAGGGGCGGCAGTGGAACGCCGAACAACTGATTCATCACTCTGATCGAGGTGTGCAGTACGCCTCGGGTGAATATACAGAGATGCTGACGGAGCGCGAGATTCAGATCAGTATGAGCCGTAGCGGCAATCCGTACGATAACGCGCGGGCAGAGCGATTCATGCGAACCCTAAAAGAAGAGGAGGTCTACGGCACGGATTATCAAAATCTGGAAGAGGCGCGCAGTCGAATCGGTGAGTTCCTGGAACAGGTCTATAACCGAAAGAGATTGCATTCGGCATTGCGTTATCTGACCCCGGAAGAGTTCGAACGGACCTCTGTGGCACCACCGAGTGACGGCGCTGATGGAAGCGGTGGAAAACCAAAAACAGGTTTCCCACCGCTCCCACAGGCCTTGGAAATCCCTTCAGGATTTCCACACTCCCACGGCGGGGGAGATGCATGCAGATAAAAACCAAAACAAAAACACGCGAAGTGTCCCCAATTACCGAAGCCGTCGTGTCTCAGCTTAGGGGTTCAGTCCACGTCCAGTTCCTGTTGGTTTCTGTCAGGGCACAGATTCGGCGCTGGCGACCAGATGGTAGATTTGGGCGCCGTACTTTTCTACGGTTCCCATGCCAATCCCCGGCACGGCTAGCAGGGCGGAGTCACTTTTGGGGCAGGTGCTGGCGATATTGCGTAACGTCCGGTCGCCAAAGATGCGAAAGGCCGGCATGTTTCTGCGCTTCGCCTCGGTCAAACGCCACGCCCGCAATGCCTGTTCCAGGCGAACCTGCCGTTCCGGCGGCGGAGCCTCAACTGAAGCCGGCTTGGTTAGCTTGCCTTGCCGCAGCGTCGCGACGGTCGTACCTTTCTTGCCGCGTTTGGGAGAAGCCACCGCGTCCACCGCGTCTCTCATAATGAAAGGCGTCGTCTGGCTCTCATGGAAGTTCAGCCCGGCAGGCAAAATGCTGACCGTCCGGTAGGGAATCCGCTTGCCTTGCTTCTCAAAGACGGCATCGGCAAACGCCAGCAGTTCGGCCCGGGCCATCGCTCCCAGAACCTCTTCGAAGTCATCCCGGCTCATTTCGTTTTCCGGAAACAGCTCGGCATGCAGTTTTCCCGTAGATCTCGCGGGCAAGGAGCGCAGCTTCTTGAGAACCCGGTCGCAGGCAATTCGCTCCGCATGCGTAGCTCCTCGAAATCTTTGCGCAACGCAATCGGCAGGCGCGCAGAAATCGCAGATGCCACAGCCAGATCCGCTATCTGACGTGTCCCCGAAGTGGTGGACCAGTGCGGTCATCCGGCAACGATGGCTCTCCGCGAAGCGGAGGATCTCCTCGATCTGGTCCTGCTTCTGCTCCGCCTGCAGAGTGTAGGAGCCTCGCCAACCCTCTACCCCACGGCTTACATTTTCCGCATAGTCCAGGATGGCGCCTTTGTGAATCCAAAGTTTTTCCAGCGCCTTGTCGAAGATGTCCTCTTCCATCTTGGCCAGTTTGCGCACCGTTTCTTTGCTTTGCGGTTGTGCGCCAAGGGTAGCGAAAATACGATCCAGTAACTCGACCGGCGGGTAATCCCGGCCGAAAAAGAAATCGTGCGTGTGGCGGTCCGCGTAGGAATACATGAGCACGGCGCGACTCGGCTTGCCATCTCGTCCTGCGCGCCCTATTTC
>JBAQJF010000115.1:0-1579 GCA_049300195.1 Terriglobales bacterium | reverse complement strand
ATTCCGCCGTGGAATTTTCCTGCCGCGATCATGGCTGGGATGACAGTGGCGTCGATTGTCTGTGGCAACACGGTGATCGTAAAGCCGTCGAGCGATTCGCCGACCATTGCCGCCAAGTTCATTGAGTTGCTCGAAGAATGCGGCATGCCGGAAGGCGTCGTGAATTTCTGTCCGGGCGGGGGCGCGAGCTTTGGCGATGCTGTGGTCGCGCATCCGAAGGTTCGCTACATCGCTTTCACCGGGTCGCGCGAAGTTGGGCTGCATATCAATCAGTCGGCTGCGAAGCAGCAACCGGGGCAGCTTTGGATCAAGCGCACCATTCTTGAGATGGGCGGCAAGGACGCGATCATAGTCGATGCCGATGCCGATATCGATTCGGCGGTCGAGGGCGTGGCGCAGGCGGCGTTTGGTTTTCAAGGGCAGAAATGCTCCGCTTGCTCGCGCGCGATTATTGACGAGCGCATCTACGACAAATTCCTTGAAAAGCTGAAGACGCGCGTCGAGCGGATTACCGTCGGCGATCCGGAGACGAATCCGGCGATGGCCGCTGTCATTAACGAAGGCTCGATGAAGGAGATTTTGCGCTACATCGAGATCGGCAGGAAGGAAGGGCGGGTGATTACGGGCGGCGCTCGCGCTGCGTCGGCGGGCGATGGCTATTTTGTTCAACCCACCGTGATTGCTGACATTCAGCCGAAGTCAACGCTGGAGCAGGAAGAAATTTTTGGGCCGGTGCTGGCGGTGATCAAGTCGCGCAACTTTGACCACGCGCTCGAAATTGCCAATGACACGGAGTTCGGCCTGACGGGCGCGGTTTATTCCTCGTCGCGCGAGAAGCTGGATCGCGCGGTACGCGACTTTCACGTCGGCAATCTTTACCTGAACCGCAAATGCACGGGAGCGATGGTGGGCGCGCATCCGTTTGGCGGGTTCAATATGTCTGGGACGGATTCAAAGGCCGGCGGGCCGGATTATCTTCTGCTCTTTACTCAGGCGAAGAGCGTGGGCGAGAAGATCGGGTAGGGAGCCGATTGTGCCGTTTGCATTGCGGGGAGAACTCCCTGACGCTGCTTCGTCAGGGGTGGGCGTGCTGGGGTCCTTCGACTTCGCGAGGCGCGCTTCGCTTACCCCACTTCGCTCAGGATGACAATGAGTGGGTGGGTAGTCGCTGCTGCTGAAGAAAAATAAAAGGCCGCCTTTTTGGCGGCCTTTGTTTTCGTTGGATATGACTCTAGCTTGTCACGCCGGCGCTTTGTACGGCTGGAGGCGTTGCGGCGGCGGCGGTTGCGGCGGCGGCTTCGTTCAGAATGCGATGGTGGATGGTGAAGAGCGCAAGCTCGAGACGATCCGAGACGCCGATCTTGTCGTAGACGTTACGCAGGTAATTTTTGATGACCTGCTCGGTCGTGCCGAGTTGGGTCGCGATCTCTTTATTCTTGTAGCCCTGCACGATGAGCGCGACGATGCGGAGTTCTTTTGCCGTCAGGCGATCGCGGACGCGCAGACCGACCATATCGTTCTCGGTCAACTCGCTCGGGACAGCCATGTCCTGCACCCAGGTCTCGCCGCGCGCGACCTT
>JBAQJF010000114.1:0-2402 GCA_049300195.1 Terriglobales bacterium | reverse complement strand
GGCTGCGCTCGATCTGGCGAAAATCCAGTTTTCGCGTGACGAGGAAGTCATCGCGACCCACGCGATTTCGAAGCAGGATTACGACACCAAGAAGAACACGGTCGATGTCGATCAGGCGCAAGTCGAGTCAGCGCAGGCGAGTCTTGAAACGGCGAAACTCAACCTTGAGTATTGCTACATTCACTCGCCCATCAATGGCCGAGCCGGCGCGCGCCTGGTTGATGTGGGAAACGTGGTGCAGGCCAACTCGACTTCGCTGCTTTCGATTCAGCGGCTGGATCCGATCTACGCCAACTTCACAGTTACCGAGAGCGACCTGCCTGCCGTTCAGAAAGACATGTCGAGGGGCACGTTGAAAGCCGCCGTTCGTCTCCCCTCGGAGCCTGAAAGTGCCGCTCGAATCGGCCGCGTCGAATTCCTCGACAACTCCGTGCAGAACGGTAGTGGCACCGTCAACCTGCGGGCCACGATGAGCAACTCGGACCGTCACTTCTGGCCCGGCCAGTTCGTCGACGTGAAACTCGTTCTCGCTACCGATAAAGGAGCGGTGTTGATCCCGAATCAGGCGGCGCAGATCAGTCAGCAAGGCTCCTTCGTTTACGTCGTCAAATCGGACGATACCGCTGAACTGCGTCCCGTGAAACTAGGGCAGCGCCAGGGCGACAACGTTGTCGTCACCGATGGCGTCGCTGCGAACGAGCGCATCGTGCTCGCTGGGCAGATGCTGATTCGTCCGGGCGGCAAAGTGCGCGTTGAAGGCGATGGCGCGTCCGCCGCGGCGCCCGCAACCAATCCGGACAAGTCGAACGCCGATAACCAGGCCAAAGCCAAGCAGGGAGGCCAGTCGTGAATTTTTCCGAACTCTTCATTCGCCGTCCGGTAATGACCGTCGCGCTGACGGTCTCGGTCTTGCTCTTCGGGTTGTTCGCATTTACGCGGCTTCCAGTGAGCGATCTACCCGCGATCGACTATCCCGTGATTCAGGTGCAGGTGAATTATCCGGGCGCAACGCCGGAGACGATGGCCAACAACGTGGCCACGCCGCTTGAGCGCCAGTTCATGCAGATCCCGGGGCTCGAACTCGTGACCTCGAGCAACCTCCAGGGCCATTCTAGTTTCGTTCTTCAGTTCGATCTCTCGAAGAGCCTCGACGGCGCAGCCACTGATGTGCAGGCGGCCATCACGCGCGCCCAGGGCCAGTTACCCGTCGATCTTCCCAGCCCTCCCACTTTCACCAAGACGAATCCGAACGACCAGCCGATCATGTACATCGCCATCGTGAGCGACACGGCGACCGAGGGCCAGCTTTACGACTACGCCAACACGCAGATCGGCGAGCGCATCAGCATTCTGCCGGGAGTGAGCCAGGTTTCTATTTTTGGAACACCATCGGCGGTGCGCATCAAAGCGGACCCCTCGGCCATGGCAACGCGCAATATCACGCTGGAAGATCTGACCAACGCGGTTAAGAACGGCACGGCCTACACCGGAGCCGGCCAATTCGACGGTCCGCATCGCAGCTTCCTGCTGCAACCGCAAGGGCAGTTGACGACTGCCGACGGTTACAACGACCTGATCGTCGGCAATACCAATGGCGCACCCGTTTACCTAAAGGATGTTGCGACCGCCAAGGATGGAGTCCAGGACGAACGCATTGATATGCGTGTCTGGGTACGTGGCTACCATCAACCTGGGGCAAACGTCTTCATCGGCGTGTACCGCCGGGCGGGGGTGAATGCGGTAGCGGTGGCCAAGTCGGTGCGCGACCTTTTGCCATCGATTCAATCGCAACTTCCGGGTTCAGTTCTGCTGTTCACGGCCTATGACCGCTCGCAGACCATCGTCACCGGCATCAACGACGTTAAGACCACGCTCTACCTCGCCTTCGTCCTCGTGGTCATGGTCATCTTTCTCTTCCTTGGCCGCGCCACCGACACGTTGATCCCCGCTGTCGCCTTGCCGCTCTCGCTGCTGCTGACGTTCATTTTCATGAACCTCCTCGGCTACAGCCTCGATAACCTTTCGCTCATGGCGCTCACGCTCGCCATCGGCTTCCTTGTCGATGACGCCATCGTCTTCCTTGAAAACACGGTGCGCCTCATGGAGCAGGAAGGCATGAACGCCTTCGACGCCTCGATCGAATCGGCAAAAGAAATCAGCTTCACCATCTTGGCGATGACACTTTCGCTCGCCGCCGTCTTCATCCCGCTCGTCTTTATGAGCGGCCTGATGGGGCGCATCTTCCGCGAGTTTTCCATCACCATCGTGATCTCGATTATCGCTAGTGGCATCGTGTCGCTCACGCTCACGCCGCTGATGACCTCGCGCCTGCTAAGCGATCGCGGCCAGAACGCCAAGAAGACCTGGATGGAGCGCGTCTTCGGCGCCATCGAGCGCCGCGT
>JBAQJF010000113.1:0-64270 GCA_049300195.1 Terriglobales bacterium | reverse complement strand
CCTACTTCGGGCGAAGTGCGCATCTTTGGGCATGAATGGAGCGACAATCCGCGGCAGTTGCGGGAGTGGCTGGGCATTTCGCTTCAGGAAACTCGGCTGACGGAAAAGCTGACGGTGCGCGAAACCATCGAACTCTTCGCCAGCTTTTACGATGAACCGCGAGCCGCGGCCGAAGTGCTCGAAGAACTTCAGCTCGCGGAGAAGGCTGATAGCTGGGTTGGAAAACTTTCGGGTGGGCAGAAGCAGCGCTTGGCGGTTGCGACCGCGCTCGTCGGTAATCCACGAATTCTCTTTCTCGATGAACCGACGACTGGACTCGATCCACAAAGCCGAAGGCAACTCTGGGAGATCATTCGAGTCTTTCAAAAGAAGGGCGGAACGGTGCTGCTCACGACGCATTACATGGACGAAGCTGAGAGGCTTTGCGATCGCCTTGCTATTGTCGATCATGGCGTGATCATTGCTGAAGGAACGCCTTCGGAATTGATCGATCGGCTCGGTGGACATCATGTGGTGGAGTTCCAGACTAGCGGCTCGAACGGTAATGCACCGACTTCTGCGTCCGACGGTCTTGAAGTGTGGCGTTCGCTGCCGGGCGTTGAAGTGGTGCGCCAGGAAGACAGCACGATCTGCCTTAACGTGCGCGAACCGCATCTCACCATCCCGGCTCTGCTCGACGCGGTGAATGGTCGAGGGCACCGGCTCGAACACCTTAGCACTCGTCAAGCGAGCCTCGAAGACGTTTTCGTCCGGCTCACTGGGCGGCATTTGAGGGAGGAATAGATGGCCACTGAAATCACCACGCCAAATCCTCCCGTCCCGTCCTTTTTGCCGAGGGACCGTTCGGGACAGCCTTCGCCGAGAAACGTCCGTCGATCGGGGCGCTGGACGGCCTATCGGTATCTGCTTTGGGTTCGTCTGCTCGAGCTCAAGCGCGAGCCGGAAATTATTTTCTGGGTCTTCGGATTTCCGCTTCTGCTCTCGCTCGGGCTCGGCATCGCCTTCCGTAACAAGCCTGCTGAGCAGCACGCGGTTGCGGTGATAGCCGGGCAAAATGCCGAGAACACTGCGTCACGTCTGGGTGGTCCTAATCCCGACAAACGCTCGTCTCTGTGCACAGTGGTCGTGGGGCGCGAGGCTGCGATGAAGGGGCTTCGTCTCGGCAAGTTTGATGTGGTCGTCGAACAAAAGGCGGATGGAACCTACTGGTTTTATTACGATCCATCGCGCCCAGAGAGCGAATATACGCGATTGCTGTCTGTTGATGCGCTCGAAGCGAGCGCTGGGCGAATCGACAAACTTCAGGTTATGAACACTGTTGAGAGTGCGCCGGGTTCTCGCTACATCGACTTTCTGATCCCAGGATTGATCGGCATGAGCCTCATGAACTCAGGCATGTGGGGAGTGGGCTTTTCGCTGGTCGATATGCGGCAGAGGAAGCTGCTCAAACGATTTGTGGCGACTCCGATGCGGCGCAGCGATTTTCTGCTGGCGGTGATGAGCAGCCGTTTGGTGCTGATGGTGATCGAAGTTGGATTGCTGCTCGCTTTTGGTATGTTGGTTTTTCATATGCCGGTTGCGGGATCGTTCCTGACGCTCGCGCTCGTCGGCTCGATCGCGGCGATTGCCTTTGGAGGACTCGGCCTTCTGGCCGCGTGCCGCGCGCAGAAAGTAGAGAGCGCGAGCGGCTTGATTAATCTGGTCATGATGCCGATGTGGATCTTCTCCGGCGTATTTTTTTCGTACGAACATTTTCCGGCGATGGCGCAACCGTTCATCAAAGCGCTTCCGCTGACGGCGCTTAACGACGCGCTGCGCGCCGTGATTCTGGAAGGCGCTTCGCTGCCTTCGCAGTCTCCGCGACTGCTGATTCTGGCACTGTGGGGAGGGATTTCTTTTGTCCTGGCGTTGAAGTGGTTTCGCTGGACATAGCAGCCCCGAGCCACTAGAGGAAGATTTCTGGAGATACATTGAACCGCTTGCCGAGCCGTCGAATGTGGTCCGTTGTGAGCGCTCGCTTTCCCTTTAGCACCTCAGACACAACGCTCGCCGTTTCGAAAATTCCAACGAGGTCTTTTTGTTTGAGCCCGTTCGCGGCCATAAGCTCCTTGATTATCTCAAGAGGGTCTGCTGCGCGAATCGCGTAGCTCTTCTTCTCAAAATCCTCGACAAGCACGCAAAGCGTATCGTATAGATCTCGCTCGGCTTGGGACAAATCTGCCCATCGAGCGTTCAGATCTCCGAGTTTCTCAAGGTAGAAATGATTCTCTTCCTCGGTGTGAATAACCTTTGGGGGGACCTCCGATATAAGTTGCTTGTATTCCGCTGCCGGACTCATCGATTCCATCCCCTCTTGCTCGTGTACTCAGCATGCGTAACTAGTTCTTTTATGATGAGAGTCTGACTCGGATAGTTGACCATAGCCAGTAGGCGATATTTGTTTCCTTTAGTATTGAAAATTGTCTGCCCCTTCACGCTGTCCGTATCTCGCCATGTTTGGCGCAATTCATTTAGGTTCTTCCATTTCGCGATCCGGGCGATAGTCAGCCAGACCGCAATGGGTGAGCCCAGGTCTGCGTGCTTTCGGATCGCTTCGTCTAACACCTTCGTCCCAAGTATCCTCACCATCTGGGTCTCAGCGCGCTACTAGATCTTTTTCGGATTCGTGAAGCTCTATCCATTTGTTCGCAATTTGCGAATCATGTCAAGGTTATTCGGGAACGGAGAGAAACAACCGTAAGCAAGGCGAAGATGTACAATCTTTGTAAGTGATTGATAGAAAATATGTTATATTGACGGTGCGAGGAAAGTTCGCAAATCGCGAATATCCGGAGCACAATGAAAAGCTATGCTTCACGATGAGGTCTGAGTAAGCTCGATACCGAGCTTGTGGAATTTACAGTTCGCTTGACGGATATGGGCAAGGCGACCAAACATCTTTTGTTCAACCGAGCCGAATTCAAAAATACGGACTCCGCTGACTTACTCGTCTCCCAATGCACCGCAACGTTTCGTGCCATAGGGACCGAAATCGAGGTGCCAGTTCAAGGAAGTCATGCGGGGACCGCGAGACTTCCTTTGAAGTACCTGCGTGACCTCATGTCCATTGCGCCCACCTACAAGAAACGTGAGGTTCACGTGCGCTTCGAACCGGGGATGGTTCGCCTAGAAACCTGGACACGCCGCCATCCTGACATCGCGTTGGGGATATTTCCAAATCGGCGGATTGATTTGCCGGCCGACGCTGGGGTTCTGGACACCTTGGCTACAGCACGATTGCTCTCCCCGGAGCAGATTGTGAATCAGGGTCTTCGCGAACGAGTGGAGAGTGCTCAAAGACAGGTTTCGGACGCAGTGTCGGCGTCGTTCACGGCCTTGGAGCCCTTTGGTGTCCAGCGCGACCGGATTGTAGGTCTGGTTGATGATCGTATAAAGAGAACTGCCGAGAAGCTAGAAGCTCCATCATAGTCAGTTCTCAGTCTGGGAAGAGTTAGAGGAAATGATCGGCCTATCAGCTCGGCCATGTCGGCTCGTCTCATTCGAGCCTTGTCATCGAGTCCCGCCCGTTTCGCTCGCTCGAAGAAGGGCGAATTTCGTTAACGCCGACGCCACAAGCTAAGATGCAATTCCTTTCATCCTCCGATATTCATCGAAGCTTTCGAGGAAGCGGTCGATGTCCTCTTTCGACAGGTAGTACGGCGTCGAAAGGCGCAGCTTGTTTGGCTCGCCCCCTCGGATGCGAATCTTCTTTTCTTTCCATAGCCAGTTTTCCAGTTCCATGCGCGGGACGGGCGGGACATTAACGGTCGCAATTGCGCAGCGAAGCGCTGCGTCGGGCGAGGTCCAGGACTCCGCGCCGCGCTTGATCATGGCGGCCAGGATGTAGTCGCAAAGGTGCCGATGGCGGCGCTCGATGCGATCCATGCCAATATCGTTCGCCAATTGAATTGAGGCGCGCAGACCCCAAAGCGCGGGGACGTTCGAGCTGCCGATACGCTGGAAGCGTTCGGCGCGGAGTTGGGGTTCGTCCCAGCCCTCGGTGGCGATCGTGTTCCAGATACGATCAATAACCTCGTCGCGCACGTAGAGGAAGCCGGAACCCTTGGTGGCTTGGAGCCACTTGTGCGGGCTGGAGGAATACATGTCGCAGCCGAGATCGTGCAGGTTCAGACGCATCATGCCGGGGACGTGCGCGCCGTCGACCGCAGAGAGAATTCCCTTGCTGCGGGCGAGGGCGCAGATTTCTTTGGCGGGCAGGACGACTCCGGTGACAGTCGTGATGTGGCTGAAGAAGATTACGCGGGTGCGCGGAGTGATCGCGTCGCGGAAGAGATTCAGCACCTGTGCGGGATTTTGGATGGGTTTGGGAAGTGCGATTTTCTTAACTGCGATTCCGTAGCGCTTGGCCCGCAAATCCCACGGGTGCTCGCCGCCGGGATGCTCCTGGTCGGTGATCAAGACTTCGTCCCCGGCTTTAAGGTCGACGCCGTTGGCAATGTAGCTGTTAGCTTCCGTGGCATTCCGCAGAATGGCGATTTCATCGCGGTTGCAGCCCAAGAACGCGGCTAGCGGGTCGCGGAATTCGTTCCAGGGGGCATAACCCCAAATGGGGTAGTCCTCGGGGTCGGCCTGGTTCATCTTTTCCGTGGTTTCATAGGCTTGGAAGATGGCGCGCAGAACCGGCGCTGGACTTGAGCCCACGGTGCCGTTGTTGAGATAGATTTCGTCGGCGGGGATCAGGAACTGCTTGCGGAGTTCGCGCCAATATTTGTCTTCGTTCTGATCGTACAGGGAGCCGTCGGGAAGTTGCTTAGGGAGCGAATCAAGTTGCGCCCAGAGATTGCCCCGCCAGCCTAGGGCTGCGGTCGCGGCGAGGGACGATGATAGAAAATTGCGGCGATTCAGCATGGGGGACTCTCCAATTTTTGGCTTTCCGAAACGGGCAATGGTAACACTCGGGAGAGGATGGTCGCGAGCCGGAGTTGCGAGTATCGAGAAACAGCCCTCGGAACTCACATGAGTCTATTTTGACAAGGCGTTTCCTTGCTCGCGGCTCGTGACGCGCACCCGTGGCGCCAAGCGTGAATCCGAGGAACAAATCGCGGGTAACTTAAGTGTCGTTTTGAGCGTCCAACTTGGTGGGAGATACCGTCTATCCCGGCTTGCCATTGGGGTTATAATCGTTTCAACGCTTCGTCGCAACGGATGCTTCCTGCGGGGTGTAAAAATGTCGTATCGTAAAGCGCTGATTTCCCTGAGTTTACTGCTTCTGATGGCAACCGTTGCCTTGGCGCAGGAGCAAAGCTCCCAAACTTCAAGTTCACAGCCGCCGACGGTCGGGGCTCCGGCTTCGACCCCGACAGCTTCGACCACGCCGGCTTCGCCTACTAAAGATCAAACGGGCCAGACTCCAGCCTCGCAACCTTCGTCAACCCGGCCCAGTAGCACTCCCGCGCCAGCCCCCCCGGACTCGACGCAGCCTTCTTCATCAGACGATTCCTCAAGTAGCGCGAAGGACGCGACCACGCCGGCGAATCCACCGGTAGTGCAGGAACCTGACGAGAGCAAGGTTAAACATGACGGCGGTGAGGACGACGTGGATGCCATTGGGAACCGCAAGATCGGCGGTCGCGGGCTCGGCGACTGGTATTCCCTGGAGACGGAAATCAAGATTGGCAAGCAGTACGCAATGCAGGTCGACAACAGTGTGAAAATGGTCACCGATCCGGTCGTGACTGAGTATGTGAACCGGATTGGGCAGAATCTGGTGCGGAATTCCGACGCCAAGGTGCCGTTCACGATCAAGGTCATCGACTCGGACGAGATCAATGCGTTTGCGCTGCCGGGCGGATTTTTCTACGTGAATTCGGGGCTGATTCTCGCAGCCGACGAAGAGGCCGAGTTGGCGGGCGTAATGGCGCATGAGATTTCACATGTTTGCGCCCGGCATGCCATGCGTCAGATGACGCGCGCGAATTGGGCGAACATCGGCACCATTCCTCTGATTTTTGTTGGCGGCGGAATTGGATACGCGGTGTATGAAGCGGCTGGTCTTGGGCTACCGCTCACCTTCATGAAGTTCCAGCGCAATTTCGAAGCGGAAGCCGATTACCTCGGCCTGCAATACATGTATAAAACAGGATATGATCCTCAGGCCTTTATAAGTTTCTTCGAAAAGATTCAGGCCAAAGAGAAGAAGAAACCGGGCACGATCGCCAAAGCGTTCGCTTCGCATCCGCAGACTCCCGACCGTATTGCGGCATCGCAAAGGGAGATTGCAACCATTCTGCCGGCGAGGGCGCAATACATCGTTTCAACTTCGGAGTTCGACGAAGTGAAGGCGCGGCTTGCAATGATCGAGAACCGGCACAAGGTCCTGGATGAGAGAGAAGCAAATAAGCCGACACTGCGGCGGACATCGAATACGGATAAGTCGGGTGGGTCTAATGGCAGCGACGACGATCGGCCTACGTTGAAGCGCCGGCCAGACAGCGATAGCGGGTCGCAGAATTAGAAGTTCGATGTACGATAAAGTCGAAAAAGATTAACCGGCAGGCGGATCGGTCTGCCGGTTTTTTATTGCGTGGTTATCCGGACCGGTCGTCACAACAGGCGGTCACAACCAGTCGTCACAACCCCGTTATGACCCGGCTGCAACCGATTTGACTGTGATCGTCGTGCCATCCACTGTGCCCGTCACCTTGGCTTTAGCGCCGGCCAGTTTGTCGAGTTCATTGAGGGCTTTTTGGTCGGAAGTCTCCAGAGTGTAAACCTTGTCACCCACAACCAGCGCATAGTTCGAGCCGTGCTTGACGCAGGCGCGCGTGCAATCGGCTGCTGCGCCTGGCATTTGATGTTTGGCGCCGCACATGGCGTCGCTGACTTCGCCGGTTAGAGTTTTGTTTTTGTTGGCCGCAAGGGCCGGAACGGCCGCGATTCCCAACGCGAGAACGGCAATTACAATTCGATTTAGTTTCATGCGGCGCATTCTCCTTGAAAAGAAGATCATCTCTGATTATTGCACTTTGAACTGGATGGTTACGTCTACCACTTTGTCTTTCTTGTCGAGTTGTTCGTTGATGCTGGCCGAAAACTGCAGGCCCCGGGGCAGAAGGCGCCGGGCATCGTCGAGAAACTTCCGCGTGTAGTCGGCGTTGTAAGGCTGCCCTTCGCGCAATGTCCATGCTTCGTTCAGGCGGTCTTTGGAAGGGGTATCGACTCCGACGATTTCGAGTTCGCCCATTTTGTAAAGGTCGCCTTCCGAGATGTTCACGTAATATCGCACAGTGCCTTTCTCGTCGTCGAGTTGCGCCACCGGTTTGACTTCGGCGGTCATGTAGCCGCGGCTGTGATACAGCCTGACCAGGTTCTCGGCATCGTCCGTCACGCGCACGGCGTCAGCGGGGCGATTGACTGCCAGGTGAAAAACCTTCGAGGATTCTTCGGTTGTAATTGCTGAGTTGCCCTTCCAGGTGACGCCGGAGATTGAATACACCTTGCCGGGTATTACCGGGAGGATTACATCTACTTCAATGTCACTGGGATCGATATCTTCGGTTTTCGCAGCCTCCGCTTTTGTGTCTCTAGTTGTGTCGCCGCTTTGATTCACGACGCGGGCTTCCGACGGCCCGAATGCGGCTTTCAGATATCCGCGTTCCAAATAAAGCGGCAACAAATCGAATTGCGCCACAGCCGCCAACTTTGAGCGAAAATATTCGGCGTCAAGTAGAGCGTGCGCCGCTCTCCGCAGAAAAGCGATCTGCTCGGGCGAGGCGCCGGGAAATTCAACGTCGCGAATGCTGGTCGTTATTTCGGCGACGCGATACTCGATCCCCGTCAGTCGGCTGCCGTCCTGTGTGGATTGGCGCAGGAACTCGACGCGGCCAGGAAGATGACGCTCGGAGAGGAGCTCCTGGAGTGC
Source organism: Terriglobales bacterium (assembly GCA_049300195.1). Classification (GTDB taxonomy): domain Bacteria; phylum Acidobacteriota; class Terriglobia; order Terriglobales; family Acidobacteriaceae; genus Acidiflorens. The sequence continues at coordinate 56,349 of JBAQJF010000113.1, read as the reverse complement.
CTCTTGCACGTGATCCGCCATCGTGCCCGAGGTCGGCACCGCGTCTTTGAACAATGGCACGCGCTGATTGAGAGCGGCCATGAGTTCGGCATCCGTAAACCACACGAAGTTTTCAAAGTGAGTGGGCACGAGCTTGTTCTTCTCGTTCTCGGTGAGCTGGAATTCGACTTTGAGGCCCGCATCGGAATAAGCAAACGTATAGACGACACTCGAGAAAACGCCAGATTCACCCAGGCGTTGCGCGGCTTCCTTCAAATCGCCTTCAGCAACGTCCTGCCCGATTTGCAGGCCGCTGGCGCCGAGAATCTCCTTGTCGGTGTAACGAGTGGTGCCGGTTGCCTTCACTGAAACGAGTTGATGGGGGTCGGAAGCCGTGGCCCGGGGGTGGTTTGAACCCGAGGACGCGTGCTTCTGAGCCGCGCCTGGCAGCGAAAGAATAAAGAACAGGATCGCAGCGGGAACGAGCAGCCTCTTCATTTTGCGCGCTTCGGTATGGCCGCCGAAGCGAAGTTGTTCTGGTTTAGGGCGATGTCCATGAAGGCGCGCGCCGCGCGGCTGAGTGACTTGTCTTTGCGGGAGACGAGCGCGAGGTCGCGGCGGATTTGAACATCCGCCAGAGTTATGGCGACGAGAGCCTTGGCGCGAATGTCCTCTTCGATATTGGAGCGCGCGATGAAGCCAACGCCGACGCCGGCGGCCACGAAGCGCTTGAGCAACTCGCTGGAGTCGAGTTCCATGGCGACGTTGGGCTTCATCTGATGATCATAGAACAGGGCGTCCAGCGCGTCGCGCGTGTGGCCGAGCTTAGGGAGAACAAGCGGATACACGGCGATGTCCGCCACTGTAACGGACTTTTTCGACGCGAGAGGGTGCTTCGGCGCAGTGATGCCGACGAGGTGATCGCGATGAATCATCTGTGCTTCGAGGCGATTGTCAGTTACGGGCAGCGAGACGAATCCAAAATCGACCGCGTTTTCGAGGATCGAATCGAGAATATGAGCGTAGTCGGAGCGCTTGATGCTCACCGAGACATTGGGGTAGTCGCGTTTGAACTGGGCGAAAACCTCGGGCAGTATGTGAAGGCACGTGCCTTCATTCGCGCCGACGACGATTTCGCCTCGAGGAACGCGTTCGGTGTCCGCAATTTCAGTGAGGATGGTCTTGCGGCGTTCAATGGTCTCCTCGGCGTATTTGAAAAATAATTTGCCGGCGGCGGTTACGGAGACGCGGCCTCCCGAGCGGTCGAGCAGGCGTGCGCCGACTTCTTCTTCGAGCGCACGAATCTGCGAGGAGATGGCAGGCTGCGTTCGGAAACGCTTCTCGGCCGCGCGCGAGAAGCTGGAGAGGCGCGCTACTTCAAGGAAAATTTCGAGCTGGTCGAAATCCATGGTGGTTGTTCGCTCACAACTATAGCGGGGTCAGGAGGAGGATTCAATCAGCGGTTAGCCAGGACTTTAATGCCCGGTGTAGCGAGTAGCATTTCGTCGGCGGTGACAAGCGTGAGCCCAAACACCTTCGCCGACGCGGCCAGAAAGTGATCGGCCGGGTCTCCGTGCGGCAAGTCAATGGTGGCGAGGGCCTGCGCAACTTCAAAAGTCAACGGTGCTTCTTTGAGCGACGTCGCCGTCAGGGCTTGCGTCAGCCACGTGGTGAATCCTTCGGGGATTTTGAGGCGACCCTTGCGGTGCAAAAGAAAGAACTCCCAAACGCTGACAGGAGAGAGCCAGAGTTCGTTGGCAGGGTCAGCCAGGGATTTGATCACCCGGGGAGCGAGCCGGTTCGATTTCCCCACGCTCCAAATCCAAATATGCGTATCGAGAAGGAGCTTCAATCACGACCCGCTTCCCAATCCTCGAGACTGCCGGTTGGGCCGACGATATCGCCCACGATTTCGATTGTGCCCTCCATGCATCCAATCCAGCGTTTTGGGCGCGATGGCGGTGCGGGTGGAACCACTTCGGCGACGGGCTCACCAAAGCGGGTCACGCGGATCGGTCTTCGCGTTTTGCGGACCTCTTCCAGGATGCCCAGGCACTTGGCCTTGAACTCGGAAATGGCGATTTCCTTCATGTACAGATCGTACTATGGTCAGTGACTATGGTCAACATGTTCGCCTTCGGCAGCGAAATTATAAGGTTGATTGCGCCGTCTCAGCGTGGCGGCGGCCACGGATCAGAGCATCAGCGAAAGTATCCGAACGTAGCGCAAAGGTCAGTACTCTCCGAGGCTGTAGCGAGGATGGGTTCGTTAACACCCGAAAAGAACGTCAGCGATAAGCTATCGCACTTCTGAGTAACAGCAGGCATCCAATTTGCATCCTTGCGGCCGCCACATATCGTGTTGCCGTTGACAAGCTTTGTTCGCGCAGGAATTTTGGTCTTATAAAGGCGTGCCGTGGTTGGCTTAGTTACATCTACGATCTTGCCAGCATAGTTGAGATCCTGCGCGCCTGATATCCCGGATAATCGTCAGCGGATAATCATGGCCGACCATTCCAAATTTGCCCGAGGAAATCTTGATGTCGCCCGTGATTGACATTGCAGTGGTGCTCGCGGCCACCCATTTCTTCTGAGTTAGCCCTGAAGGTGCGCTTCGGTTCATTTGCGCGGCCCCACTCACCCAAACAGCCGTAAGCGAAATCGCCAACGTTATTGCGAACTGGAAGAGGGGACAGTCCCATACGAACTGTCTAATTCGTCAGAACCCCCAGACTGCCCCCTGGCCGTCTCTTTTGGCATTCATGGTGGGTAAGTACCACGAAGCTACAGCCTAGACGTTAATCACTGCGCACAGCTCTTTCACTGCTGCGGCGCTCTTATCCAACCCAGCTTTCTCTTCCGCGCTCAGTTTGATCTCGATGATCTGCTCAATTCCCTTTGACCCGAGTTTCACAGGAACTCCGACGTAGAGTCCTTTGATGCCGTACTCTCCATCGAGATAGGCAGCGCAGGGGAGAATCTTTTTCTTATCCTTGAGAATAGCCTCGACCATCTCGGTAGCCGCAGCAGAGGGCGCGTAATAAGCCGAGCCGGTCTTCAGATATTTGACGATCTCGGCGCCGCCGTCGCGCGTGCGCTGCACAAGACGCTCGACTGTGGCCTTGTCCATCAGTTCAGTGATCGGAATGCCGGCAACCGTTGAATAACGGGGAAGTGGGACCATGGTGTCGCCGTGTCCGCCGAGGACGAAGGCATTGACGTTTTCTACGCTGACTTTGAGTTCGTCGGCGATGAAGGCGCGGAATCGGGCGGAATCGAGGATTCCGGCCATGCCGATGACGCGCTCGCGCGGGAACTTGCTCAGCTTGTAGGCGGCTTGCGCCATGGCGTCGAGCGGGTTCGAGACGATGATCAGGATGCAGTCCGGCGAGTGTTGTATGACCTTACCGACTACGTCGCTCATGATCTTGTAGTTGGTATTGAGCAGGTCGTCACGGCTCATGCCCGGCTTGCGGGGAATTCCGGCGGTGATGACGACAATATTCGAGTTGGCGGTGTCTGCGTAGTCATTGGTGCCGGTGATGTAGGAGTCACGCTTCTCGATGGGCATGGCTTCGAGCAGGTCGAGGCCTTTGCCTTGCGGGACGCCTTCGACAATATCGATTAGGACGACGTCGGCGAGTTCTTTGGAGGCGATCCAGTGAGCAGCGGTGGCTCCGACGTTGCCGGAGCCGACGATGGTGACTTTATTGCGCATGAGGTTCCTTTCAATACGAAGACAAACCAAACAGCTAACACCACCAAGGACACGAAGGTACTCGAAGGAAAAGACACTTCGCTTTAGTCTGCAGCGACTGCGATCTGCATGTTTTCGATCATGCAGGTAGCGAATTCGCTGGTCTTTACTTTGGTCGCGCCTTCCATCAGGCGCTCGAAATCGTAGGTCACTTTTTTCTGTTCGATGGTGCGCTCGAGGCTTTGCTCAATCATGTCGGCGGCTTCCGTCCATCCCAGCAGACGGAACAGCATCACCCCAGAAAGAATAACGGAACCTGGGTTGATGACGTCTTTGTCGGCATACTTGGGCGCGGTGCCGTGGGTGGCTTCGAAGATCGCATAGCCGTCGCCGATATTGGCTCCGGGTGCGATACCGAGGCCCCCAACTTGCGCCGCGCACGCGTCGGAAATGTAGTCGCCGTTGAGGTTCGGCGTCGCCAGTACGCTGTATTCGTCGGCCCGCGTGACGACCTGCTGGAAGATGGAATCGGCTATGCGGTCGTTGATCATCAACTTTTTCTTCCACTCGCCCTTGCCGTGCGTCGCGTAGATGGAGTCGAGGCAGTCTTTAACTTCTTTGTAGAGAGCCTGACGGAAGTCATCGGTCGCGAACTCGAGGCCCGGTTCGATCTGGGTGGCGTTCTGCTCAACGGTGAGCGACGGATGTTTGTCTTTGTTGTCGATGATCCAGCCCTCGCGCTCGGTGACAACCTGGCTGCGGAACTCGTCGGTCGCGACCTCGTATCCCCACTTGCGGAATGCGCCTTCGGTAAATTTCTGAATGTTGCCCTTGTGAACGAGCGTCACGCTCTTGCAATTGTTTTCAAGCGCGTGCTGGATGGCCATGCGCACCAGGCGTTTTGTGCCGGTAATTGAAATCGGTTTGATGCCGACCCCTGAATCGAGGCGGATTTGCTTCTTGCCGCCTTTAAGCATGTCTTTGTTGAGGAATTCGATGAGGCGCGCGCAATCGGCCGTGCCTTCCTCCCATTCAACGCCGGCATAAACGTCTTCGGTGTTCTCGCGGAAGATCACGAGGTCCATGCGTTCGGGATGTTTAACCGGCGAGGGAACGCCGCTGTAGTACTTGACCGGACGCACACAGGAATACAGGTCGAGGATCTGGCGCAGCGCGACGTTGAGCGACCGAATGCCGCCCCCGACGGGCGTTGTAAGCGGCCCTTTGATGGCAACGCGAAATTCGCGGATGGCGCTGATGGTGTCGTCGGGGAGCCAGTTCTGGAATTTTGCCTTGGCCTTTTCGCCTGCAAATACTTCATACCACGCAACCGCGCGCTTGCCGTCGTAGGCCTTTTCGACGGCGGCATCGAAGACCCGGACCGATGCCTTCCAGATGTCCCGCCCGGTGCCATCGCCCTCGATGAATGGGATGATGGGATGGTCGGGCACGCGATATTTGCCGTCGCTGTATTCGATTGTTTGCCCGCTCGCTGGGACCGGGATTCCGTTGTACTGCGTCATGCAGACTGCCTCCAGCCTTCAAAGGTGAAGAGTAATTATAAAGAATACGTGGGCAAGAAAGAGGTTCGACGAGCGATGTCACGTGGATGCGCGAGAACGTCACAGGGCGAACGTCAGACAGCTTCGGGCGAAAATTTCGGCAGCGAAAGAGACGGGGCGGGCCCGTCTCTGCGTCAGCGTTCATCCGGCTCTCTAGCGTTCGATCTTCACCGACTTCACAATGACCTCTTGGTTAGGGCGATCCTGGCGGTTACGGGGGACCTTAGAGATTTTTTCTACCACATCGTAGCCTTCGACCACCTCGCCGAAGATTGTGTGCTTGCCCGTCAGCCATTCCGTGTTGCCGACCGTAATGAAAAACTGCGAGCCGTTGGTGTTCGGGCCGGCGTTGGCCATGGCCAGCTTTCCGGCCTTGTCGAATCTGTGCGGCGAGCCCTTGGTCTCGTCCTCGAATTGGTAGCCTGGGCCACCCATGCCCGTTCCTTGCGGGTCTCCACCCTGGATCATGAAGTCGGGAATCACGCGATGGAAAATTGTGCCGTGATAAAGAGGGTCTTTCGATTTCTTGCGGGTTGAGGGATGAGTCCACTCGCGCTTGCCTTCGGCGAGTTCCGTGAAGTTGGCGACAGTCTTGGGCGCATCTTTTTCAAACAGGCGGCAGACGATTGTGCCTTCGCTGGTTTCGAAGATGGCGTAAGTTCCGGGTGTGCGGGTCATGTGTCTCCTTAAACTTGCTGTAGGCGCGATTGAAATCCCCAGACCTCAAGCACCGCCAGATTCGGGGGACCAGTCTTGTTAACTACCAAAAGTTATTAGGTTCCCGTCCGTCTCTTGGCGGCCGGCTTGGACGCGGGCTTGGCGGCAGCTGCACCCGCCTGCTTGATTTCGATGTGTGTGATCTTGACTGGTTTGAAGGGACGGTCATTGCTTGGGTCGCGGTCCATGCGGGCAATCTTCTTGACGAGTTCGACGGCCGCGTCGTCGCACTGGCCAAAGATGGTGTAGTGGCCGCTCAAGTGCGCGCTATGCATTACGTCTTCGGTGATGAAGAATTGCGAACCGTTGGTGTCGGGACCGGAATTGGCGTAAGCGAGGCGGCCGGGCCGGTCAAACTTCAGGTCCGACGGCGTTTCATTTTTGAATTCGTAGCCGGGATTACCCGTGCCGTCGCCTTTCGGATCTCCGCCCTGGATCATGAATTCGGGGATGACGCGATGAAAAATCGTTCCGTCGTAAAGCGGAACACCGTGCTTTTTGCCATGCGAGACAGGATTAGTCCAGTCTTTTGTGCCCTCCGAGAGGCCAATGAAGTTAGCAACGCCGATGGGAGCTTCCTTCGGGAAAAGTGTGCAGTGCATGTCTCCAACGGTGGTGTGGATGATTGCGACTGGGTCGGGGGAGGCGGGCTTAGCGGCCTGGGTGGTGCTCAATGTCGATAGACAGGCAAGCAGCGTGAGAGCAGAAAATAGATTTCGCATCAGTACTCCTGTGGGAAATTTTCGTCTTTGATTGTACGACAACGGGAGCGGCCAGAACACGGTGACCACAGCATCATCGCGACAGCCACGTGGACGCTGGCACGATGCCATGCCGCTGCCCTGGGTATTGTTTATTTTGTATTGGATTGCATTTCGCGGCTTACCCGCTCGGCTTGAGCGAATACGCGAAGCACGTTGCCGCCAAGAATTTTCCGAATGTCGCTCGCGCTGTAGCCGCGGTCGAGTAGGCCCTGCGTGATCTTCGGCAAGTCGGCCGCTGAATCGATCCCTTGTGGAGTGGCGCCGCTCACGCCGTCGAAATCGGAGCCGAGGCCTACGTGGTCGATCCCGGCGACTTTCGCGATGTGGTCGATGTGATCGATCAGCGAACTGAGAGGCGGACGCGGAATTCTGGCAGCCCACTCGCGGTCGATGCGGTCCAGATCGAGGTAGGTCGGTGTTTTGCCCTCGGCCTTCAGTTTGTCGATATAGGCCTTCTTGGCGGCCTCGCCCGCTTGGGCTTGCGCTTCGGAGGCCTTGCGGTAATTCTCGTCCACGAACGCGCTATAAAAATTGACGTCGACCACGCCGCCGTTTTTAGCCACGGCACGCAACATGTCATCGGTCATGTTACGTGGGTGATTCGTAAGTGCCCGGGCGGACGAATGAGAGGCAATGACCGGAGCTTTGGTGACGGCGATCGTGTCCCAGAAAGTTTTGTCGGAGACGTGTGAGATGTCCACGAGCATCCCCAGGCGATTCATTTCCAGCACGATCTGCTTGCCATGTTCGGTCAGTCCATTGTGGTGCTCGACGCCCGGCTTGTTAATATCGCCGGAAGAGTCGGCGAACTCGTTTGTGTTTGACCAGCTCAGCGTCATGTAGCGCACGCCGAGGCGGTAGTAATCGCGCAGCAAGCGAATATCGTTTTCGATCGAGTGGCCGCCTTCGATGCCCATGAGCGCGGCGAGTTTGTGTTCACGGTGGGCCCGTTCGATGTCGGCTACGCTGAAGGCCATCATCATCCGGTCGGGATGGTGGGCAGCCTGCTCATAAACGGAGTCGATGAGATCGAGCGTGTGGTGCGCGAAGTGGCCCTGGTTGGTTTCCGGCTCGACCCAGATCGAGAAAAACTCCGCGCCCAGGTTCCCAGCTTTCGCTTTGTCGAGGCTGATGTGCCCGTGGTCATTCGGGTCGGTCGAGCCGATGTCAAAATTCTCGTCCAGAAAACGCTGCGGCGTATCGGCGTGCGTATCGATGACGATGGCGGAGTCCTGAATCTCGCGAGCCCGAGCGCTCACGGATTGCGCAAAGTTGGGAACCGCCAGGGCGGTCGAAACAAGTAATAGGAGAAGTCGATTGATCATGGCTGGACTCGAATTTTATACGATGCAGAGCTGCATCGGCGGACCAGACTTTGTCAAGATTTTAAGGCGACCCAACCTCGCGCGAGCTAGCCAAGCCTCACGAGATGCCCGCCAGCGCCTGTTCGATACATTCCGCCAGCGGCCTCTCTGTTGAAACCACCGTTTTGTCGCGAGTAATGGGCTGAAATCGAGCTTTGACTTCCAGGTAAAGCTCGAACGTGCGGTTAGCCGCGGGATGTCCGCCTTGAGCGTCGAGTTCCAGCCGCCGCCGGGCGGATTCATCCGAGCAGACGCACTCTACGATGCGGCATGGTTGCGCAAGCTCTCCGGCAAATTCGAAAACACGATCGATCTGATAGCTCTGCGAAAATGTCCGGCCGTCCAGAAAGATCAGGCGGGAGGGATTTGTTTTCACCAAAAAGCTCGCAGCCTGGAGCATGACCTCCACGACGAAGTCGTCCTGCGCAGTTGAAAACTCAATATCTTCGGGAGCGAAAATTGCCGCGCGGATTTCGTCTTTTCCAAGCACACTGCCGCCGGTGCGGCTCGCCAGCTCACGAGCGAGCGTGCTTTTCCCGGCTCCCGGCAAACCAGCCATCAGAACAATCATTTGGGTAAAGACGACCGACAGGGGCAAGATCAGTTCGAAGCCGCGATGGTGTCGGAAACTTCCTGCTCATGGACAGGCAGAAGTGTCTGGGTCTGCCGCCAGTCTTCGTAGCGGTCGGAGACCATGATGTGGAAGCACCAATGGCGGCGCTCTTCCTCGGGCTCAACCAGACCGAGTGCGTGCAGATAAAAGAGGTAGTACTCGACGAAGCGAATTTCGGGTTTCGTCATGCCGCGCCGTTGCAAGTCGACCGTAATGCCGGCCAGATGCGACGACGCAGTCTCGCCTTCGGCAGGGGCTGCGTTGCGGTTGCGGCGGCGAAGTTTTTTCTGCACCTTCACCGTGCGCACGGCTGAGTTCAACTGAATCTGATCGTGAAAGCGGGCGAAGTAGACCTCGGAGAGGTCCTGCACAAAATCGAGCGTCCAGGGTCGGCAGTAGCGGCGCGAAGGATCGAGACTGGGTTCGATTCGTAGCGCCTCGCTGGCTTCGATTGGAAGAAGTTCATGGTCGGCTTTCAGTTCCTCAAGCTGCGCGTCATCCATGATGCGCGGTAGAGCAAGCCGGTCGATTTCTTGGTTCTGGCGCAGCAGGGAATCGTGCGAAGGGCGGAACAGAGGGTGCCACGAAGATCGGTGAAAGCGATGAAACCGGTGGAGCGAATGCCCCACGTGGTGATGTGTGTCGACACTATGCAAGGCAAAAGCCGACGGCACGAAAATTAAGAGCGCTATTAGCGCCAGCAGTCTAGTCGTCCGAATCACGAAGTGGCCAATCCCTCGGGTCCTAATCCTCACGCGGTTGGGGAAACTGCGATGGCGCTTGAGGTGCGGCAATTGTAACCCAGAGGTGAAAGTTTGTGGTAAAGCAATCGCCGTAAACAGCATTACGGAAGGGAGTTACAGGGTAACCATTCTTCCGCGGTACCCCGCTCTGGACGTGGCTTTCGGGCCATTACCCTCGCACTCACCCCACCCCGAACGCCCGATTCTAGAGCCCTATTTCCTAAATAGATCGCCGATCGCCTGCTTCATGACCTGTCCGCCGACCTCGGAAATTGACTTGGTCAGTGGAATATCTTTCGGACAAATCTCGAGGCAGTTCTGCGCGTAGCCGCACTCCTGGATGCCGCCATCTCCCATGAGAGCCGAAAGACGTTCGTGCCTGAGTTCCGCGCCGGTGGGGTGAGTGTTGAACAGGCGCACCTGCGAGATGGTGGCCGCGCCGACGAAGCCCGTACCTTCGGTGAATTGTGGGCACGCTTCCATGCAACAGCAGCACGAGATGCAGCGCGAGAGCGGGTAGGCCGCTTCCTGCATCTCCGGCGATTGGCGCGGGCCGGGGCCGAGGTCGTAGGTGCCATCGACCGGAACCCAGGCTTTAACTTTTTTCAGATTCTCAAAAAGCACGCTGCGGTCGACGGCGAGATCGCGCACGATGGGAAACTTCGAAAATGGCTCGAGCTTGATGGGCTGATCGAGATGATCGAGCAGTGCCGAGCAAGCCATGCGCGCTTTGCCATTGATCAGCATGGCGCAAGAGCCGCAGACCTCTTCGAGGCAATTCGAGTCGTAGGTGACGGGCGTAGTCTTTTTGCCGTCGCGCGTGACGGGATTGGCCGCGATGTCCATGAGCGCCGACGTGATGTTCATGTTCGGCCGGTAGGTGATTTCGAACTCCTCCCAGGTCGCGCGGGCGTCGGGGGTGAGTTGGCGTTTTATTTTGATGATTACGGTTTTATTGTTAGCCATTAGCTTCTAGCCTTTAGCTTTTCCTCTCTATCGAAAGCGTCTCCGGCGCAACCAGCCGAGGAACGCAATCAGCATCCAACCCGCCCCTATTAGCAGCTTCATCCATGCCGAGTCACGATGGTGAAGCTCGCCTATTGCGCCAATTGCCAACCATAAGGCTCCCAGAGCCAACGACAGTCTGATATACCAAACCGACGGCTTCGGCTTTAGGTCGTCCAATTGCGAAAACATTCACGTTGTCTCAGTCACTAATACTTCCTCGGCCGCGGCGGAATCAAGTTCGCATCCACCGCCTCGAACTCAAACTTCGGCTCATCCGCATCCGGCGCGAACGTCGCTTTCGTGGTCTTCATCCAGTTCTTGTCGTCGCGCTCCGGGAAGTCCGGCTTGTAATGCGAGCCGCGCGACTCGTCGCGCATGGCCGCTCCCTGCGCGATCACGCGCGACAGTTGCAGCATGTTGTAGAGCTGGCGCGCGAAGGCTACCGTCGTGTTCGCCCACTGGGTGCGGTCGCTCAGGTTGATGTTCTTGAAGCGATGCAGCATGTCGACGATCTTGGCGTCCGCTTCCAGGCACTTCTTGTTGTAGCGGATGACCGTGCAGTTCGCGGTCATCAACTCGCCCAGTTCGCGCCAGATTAAAAACGGGTTCTCGGTGCCGTCGGCGCTCATCAGGCCCGCGTTGATTTCCTGCTGGCGCTTGCGCTCAGCATCGAAGTGTCCATTCGAAGGCGCGGCTTGCAGATTCTTTGCATACTGCACTGCGGCAGGGCCGGAGACGAATCCTCCATAGATACATGAAACCAGCGAATTCGCGCCCAGACGATTCGCGCCGTGATACTGGTACTCGGCTTCACCGGCGGCGAAAATGCCGGGAATGTTCGTGGCTTGCTTGTAATCGACCCACATTCCGCCCATGGTGTAGTGCATGCCGGGGAAAATCTTCATGGGCGTGTCGCGCGGATCGTCGCCGACAAACTTCTCGTAAATTTCGAGAATGCCCTCCAGTTTCTTGTCGAGAATCTTGCGATCGATGTGCGTAAGGTCAAGATAGACCATCGGCTTGCCGTCGATGCCGAGGTGCTCTTCGAAAACTACTTTGAAGATCGCGCGAGTAGCGACATCGCGCGGAACGAGGTTGCCGTATTTCGGATACCACTCTTCGAGGAAGTACCAGCGCTCTTTTTCTGGAATCGACTTCGGATCGCGCTTGTCGCCGGGAGTCCTGGGAACCCAGACGCGTCCACCTTCGCCGCGGGCGGATTCTGACATGAGGCGCAGCTTATCTTCTCCGGGGATGCAGGTGGGATGGACCTGGATGAACTCGCCGTTGGCGTAATAGCAGCCCTGCTGATAGAGCGCGGACTGCGCCGAACCCGTGCACACTACTGAGTTGGTCGACTTGCCGAAGATGGCGCCGCAGCCGCCCGTGGCAATAATGATGGCGTGGGCGGAGAAGGTGCGAATCTCCATGGTGCGGAGGTCCATGGCGCAGATGCCGCGGCAGGTGCGGGTTCCGTCGAGCACGGCGGAGAGGAACTCCCAGTGCTCGTATTTCTTGACCTTGCCCTCAGACTCGTAGCGCCGCACTTGTTCGTCAAGCGCATAAAGAAGCTGCTGGCCAGTAGTAGCTCCGGCGAAGGCCGTACGGTTGTACAAGGTGCCGCCGAAGCGGCGGAAATCGAGCAGGCCTTCGGGAGTGCGATTGAAGGGGACGCCCATGCGGTCGAGCAGGTCGATAATGCCGGGAGCCGCCTCGCACATCGCTTTGACCGGCGGCTGGTTGGCCAGGAAGTCTCCGCCGTAAATCGTGTCGTCAAAGTGCTTGTAGGTGGAATCACCTTCGCCTTTTAAATTCTTGGCCGCGTTGATGCCGCCTTGCGCGCAGACGGAGTGCGAGCGCTTTACCGGGACGATCGAGAAGAGGTCAACCTCGCCACCCATTTCGGCGATCTTGATTACGGCGGCTAGGCCGGCCAGGCCGCCGCCTACTACGATGATTTTTGGTGCTGCCATCTTTTTATGAATCCGATCTGCCGGTCTGCTTGGCCGCCGCGCCGAGGGCGAGGCGCCCTCGCGACAGCCGGCGAAACGCCGGCGCTACCGAGCCTTCGCTCACTACCGTTCGCATGCCGCCGTCACCTTATCGAAACCAGGTTTTGTGAAGCGTTTGAATCCAGTGGCTGGAGCGGAGTTCTGAAAAATCCGGTCATGCTCATTCCGCCCAGCAAAATCAGGCCAAGACCGAGGATGAGGCAGAGATATCCAAAACGCCGGCGCGCCACTTCTCCTGTGACGATGCCCCATTTTGCGGCGAACAGCCACACGCCATAGCTCAAGTGCCACGAGGCGGCGATGATGCCTACGCAATAAAAGGCTACCATCCAGGGGTTCTGAAATTCGTGCTGTACTTTGGCGAACGCCTGAAACGGATGCTCGCCCAGCACCGTGCCCGTGAAGCGCAGATGATACGTGTGCTGAACTATGTAGGCAAAGGCGATGATGCCCGTCCAGCGCTGCGAAGTGTAAAGCCAGTTGCCCTCCCACGGATAATGGATGACGTTCGAGTCGCCGCCCCACCAGATGTAGACGCCGTACAGACCGTGGTAGAGGATCGGAATCCAGATAAAAAAAAGCTCAAGCAGAAAGACTCCCGGCAGGCTGTTCAGGAATTCAACTTGTCGTCCGTAGGCGGCCGGTCCCTTGAAGGCCTCCGCATTCGAGACGAAGTGCTCGATAAGAAATGCTCCGATGGGCACGACGCCGGAGAGCGAATGCAGACGGCGCAGCACGAACGAACTGCCTTGGCCCGCGCGCAGGGGAGGGATGCCGGGCTTGATGGTCGGAGCTACGGGGCTGGCGGTTGCGGCCAAGGGGAGCACTCCTTATTGGTTCAAAGTAAAAAGGCGAACCTACGATTATCGGGGTGCTGCGGAACCGGCGTCAAGGAGAAGTCGATCACAACATGATGTAATGCGCGGCACTGGTCCGCGCTATTTTTTTGAGAGCCATTGCAGAAACGCCCGCAATGCCGCCCCGCGATGGCTGTACTTTGCTTTCTCCTCCGCCGAGAGTTCGGCGAAGGTCTTACCGATGCTCGGGAAGAAGAAAAGCGGATCGTAGCCGAAGCCGTTTTGTCCGCGAGGCGCGTCGAGGATAACGCCCTCAGCTCTGCCGCGGAAAGTCGCCAGCGTTCGTCCGTCGCGAGCGGCCGCGAGCACGCAGACGAATCGACCGGTACGTTTTTCCGGCGGTAGTCCGGCTAGTTCGCGCAGCACGCGGGCGTTGTTGGCTCCGTCGTCGGTATTGCTGTCGGCTGCGTGCGGTTCCTTATTTAGAAGATCGGGGGCGGCGTAGCGCGCGGAGTGGACCCCAGGTGCGCCGCTGAGTGCGTCGATCTCGAGGCCGGAATCGTCGGCCAGCACTAGCTCGCCGGGAGCGGCTCGGCTGTATTCTTCTGCCTTCTTGCGCGCGTTCGCCTCGAAAGTTGCGCCGTCTTCGACGACCGGAGTCAACGAAGCGAAGTTCGGAAGACTGGCGATCGCGATGCCATGGGCAATCGCGGCCCCGGCAAAATCGCGCAGCTTACCGGCGTTCGAGGTCGCCACGAAAACGGTGGGAGGCGTCATACGGCGCGTCTCCCAGCGCGATGCGATCGCGTCTTGATCCACACTACCCAAAAAACACATAAGCTCATCACTGAAATGATTTCTCCCGCGAGGCAATCCCCCGTGCGCGTGAAACTCACGCGCACCTCGTTTTCACCGGCCTTGACTGGGATGATCATCAAGCCCGTCACCTCCGAAGTTTGCGTTTGGGTCGGCTTGCCGTTGACGGTAACTTTCCAGGCCGGATAGTTGAAGAGCCGCATCGTGAGATTCTCCGGCAAATCCGCATGCATGTCGAAGCGCTTCTCGTTCGCGCCCCACTCCATCTTGCGAACGTTGATGGGCGATCCATTCTCATCGCTCACTTGCCGCAAGTCCTTGTTGACTTCATAAGGGTCGGCGGCTACCGGAACATACTCATCTGTGCCCTCGTAGCCAGTCTGGTCGGAGATGGCGTCAGTCATTTCCTGAATGTCACCCGACTGATCCCACCATGGTGGCTGAACGCGATGGCCTGCCATGAGGAGAACGGTGAGCAGGAAGGCGCAGGCGACTGCACGCGCGCTCCACGCCTTGACTGCCGATCTCGGCCAAGACTGTCTGGTCGCAACTGCCAGTAGTACAGCCATGGACGCATTCAGGCAGAGCAGCCACCGGAAGGGAAGCTGCACAAAGCGGAATTTCGGCAGGTGCTCCCACAGTACGTTGCTGATGGGGAACATCACGAAGGCCGTCGCCGCGCCCCAACACGCGAGGAGCGTCCATGGCAGCCGATCGAGTCTATCTTCATTGAAGCGGTTCCCTTCGATGCGGAGTCGGTTGCCCCGATCTTCTCCGTTGTTCTTGTTTTCGCTCCTGCGCGCCAACCACGCAACCAAAACCAGCGCCGCTATTTCCGACGACGCCACCAGCGACACCAGCAAGTTGAAGCGGTTGTGGTCGGCGTTCGCGGTCATGGTGAACAGAAAATTATCCTGTGGCATCACGCCAGGAGAAAGGAGTTCAGCAATGTTGACCCAGGACTGCTCGTAGATTGCTGGCACGAGAAAGAAGGAAGCCAAGCCTGCCCCCATGAGGACGGCCAGCGCAGTCCTGAATAAGAGGCGCGCGGATCTTTCCTGTACGGCCATGACACCGGCAAGTCCTGCCACCGAATAATGGATCATCACCGCCGCCGGAACATTCGCCAGCCACGCGCCGGCGAGAGTCAAACTGAGCCAGAGAATCGGACGAGAACCATCCTGTTTGAGCTTCAGCAGGCAAAGCAGGCTGAGGGGCATAAGGATCGCGCCCAGCAACTCCGCATACGCGCTCCGCCAGTAGACGATCAGCAAGTGATAGGGATTGACGGCATAGAACGCAGCTGCGAAGAGTGCGTCCGAACGCCGAAGCCACTGCCGCGCCAGCGCATACATGCTGGCGCCGGCTCCCGTAAGCACGATCCAGCAATAGGTCCCCGGCACTATCTTCCAGGGCAGGATGGCGCCGAGCGCGGCGCCCACCATCCACGAACTCGGCGGATAGAACAGAAAACGAGCCTCCCCATATCCCCAGTGCGCGAGCGCGGCCCAGCGCGGGTAGACAATACCTTGCTGCCATTGTGCGAGGACCTCCATCCACGAGTACATGTGAAACTCAAAATCGTGGCCGGAGGGGTTGCCCCAGCGAAAGAATGGCATGACGGCCAATCCGCAGAGGCTGGCGAGCACTACCAAGTGAATCATGAAACGTCTGTGCAAAAGGTCGACCTCAGCAGGCTTTCGCGCCAGAGGGTGACCGCGTCCCGTCACGCCGCGATCTGCAATTCTATTGCATCAGGAAATATCTGAGAAAATGCAGAGCAAGGAATTCGGAAGGCAAGTTTTTTGGAGAGCGGAATAGAAGTGGCCAAGTGTTGGGTTCTAGAAGAGTTTGGATTACGACATAGGGATCAGGCGGAGCGCAGTCGAGTCATTGATAGGGGCAACACTATTCAATGGCTTCTACAACCGCCCGCCGCCGGCGTTCTGCATGCGAAGCCCTACGGCCAACGTGGCGTGACATTGCGCCCGGTCTTCGATGCGGAGCCAGATGAGTGAGCGCCCGCCGCTGCCGCTAGCGATTTACCATTCTCCTCGCTGACCTCGGTGAGGACAGCAGTATCTTCCTCATCGTTCTCGGCCAGCAGCGGAGCAACCTCCCGCAGCTTTTCCGCAGCCTGCTGCAACATCTCTATCTGCTTGCCCAAGAGAGCATGCTGCGCCTGCTTGCGGCGCAATACTTCATGGATATCCTTCATATATCCTCCCTCGTTTGAATGTAGAGTTTGGGTAAACTCCGGGTCAACGTCAAAGCCCCGGGCGGCTGTTACCGGCGTAATCATCGAGTTTTGACAGCGGAGAGATTGCCGGCGAAGGAATCGCCCAGAACCCACCGTGGCTGGCGCGACCAAGGGATTGGACGGCACAACCGGCGCTGAAGCATTCGGAGGCAGCTGTCTTGCAAACAATTAAAAGCCCCGCCTTGCGGCGGGGCAATGGGTGAGTGTTTTGAGCGTACCGGTACAGCTAACTAACTTAGAGCTTTTTGCGGCGGAACATGCCCGCGATTCCGAGGAGTCCCGTTCCAAGCAGCCCGAGGGTACCGGGTTCGGGGGTCGTCAGCTGCGTATTGCCCAAGGTAATGTGGCCAATGCCTTGATTCAGCTGTCCGGGGTGTGTGGTTATGGTCTGAGTCGTCTTCCCAGTCACCATCACGCCGTTATAGAGCTGACCGGCCAAGTCGCCGCTCAGCGTGAAAACGTCCTTTTGTCCGCTTTGGCTGACCAGAGTCCAATCAATATTGCCCGTGAAGCCGCCTGTGAAGATCGGACCTTTCGGCTCGCCATAGTTCCCTTTGCCGACTACATCAAAGGTCGAACCCGCGGATGAGAAAATACCGCCGGCGGCGATGGATCCGCTGATCAATGCACCTGTTGAGTAGCTGACAGTGCCGAGTGAATGCCCCGGGGGTGCTTGAATTCCATTAAAACTGGTTAGCTGCGAACCTTTTGAGGTGATCCCTGAATCCGAAATGGAAATCGTACCTCGTTCGTTAACAAGCGTAATACCGTCCGCCCAAGCGGCCATCGGCAAGGCCAAAGCCAGCAATGCTAGAACTACCACTCGCCTCATTTTAATTCCTCCCAAATTTTTACTGCTTGTCCATAGCCACCCTCACATTTATTGTGAAGGGTATAGGTCGCCCAAGTCAGTTAGAGCACTTGCCATTCCAAATGAACCCAGTAGTTATATGTCTTATTATTCAATAACATGCAATGAATTTTCTGAAGAATTTCACACTCCAAGTTGCAATCCCCTGCACACTAGCAACAATCGAGTTCCCAGATCATCCGACATTCACTCCGACTTCCTTGCCACGAGTGGAATGAAGCGTCGGCTAGGTCCGAAATCGCGGGGGGAAGTCCCACTGACAAAACACGCCCGAGAGACGCCATTCAGAACCAAGTGCCGCTGGCGAGTTACCAACAGCCGTTCGAGGATAGTACCAAAGTAATGGAATATGGCAAGTGGTTCTTTTGTGCCATACCCCCCCTCAAAGGTGGTATTCCGCCGGGGAGAAAGCTGCCATATCGTGGGGTCGAGCAGTTCTGGGGGAGGGCTGTTCGGGCGTCCCGTGATTTCACAATCCGGGGCGCTTCTTATTTGCGGCAATGTTTCGTGGTTCTTAGCATCCCCGACTCGAGGGTCTCCAGCCTTTTGTCTGAGAGTCACACTCATTCAACATCCGCACTGTGACTTGAATCCCCCAAGGGCGAGTCCCGTTTTCGACCCGAAGAAACTTAGGAATAGGGATAAAAAACGAAGAATAGGACCGAAAGGGCGGTTAATGCCCAGAGTGCAGGTCGGATCTAGCCCGGACGTCCTGCCACGATTTTGCAGAACGGATAGAGAACAAAGCCCGCAGTCATTCCAATCCCCACGTTGTAAGTGAAGGCCATCAGCGCGATCACGCCGAATGCAGGAACCAATTCACTAAGGTCGTCGAACGGGATGCGCGTAATCGGCGTGAGCATCAGTAGACCCACGAAAATGAGGGCGGGGCCGTAGGCTTGAGGCGGGATCGCCGAGATGAACGGCGCGAAAAACAGCGTTCCCATAAAGCAGAACGCGGTGATGACTGAGGTCAACCCGGTGCGTCCGCCGGCTTCGACTCCGGTGGCAGACTCGATATAGGCGCCCGAGGTCGTGGTTCCGATTACCGCGGCAAATGTCGTTGCCAGTGCGTCGGCCATCATCGGCCGCTCAATCTGCGGCAGATTTCCATCTTGGTCCAGGAACCTCGCCCGCGCCGAAACGCCGATCAGAGTTCCCATGGTGTCGACGAACGCCATGATGAGGATGGTGAGAACGACCGGGAAAAACCCCCAGCTCAGGAGACTGCGGAGATCAAACTGCATAAAAACCGGCGCCAGGCTGGGCGGCCGGCTGATCCAGGAGACGGGCGCGGGCGAGACGCGCAGGACGAAGCTCAGTAACGCCGTAACCAGAATGCTCGTAAGAATCGCGCCTGGGAAGCGGCGAATGGTCAGCACGATAATCAGCAGGAATCCGAAGATCGCCAGCAGTATTGCGGGGGAAGTGAGATGCCCAGGGCGAACGGGAGCGCCCGGAGACCCGATTGTGACAATGCCGGTTTGATTCAGTCCAATGAAAGTCAGGAATAGTCCGATGCCGACGGCATAGCTGTAGCGCAGCGTCGGCGGAATCGCTTCCACCATCCACTGGCGGAGGCGGAAGAGCGTCATCAGCGTGAAGAGGATTCCAGCGACAAACACCGCGCCGAGCGCGCTCTGCCAAGTGTAGCCGAGGACCCGAACTACCGTGAAGGCGATGAACGCGTTCTCACCCATGTAAGGGCCGATGGCAAAGGGACGGTTGGCGTAGAAGGCCATCAACAGCGTTCCAAAGATGCAGGTCAGAATCGTCGCGGTAAGCGAGGCCCCGACGGGCA
Organism: Terriglobales bacterium; assembly: GCA_049300195.1. Lineage (GTDB taxonomy): Bacteria > Acidobacteriota > Terriglobia > Terriglobales > Acidobacteriaceae > Acidiflorens. The sequence goes on along the minus strand of JBAQJF010000113.1, from coordinate 37,346 downwards.
TTCCCGCAGCCTTGAGAATTGCGGGATTGACGGCCACGATGTAGGACATGGTGAAAAATGTGGTCAGTCCGGCCACCACTTCGCGGCGAACGTTCGTGTGATGTTGAGAGAGCTGAAAGAACTGTTCGAGCCAGCGGTTCAACGTTCCTCCGGGGTGAGTAGGCAGCATTGTACCGTTGGGGCTTTCTTCTGTGCTCCTCTGCGTATCCTGTCGTCTATGATTTTGAGTTTTGGATCAGGTCCGGCGAAGCTCGGCGAGGAGATGCGGATCGATATTGCCCCCGCTGATCACGGCAACATTGTTTCGAGTGCGCGGCAATTCCGAGCAATGGAACATGAAAGCGGCCACGCTCACCGCGCCGCTTGGCTCCGCTACGGTTTTGGAATTCGCACTGAGGGCGCGGGTAGCCTCGCGGATCTCCCCTTCTTTGACGTAGACGATGTCGTCGACGTAGGCGCGGATGTGCGCGAAATTGATTTTGCCAACGCCCTGAGTGCGCAGTCCATCGGCAAGCGTTTGGGAGACCTGCTCGGCTGGGAAGGAAACGACGTGGCCAGCTTGCAGGCTGGCGCGCGCGTCGCCGGCCAGTTCGGGCTCGACGCCGATGACTTTGATGGCAGGATTCGTGAGCTTAATGGCCGCGGAGATTCCGCTAATGAGCCCACCGCCGCCGACTGGTGCGAGAACCATTTCGACGTCGGGCATATCTTCAAGAATTTCAAGCCCAACCGTGCCCTGGCCGCCGATGATCTTCTCGTCATTGTAGGGCGGCACGATAATGTAGCCGTGCTCAGCCGCAAGCTGTTCGGCGCGAAGTCGGCGTTCTTCGCTACCAGGACCGACGGTAACGATTTCAGCCCCCAAAGCCGCTGTCGCGTCAGACTTATTTTTCGGCGCGTTGCTGGGCATGACGATAGTGGCTTTGACCCCCAAAGCGCGCGCCGCATACGCGACTCCTTGCGCATGATTGCCGCTGGAATACGAAATCACGCCCCGGCGGCGCTCATTGTCCGTGAGGGAAGCGACTTTGTTGTAGGCTCCGCGGAGCTTGAAAGCGCCGATGGGCTGAAGATTCTCAAGTTTAAGGAAGAGCTTGCGATCCGTGGCTACGCCGGTCCACTCTAACAGTGGAGTTCGGATGGCGATGCCGTGGAGAAGAGCCTGGGCGGCGCGGATATCGTTTAGGGTGACCATACAGAGTGAGCGTGCCTTGTTCGTGGTATTTTTGCAAGCCTTGTCATTATGGGTGCACGATGCTATAGTGTCGCTAAGTAATACTTTGGAGCACCTTCGATGTCTACGCCTTCTACCACCACCCTGAAACTTGATGGCAAGACGAAGAAGCGCGTTCAGAGGCTTGCATCGACCCGCCGTCGTTCGGCCCACTGGTTGATGCGCGAAGCGATTGAGCAGTATGTGGAGCGCGAAGAAAGGCGAGAACAATTCCGCCAGGACGCGCTCGCCGCCTGGGATCATTATCAGACTACCGGCTTGCATGCGACCGCCGAAGAGGCCGACGCCTGGCTGGCCAGACTCGAAGCGGGTAAAAATGCCGCGCCCCCCAAATGCCGCGCCTGAAATGGTCGCAACCCGCTCTATTGGATGTAGGCCGTCTTTACGACTTTCTTGCTCGCAAGAGTAGGCACGCAGCCAAGCGCGCGATCAAAGCTATCCGGCAGGGCGTAAAGGCGCTCGCCAGGCACCCGGAAATTGGCCGCCCGGTGGAAGAGTTGCCGACCGAGTTTCGTGAGTGGGTGATTGAATTCGGAAGTGGGGCTTATATCGCCCTGTATCACTACGACGGGAAAGAAGTCGTGATACTCGCAATTCGCCACGGAAGGGAAGCGGGGTACTAAGTTGACTACGGCGCCGCTTGAGGAGAGTCCTCGCACCAGACTCCGAACTCAAATCTCTAATATCACGGGCATAATCAGGGGCCGCCTCTGGGTCTGGCGAGAGATGTAGCGCTTCAAGTCGGTGCGGATCTTTTCCTTAATCACGCCGTAGTCCGCTTTCTCCTCGGCGCTCGAGGCATCGAGTGTCTCCATGACGATCTCGCGGGCGCGTTCCATCACCCCGTTGTCCCCAGGATTGAATCCGCGCGTCACAATCTCCGCGGCCGATTCCACTCGCCCAGTAAGTTTGTTAATCGCGATAATCGGCATGACAAAACCGTCCTCACTCAGGTGGCGGCGATCTTTGATTACCAGATCTTCGACCACATCGGTTCGTGAGCCAGAGTCAATGCAGACTCGGCCTACGTTCACGCGCCCCGCTTTGCGCGCTCCCAGTTCGTCGATTTCCAGCACGTCTCCGCTTTCGATGAGCATCACGTTGCCGACCGCGCCGCGCATGGTGCCCGCAAGTTCTGCGTGCAGCTTGAGTTGACGGTACTCGCCGTGGATGGGGATGAAATATTTCGGGCGCACCAGATTAATAATCAGCTTCAACTCTTCCTGGCTGGCGTGTCCGCTGACGTGTACTGGCGGATAAGAGCCGTCGTCATACACGACGAAGGCTTCGCGGCGGAAGAGGTGGTCGATCATGCGGTATATGGCCTTTTCGTTGCCGGGAATGATGCGCGACGAAAGAACGACGGTGTCGCCTTTTTCGATCTTGGCGTGCTTGTGACTATCGACGGCTGCGCGCGACAGCGCCGACATGGGCTCACCTTGGGTGCCGCTGATCATCACGCACACTTTTTCGGGCGGAAAGTTCTTCATCTCGCCGGGATGGATGAGCATGCCTTCGGGAATGTTGACATAGCCCAGATCCTCCGCAATCTCGGAGGAGTTGTTCATCGACCGGCCAATGAAGCAGATCTTGCGCCCGTGCTCACGAGCCATGTCGACCGTCAGCTTGATGCGATGAATCGAAGACGAGAAACAGGAGATGAAGAGGCGGCGCTTGGTGCGGACAAAAATTTCTTCGAACTTACGATGCACCGCGCGTTCGCTCGGCGTATAGCCCTTGCGCTCGACGTTAGTCGAATCCTGCAGCAGCAAGAGGACGCCTTCTTTGCCGTACTCGGCAAATCCGTGTAGATCGAAGAGCCGGTTGTCCGTGGGCGTGGGATCAACCTTAAAGTCGCCGGTGTGTAGAACCACACCGATTGGCGTGTGAATCGCAAAAGCGACGCAATCGACCAGGCTGTGCGTCACTTGAAGCGGATGGACGGTGAAGGGGCCGATCTTAAAGCGCTCGCCTGCGCGGATTTCGCGGAGATCGGCTGCGTCGAGAAGTTGGTGCTCATCGAGCTTGTCTTCGACATAGGCAAGCGTAAACTCGGTGCCCCAGACGGGAACGTTGAGTTCGCTGAGAATCCACGGCAACCCGCCGATGTGATCTTCATGGCCGTGCGTGAGAATAATGCCGCGCACATGCGCGCGATTTTCAAGCAGGTACGAGATGTCGGGGACGACGATGTCGACACCCAAGAGTTCGGTTTCGGGGAACATGAGGCCGGCATCGACGACGATGATGTCGTCTCCATAGCGAATGGCCATGCAATTCATGCCGAATTCGCCCATGCCGCCGAGCGGGACGATATGCAGTTTTCCTGTGGGCATTGGAAGAATTTATGCTAGCACACGGCCACAGGCGGAGCTTGGTCCGTCTCGCAGGACGCCGCGGGAGGCGCGGCGAGCGCTTACCACGGAAGTTAGACCGCCTTCGCAAGAACTCCGGCCTGCAAGCGGCCGGCTGGTAAACTTAACTTAGTAATGCCAGACGAAAAAAAGTCGTGGCTGCGCCGGCGCACTGAAGACGCGATTCGTAGCGGCCTGACTCACGCCTACGGGACCGTAAAGGTCGATCCGGAGCGCTTCCTCTTCCAACTGCGTGCCGCTTATGGCTTACCGATCGTTACTTTCCATGGCGTCTATTCGGTAGACATGTCGCGGCTGGACGATGTCGCCGAATCGGTGATTCGCGGCGGCATGAAGATGGCGGCAGCCGAGGGCGCAGGGTTTGGGCTGGGCGGCATTCTCACCATCGTGCCCGATCTGGGTATCCTCTCCGCGATTACGATGCGCACCATTCAGAAGCTCAGCTTGATTTACGGGTTCGAAATCAACACCGACGACGAAATTGCAGAGCTATGGATTGCGGCCGCGAGTGCGGCGGGAGTGGATATCAGTCGCGAGCTGATGGAAAAAGAAGTGGTGAATCGCTTTGTGCCGAAAGTCATCCAACGCATCGCGGCGCGCGCCAGCGCCGAAGTCGTGGAGAAGTGGGCGGGGCGATTGATTCCGGTTGCCAGCTCGGTGATTGGTTGCGCCCTGAATTACTACTTTGTGCGAGCCTGGGGTCAGCGGGCGCAGGCCCACTTTCGGCAGAAGCATCAGGAAACGCGACGACGATTAGCCGAGGTGGACGCGCGGCTGGCGGCTTCTCCGGCACCGCTGCTGTCATAGTTACTTAGCGTCCGGTTAGACCCTGTTTGCTCCCTCCGACCGACGAGACAGCAGAGCCGCCGCATTCTCTACCGGAGCCAATCTTCAAGTTCAATCCCCCGTTCAGTCTTGTCATCGCGATATTTCACGATTACGGGCGTATAGAGTGACAATCCCCATTCGCCAGCCTTGCCCTTAGTTACGGCCCGCGATCCGGGGACGACGACCGCATTTTCTGGAACTTCAAGCGGATGCTCAGCCGTAGCGCGATAGATTTCGCCCCGCACCAAGTCGTAGAGCGGTGTCGATCGCGTGAGAATTGTGCCCGCTCCCAATACGGCGCGTGTGCGGACCAGTGTCCCTTCGTAGACGCCGCTGTTGCCACCGATGAGAACATCGTCTTCGATGATGACGGGTGCAGCGTTAACCGGTTCCAGCACGCCTCCAATTTGAGCGGCAGCGCTCAAGTGAACGCGCTTGCCAATCTGCGCGCAGGAGCCGACCAGCGCGTGCGAGTCGACCATTGTGCCTTCGTCGACAAAGGCACCAACGTTGATAAACATAGGTGGCATGCAGACGACCGAGGGTGCGACGTAAGCGCCTTCACGGATGGACGATCCTCCGGGAACGAGCCGCACGCGGTCCGAGAGCGTCAGACGGCGGGCAGGGAAGGTGTCCTTGTCGACGAAATTGAAAATGTCGCCGTCGGACATCTCTTCGAGTTCGCCGAGGCGGAATCCGAGAAGAATGCCCTGCTTGACCCACGGGTTTGTGGTCCAGCGTGATTCACTTTTGTTGCCTGTGACTTTTTCGGCAGCTCGAATTTCCCCTCGTGTGAGGCGAGCGCGGAAATCGGCGAAGATGCGGCGGGCCTCAACCGTGTCTGCGATATTCGCGGATGCGTTGAGGCGTTCGATGGCGGGTTTTAAATCTCTTGGTGAATCGGACATGGGTAGTCGAACTCGGACTGACGCTGAAGGCGATCGATTGCTGACCTCTCACTCTGTTCGAGGCGCTGATCTACAAAGGTCGGAGCTGCATGAAGCTGGCGGCTCGAAGTTGTTCTTCAACCCATGCACTTGCACTCGCTGCGAATCAGCACGCCCGGCAACTGATGCGTTGCCTCCCTCGCCGCGGCGGGATTGCTGAACGGTCCATGCCAGCGCGAGTGATTTGGATCATGGCCCGACGGCCGTCCTTTGCCCGAGCTGCATTGTCCGCAGGATGCGCGATGCAGGATTACCTTGTGCGGTCCGGCAGCCCAGCTTTCGTAAACGTAATATTCAGTCGGGGCGGCAGACGCGGTTGCGCGAACCAGCAGCCCAACATCGGTAGCAATCTTCTGGAGCTTCGAGCGCGTGTCGCGCCGCATGGGAAGAAGCGGCAGGCGATAGATTTCCTGAATCTTGCCCATCATCGCCAGCACGGCTTTCACCGGCAACGGATTCGATTCGATGAAGTTCGCCTGCATGAGGGGTAGATATTTTCGTTGAAACGTCCGCGCGGTTTGCCAATCGTTAGCGAGCGCGGCGCGCGTCATGTCAGCCATTTCGCGCGGGATTTCGTTGGACGCGACCGAAACAATACCGACTCCGCCGAGCGCGATCACCGGTAACGTGATCGCGTCGTCGCCGGAGAAGACCAGAAAACTTTCGGGAACAACATTCAGCACTTCGGCGATCTGCGAAATATTCCCGCTGGCCTCTTTCACGCCGGCAATGTTCGGCACCTCGCTCAGACGCGCCAATGTTGCTGGCTCGATGTTGGCCGAAGTTCGTCCCGGAACGTTGTAGAGAATCAGCGGCTTGTCCACAGCCTCGGCGATCGCGCGAAAGTGCCGGTACTGGCCCTCCTGCGTCGGCTTGTTGTAGTAGGGCGACGCGGTAAGAATCGCATCCACGCCGGGGCGCGCCGCGACTTCTTTCGCTTTGGCGACCGCATCGCTCGTGGAGTTGGAGGTTGCTCCCGCGACAATGGGAACGCGCCCGGCGGCCACTTCGATCGTGACGTCGATAACCTGTAGCCACTCATCGTGAGACAGCGTAGGCGTCTCTCCCGTGGTGCCGCAGGGAATCAGAAAGTCGATGCCAGACTCTATTTGCCAGGTGACCAGATTGCGGAGCGCAGATTCATCGATCGCGCCGTCGGCGGAGAACGGCGTCACTAGAGCTGTACCACAGCCTCGTAGTTGCATGATTCTTAGGATAACGCCGAACAAAGGCAGGTGTCAGGTGTTAGTTCAGAAATCGGATTTGGTACGACGCGCAGGCCGGGCCGTTGCGGCTCTGAATTTATTTATGAGTGATGCTTTGATTCTTGTCTGCCGACGGCGTGATGGTCCAAATCGCGCTTCATCTGCTGCAAGGCGGTTGCTTCAGCCTGCGTTCGTCCGTAGCCCAGGGCCATCAGGGTGGCCACCCGCCGCTCGAACGTATTGAGGACCGTGTTGCGAACGTGCCCATGAGAGTGGTATCCGGCGTCGGCAACAGCGCGGTTATCGATCTGATCGCGGATCGCGATGTACAGCATAAGCGCGGGAACGATTAGCAGTATCACGCCGCTGAAGGCGACCACCGTGTCGACCCAGTGCTCCAATGCGACCGCAAGTACCGCACGCACGAGTCGCAGTGCGTGGATCTCAATCGCCAGCCATGTGGAGGTGGCGATCAGCAGCGCCACGCTCAAGGTGTAATCGCGCCTGCGATGACATGTGTGGAGCAGAACCGCGATCACGACAAGTAGGACTGCGACGGCCATGCCGAGTCTGCTCCTTCTAAGAGAAGCGAATCCTATAAATATCGTAACAGCATCTGTAGCGGAGTTTCGCGGGTTGGATCGGGAAGATGTGCCTGTTGCTACAGCTCGCGCCAGACTTTGCGGAAGTCGTACACGCCTGATTTGCCGACCAGCCACTCAGCTGCGCGGACCGCGCCTTCTGCGAATCCGCGTCGGGATTTGGCGTCATGGCAGAGATAGATTCGATCTGCGGGAGAATTAAAAACCAGCTCGTGCATGCCGACGGCGTCGCCTTCGCGGAATGAAACGATCTCCAATTCCTGGGCGGTCGAATCGCGAATGATCTTTTGCATCGTCATCGCGGTCCCGGAAGGTGCGTCTTTCTTTTGCGCGTGGTGGCGCTCGAAAATCTGCCCGGAATATTCGAAGTTCATGGCGGCCGAGGCAGCGTGGACAATCTCAAAAAAAAGATTCACACCGATCGAAAAATTCGATCCGTAGAGAAGGCCTGTGTTCGCGGCGAGTACGAGCTCGCGAAGGCGCGGAAGTTGGTCGTACCACCCGGTGGTGCCGATGACGATATTCTTGCGCGCCCGAATGCAAGCTTCGATGTTTCCGACTGCAGCTGCGGGAGTGGTGAAGTCGATGACGGCGTTGAAGGGCGCGAGGAAGTCGGAAGTCAGGGAGCACGCGTTGGCGTTGTCGGCTCCGGCGAGGACCTGTACGTGATGGCGGCGTTCTCGGGCCAGGTCTGCCACAAGGGAGCCTGTCTTGCCGCGGCCTAGGATTAGGAGATTCATAGAAGGCCCGTTCACCGCCGGGATGCCCAGGTCGCCAAGAAAACCAGGAAATTGATTTCAAAATTTAATTCCGGATTTTCTCGGCGAACTCGGTGTCTTAGCGGTGCAACGATTTTACGCGAACACTTCCGGATCCGCTTCCGCGAAGAACGCATGATGCAAGCGGCGAACCACCTCAGTGGCGTCATCCTCTTCAATCACAAAGGTTAAATTAATTTCCGATGCGCCCTGCGAGATCATACGGATCTTGACGTCTTCGAGCAGGCCGAAAACTTTCGCGGCGATGCCCGGCGTCTCGCGCAGGTTCACGCCGACCAGGCACACAATAGCTTTGCGGCCTTCGTATTTTACGTCAGCCAGTTTTGCCAGGTCGGCGGCAAGCGCGGGGATCGATTCGTTCGTCTCGGCCGTGACCGACACGCTGACTTCGGAGGTCGAGACGACATCGACCGCGACGTTGTGCTGATCGAAAAGCTCAAAGATGGATTTGAGGTATCCATGGACAAGCAGGCGGCGCGGCGCGGCGACCTCGACCAATGTGATTTTCTTCTTCAGCGCGATAGCCTTGAAAATGTTTTTGCACCGCGGAGCTCGCGCCGTCACCTTGGTGCCTTCGCATGTAGGATTCTGCGAGTTCAATACATAGACCGGAATATTCTGCTGAATCGCGGGCAGCACCGTCGCGGGATGCAATACCTTGGCCCCGAAGTAGGCGAGCTCGGCTGCCTCGTCGAAGCTGATGACCTTGATGCGGCGAGCGTCGGGGCAGAGGCGCGGGTCGGTAGTCATCATGCCATCGACATCGGTCCAGATCTCGATGCGTTGCGCTCCCAGTCCGGCGCCGAAGATCGCAGCTGAGAAGTCTGACCCGCCGCGGCCGATGGTAGTCGTGATCCCGGCGCGATTCGAGCCAATAAATCCGCCCATCACCGGAACGCTGCCGGCTTCGATGAGCGGAGCGACTTTTTTCTTAAGACGCTCATTCGTCTCCTCGAATTGCGGCACCGCGCGGGTGAACGAACTGTCGGTGAGCAAGCACTGTCTCGAATCGACGTGCGCGCCAGGAAGCCCACGAGCGATAAAGGCCGCGGCTACGATTTTGCTCGACAGCATCTCGCCGAAAGATGCGACGTAGTCGTAGGTTCGGGGAGTGATTTCGCCGACCGCGCCGATGCCGCGCAGAAGTTCGTCGAGATCCTCGAAATCGGCCCCTAGGTCGCCATGAAATTCGGTGAAGAGCGCGGTCCCAAGAAGCTCCCCGGCAGTTTCGTAATGGCGTTCGCGGAGGGCGCGCGCCATCTTCAAGGCGGACTTGCGATCTCCGCTGCCAGCGGCCTTGCCCATGGCGAGCAGGGAATCGGTGACCTTGGCCATAGCGCTGACGACCACCACCGGGCGATCGGCGAGGCGGCCCTGAACGATCTGCGCGACGCGGTCGATGGCTTTGGCGTCCTGCACGGAGGTTCCGCCGAACTTCATGACAATCATGAGCGGGGATCCTTCCGCTGTCGGGAACCGACCTCACCAAAGAGACACAGAGAGCCAGAGAAAAAACGATTTCCTTGGTTTTCTCTGTGTCTCTGTGTCTCTGTGGTGAACGAGTCCTTCATCCCAGATAGCCTTTGGCTTTTAATAGCTCGGCATTGAGCAGGGCCGCTCCCGCAGCGCCTCGGATCGTGTTGTGCGATAGGATCGTAAATTTCCATTCGAGCACGTTGCAGGGACGCAACCGGCCGACGGCAGTGGTCATACCTCCGCCGAGTTCAATGTCGAAGCGGGGCTGCGGACGATCGGGTGCGGTCAAGTAGGCGACGGGTCGCTCCGGCGCGCTGGGCAAACGCAAGCGCTGCGGCTCAGCGGAAAATTCATTCCAGGCGGCAATAATCTCCTCCGCCTTGACTTTCTTTTTGAAGCGCACCGAAACTGACTCGGTGTGGCCATCTTCAACCGCCACGCGATTACACTGCGCACTCATCGCGAAAGGAGCAGGAACAATACTCCCTCCGTTGAGCGTGCCGAGCAACTTCTGCGTCTCCTCTTCCATCTTTTCTTCTTCATTCTTGATGTAGGGGATCACGTTTCCGAGGATGTCGAGCGACGCGACGCCGGGATATCCCGCGCCGCTTACCGCTTGCATGGTCACCGCCATAACGCTCTCTAGCTCGAAATGCCGATGCAGCGGAGCGAGCGCGAGTACCAGCCCGATCGCCGAGCAGTTCGGATTGGTAACGGCGAAGCCCTTGGACCTGCGTCGCCAGGCCTGCGATTCGATGAGCGCCATGTGGTCGCCATTAACCTCTGGAATGACGAGCGGTACATCCGATTGCATGCGCAGGGCGCTGGAATTCGAAACGACCGCGCAGCCGGAATCGGCAAATTGCGGTTCGAGTTCGCGGGCGATCGACGCATCGAGCGCGGCGAAAATAACTTTAGGAGCGCCGTCAGGCTCGGCGGGTGAGACTGTCATGTTTGCGACGCGGTCCGGGATGGCAGTCTTCAGTCGCCAGCGCGCAGCCTCGGCATAGGGACGGCCCTCGGAACGATCGGAAGCAGCCAGCCAGGCCACCTCAAACCAGGGATGGTGCTCCAGCATTTGGATAAAACGTTGCCCGACGATGCCGGTGGCACCGAGAATTCCCACAGGTAATTTGTTCGACATATTTTGAGAAGAAGGTAAGTTGTAATTTTATACCAAGGTAAATTCCGGCTGGCTGATAACTCAGCTTCTGTCGTGGCTGATTTCGTGGGGAATGTACTCGTTGAGCGGCCCAAACTTGCGCTTTTCCGCGTAGAGCCGCCAGCGCCGCCAGACGATTCGCAAGCTGGCCATGACCGGAATGGAAAGGTAAACGCCCAGCACGCCGGCAATTTCGCCGCCGGCCAGAATCCCGAAAAGCGCGGCCAGCGGATGCAGTTCGACGCTCGCTCCCATAATGCGCGGAGAGATTACATAGTCCTGCACCATCCGCCAGATGACCAGGAACATGATGAGCAGCAGGACATGCTGATAGCCGGTGAGAACGGCAACAGTCACCATAGCGAGGCCCGCGACCAGCGGGCCGACGACGGGCACAAACTCCAGCATGCCGCCCACCGTGCCGAGCATCAGGGCGAACGGGAACCGCATTATTCCCAGGATCGACGCATAGGCGGCAAACGATAAGGCGGCAAGAGTCAATTGCGCGCGAATGAATTGCGCCAGCATCTCGTTCAGATCGTTCAGCACGTTTTCCAAAAACTCACGCTGCGTCCGGGACTGCACCATCGCGAGCGCCACACCATGAAACTGGTCGCCATCGCGCAGGAAGAAGATCGCCAGAATGGGCACCAGAAAGAGCAGCCAGACATTTTGCACGGCTTCGGCGGCGCGCACACCGATGCGTTGCGCGAAATTAGACAGCTGCTCACGATGGTTGTACAGAAAACCTTGAATGCGGGCTTGCGTCGCCTCGCTCCATCCGCGTTCAGCGCTGATGCGGGCTGCCAAGTCCCCGATCGGCCCGGAAAGCTGTCCATTGCTGGCTTTTTCCATCAGGGAGGGTAGCGTTTCACCCAGGCGTGAGCTTTGTCGGCTGATTCTGGGGCCGGCCAGCACGAAGAACAGGCTTACCGCCAGCAGGAGCAGGAGGTAGATCACGGCGACAGCGCGCGTCCGGCCGCGAACGATCTTATCCAAACGCACCACCAGGGGATTAATCAGGTAGGCGAAGAAAACGGCAAACAGAAAGAGGATCAGCGTGCGGCGGGCAGCGTAAAGAAAACCCAAACCCAGGGCGAAGAGCAAGAGCGTAAACAGCACGCGAGACGTGCGTGAGTCGAGAAGAGTCAATGGTTATTTTGGCGCCACGAAGGCGTCCTCGTGTCCGTCTCCTTAATCGCGAACCACCTCGGTGCTATTGTTATCGCCTTCAATCAAAATACGTATCACTTTGAACTGATCGTCGAGCCATAAGTACCATCGCCCGCTTTCCAGATTCAATTCGACTTTATTGAGCTCCACCTGGTTGCCTTTGTAAGTGATCTTTTCGCGGCCCAGGTATTCCGCGCTCAGCGGGGAGGAGACGTGCTGACGCGGGTTCAGGCTCCCGAACTGTGTCCGCTGCTTGAGGGGGCATTGCACCAGGCCTTTTTCCTGCTTGCAGGTCGCGGCCAGAAACCTCCAGACGAGCACTTCGCGGTGAATAAAAAAGTAATCGTCCAGGATGCTCGTCGAGTGCGGCAACAGGTAAGGCTGCTCGTGTTCTTTCTCGCCGGGCCCGGAACTCCACTTCTGGTTGAGGAATTCATTGTTCGGAATAACCACCGACTGGCCCTGGCCAGGGCTCAGTTCCTTCCATTCGTAGCGGCGTATATCTCCCCCTGCGGTCAGTTCCAGGACCGAGTCCTGCACGGCCAGATTGGGATCGTTGTCGGTTCTGAACTCGGACTTGATCACGCTGCCACTATTAGTTTGATCGATGGAGAATTTCTCCGTGCCTACCCGATGGCCGCTCATGAATACTCCGAAAGATCCGGAGTCAATGACTTGCGCTCCATGTTCTTTTTCATTCTTGTTTTGGTCCTTGTCCTTTCCGGCCGAAGCCTGCACCGGGGCCAAGCAAGCAAGGGCGGCAATGAGAACGACGAAAAAGTACTTGATCAGCCGAACCGACAACTTCACTGGGGACTCTCCTGTTCTAAAAGCTCGCCTCCAAACTCACTGAAGAAGGCCTGAGTCAATCTTAAATAGAAAGCCCTTGCATTAGGTACAAAAGCGCGTCCCCGAATGTCTTCAGTAATGGGCCAAGGGTATTAGCCCAACTGCAACGCGCGCTCGATTTCCCGGCAGATGTCGGCCGGCTCTTTGCCAGAAGTCTCGACCACCATGGACGCCTGACGATAGAAGGGAAGTCGCTCCTCGTGCAGACGCGCGAACGGCTCAAGGTCATTGCGCAGCGGACGTTTGGCTCCGTCCGCGGCTTCGTGTTGAAGGCAGCGCTGCCAGAGCTCAGAGACGGGTGCATCCAGAAAGATCGACGGCCAGGAGGAGGACCGGAGCAACTCGCGGTTCGTCTGCTGGATGAATGCGCCACCGCCGAGCGCCACAATGCTATCGCGTGCCAAAGAGTTCGTTAGATCGCGCAGCGCGGCAGTTTCAGCGGAACGGAAGGCGGGCTCTCCCCGGACCCGAAAAATCTCGGGAACGGTCTGACGCTCGCGAGCTTCGACCCGCGCGTCGAGATCGACAAAATCCCAGCCGAGGCGACGGGCAAGTTCTTGCCCGACGGTGTTCTTGCCCGAGCCCATGAATCCAACAAGAAACACGGCGCGCACTCCCATGGCAGTCATTCCGATGGCGCGAGAGGAATCCGTAAGACCAGGCGACAAGCCCAACGCCAGTCGGCCTTTCCCCTGGACTATGTGCTATTCAGCGTTACGATTTAACGTTGCTTGAGGCGGATTTTACCACTGAAAGACCGTAGCACGACTTTTGACGCTGCCTGGCCGACGGTGCCCACGAAGGAACGTCCCTGCTCCAACGGGTAGCGGTAGTGCTGCGGGATGAGATCCAGTCCGTTGTGGACTCTGCCCAGCATCGAGTGAGCGCTGAAATCGGCCGAAGTGTTGGCCGGAACTACGGCTTCGATGTCTCCGCTGTGGGTCGTAAACTTATAGTCGCCGCCCGAGCCGAAATCGCCATCATAGAAGATTGCCCCGCGGCCACAGCTCGCCCGAACAAAAGGCCCAGTAACGGATTTCATCCGAACCGTGCCACTGATAGAAGAGATTTCGATAAAGCCGTTGCTCACATCGCTCAGGGTGATGGGCCCTCGCATCGTCGTCACATGGACGTGCCCATTGCTGACGTTGCGAACGTTCACCACGGCGTCGGTGCCTTCGAACGTAAGGTCCCCACGGAGATTCTCGGCCGAAAGAGGTCCAGTCGAAGAACGCAAGTTCAGAGTAGCATCGGGGGGAATCATCAGTTCGTAGTCGACGCGTCCGGTTTGCGAATCGGCGCCGGCGAGCAAGTGGGACGCAATTTCAATACGATTACCGCGCTGCTGGTTATCGACTTCGGTCCTATCGGATTGAGAAATAGCAGTGACCACGACCTGACTGCTGGTCCCGGGCTTTACGGAAATGGCCCCATACTGCGTATCCACTGAGATGTTGGCATTCGGACCGACGTTGAAGCGATATTCCTTGCGGGACTCGGCAATGGCCACCGATACCAGACAAGTTGCCAACGCAAGCGTAACCACGGCGGTCTGCTGTAGCCTTGCCATACCAAAAGCCCCTTTGGCCGAGAGCGCTGGCCTACCCTTATTCTATTGAATGCGATCCAATGCTATCTGATAAAACATCGCTTTCTGTTCATAACATTCCAATAAATGCTGGCGGGCGTCAACATCACCGGGGTTCCGGGTGATATATTCCTGCGTCTCCCGGATCTCCTTGTTCACTGCTTGCAGCTGATTCGCGTAGGTAGCGCGCATGGTCGGCGCGCGCTGCGAGACTTCCGTCAAAAATTCGTTGTCGGCGGCGCTCGTCGGCTGGTTAACGGCCCCTTCCTCGGCGGGACTCTCAGCAGGCTCTTCATCGACCTGCGGAGTAGCAGGTTCCGGAGCCAGAACAGAGGGCTTCTCCTGCGCAAGCTGCTGCAAAGCTGACGGTTGCGTCGTGTTGGCTGCCTGTTGCGCACTCGCTTGCTGTGTGGTGGCTTCCCGTGAAGGAGTCTTCTGTGCAGCCTGCGTCCGCGGCTGTTGCGCAACTGTCTGCTCGTCGATCGGCTGGGCAGTGGGTCGAGTCGGATTGTGGTTCAGAACGAAAGCACCAGCCGCCAATATGGCGGCGGCTACGGGGGCAAGCCAAAGAGGATTCCATCGACGCCGGCTGGCCTCGACCACCGGCCGTGCAGTCTCAAGTTCAGGCTCCCGAATCAAACCCTCCGCGCGCAGTTCGATGACAAGGCGCGCCCACACTCTCGGTGAGGGCTCTTCCGAAGCCGCGAGATGCCGGGCCTCGTTCGCGATTAATTTGAGATCGGAAATAAGCTCCGAACAGTCCGGACAGGTTTTAAGATGGGACTGAACCTCGAGATCCTGGCTGCCGTCAATTGCGGTACCGTCCACAATGTCCGGCAGAATTCGATCTACATCGGAACACTTCATAAAGCACTCTCTCCCCAATACCGCAGTTACCTTTATCCTGTCTTGGCCTTTTCGGCTCTCATGAACTTCAGAAAATCCCGCAGCTTTAATCTTGCTTTATGCAGCTGCGACTTGCTGTTCCCAATCGAACAACCCACCATCTGGGCAATTTCGTTATGCTCAAAACCCTCCACATCGTGGAGCACAAAAACCGTTTTATAACCCGGAGGCAACTTGTCGATGGCCCGCTGCAACTGCAAGCGGTCAACTGAACCCGATAGCTTCAAATCCTGAGTGCCGAATTCCTTGCGCGGCGCTTCTTCGTCCGCTTCCAGCGTCTCCTCCAGCGAAACCGAAGGCAATCCCTTTTTGCGCAACTGCATTAGGACCACGTTGACCGTCATGCGATGCAGCCAGGTCGAGAACGCAGATTCGCCGCGGAACGTACCGATCTTGCGGAATAGCTGAAGAAAGGCTTCTTGCGCGAAGTCTTCCGCCTGCGAGGGATTGGATACCATGCGCAAACATAAAGAGTACACACGCCGCTTGTGCAGTTGATACAGGGTTTCGAAAGCCGCTTCGTCTCCCTGCTTCGCCCGCTCAATGGCCTCTAATTCGGTGATTCGATGCTTCGGGTCGGTCAAGTCGCCTTTTCCGGCCGCTACTGCTTCAGATGCGGCTGCTTACTCTAATCGTTGTACTAATTTGCCAGTGACATCGCTGGGGCGCTCACCGACTTCAAGTTGCTCCCAGAATACCAAAAACGGTAGCGATCTCCGGTGTTTATGCCGTTCTCTTCGACGATAAAGGCCATAAATCAGCGGCAGAGATTACTTTCGTCATCCGTCCTACGAACTAATGCGGCAAGTTAGCCGCGCGATAAGCCGCTACGCCTTCCCCGCCCTGATGCTTTCTAACCCATGACCGTTGGGACCAGTTTCGCGGATTCTCAACAGGATTGCGAAAGTCAGCCCGACGAACCCAAGAATCGAGAAGATCCACATTCCAAGGGCATAGCCACCCGGGTTGTCCGCCCCCGCATGAGCAAAATCATTGGCCTTCCCGATCAGCAGGTTCATGATGAAGAACCCAACCTGCTGAATCAGCGTCATGAGCGCATAAGCGGTCCCAAGCCGCGACTGATCCACGATATAAGCAACCGACGGCCACATAATCGCCGGTATCAGCGAGAACACAATGCCCATCATCCCCATGGTCACGAGCAACAGTAATGGCAGGGTAGCGTGTTCCAGGGTGAAATGCCCGGCGCTGAACCACGGGATGGCAAGCGTCACGGTCCGGGCGGCGGACAGGTAAGCCATCATCAGGTAGACCGGCATCAGCAAAACCGAGCCGAGGATCATGAAGAGCGCTCGCTTGCCGATCCTGTCCACCATTAATCCGAAGATCGGCGTTGCGATCATGGCGGTAATCGGCAGCAGACTATTGCAGAATCCGGCCTGTTTGATGGCCTCGGACGCGGCTACCCCAGGATGAAAGGCCACAATCTTGTTCGTAAAGAAGTCGATGGCGAAGGTCCGGAAGGGAAATATTGCCGAGTAGAACGTAAAACACAAACCGACCACCAGCCAGTAGGACGGATTGAAACGAAGAATCTGTCCGAACTCCAGCTTATCGATCGAGCCCGCCTGCCCGAGTTCGTATCGGCCTTCCGCATAGCTTTCCAGCAACCAGTACAGGATCGAGCACACAACGGCCAGCACGCCCGCGCCGACGGCGATCATTAATGGCCCTTGCCAGCTTGGCTCGCCGGCCGGCCCCTGCGGATAAAAGGCATGATTAGCCCATGTGGGCGAATTGTCAGCCGCGACCGACGCCAGGCGGGCAATGGTGAGGTTGATGCCGAATGCGAAACTCAGTTCCTTGCCCTTAAACCATTTGGCCAGCACGGTCGTGACCGCCACGATCATGGACTCCGCGCCAAGGCCGAGTACAGTTCGTCCCGCAATCATGACCCCCGGCCGGCCCCGCAAAGCTGTCAGCCCCGCTCCAGCCAGGCAAAGCAGCGCAAAGAACGTAATCGCCTTCTTGGTTCCAATGCGGTCAATGATGACGCCGCCAATCAGCAGAGTTAAAACAGCGGCCACACTGTAGGACGAATTCAGCCAGCCAAAGGCGGTAGCAGAGAAGCCCAGCTTATCGATGAAAATGCGTTCCAGCGGGTTGATGCTGTCATAGATGTAGTAGTTCCCGCCCATGGCAAGGCTGACGAAAACAAGAACAGACCAGCGGTAAAGGGGGGATGGTTCGGGGCGAGTGGCAGCGACCGGCGGCTTCGTCATTCATCCTCGGATCGATTGTGGGGCATTGAAAATCGACCGGACGAAGATAGCAGATTGGCCAGGATGATGGTTTGGCAAAAGCAAGGTTCGGGTGCGCATCGCGAATGCGAATTGCTCCAGCGGCGTGAAGTCGGCCTCAACTAGTAACTCAACCGCGCGCTGATCGCCGAAGTCCGCAATGACGCCCCTGGCGACGAATCGGAATGGTGGCGCTGCCGGATGAGATTGCCATCCGCGGCGCGCACTTCGTGATTCAGTACTGTGCTGCGAGCGTCGGCCGTCACACATCCAGAACCCGCTGCCGAATCGTCGACCGTCCGGGCCACTCTCTCCCGGTCCCAGTAGCGCCGCCATGCCGGTTCCTGTCCGGCGTGCGCCGTGTCGGCGTCGCCGACGTCCTCGAAACGAACCAGCCGCCGCACATTCGACCAGGCGTGTCGAATGAGAACAACACCACTAATGATTGAAGCAAAGCCAAATGGCGCTAGAATGTAGTGAGGATGAACCGAATCACCGGCCTCGCGTCTGTGTTCTTGTTCGCCGAATTGTTGCTTGCCGGAGCCGGTGCTCTGGCGCAGCAGCCGACGGACTCGAGTACATCGAGTCCGAGTCCCGGGAATCCATCTTCTACTCAGCCAAACTCGACTCGCAAAGATCCCACCAGCCAACCCAAATCCGAGCGCAAAAGCGCCGATCAAGTCAGCGACGACCAGGAGAGTTCCAGCCGCGACACCATGATCGACACGAGCCCTCCCAAAGACGACGCCAAGAATCATCCCTTCAGCCAGGATGCCGTCTCCGATCTCGAAGCTCCTCCGCCCTCCGCCTCCAATTCTGATGTCCAGGAGTTCCATCCTTGGAATCCCTACAAGGCGAACAAGGATATTCAGGTAGGCGACTTCTACTTCAAGCGCAAAAACTACAAGGGCGCGCTCGGTCGCTACCAGGACGCCCTCTATTACAAGCAAAACGACGCGGTGGCCACCTTCCGCATGGGCGAGTGCGAGGAGAAGCTGGGCAACAAGGCGGAAGCGAAAAAATACTTTGAAGAATACTTAAAGATCCTGCCGGAAGGCCCTCTAGCAAAAGACGCCCACGCGCAGCTGGCCAAGCTCGAAAAGGCTAAGTAGTCAGCTGGTGCCGCCAGGGTTCGCGCCCGTTTGTTGGGCGCTAACGTGAGAGAATTCGCCCCGCAGCCAATTCTTAAGCGAAAAGCTTCAGATAATGGATCGCATCGGTCAGCACGATCCGTTCCGGTTCGCTCATCAGCAGTGGACATCCTCGGGCATCACCGCATGTCGTACTGCGAACCGCGAGCGTTCCCGACACGCTCGTTTTAGGTCCTGCGTTAATTGTTCAGAACGACAAGCGCTTGAAAATCGTCTCAGGGATATGTTCAACAGCGGTCATAATGTAGCGCCAGATCCTCGGCGTATAGAGCACGTCGGGCGCACGGCGCTCAAGCGCACGAACGATCT
This sequence comes from Terriglobales bacterium, assembly GCA_049300195.1. Taxonomy (GTDB): domain Bacteria; phylum Acidobacteriota; class Terriglobia; order Terriglobales; family Acidobacteriaceae; genus Acidiflorens. The sequence goes on along the minus strand of JBAQJF010000113.1, from coordinate 18,501 downwards.
CGCACGCAACATTCTCAGGATCGGCAAAGCCCGTGGCATCGGCCAGATGGTCCGTCATAGGAGTTCGAACTGGCCCAGGCTTAATCGTGACCACGCTAACTCCGGCAGGATGAAGGCGGCTACGGAGTCCTTGCAGGAAGAGCGAAAGCGCCCCTTTAGCGGCCCCGTAAACATAGTTGGAGCGCCGTCCTCGATCCCCGGCAACTGAGGTAATGGCGGCGATACACCCGCGGCGTCGATGCTCAAGGTCGGCAGCGAACAGAGTGAGAATTGCGGAAGCACTCACGAAGTTGACATGCAGTTCGTTGAGCAGAACGTCGACGGAAGTTTCGGATTCTTTCTGGTCGTGCATGCTGCCATACGCGAGGAGCACAGTGTCAAAGCCGGGAAGCGAGCGGCAAGCGTAATCAAAGATTGCGGCATGCTGGTCGATGGAAGCCAGGTCGACAGCGCAAATGAAAACCTGCGCAGCGCCGCGAGCCAGAAGATCGGATTGCAGCGAAGTCAATCTCTCCGATGAGCGGGCAACTAAAAGCAGTTCGCATCCAAGCTCGGCAAGTTGCCGCTCGACCGCCAGCGCGATCCCGGAAGTCGCGCCCAGAACGACAACTTTTCGCATCGACGTTGGAGAAGTTGAAGCACGCCGGGTGAGGGCCATAGTTATTGCGCCTCCGTAACGCGGCGCCAGAAAGACGACGACATTTTCGGATCGACGTAAGGCACGAAGCTGCGCCAGCGCGGGAAAGACGACTCGAAGAGAGCTGGGCTCATGCGAGCGTCTTTCGCCGGATAAAGCGCTCCGCCGCTTTGCTGAACCACCTCGTCAAGCGAACGCATAAGCTGCAGCGTATGCTCGCCGCGCATGGCGAAATCGAGCGCCAGAGTAAGCCCCGGACGCGGAAATGAAAGCGTTCCAGCCGCCGGCAAATCGCCGAATTGTTTCAAGACGCCCAGAAAAGAGCCTTGGCCAGAGCGCGCAATGCGATCAAGCAGTTCTTCAAAGGCGTCAAGGTTGCCCTCAGGAATCACGCACTGGTATTGCAGGAATCCATGCTTGCCATAGACCCGGTTCCATTGCCGAACCGAGTCAAGCGGATAGAAGAACGAATCGTAAGAGACGAGCGATGGTCCCTTCTTAGCGTGCATACGATAGTAAGCCGAATTGAATGCCTTCACGGAGTAATGATTGAGCAGCCATGCAGGCAAAGCGAAGGGAAGTTTCGGGACGCGCTTGGGATGAAAAGCCTTGCCGGTAGCAGCCGAATGATTTCCGCGAAAGAAGATGCCACGCAGAGTCTTACCGGCAAAGCAATCAAGCCACGCAACCGTGTACTCGAAACGCCCATCGCTCTCGCGGCTGAGATCGAGAAACGCAGAAAGCGAATGAAAGGGAATGCTCTCGGCATCGATCCAGGGACCGTTCACGCGGCGAAGCTGTATATCAGCCCAGGCGATGAGCCCAGTCAAGCCAAGCCCACCGATGGTGGCGCGAAACATGTCGGAATTGAGTCCATGATTGCACACGACCAACCCATGATCCGATCGATGCAATCCGAATTGGCGAACATGCGCCCCAAACGTTCCGGCACAATGATGGTTCTTCCCGTGGACATCGTTGGCGATCGCTCCACCGACAGTAACGAACTTGGTTCCAGGAGTTACCGGCAGGAACCACCCTTTGGGAAGAAACACGCGAATGATGTCGGCGAAGGCCACACCACTTTCGCAGCGAAGCATGCCATTAGATTCGTCGAAGCCCAGAATGCGGTTGAGCCGTCGACAGTCGATCAGAGAGCGCTCTGCGTTAAGGCAGGAATCACCGTAGCTACGGCCCAAGCCATAAGGCAAGACCGAAGCATCTGACGCAGACGCGAGAAGGGACGCAACCTGGTCGTTCCAGGCAGGCCTATAAACGTTGGCATGCGTGGCAGCTGGGTAGCGTCCCCACGAGACGTATTCTCTCGTCGAACGCCCCGTCCCAAGTTTTCTCTTCGGAGATGCTGCCGATTGAGCCGTCATGTTTAGAGATTGACCCTCAACATGCTGACCGCAATAACAATAGCAGCAGCGAAAGCCACCGCATAACTGACGCGATCTCGAATGGCAAGTGTGACCGGATCTTCTTTTAATTCGCCACGATGAGCCAGCAGCCACGTTCGACCGAGCCAATAGAGAACGATCGGACAAAGCAAAAGCAGCCATTCCGGCGACGAATAGAGCAATCGCACGTCCTGGCTTTGAACGTAGAGACTAAGAATGACGACCGAAGCGAAGCTGCTACCGATTCCAAAGCTAAGCAGAAGCTCACGGTCGTTAACATGGTACCCACGTCCCGAATTGCCGGAGGCGACGAGGTCGTTGGCATGCAGCAACTCGGAATAACGTTTTGCCATCGCCAAACTAAGAAAGAAGAACATCGAGAACGCCAGAAACCATTGCGAGAGTGGTGTCCCCGAAATCAGTGCGCCGGCGAGAATCCGGAAACTGTAAAAACTCGATAGAACGAAAACGTCGAGTAGCGCAACCTTCTTCAAATAGAGCGAATACACCATGGTGAGCGCCGCATAACCGACCAGAGCCAAGCCAAATGTCGGACTCAATACAAAGCCAAGCCCAAGCGCTGAGCCAAGCAGAGCGAATGAAACAAATACTCCATGAGAAATAGAGAGTTGCCCCGCCGCGAAGGGACGATCTTTCTTCCACGGATGCTCGCGATCGGAGTGCAGATCGAGCAGATCGTTGAGAATATAAAGTCCCGACGCGCAAAGACCATACAGCACGAAACCAGCCGCCGTCCGCAGAGCCGGTTCGACGGCAAGGTTATGTGACAGTGCGAGTGGTAAAAAAAGCAGCAGATTTTTCGCCCAATGAGTTCCACGAAGGGCGTTGACCCAGGTGCGGAGCGAGGCGGGTGAATCGAGGAATGAAGCCTTAACGGTGGTCAACCGGGCCGCTTGCTTGGCACGAGACTCAGTGCCAACCACGTACGCTCCCCGAGCATGGTTCCAGACCTTCAAGTCGGCTACAGAGTCGCCGACATAATCGAAGCCCGTAGCGCTGAAATGCTTCGAGAGAAACGCCCCTTTTGTTGCGCCCTTGAGATTTAGTCGCCCGTCGCTGGCATGCACCTCGTCAAAGACTCCAAGGTAATCCGAGACCGACTGCGCCAAGCCAAAATCGGCGGCCGTTACAAGTGCTGTTCGGCGGCCTGCGAGCCGCTCCTGCCGGACGAGGTCGAGCACGTCCTGCCGATAGGGAAGACGAGAAGGATCGAGCACAACGCGACACGCAAGCTGACGCTTCAGAAAGGCTGCTCCCCTGATCAGCCAGAACGGCAGAAGAAGCAAGCTGCCGGGCTTGTTCTTAAGCAGAACAAGAGCACACTCCCAGAGCAGGTTGCCGCGGATCAGAGTGCCGTCGAGGTCGACGCACAAGACCGGCGCTGTCTCCTTGGCGGCTTGGGTTCCAGCGGCAGATCCCATAAGAAGATCGTCGCAAATGCGTGTGTGAAACGGTCGAATAACCGGGACACGTAGGTAACCTGGGTAACATGCGTCCGAAAGTGACGGAAGGTTAGTATGAGCTGATCGAGAGTGGAGCGATCGCCCCTGAACACAAGCCTTACCGACGACTCACAAAGGGCTGTGGAACCCGGCGCACTTGAACTGCTGGCCGAGCACCTCCGACGCCCGAGCGTCCTGCTCCCACTCTTGGGGCTGATCACTTTCGTGATCTACAGCGGTTCGCTCTCCTTCGAGTTCGTATGGGACGACTGGCCGCAGATCGTGAACAATCCGATCATCCGGTCCTGGAACAATCTGCCTCGCGCCTTTGGCAGTGACCTCTGGTTTCACGTGGCACGGCATCAGGTTTACTATCGCCCGTTCTTCGTCGCCTGGTCGATGCTGAACTACGCATTATTCGGCTTACGCCCCTGGGGCTGGCATCTGGGAGCAGTACTGTTACATGTCGGCACAGTAGCCGCGGTTTTTTGGCTGGTCCGACGCCTTGGACTTGAATACTGGACGGCTGCCCTGGCGACGCTGATCTTTGCGGTTCATCCCGTTCATATCGAGCCGGTTGCATGGGTCTCAGCGGCTTCGGACACCATGGTGACAATGTTCGCGGTGCTTGCCTTTACGGCATTCCTTAACGGTCGGGATCGGAAACTGAAGAGGCAGATGGCGTGGTGGTCAGCGTCACTCGCGCTATCGATGTGTGCGCTCCTGACCAAGGAAATGGCTGTCGTCTTTGCCGCGCTCGTGGGAATTTACTCGTGGCTCTACCCGTTAGACAGCAAAGCCTCGCCCGCGTACAGACTTGTTGCGGCACTAAGGGAAGCATTTCCATATGCTTTTGTCACCCTAGCATATGCCTTGCTGCGGAGGCACGCCCTCCTACATGCGACCGGCCAGTTCGATCCGAATCACGGGATGATCGACGTCGTGCGGACCTTGCCGCTGGTGCTTTCCATTTATCTCCGGCAGTTGTTGATCCCCATCGGAATGACGGGTCTTTATTACACCCGATACGTTACGGGCGCAACTCTCGGTCAAGTCGTATTGCCGATCGTTGCCCTCGGCGGTGTCGTGGTCGGATTGTGGTATTGGAACCGGCGCCAGGGTGACTCCACCATCGCGTTTGCCGGCTTTTGGCTGATTGTTGGCCTCACGCCGGCGCTGTATTTACGAAACTTTGGCAATGGCGATTTCGTGCGCGACCGCTACATGTATTTGCCCTCCATCGGATTCGCGATTCTAGCGGCCCTCGGACTGCGGCGACTGCCATCCATACAACGATGGGGCGCCCAGGCGGTGCAAGTGTGTGTTGTGCTGGCGCTGTGCAGCGCCTATGTCTGCGCCTCGATTGCGCAGCAAGCATATTGGGCAAACGATCTGCTGGTGCTGGTGCGCGGACAATCGCTCTATCCGGGAAATCCAATCGCCATGGCAGGATTGGCGAAAGAGTATAGCCAGCGAGGCGCGAATGATCAGGCAATCGCCCTCGCGCAATCGGTCGTGAAGGACCATCCGGAATATGGATACGGGCCGCTGGCTTTGGCCGAGTCCTACATCCGTGCGGGACGATTCAAAGAAGGCCGCGTGTGGTTGGACCGAGTGAATCCAGATTACGCAAAGTCGGAGGTGGGCATGGCGGGAGTCGCTGGGTTGTATGGGGAGATCGGCGACTACGACCGCGCGTTGGCACTCTGCTCTGAAATTCTGAAGAAGGAACCCGATCTGGTCTCTGCTCTCTACAACTGCGGCAACGTTTACTTGATGCACGGCCAGTACCAGGACGCGGTGCATCTGCTGACGCGGGCCGTGCAATTGGACCCCGAACAAGCGGCGCCAAAGCACTTTCTTGGACGGGCGCTTTTAGAGGAAGGACGGAACGCGGAGGCGCAACCGTACTTGCTGCAGGCTGTAGCTGTGGACTCGAAGGTTTGGGACTACCACTATTGGCTCGCCCAGTCCTTCGAGCAGAGCGGGAATGTCGCTGCTGCGCGCGGAGAGTATCGGCGTGCTTTGCTACTGAACCATGACAGCAGAGAAACAAAGCAGCGGTTAGCGGCTTTGGAGGCGAAGTGAAGAAGGAGACGGAAGAAACGGCCTTGAAAATGGGCGCAAAGCATAATCCGCCTTTGAGCGTCGAAATACGACTTCGGGAACAGAATGTACGTTCGGCGGAATGCGGCGGTGAACATGACGTGGAAGTGCCGACGGTTCCACAAGGTTGGGTCGTTCACTTGGCCGTTCTGGCAGCAGTCTTGGTAATCGCGGGAGTTTACGTCGGCCTCCGCATTGGAAGAGGTTGGGTTCCAGCCGACGACGGCACGCTAAGCCAAAGCGCGCTGCGAGTGATGCACGGACAACTTCCGCACAGCGATTTTGGCGAGGTCTATACCGGCGGTTTGAGCTTTATTCACGCGCTGGCTTTTCGGATCTTGGGCGTGAACTTGATCTCCCTGCGTATTTGTGTATTCCTATTTTTTCTGGCTTGGATTCCAGCCGTGTATTACATTGCCCAGCGCCTCATCTCGCCAATTTCGGCGGGGTTCATCACGCTGCTGGCGGTGGCGTGGAGTTATCCGAATTATCCAGCGGCAATGCCCTCCTGGTACAACCTCTTCTTTGCAACCTTCGGCGCGGCGGCCATGTTGCGCTACCTGGATGTTCGTACGCGGCGATGGTTGGTCATTGCCGGCGTGTGCGGCGGGGTTTCGATCCTGATCAAGGTGATCGGGGCGTACTACATTGCCGGAATGCTATTGTTCCTCGCTTTTCTCGAACAGAGTGAGAGCAAAAGCGATAGCCAGATACCGAGCGCCCAGGAGCAGAGTCCGAAAAAGTGCTGGCCGTATCGTCTATTTAATGTTGGCGCTCTGCTCCTCTTCCTTGCGATCCTGGTCCTGGTTCTGTGGGCGAAATTGGGTGCGGCCGAGTTATACCAATTCGTTCTGCCGTCGGCAGCGGTTGTCACCCTGATATTGCTTGGCGAACGAGGAGTGCGGATTGGGGCCGGCCAGCGCTTCCGAACGATTCTTGGGCTGGCATTTCCGTTTCTATGCGGACTCGCAGCTCCAATCATCGTCTTCCTGATTCCGTATGCGCGGTCAGGCGGCGTGGCGAAATTCTTCTGGGGGGTCGCTTCGAGTGCCATTGAAAGATCGGCCGGCCTCGCGGTGATTCGTCCGCTGGGAGCTGAGAAGCTTCTATATGTGCTGCCGATGGCGGCGGTATTGGCAGCGGCGATGTATTGGGACGAATTCCAGGGGAAGGCCATTGGGACCGCGCTGGCTCCGGGAGCTCTGGCGTTGGTGGTACGGGCCGCCTACTCGTTCGATTTTCTTTACGGAATATGGTGTTCGGTGGTAGTACTGACGCCAGTCGTGGTTCTGTCAGGAGTCGCGCTGGTCTGGTTCCGCAACCGTCCGGATGCGCGAACCAAAGTGGAGCGCCAGCAAGTAGTACTGCTCGTCTCGCTCGCGGCAACATGCAACCTGACACAGTATCCGTTTGCTGCTGCAATTTATCTCAGTTACATGGTGCCTTTGACCTTATTGGCGCTGGTCGCCATCGTTTCCACCGGAAAGAGACACCGCGGGACGTACGCTCTGGCATCAGTAGTCGGAATGTATCTTGTGTTCGGGGTGGTCAGTCTCATCCCGCTCTGCATTTACGAAATCACCTGGATGGTCGGCGCGATGCAAACGATGGAATCGCCCCGGGCCGGCGGTTTGAAGATCGAAGAAGCCGCGTTCTTCGATAACCTCGCGTACTTCTTGAACGAACACAGTCCGAACGGGCTGATGTTGGCCGTGAATGATTGTCCGGAACTGTACTTTCTTTCCGGTTTAAAGAGCGTGTGGCGTGACGACACAGGCGCGTCGCCGGAGGAGATTCTGAACGCAATACAGAATGACCATCTCAACCTGGTGGTCATCAACGACGCGCCTTATTTTCCCGGGGCCGCGATCCCGCCGGACGTGAAGGCCGAAGTAGCCAAACGATTCCCTCACGTTACACGCTTCGGAATCTTCAGTGTGTTTTGGAAGCGTTAGGCGAACGATGTCGAGGCTCGAGCTAGAACGGAGATCGCGATGCTGAAAAAGTTCATTCTTGGGGCCATCCGCAAGTGTGGGTACGAACTCTTCAAAGCGCCCAAGTCTACGAAGAATGAACATGAGGCCATCCATCCTCTCGCGGGTTATGCGCCATGGAATCTGGATTCGGCGTTCTCCGACGCCTACAGTAAATCTCGCGCCAATACTCTGGTCGACCTGTATCGTTGTTATGAGATCTGGTCAGCGACCGCCGAGTCGGCCAAGCTTGAGCGGGGAGACTTGCTCGAGGTCGGGGTGTGGCGAGGTGGAACCGGAGCGTTGATCGCAACCCAAGCTGCCCGGCTCGTGCCGTCCGCCCAGCTTTTCCTATGCGACACATTCACGGGCGTGGTGAAGACCGGAGCGCAAGACACGATCTATAAAGACGGAATGCATTCCGACACCTCGGTCGAGATGGTAAGGCAGTTCCTGGAAAACCAGAATTTGAAAAACGCGGTGCTTCTCCAGGGGATCTTTCCGGAGCAGACGGGAGCGACCGTTCGAGAGCGCAGCTTTCGCTTTTGTCACATTGACGTAGATGTTTATCAATCGTCGAAGGACGTTTGCGAGTGGGTATGGCCGCGGCTGGAATCCGGTGGGATAGTTGTTTTTGATGACTACGGCATGCGCGGAACGGAAGGAGTCACGCGCTTCGTGAATGAATGGCGCCTGCGCAAGGATCTGGTTTTCATTTACAACTTGAACGGGCACGCGCTCTTCATCAAGAAGTAGGGAATCCATTGTTCGCGCTTTCGGATTATTGTCGACCTAGTTGTGGCATGTGTCGTTCTTGACCAACACCTTGTAGATATCGTGCTCTTCGATCACCCCGTCGTTGTATTTTCCCGCAATGCTCAGCTTGGCTCCATCCATTTCGAGTTTCTTTAGAAGCCAGGTGTCGGGGTAGTTGTAGCCACCGAGCACGATGAATTGCGGGTGCTCGCGCACGAACGTGCAATAGTTCTCAACTCGGCCGTGGATGGGAAAAACCGCCTTTAGCAATTCATAGTGATCGAACACGGTGTTATGGACGATAGTGGCTGCGGCGACAGGATTGGTCAGAAGGTAGAGACGCCGGGTAAATGCAGCATCCTGGTAGTGATCGAGTTCAAGAAATGTAGGACCGCTACCCGCCACGAATGGCAACTGAGGATCCACTGAGCCCAAATGCGAAATGGTAGGAGCGCGATTCGCGGTGTCTTCCAGATAGAAGGGAACGGGTGGTGGCTTCAATGCGGGTGGCGCGACGGGCGGCGGCGCGACAAGATAAAGAAGTTTCGTTGCGATCTGTGCCTCGGCAACATTGGAGAGACTTTCGACCAGCCATGCCTTGCCCGAGGTATTGAAAATCAGCAAAGCACCTAACAGGAAAGCCACGCAGGCCCCGGCCCACCGATTGCCATTGGTGCGCCAGGCAAGAAATAGCGCAGGAACCAGGGCACAGGGTACCAGTGCCACCACTCCATACCGCTCATAAAATGGAGAACCGGTGTGCGAAAAGATGAAGTAGATCTCAAGCGGCACGAGAAACAAAAAGAAAAGCAGGGATATGAAAGAAGCCGCTGCTGCCCGCGAGGAGACGGGGCGCGGAGTGTTTTGTTGATTCGACAACAGCTCCCACGCAATTGCGATTAGCAGAACGAGCGCTAGCGGCGTTATCGAATATCGAAAGTGCTCCCAGTAGCAAATCGCCAATCGCCGGGGAGACGCCTGGCTGTATTCGGAGAAGAGCAGCCCGGACTGAATCCGGATAAGCGGAAGATAAGTGAGCGCTGAAATAAGCGGGACGGTCAGCGCACACCACAAGCGCCAATCTGGTTTTCGGCGCATCGAGAAACGAATAATCTCCGCTGCTAAAAAAGCAGCGTAGGCTAGCGCTCCCAGAACGTGCGAAAGGAGAAGGGCAAACCCTGCAGCGACGAGGGCCGCGAATCTCCACCGGCTGACGGGCCGATCTTCGGCCGTTACGATGTGGTGCCAGTTGACGAGCAACAGGGATGTGAAGCACAAGACCAGCGCATACGGCCGCGCCTCAATCGCCAGGAGAGCATAAGAGCTGCTCCACAGAGTTAAGAGCGCGATGAGGCCGTAGATCGGCGACACAAGGCGGCAAATAAACAGATAGAGGATAGCGCCCGTGACCATGTAAGCGAGAAAGAAGGGAAGCCGGCAGGACCAGGAACTGACTCCAAACATCGCGTACGAAAGCCTTACCAGAAGGTAAGAGAGTGGGGGATGAAGATCGATGGTGCGAGTCAGGGCGAGTAACTGGCTGACGGATGGTGCCTGGGCAATATAAGACGTGAACAACTCGTCATGATCGAGATGGCGTGAGATCAGAGCACCCAGATGGCCCCACGCGCAGGCTGCGGTTCCGAGCGCGCAGACGAGCCAGTAGTGAGTCTCGAGGAGTCGCAGCATTCTCCGAAGCAGACGAATGGTGAGGAACGGACTCAGTTCCGGGGAAGATTCAGGCCGGCCGCGCAGCGTCGGAGTTGTTACGAAGGAACTCATTCAAGGGCGGTTGCATTATTTTCCAGCGGCCGAACCCGCAGCGCGTGAAACACGAACAAGTGGTTCTCCGGGCTCATGGGCAAAGTTCAATCTTTCGCGTTCGACCACCAGCGGCCGGTTGTGCACTTGCGTGTGTATATTTCCGACATATTCGCCGATGATGCCCATGAACAGCAATTGGAGCGAGCCGAGGAAGAACATTCCGATCGCAATGGGAGCGATGCCCAGGGTGAACTGATGCCAGAACAATAATTTGTACGCGAAGTAGGCCATGCCACCGAGCATGGAAACGAGCGATCCGGCAAACCCTGAAAACGTAACCAGACGAAGCGGCACCTTGGAGAGCTTCGTAATGCCGAGCATGGCAAGATCGTAGAGCGTATAGAAATTATTCTTGGACTTGCCACTCTTGCGCCGTTGCTGCTGATAGAGAACCTCGGTGTGGGGAAGGCCAATCTCGGCGATCATGCCACGGAAATACGGATAAGGATCGCCGAATTGACGCACCAGGTCGATCACTTGCCGATCGTAGAGTCCAAAGCCGGTGAAGTTCTCGTAGGTTTCAATGTCATCGGAAAGCCGGTTGACGAGCCGATAAAACAGCTTTCGGATAAGAAACATCGGCGCGGATTCGCGGCTCTGATGCTTGACGGCAATGACAATTGGCACCCCTTTTTCCCACTGTTCCAGCAGTTGGGCTAGAACTTCAGGGGGATCCTGAAGATCGGACATCAGGACGATAACGGCATCGCCGCGAGCTTGCAGGATTGCGTGCATCGGAGAACGCACGTGTCCGAAGTTACGCGCATTGCGAATCACCTTCACATTCGAATCGTTGGCGGCGATTTCGGTGAGCACGGCGAAGGTAGCATCGCGGGAAGCGTTGTCAATGAAGATGTGCTCGTAGCGGTACTTGCCGAGACTCAGCATCAAGTCGCGCACGCGCTCGTAAACCTCGCGAACGTTGCCTTCTTCGTTAAAACAGGGCGTGACGACACTAATCGTTTTCATTTAGTGGTTCCTCACACAGCCCCGCCGGAGCCGGCTTTGGCGGCCCGAGCCGCGGAGGGCTGCGTAGGCAATCCCCGTTTGTAAATCAGTTCTGTGAGCGATGGAATGTGGGCGTAAGGGCTGTCAATGGCATCGATCGTAATGGCCTGATCCTTGGGTACCGTTTTCCGGATCACCTCGCCTCGCATCAGTTCACGGCACGAAATCTGTCCCTGCTGGAGCGGAATCGCGAGGTAGACGTCGGCATCCTGTAGTACGTGACCTGCGGGAAGATCGCGCTTTGCATACACCCCGCGCACAAGCGAATCGAGATAGCTAATTTCTTTTTGCGGCGGCAGACGCTTCTGTGTCCCCGGCGCTCCACACATTCTCTTCGCGCGTTGAAATGCCTTAAACCAGCTATCAACCTGTTCCGGCACGGAACAGTAAGGAGAGACCGTCATCCCGTCGGTCTGAATGTCGACGTGGCGCTCAAACGTACGTGCGCCCTTGGCGTACGCCATCAGCATCGACGAACTCCAGTCCCGATACTCGTGCGTGGAAAACCCGATGGTGTGGTTGGGATAACGATTGCGGAGGAAATCGATCTGGTTGAGTTCGATATCGGAGTCTTCCGAAGGATAGATCGAGACGCAGTGATTAATCGCCAAAGGAATGCGGCGATTATCGAAAAATGCAACCAGATCGTCGATGTCTTTGAGGGAAGAGCCTCCCGTTGAAACGATGACCGGTTTCTTCGTTTTCGCGATCTTCTCGATCAGAATCCAGTCATTGCAGTCCGAACTGGCGATCTTGAGAATGGGAATGCCGAGCTCACAGCAAAAGTCGACGGAACTCTCGTCAAACGGCGTGGCCATTGGTATGCAACTGGCTTCGCGGATGGCCTGCACCATCGTAGCGAAGTCCTCACTCTTGAGCCGCGTATCGAGGGTTTTCTTGATATAACGGATATCGTCGCGCTGGCGGAAGTCCTTGTGAATGAAATTATCGATATCGCGCAATTGCAGCTTGATGGCAGCGCGCACGTTATTGAAGCGCACAACCTGCGCATAGTTGCTTATGATCTTCAAGCCGCGTTGCAGATCGCCCAGGTGGTTATTGGCAATCTCAAGAACGAATAACTCGTCAAAGATGTCGTTACCAGTCATGTTAGTACTTGCCCGTCCAGTCAGCAATGGCGCATTGTTCCTGGTGTTACGGTTACTGATATGGTAATGTCCTTATTCCTTGATCACATTGTCCATTAGTTCAGCCTCATCCAGGAAAGGGTACATGTCCTCTAGATTGGGCGAAACGATCCGGCCATCCGCCAGCTGCCGGGCTCGTGAACGTGGTTCGAACTCCTGATTGGGATCGACCACCACGTCGATGAGGGATGGGCCGGCGGCGGCGAGCGCGCGATCCACCTGCTCGATTTGTGCCAGGCGGTCGATGCGAATCGACGGAATTCCATAAGCGCAGGCAACTTTGACCATGTCGGGAAGTGAGGCGCCGCTCGAGGCGCTTTCTCCCGTCAGGCGGCCAAAGAATCCGGATTGCGTCATTCGCATGGAGAGGTAGCCGGAGTTATTCAATACAAAGATCTTGAGAGGCAGGTGGTGGTGAACTATGGTCTGTAACTCCTGAATGTTCATTTGAATGCTACCGTCTCCCGCAATGCAGACCACGCGCTTGCCGGGGCGGGCGAAAGCCGCTCCAATGGCGGCTGGCAGGTCATAACCCATGGAAGCAGATCCGGAGTTGGAGACAAGCCGTTGGTTCTTCCGCAAACGCATGGTCTGAAAGGGCACGATGCAAGAACTTGCATTGCCGCAGATGATGACGTCGTCGTCGGCCAGCTTGGCTGAGAGTTGCTCGATGAAGTAGTACGGGTTCAAAGGCGGCTCAGGCTGGCGCTGAAGGGGCTGTACCGCGGGATAACGCCGAACGCGTTCCCGGCACCAGTTCAGCCAGGAGGCGTGAGCGTGAGCACCCGCTTCATCGTTGTCTAGATCGCACTCGCGGACCAGTTCCGCCAGAAAGCGCTTCAGATCGCAGTGAATGGCGAGATCCGGCTGGACCGTCGGTTTGTGGAACTCGGCGGTATCGATATCGACCTGAATCTTGAACGCCCGCGGCGCAAACGATTGCCAGTTGTAGCTGGTTTGACGAATATTAAGGCGCGATCCGAGGATCAACAGCACATCAGCATTCTGGACGGTGAAGTTTCCGGCTCGGTCGCCAATGGTGCCCGGGCGGCCGCAGAAGAGCGGATCATCGGAGGCGATGAGGTCGTGGGTCCAGGCGGTGGTTACCGGGATTCCCAATCGTTGGCAAAGGTGATCGAATTCGGGCACGGCATGGGCAGCGCGGATGCCGGTTCCAGCCAGGATCACCGGGCGCTTCGCGCTGCGAATTCGCTGTAGAACTTCGCGGCAATACGATGTGAGACGGACGGAATCATTTCCCCCAGTCTTGTCCCGAATCGGCTCGTCCTGTGTGGGATCGTAGCCGCGAAGACTCGCCGGCTCGATCGATGTGGCCTGAACGTCGACGGGAACGTCGAGCCAGCAGGGACCCGGTCGTCCACTTTGCGCGAGGTGCCAGGCGCGTTCAAGGTGATACCGGATGGACAATGGATCGTCGACCAAGACTGCGTACTTGGTGATCTTTTCAACCATGCCGACAATATCGACCTCCTGGTCTCCAAGCTGACGCAGGCCCGTAATGCCTTGAACTCGCATGCAGGTTTCGCGCTTGACCTGTCCGGAGACAATGAGCATGGGGACAGAATCGGTCCACGCCCCAAAGACTCCATTCAGCGCGTTGATGCCACCCGGCCCGGTGGTGACATTGACCACGCCCGGCTGGCCACTGATGCGGGCATACCCCTCAGCGGCCATTGCGGACGCTTGTTCGTGGTGATTGCACACATACTGAACGCGCGACTCCTTGCCGATGGAGTCGTTCAGGTGCATTGCTCCGCCGCCCGTGACAAGAAAAATATGGCGGACGCCCCAATCCGCGAGCTGGCCGACGATGTAATCGGAAAGCTTCATGAACGGCCGCCCCCGACGAGAAGGTTGGATGGGTTCGTGGCGATAGAGTCTGCCGGTAAAGAGAGAACGGGGTTGTGCAGCCCAAGCCGCCGGATCTGTGTGCTGATCTCGTCGGCGTGCAGCAAGGTCGCAATGATGATCGGCTCGCTGGTACCCGCAATTTCCTTGGGGCTCACAACGGGCGCGCCAGCCAGTGTCTTACCCCGCAGAACTGGATTGTTGTCTACCAGTGCGCGAACCTGAGTTCGCGCAAAACAGGGAAGAGACAGCAGCTTCATCGCGAGCTGCCCAGCTCCCCAGACGATGACGCGGTCGATGTTTGTGAGCTGGGAAGTGAGGTGACGGTTGATCTTTTCCATCAGCTCGGCAGAATGACGAATATAAGCATCGATCCTGCTCGGCAACTCTTGATCGCAAACGACGCGCTCGTCGGCAGCCTGGCCGCACTCCCGAAAAAGCCCGAAGACAGCCGGATAGATGGTATCGGCATCCGTCTGGATCACCTTCCGCTCCACGACCATGGGCTGGAAGCCAAACCGCCGGGCCGCGTTTTCCAGTGCACACGCCGAAAAATGGTTGATGTGCTCGGTATTAAATTCTTGGAAAGGCGCGTAGAGAAACTCGTCGTAGCGCGTGGCATCGGGCGTCTCGAGATACAAATAGCCGCCCGGCGAAAGCAGCGCTCGCGCCGCCATGAAAAAAGCGGGGATGTCGTAGACATGTTCGAGTACGTGACTGAGGACGACGCAGTCAAACTTCGGCATGTTCTGGGGAGCGGAAGCGATCGATCCGATATAAGCCTCAAAGCCGCGTGCCCGGCAGGCGGACGCGCAGCGCGGTGAAGGATCGAGTCCGGCAACCGATGCAAATCCGGCGTCGCGAAGGGCAGTGAGCAGGCCCCCCGTGGCGCAACCGGCGTCGAGAATGCTGGCCGCCCGTGAAGGCAGCGCTCGGGCTATAGCAGAGGCCGTCGCGGCAAGGCGAGCGGCGTCATAGGATGAAAGGCCGCTGCCGGTCGCCGTTTCCGAGTCGTCGTACTTCGACCATTCGCAATAGAAGCGGTCATAGTCGGACTGGCTGGCTGCGGGATCGGCGTAGACAAATCCGCAGCGCTGGCAGACCACAACGTCATATTCGTTGGGCAAAGGATATGCATCGGGAACAATGAAGCGCTGGTTATGGCAGACGCTGCTTCTGGTAGCACCACAAGCGCCGCAGGCGCGATGCTTCCAGGGGCTGAGCGTGGCAGCACTATGCATGAGCACCTCGCGCGACAACCGACGGTCGCGCAGTAACGTTTAAGGAAGCCGTATTTTGTGAAAACCAGCGGTGAGTACGGCAAATGGCTTCGCGCAAGGGCACCTCTGCGCGCAAGCCAAGTTCTTCTCGTGCTCGGGCTGTACTCGGGACATAGCGGTGTATCGGAGCGCTGGCGATCGGCGAGGAAGCGAGCTTGATCTCAGGTTCGGGCGGCAGCGCCGCAGCAACTTCGCGGGCCAATGTGGCGATATTCACCGCTTCTTCGGAGCCGACGTTATAAGCGCGGCGGTTCTGTCCTTTGAAGAGAATCGTCCAGAGCCAGACCATCAAGTCGGAAGCGTAAAGATACGACCGCACAGCGGAGCCGTCGCTCCGAACTTGAATCGGGCGATCGTGCAGTCGATCGGAGATGAAGTTGCCGATGGCAAAGTGCGCATCGAGCGGCATATACGGGCCGACAAAAGTGAAGCAACGCGCCGCCGTGGTTGCCAAGCGGGGCGAGGAGACGAGCGAACACAACATCTCCGCCGAGCGTTTGCCTTCGGCGTAGGCCGCTGCCGGGTCGAGACAATCAGGTCCGCCCTCGAACGATTCGCTTACGTGCGTAAGTTGCGATGGCTGCTTTCCGTAAACCGCGCCGGAACTGAGCAACAGAAATCTAGTGACGGAGCTGGCGACTGAAAAGTGGAGCGCACGCCGGGTCCCTTCGACGATGGTGTCGAACATCACCAGGGGCGCCTCGCAATTCAGCTTGGCGCTGGCTTCGGTTGCTGCGTGAATGACGTGTGAAAAAGTGCCTTTCGGGAAATCGCCGTGACAAACATCCGCCGCGTGCAGGGTGATCGCGGGATCTTGCGCCAGATGGAGCGCCTTCTCCCTTAGTAATTCTGGGCGCCGGGAAAGCCCTACTGCGTGGGCATTCAGATTCAGCCGCCAGTTCGCCCACGCGAAACTCTCGAGCAGCCAGCATCCGAAAAACCCGGTAGCGCCTGTGATCAAGATCCGTTGATGGCGGAGTTCCTGCCACAGGGGCTCGGTTCTCCCCAGGATCTCGTCGAGATCACCCGCCAGCCGGTTTGTGCCCCTTGCATCGCTCATCTTGTTTCTATAACCTGCCGTCACTCGATGTTCCGTGACTCATGCTCGCGAGGGTTGTCGCGATGTCGCCTAGGCTCCCTGCACGGCGGAGGCGGCTCTTCGAACCTGACGGAAAGTGTCAGCCATGTAATCGATCATTGGCTCGGTAATGCCGGGGTAGATGCCCACCCAAAAAACGTTGTTCATCACGAAATCGGTATTGGGCAGATCGCCGAACACGCGCCGCTGAATGTCGCGGTAAGCGGGCTGGCGAAGCAGATTGCCTCCGAAGAGCAGTCGGGTGGCGATCTTGCGCGACTCCAAAAACTGTACGACCTGATTGCGGTTAACAGGTGCATCCTTGCGCACGGCCAGCGGAAAACCGAACCAGCTGGGGTTTGAGTGTGGCGTCGCTTCCGGTAAAACAAAAATGTCGTCGAGATCTTTGAGAGCGGAGTGAAGTCTTGCGAAGTTATCGCGCCTCGCCGCCATGAACCCCGGAAGCTTCTTCAGTTGTGCGACGCCGACGGCGGCCTGCATGTCGGTCGCCTTCAGGTTGTAGCCAATGTGGCTGTAAATATACTTGTGGTCGTAACCCGCCGGCAGATCGCCGAGCTTCCACGCGAAGCGGCACCCGCAGGTGTTGGCTTTGCCAGGATCGCACCAGCAATCTCGGCCCCAATCTCGAAACGATTCGACCAATTTCTTCAGCGCCGGAGACTGCGTCAGCACGCATCCGCCTTCACCCATCGTGATGTGGTGCGCGGGATAAAAGCTGGTCGTCGCCAGATGGCCAAAGGTTCCCACCGAACGGCCTCTGTATGTTGACCCGACCGCATCGCAGCAATCCTCAATGACCCAGAGGTTGTACTTGTTCGCAAATGCCATGACGGCATCGAGGTCGAACGGGTTGCCGAGCGTATGGGCGAGGACGATTGCCTTCGTTCGCGCCGAGACGGCGGATTCAAGCTGTGTGGCGTCAACGTTGTAGGTCGGTAGCTGAACGTCAATAAAGACCGGGACTAGGCCGTTCTGAATGATGGGATTGACGGTAGTCGGGAAGCCGGCGGCAACTGTGATGACCTCATCGCCTGGCCGCAACCTGCGATCACCCAGCGACGGCGAAGTGAGGCACGAAAGCGCGGCGAGATTCGCCGATGAACCGGAGTTGACCAACAATGCGCAACGCACTCCCATGAAGGCCGCGAAATCGCGTTCGAACTCGACGGCAAAATGACCGGTGGTTAGCCATCCATCGAGCGAGGCCTCAACCAGATTTTCGAGTTCGGACGAGTCAAGGACCTTGCCTGAAACTGGAACGCCGCTTTCGCCAGCGTTGAAGGGCGGCGGCACCAGCGTGGCCTCGGAGTATTCCTTGACGAGGGAGGCTATTTCACGGCGTATTTGTTGGGGAGTCTTGAACATGATTACGCTGTCACCGGGCTGTGTGCGCCATGGCGGCGGGGACACCTAAAAAGTCGCGATACCACGCGATGGTATGGTCCAGGGCTTCATCGAGCGTGAATTCGGGCCGCCAGTTAAGCACGGTTCGAGCCTTCTCGGCGCTCAGAAATTGATGGCGGATTTCGTTGCCGGCTTGATTGAGAATCTCGGGCTGGAGCGAAGAATTCGTTTTGCGGAGGATGAGTTCCACCAACTCGCGAACGCTGATCTGGCTCTCGTTGGAAAAATTGAATGCCTCACCGCGCAGAGCGAGATTCGAGGCCAGTCGTTCGGCAAGCAGCATGTAGGCCGATGCGCCGTCCTGAATGTAGAAGTAGTCACGGACAAACTCGCCATCGGAGCGAATAATGGGCCGCTCGCCTCGAAGGATCGATCGAATGGTACCGGGGACAACGCGATTCCAATTCAGGTCACCGCCGCCGTAAAAATTGCCGCATCGCGTAATGGCGACCGGCATGTTATAAGTGGCCGCATAAGTCTGCGCGATCATGTCGGCGCAGGACTTACTTACGTCGTAGGGATGTCGCCCTT
>JBAQJF010000112.1:0-2330 GCA_049300195.1 Terriglobales bacterium | reverse complement strand
CTACCTTGATTCCCGGACCGGCGAGCGCGTTGGCCGCGGTGAGGCCGGCGAGGCCGCCTCCAATGACTACGTATGTTTCCATGATCATTCTCCGCAGGTAGGACGAGGCAGCCTGCCCGGGTGTGACTGGGGCCGAAGGAAATTCTATGCTCGATAGATGTCGTCTTCGAAGGTGCTAGTGTAGTGTCTCGCGCAAATCTTTACAATGTGATTGGGCATGGCTATACTGCATGTCATGTGGAACAGCAGCGCGGCATTGGCGGTAACGCCTGAAGATAAAGAAGAACTGGAGCGATTGGTTCGTTCTGGCAAGACGGAACAGCGCGTAGCTTTTCGTGCGCGGATAATTTTGGGCGCGGCGTCTGGCACATCCAATCATGCGCTGGCGGCAACGCTCAACACATCGCGTCCGACTATCATCGAATGGCGCAAGCGTTTTACGCAAGGCGGCGTGAAGTCCCTGCATGAAGATCGCCCGCGAGGCCGCAGTTTTCAGCCTTTGTCGCAGGCCAAAGAATCCGCAGTCGTCGAGCAGACCTTACAGGCACCGAAGCATGCGACTCACTGGAGTTGCCGCTCCATGGCTAAAGCGAGCGGGATCAGCAAAGCCTCGGTGCAGCGTATTTGGGATGCGCACGGGTTAAAGCCGCATCTGGTCAAGACGTTCAAGCTTTCCAGGGATCCGCGCTTTATCGAAAAGCTTGAGGATGTTGTCGGTTTATATATGAACCCGCCGGAACATGCTTTGGTGTTCAGCATCGACGAAAAGAGCCAGATACAGGCGCTTGATCGCACCCAACCCGGCTTGCCGTTGAAAAAAGGCCGCGCGGGCACCATGACTCACGATTACAAACGCAACGGCACCACCACGCTTTTTGCCGCGCTTGATGTGCTGAAAGGTAAAGTGATCGGCCAGTGCATGAAACGCCACCGCCATCAGGAATTTCTGGCATTCCTGAAAACCATCGACCGCAATACGCCGAAACATCTGGACATTCACTGCGTCGTCGATAATTACGCGACGCATAAAAAGCAGGAGGTGCGCGACTGGCTGGTCCGGAACCCGCGCTTCCATTTTCACTTCATCCCAACCTCATCATCATGGCTTAATCTCGTCGAGCGCTGGTTTGCCAACATCACAAACCAACGAATCCGCAGGGGAACTTTCCGCAGCGTCGCCGAATTGGAAGGCGCAATTATGGACTACATCGCACACAATAACGCCGATCCAAAACCTTTCGTCTGGACCGCTTCCGTCGATGCCATCGTCCAGAAGGTTAACAGGGGTAGGGCGATACTGGAGACACTACACTAGAAGGGATACTTCTGGTTGCGATCCTGGTTCAATTGATTCCTTACGGGCATAGTCACACGAATCCGCCGGTTACGAAGGAGCCCGCGTGGAATTCGCCCGAGACCGGGGAATTATTTCATCGCGCTTGCTACGACTGTCATAGCAATGAAACGGTGTGGCCCTGGTATTCCAATGTCGCGCCGGTCTCATGGCTGGTGCAACGAGACGTGAACGGCGGACGCCGCCACTTGAATTTTACGAAGTGGGACCAGCCCCAGCGGCACGCCAAAGACGTCGCGGAAGAAGTCCGAACAGGCGACATGCCGCCGTGGTTCTATCTTCCAATGCATCCGGCCGCGCGGCTCACGGGACCCGAGAAGCAAGCACTTATAGAAGGCGCGGAGAGGTCGCTGGGGCCGCAGGCCGCATCCGGCAAGTAGCGCCGTGCGGCTAAACGCGTCAAAATGAAGCGGTAGGGATGCTTCTGACCAATCGAGTCCACAAGTATGAGGGAGAGTCTGGTGCGAGCCGTCTTTCGTCGCGATTGCCGCGGGCTTTGTTCGCGCTGCTTCTGATGGCTGCGATGGATCTCAGGGCGAGCGGCAGGAGCTACGCGGATGTCGAGTACAGCCGTCCGTCGGGGTACAGTTTACAACTGGACGCGCATATTCCGGCAGGCCACGGGCCGTTTCCCGCGGTCATCATCGTGCATGGCGGAGCGTGGGTGACGGGAGACCGGAAGCGAAGCGTCGCGCCTTTGTTTCAACCTCTTTCGAACGCCGGTTTTGCGTGGTTTTCGATCAGCTACCGGCTGGCGAACGTGATCGATTCAAAAACCATCCCGACGATTGCGGCTTCGGCGGCATTGCTCGGCGGGGCGGTCGACGACGTGCGGTCGGCGGTGGCGTATGTGCGGACGCACGCGGCTGAATATAATATCGATCCCAATCGCATTGCGCTGGTGGGCGAATCGGCGGGAGCGCAATTATCGGCGGTCGCGGCGCTGAAGCCGTGGCCGAATGGCGCGGTGCAGGCG
>JBAQJF010000111.1:0-1807 GCA_049300195.1 Terriglobales bacterium | reverse complement strand
CAGGATGGGAATCTGAACGGTTTCCCGACCCTTCTCTTCCTTCTCGCCAATGAATTTGTTAAGTACAGACACAGCATCCTCCGTTTACAAGTTAGATGAGGATAAGGGAAAGCACGACCCGGAGATGTGGGGAACGCAAATTTTGCACACAGGCCACCAGAGCTTGATCCGACCAGAGCAGGACAAATGTACCATGAAAGCTGGCGGGTGCCCCGTGACGCAGGTCACAGTGCTTGCGTAAATGGCTCAATCTAGTGGGTTAATCGGTTTTGCGAGTTGGCCTCGCGCGGCAGATGTGGGCGCGTCGCCATGTACGATTTGATCCGCCGCCTGCGTCGTATAGTCGAGCACCCGTCCCGGAAATACTCCCAGAGCCAGCGTAGCCGCAATGCAGATCGCCATAGCAATCGCCGCCGCCGCCGGAATCGGAGTGACAGGCACGTCACCGCGCGGCTCGCGCATGTACATCATGACGATGATGCGCAGGTAGTAATACGCGCCGAGCGCGCTGTTCAGCACCAGAATGATGGCCAGCCCCACGAGCCCCGATTTGAGGTCCGAGTTCAGCACGTAGAATTTGGCGAAGAAGCCGCCGGTGATCGGAATGCCGATCAGCGACATCAGGAAGAACGTAAACGTCGCGGCGAGCGCGGGCGATCTTCTTCCGAGGCCGGCGTAGTCTTCGAGGGTCACATACTTTTCGCCCTGATTGGCGAAGTGGCTGACCACCACGAATGCGCCGACGTTCATGGCCGCGTAGGAGGCGGTATAGAACATGACCGGCGACACGCCGAGATCAGGCTTGGCGGCGAAGGCTGCAAGGATGTATCCGGCGTGCGCGATCGAAGAGTACGCGAGCAGGCGCTTGACGTTGTCCTGCACAAGAGCGCAGAGGTTGCCGAGCGTCATGGAGAGCGCCGCCGAAACCCAGAGCAGCCAGAACCAGCCCGGAGCGCGGGTTTCGACCAGAACGCGCAGCAGCACAGCGAAAGCCGCTGCCTTGGGGGCAGTCGACATAAATCCAACCACGGGAGCGGGCGCGCCTTCGTAAACGTCGGGCGTCCAGATGTGGAAGGGAGCCGAGGCCACTTTGAATCCAAGGCCGACGAACATGAGCGCCACGGCCACGTAGGCGAGCAGGCCGCTCTGACCGGCGAGCGGCTTTTCCCGAATGACGGGAATGCTGGTCGATCCGGTAGCGCCGAACATCATGGCCACGCCATATAAAAAGAAGGCCGTAGCAAATGACCCGAGCAGGAAATATTTGAGCGATGATTCGCTGCTGGCGGCGTCGCGGCGGCGGAATCCGGCAAGCACGTAAGTCGCGATCGACGAAATTTCAAGCGCGATAAAGATGAGAACCAGTTCGATGGCCGACGACATCAGGCACATGCCGACCGTGCCGAAGAGGATGAGGCCGTAATATTCTCCCGCGCGGATGCGCTGCACCGCCATGTATTCGTACGAACTGAGGATGGCGACCGCCGCGATGGCAATTACAAGCACGTGAAAGAAGATGGCGAAACTGTCGACTTGCACGACCCCGGAGAACGCCGTTCCGGGATGCGCGGCCATGGCGAAGACAGAGGCGAGCGCGGCCAGCGCGCCAACCAGCGCGATTGAGCCGAGCGGCTTTTGATTACGCTCCGGATCAAGCAGCGGATCAATCACCATGATGATCATGCCGAAGATCGACAGAACGAGTTCCGGTAGGACTCGCAGGTAATCGTCAAGAGGGGGAGCCGTGAAGACTGCCGCGGCCAGAAAATTGTGGATCGAGTGGGCAAGTGTCACGGTCATCGTCATT
>JBAQJF010000110.1:0-6727 GCA_049300195.1 Terriglobales bacterium | reverse complement strand
GACATAGGCGACTTTATCGTGGCGCCGAAGGCGAGTCATGATCAGCTCGCCAATCTCGCTGGGCTTACGCTCGCGCTCGGGAGACTCAAGTACCAATGTCTCCGCTTCATTCACGATCTGCTCGAGTTTGCTGATTGGGACGGGGCGCTTTTCACAGGCGCGCATCAGGCCATTCAAAACTTTCTGGCGGTCGAAACGCTCGCGCCGCCCATCTTTTTTTACGACCATGTACGGAATTTCGTCGATGCGCTCGTAAGTGGTGAAGCGCTTCTCGCACTTCAGGCACTCGCGGCGGCGCCGGATAGAATCGGCTTCCTTGCTCTCGCGTGAGTCGACTACCTTATCGTTTTCAAAGCCGCAAAAAGGGCATTTCATTTGTGAGTGTTGGGATCAAAAATATTGTAGCAGGCAAACTTCGAGCGCTCAGAAGGTATGCGGTGACGCGGCACTGCAAGCGGCATCGCGCGTTTTCAAGAACTTGATCCGTCAACTGCGCTTCCTGCGGTTGCGGATTCCTCGGCCTCGGCGCTTTCAGCGGAAAGCTTGCGCAACGATAGCCGCTCGCGATGCGCGAGGAGCAGACCCAAGGGAACGACTGCTACGAAGGTCACAAGCCAGAGCATGATGCCACAGCTGACGGCCAGCTCTTTGGGAACGATGCGGAAAACGTGATCCATGGCGCTGATGGTCGCCAGTTGCGATCCGCCGCCCACGCCGGGCAATTGGACCAGGGAGCCGATCATGCTCGATCCCATGAGCAGCAGAACCTTCGTCGTGCTCATGGCATGCATGGGCGCTCCGTACGCGGCGCACACCTCTCTGTAGGAGAGGGCGATGACCCACCACATCAATACCGAGACCGCCGCCAGTTGGAGAAATGCAAACGGCCCGTGAATGGTGTCGAGGCCAATCGTGAATTCGCGGATTTTTTGTGCGATGCGATGGCCGAGATTTTCCGCAAGATGCGAAAAGCGCTTCTCTACCCATTGCGCGATGCGGCTCCCGCGATACGACATCAGGATGGCGCCGGTTAGAAGGCTGACGACTAACGCAATCAGGGCGTAGCCGGTCAGGTAAATCCAATGTCGAACTTCGTAGGGCGCATCTTGCGCGAAGGTGTGCAGCTTGGAGGGCAGAAAAATCGCTCCGACGAGCAGAACCGTGAAAGCACCGACGTCAAAGATACGCTCGACCGCCCAGACGCCAACTTGAGAAGCAAAACTCAGGTTGGTATGGCGGGCGATCAGGTAGGGGCGAATGAGTTCGCCGGGCCGTCCGAGCAAGGCGAGAGCGGTAAATCCGATCACCGTCGGTGGCACGAGGCCGACGATGGAAGCGTCTTTGCGAACGGGCCGGAGAAAGATTTTCCAACGCACGGCCCGCAGGAGGTAGGCGATGTAAATTAGCAGGATGCCGTCAATGATGTGCACCCATTTGATGTGGAATTGAACCAGGAGTGCCCAGTCGAAATTGCGCCAGGTGCGGAACTGGAGATAAAGGAGCGCGACCAGGACGAGCAAGACGATCGCGGACGCGACGTATTTTTTATTAGGCATTGTCTAAGCGCGCGAAATCCTGCGGTACGAAATCATGCAGCAGCAAACCGAAAGAGAGGCGAAGCTGTAGCGAGCACGGCCCCACATGAAGGTAAATGAGAGATCAGTGAGGGTCAACGCGCGGAAGCCGTAGAAGCGGGATTGGCGGCAAGTTGGGAGGTCGTTTTCGCGGGGTATTTCGAAGTGTGGGCGGCGGCGGAAGGGCTCAATCTGGATTTCTGGCTGTGGGTTCGCGAGCCTGAAACCTTCACGTTGGATTGCTTGGTCGATTGTGCAGCCTGAAGTTTCTTGGTGCGAGCTTCGGCCTTCTGTTGTTTTTCCTGCGCAATCTTCTTGCGGTTATAGTCGTGGACGATGCGGGCCACGTAGGCGCGGGTCTCGCGGAAGGGCGGGACCCCGTTGTACTGCTCGACTCGCTGGGGCCCGGCATTATAGGCGGCGAGCGCCTTGACCAGATCGAAGTTGTAGCGCTCCAGCAGCTCGCGCAGATAGCGGCTGCCGCCGCCGACATTGGCTTCGGGATCGAAAACATCTTTCACGCCCAAATTGTTGGCGGTCGAAGGCATGAGCTGCATCAATCCGCGTGCGCCTTTGGGCGAGATGGCGTGCGAGTTAAAGCCGCTTTCGGCGTGGATGACGCTGTTCACGAGATCGGGGTCGAGGTGATAGGCGGCGCTCGCGGAGTTCACCACCTCGGTCAGGTGCGCGGCCGATTGTGCCGAGTTCAAACTGGTGGACTTCGAGTTTGTCAGGGCAGACGCGGGCGGCGGCACAGGTAATGTCAGGTCCATCTCGTAGCCCGTGATCTCGGCGGTGGGCACGTCCGTAAAACTGGAATCGTCGACGGAGAAATAAAGGCGAGTGACGTCTCCGATTACGCGGCGGTGCTCATGATGGATGGTGAAGCCGTTGTTCAGGACAGCTAGGTCGGCGGCGAACGTGGGGAGACTCAACCCAAGAATTACGGCGGCGTAAATAATCGCGCCGCAGCATCGAGCCGCATTGGTTCCCCTAGTCGCCTTCATCCTGATCACTTCATCACTTATTTCGCAATCGCCGGTTCCAGCGCTTTGCCATCCATGACGGCTTCGATCGCTGCCGCCACGCCGCTTTCGGCATTGGATCGCGTCAGCGTCCAGCCGCGGCCGAGCAGTTCCTGCGACGCATTTCCCATGATAAAGGGTTGTCCGGCGAAAGCCAGCATTTCGATGTCGTTATAGTTGTCACCGATGGCCATGACCTGCTCGCGCCTTATACCGCGATAGTTTGCCCAGCGCTCCAGAGCGTGGCCTTTGGAACAGTCGGCGTTCAATACATCGACGATAGAGAGATCGCGGCCCGGATATTCAGTACGCAAGACCGTGATGGGCAGCCCGCAGCGATCGAGGGCCGCGAGCGCCTGTTGCATTAACGCAACTGGCCCGCAGAACATGGCTTGCACGGGATCGGTCGTGAGCGAATTTTCGATTGGGACCACGAACTGGATGTACTCCATATTCTTCTCCAGCCACCGCTGGATGCTGAGTTCGAGCTCCCGCAGGCGTTCAAGCACGATTGTGCCCGCGCCTTCGGTATCGAAGGTAAGAACGGTCTGGCCCCGGAATTCTTGCATGAAGTGAATAAGCTCGCGGCAGGTGGAGCGGGGGAGCAGGTCGCGGTGGAAGGTCTCTCCGGCAAGCGAGCGCGTAATGGCGCCATTCGAGCTGATGAGCCAGAGATCGAAGCCGAGTTGCTGCACGATGGGCAGGGCGAAGGCGTGGCGTCGTCCGGTGACGACGATAACCTCGATCCCCTGGGAGTTGGCGCGGCGGAGGGCGGAGAGATCGGTGTCGGAAATCTGAAACTGGGGATTGAGCAGAGTGCCGTCAATATCGATGGCAATGAGGCGAAGGGAATTGGCGGGCACGGTCAATTTTAACATTTGCTTCCGGGCGGATCAGCATTTCAGATTTGCAGTCGTGGAGGATATACGAGGTCGCTAACCACTAAGGTCACGAAGGTCCACGAAGGAAAACCTTCGCCACTGTGGAAGCGGATTTGCAGTTTGGCTGCTCCGCATCGCCACTGAGAGTTGAATTTATGCAATCCGGGCGCGTGGGTTTGCATTGTTGACGTGAAGTGCGAGAACATACCCGTTTGTCTACGTCTCACTGATCTCATAAGGAATCAACCGAATGGCAGCTACTCTGAAGGATGGTAAGAAGACGGCTAAGAAACAGTCGCGCGTGGAGGTGGGTTCTGCAAGAAGTTCCGCCAAGCAACCCGCGAGCTTAACAATCGAGCCCGCCAAGGGCAAACTGGGCGTAATGATTCCGGGGATGGGCGCGGTCGCGACCACGTTCGTGGCCGGGGTCGAGGCGGTGCGGAAGGGAATTGCCGCGCCGATCGGATCGCTCACGCAGATGGGAACGGTGCGGCTCGGCAAGCGGACGGACGGGCGTTCGCCGAAGATCAAGGAGTTTGTTCCGCTGGCTGGTCTGAACGATCTCGTTTTCACGGGCTGGGATATTTTTGAAGACGACATGTACTCGGCGGCGCGCAAGGCGGGCGTTTTGGAGCGCGATCTGCTCGCCAAGGTAAAAGGGCGGCTCAGTTCCATCAAGCCGATGAAGGCTGTGTTCGATCACAACTATGTGAAGAAGATCGACGGGCCGAATGTTAAGAAAGGTAAGAACAAGCTCGATCTCGCCGAACAGTTACGTCAAGATATTCGCAACTTTCGCAAGTCGAGTGGCGCCGAGCGGCTGGTTACGATCTGGTGCGCGTCGACAGAAACATTTATCGAGCCAAGCGCTGCCCACCAGAGTGTGAAGGCGCTCGAAAAAGGAATGAAGGAGAATGACGAGAACATCGCGCCTTCGATGGTGTATGCGTATGCCTCGCTGATGGAAGGCGTGCCGTTTGCGAATGGCGCGCCGAACCTGACCGTCGATATTCCGGCGATGCATGAGCTCGCGCACGAGCGCGAGTTGCCAATCTGTGGCAAGGATTTTAAGACCGGCCAAACGCTGATGAAGACTGTGCTGGCGCCGGCGTTCAAGGCGCGACTGCTTGGGCTGAGCGGGTGGTATTCGACTAACATTTTGGGCAATCGCGACGGCGAGGTGCTGGACGATCCGGGGTCTTTCAAGACCAAGGAAGAGTCGAAACTTGGTGCGCTGGAGCATATTTTGCAGCCGGCTTTGTATCCCGAGCTGTATGGAAATATCTTCCACAAAGTCCGCATCAACTATTATCCGCCGCGCGGTGACAATAAAGAAGGCTGGGACAACATTGACATCTTCGGATGGCTTGGATATCCGATGCAGATCAAGGTGGACTTCCTGTGCCGCGATTCGATTCTGGCTGCGCCTATTGTGCTTGATCTGGTGCTGTTCCTCGATCTCGCGCAGCGCACGCCGGAACTTCGGCGGCTCGGCATTCAGGAGTGGTTGAGCTTTTATTTCAAATCACCGATGACTGCGCCGGGACTTTATCCAGAGCATGATTTGTTTATTCAGCTGATGAAGCTCAAGAACACGCTGCGGCATTTGAAGGGCGAAGAGTTGATTACTCACTTGGGGTTGGAGTACTACGACTAGCTCCTACCATACTGTCCTGACCAGCGGACTCCGCCGTATTCGCTCATCGCGCGTCACCAGCGTCATGCCTTCCGCCCGCGCCGTCGCACCGATGATACGGTCGGCCGGATCGCGTGGAAAATCTTCGGGGAACTGCGTCGCCAAAGCGGCGATTTCGGGCGTTATCGGCCGTACCGTCACTCCCACTAGAAATCTAAGCAGGGCGGCCTCGACGGTGCCATATCCCTGGACTCTTCCACTCGCGATCTGCCAAGCGACTTCATAAGCAGATATCGCCGACACTGCGACGCCACCGCTGCGCCGCGCCCGGCGGATTGCCGAGGCAGCGGGGATTGAAAGGTGCTTTGAGTCAGAAACCGCCCATATCAGGACATGGGAGTCGAGCAGGATCACGATGTTTCCCACCCATCGATCGGCGACTCGATATCACCTACGATGCGGAACTCTCCCTCCAGCCGCCCAAGGAAATCGTCTTTGGGATCTTCCGCTGGCACCAGCTTGGCTACTGGTTTTCCCCGCTTGGTGATCAGGATGGGCACCCGGGTGGCCTGTACGTCGTCCATCAGGCTGAGGCAGTGTGCCTTGAACTCTCCCGCTGCAACCTTCTTCATACCCGCATTGTAGCATACATGGTCATTTCCAGATGACCATGGTCGTTTGGAGCAGCTCCTTTGTGATGGGCTTCGACTCTCGGGACTGAGAGGCTCGGGAACGGCATCATATCCAAATCTCGCCGCGCTCGCGATAAGATCATTGGCATGGCGCGAAAGACGACTGGCGGGAAGCCTCCCCAAAAGGCGGGCGCAGGACACGGCACGCAATACATGCGGCTCCAGAAGAACTACTGCTTTGCCTGCGGGAAGAATAACCCCGAGGGCATGGCGCTGCGCTTTACCTATGACAAAGAGCGGAAGTGCTTTGTGTGCCGGTTCCGGCTGGGGAAGCGTTATACCGGGCCTCCGGGGCATTGCCATGGCGGGATTATTGCGACCATTCTCGATGAGGCTATGGGCAAGGTGAACAAGCTGCGGCAGGTGGTCGCGCTTACTTCGGAGATGACCGTGAACTTTCTTAAGCCCGTGCCGCTGAATACGCCGCTGCGCGTCGAGTCGCGCGAGGAGACGGTTTCGGGACGGAAGCATGTCAACGTGGGTGAGATCCTGAATCAGCAGGGCGAAGTGCTGGCTCGCGGGCGAGCCACGTTTATTGCGGTCGATCCGCAGAAGATGTTTGCCAGGTTCGTGGAACGATGAGTTGCCACGTACGCTGTATCTTCTATCTTCTGTCTTCTATCTTCTATTATCTTTGCCAAACTCCATGCATCCTATGAACGTGCATCCTATGAAGATGTGAGGTGATTATGAATCTAGCTATTGGGCGAATGCGGGCGTCTTCGTTGTTATGGGCGTTGTCTACGGTTGTGCTGTTGGGCGCTTTGGGTTTGGGAACCTCATTCGCAGTTGCGGCCGACAGTCAGACTCCCCAAAGGGCGGGCGCTGTGCCGGTTCTGGTCGAACTGTTTACTTCGGAGGGCTGCTCGAGTTGCCCGCCTGCGGACTTGATGCTGACGAAACTTGATCAGTTGCAGCC
>JBAQJF010000109.1:0-2192 GCA_049300195.1 Terriglobales bacterium | reverse complement strand
GTTACCGAGGTCCACGACCTCCGTGTCTTTCGCTCTCGGATTCAATCGCGTTACATTCAAACTGTAGTTCCATCGGCCAGTGGTTCGGACCGGACATCAACTGGCTCTCCCCGGTGGCATCCATTTCCTGCATCATTGGGAGTCCCAAGCAATGGCATCTCCGGGCACTTCGACGATTTCAATTCCCTTCGAGGGGATAACCGGGCGGGGTTCGATCCCGACCGCGGCCCTTTTGACGGCCATGTTGCGCACCTCGCAAAAGGTGAGCGACCTGATCTTCACCCCCAATCGGCCGCCGCAAATCGAAGTCCACGGACAACTGAGCGCCGTCCAGATCCCGGGCCTCGGCATGCTCACCCCCGACGACACACGCCGCATCGCCTCCGACGTAATCGGCGCCAATAAGCAGGCCCTCAACACGCTGCGCGAGCAGGGCTCGTGCGACATTTCCTATGGACAGCCCGGCACCGCCCGTTTTCGCGTGAATGTCTTCATCCAGCGCGGAAGCTGCGCCATCGTGATGCGTGTAATTCCCACCGTCATTCCTACCTTCAGCTCTCTCCGCCTGCCCGCGCATCTCGAAGAGGTGGCCCAGGTCCGCAACGGCATTGTTCTGGTCACGGGAGGCAGCGGGTCGGGCCGATCCTCGACGCTGGCGGCCATCATCGATCGCATCAACAGCGAGCACTGCTACCACATTCTGACGGTCGAAGATCCCATCGAATTTCTGCACCGGCACAATAAATCCACCGTGCACCAGCGCGAACTGGGCAGCGACGCGCCGAGCTTCATACATGCATTGAAGGCGGCCTTGCGGCAGTCGCCGCGCGCCATCATGGTAGGAGAAATCCGCGACCGCGCGACCCTGGAAATTTTGCTCGAGGCGGCCGAAAACGGCCACCTCATTCTTTCCAGCATGAACACGGTCGACAGCCTGAAGACCGTCGAGCGCGTGGTCGGCTTGTTCCCGGCCTCAGAGCAGCAGTCGGTGCGTGAACGTTTCGCCAAAACTTTCCGCTACGTAATCGGACAGCGCCTGATTCCCCGCGCCGACGCCACGGAACGAATCGCCGCCGTCGAGATCCTGAAGTCCAACTCGCGCACGCGCGACTGCATCGAGCAGGGCGAACGCCCCGGCCGCACCCTGCTCGATTGCATCAAGGCCGGCGAGAACGAAGGGATGCAGTATTTCGATGCCGAAATTGCCAAGCTGGTCCGCGCCGGCTTGATTGATCCCGAAACCGCCCTTTGCTTCGCCACCAACTCCACCGTACTAAGCCAGGAACTGGCGAGGAATTAGCCGCCTAAGGCGCGTCTTCAGGCTGCGGACAAGAGTCACCGCCACCGCGGACAAAAATCACAAATGCGCGAGTCGCCGTGGAAGAGCGGCCCTTCAGAGCCTGCCCTGAGCTGGCCGAAGGGGCCGCGTAAGCCGCATAAACTCGCCGCGCTTTAGCGCCTCTGGTCGCTCTCTCTCGACGGACTGCTCATGATCGCGATCTTGCTGGGAGTAGCTGGCTTGGCTCTGCCCTGACCTTAAATTGTGATTCTGAAGCCTACCGAATGCGTTACCCTGCCAAATAATGACGATGCGCGTCCCGCGTTTCTTCCGGCCCTCTCATCAGCACACGGCGTTTTCGGCGACGCTGCTGCTGATGACCGCCATCACGCTCTCCCGCGTCATCGGATACATCCGCGAAGCCTACATCGCCTATGCCTTCGGCGCCGGCCAGCAGACCGATGCCTACGTAGCAGCCTTCACTCTGCCCGACTGGTTGAATTACATAGTCGCCGGCGGCACCGCCTCCATCACTTTCATCGCGATCTACACCCGCTTCCTGGCCGAAAAACGCGAGGACGAGGCGCGCGTCACCTTCTCGATCATCATCACCGTGATGACCACGGTGCTGATCGCCGGCACAATCATCGCCGAAATTTTTACGCCGCAGTTTGCCGCGTGGATGTTTCACGGCTTCACGCCGGCGCAGCTGCAGCTCTGCGTGCATCTCACGCGCATCCTGCTGCCCGCGCAAATTTTCTTCTACGTCGGCGGAGTAGTCTCGGCGGTCCTGCTCTCGCATCGTCTGTTTCTTCTGCCCGCCTTCGGCCCGCTCATCTACAACGTATTTATCATCGCTGGCGGAGTGATCGCGGGCCACCGGTTCGGAATCGCGTCGCTAGCATACGGTGCG
>JBAQJF010000108.1:0-24014 GCA_049300195.1 Terriglobales bacterium | reverse complement strand
GGGCTGGGGGGCAGGAACAAAAAAACCCTGTTCTGAACTTTACCTTGAAGCAGGGCGGTGGTCAACGGGCGGGGTGGGGTGGGGGAACTTTCGATTGCCGGCGAAAAACCTTGACCACAGGGTACACGGAGAGACACGGGGGAAGCTCAGTACCGTTGAGCCATGGTAGCATGGTAGAATTTTGAAACAGCATGGTAGAATACCTTTATGAGTCTGAATATCAAGAATGAGGAGACACACAGGCTGGCGCGTCAACTGGCGGCAGCTACCGGGGAGAGCATGGCGACGGCCGTCACAAAAGCGGTTCGCGAACGGCTTCATCGGGTTCAGGTTGAGCGACGTGGGGGGCTGGCTGCGCGACTGTTGGAGATTGGAAAGGATTGCGCGGCGCACCTGAAGGGCCCAGTGGATCACGATGCACTGCTCTATGGCGAAGACGGATTGCCGCGATGATCATCGACACGTCGGCAGTCATTGCAATTCTTAACAACGAACCGGAGGCGGCGGACTTTGCGGAAGCCATCGAGCAGGCGCTGGATCGCCGCATCTCCGCGGTGAATTATGTCGAAGCGGCGGCTGTGATCGATAAAGACCGCGACCCGGTTGCGAGCCGGCGGTTTGATGAACTGCTACGCGAGGCGAATGTCGTCATAGAGCCTGTTTCCGAAAATCAGGCGCGAATCGCTCGAGCTGCGTATCGTGATTTCGGAAAAGGTAGCGGCCATCCGGCGAGATTGAATTTTGGGGATTGCTTCGCCTATGCATTGGCCAAGGCGAAGGGCGAGCCGCTGCTCTTCAAAGGCAACGATTTTGGCAGGACGGATGTGCGGCGGGCTTGCTAGACATCGAAACCTTCAACCACAGGGTACACAGAGGGTCACAGGGGAACTCAGCGCTCTCCGTCGGTTAGTCAGCGCTCCGCGGCGGTCAGAAGCATCGGCGCGCCGGAGGTTATTACCAGCGTGTGCTCGAAGTGGGCGGAGAGGGACTGGTCGCCGGTGCGGAGGGTCCAGCCGTCTTTGGCGGTGAAGACGCGGCCGGAGCCGCTGGAGATGATCGGTTCGACCGTGATGACGAGGCCTTCATTCATCACCTGGCGCGCTTGCGGATCGGGATAGTTGGGGACGTGGGGCTGCTCGTGGATGGTGCGTCCGATGCCGTGGCCGCCCAGTTCGCGGATGACTGAGAAACCGGACTTGCGGACTTCGCGCTCCACCATTTTGCCAATTTCGAAGACACGAAAGCCGGAGCGGGCGACCAGCATCGCTTTGTTGAAGGCGCGCTCGGCGCAAGTCATTAGCTGTTCCGCTTGTTGGCTGATTTCGCCTACCGGCACGGTCATGGCGGCGTCGGCCATGTAGCCGTCTTTTTCCACGGTCACGTCGAGCTTTACCAGATCGCCATCTTTTAGAGTGCGGTCTCCAGGAATGCCGTGGACAGCTTCGTCGTTCAGGCTGATGCAGGTCGCGCCGGGGAACTTGTAAACCTTGCGCGGCGCCGACTGAGCGCCATTCTCCTGCATCACGCGCGCGCCGACGTCGTCGAGGTATTGCGTCGAGACGCCGGGACGGACTTCGGCTTTCATCGCATCAAGGACCTGGCGCACTACGCGGCCGACGGCTTTGAGATAGGCGAGTTCCTGCTCGTCCTGGATGCTCATACTTGGTTCGTTCGCCTGCGCTTACTTGGGCGCTGGCGATGGCAGTAGCTTATCTGAATTTGGGCGGGACCGGAAGTTCGAGGGCGAGCCTACGATCCAACGTCAATGCATGTGGTGGGGGCTTAGCGACGGGCGCACGCGAAGAAAAATCTGAAATGAGACGGGATCGCTTCCGTACGAGGCGTTCAAGCTCGCGGGCTTTGAATAGACCGTGACGTCGGCGCCCAGGGCCAGTTGCCAAAGCTTCGATTGGACCAGATCGCGCGCGCCTCCGAAGGTGTAAGCGCCAATGCGGTCGCTCGGAGAGAGCGGATCGTTAGGGAATAATTCGTCTTTGTCGACCAACTCCAGGCGCGTGAACGCATAATTCTTCGACCTGAAATTCAGCGTGCTCTCTAGCAGGTAGCCGTTCAGATTGTGGTTGTCCGCTACTTTATGCACGCGCCCCCAGACGAGCGAGGTGGCCCAGGATCCATTCGCCAGCAGGCCGGAGGTGAATGGGCGAACGTATTCGATCGAGGCCGTCTGGCGGCGCTGGCTGCCAAGCTCGAGCGCTTCGGGATGCTCGAGGCGTCCATAGCTGTATTGCGCCGTCCAGTTGCGCGATGGAGCGACGCTGAGACGGGTTGACCAGGAATCGAGCGGCGCGAAATTGATCTCGTAACGTTTTTCCCCGGGCTCGCGGCCGTTGAAGACCGAGCCTTCAAGTTTGAATCGAGAGATTACTAATCCTGTCGTGAGCACGCCGAAGCTGATGTGCGTTGAGTCCTGCAAATGATGCGAGAGCGGCGCCATGGGCAACTCAGCGGCGGACGCGCGGTGTACATAGGCGACCGGACCTAGCGCCGGTTCGCCGGCGGCGGCGCCGTAGAAGAGCCACGAAATTTTGTCGGCGAGGGAATGGGTGTAATCGAGCGCCAGTTCGGAAAAAACGTTGTGCGGATGCTGGTGATCGATCAGCGGCTGCCCGTGATAGGTTTCGCCGGTCTGAAAAATTTCCGGGAAGCCGGGGTGCGGCGAGGTGAGCGACTCGCCGGAAAACATCTCGCGAAATAAAATTGTGCCGCCGGCGAATTCGTGCTGCTCCATCGGCATCGCCCAGTTGACGGACTCGGCTTTGCCTTCGCCGCGCGGACCTCCCGCCTGGTTGTAGTCGACGAAAATCACGCCGTGCGCCATGATGTCCCAGCCATTGACCCTCTTCATCCAGGCGTGCGGAACGATGGCGGCAGGTTGCCAGCCGGTGCCGGAGCTGACGTGCGGAGATGGCATCCAGTCGGAAGATTGAGACATGTCGATGTCCATGTCCATGTCCGTGCTTGGCATGTTCGTGCCGGACGTGTTCATGCCAGGCATGCTCATTTGCTCATGCGCGGACGGCGCTGCTTGATCGGAGGCCGCGGGCGTGGACATCTGAGCGGACGCAAAAATATTCATGGCAACCAGACAACAAATCAGGACGCGCACGTTTCACTCCCTCATGCGTAAACGAGAAAATAGTTTTGGTAACGCGGGATGGCGGTTACGCGACAGGCGCTAAACGCGCAGGGGAGTTGTGCCGGGAGATTCGGGGGAGAAGATCGAGGAACAGTTCAGGACGGACAGGATCGGAAGGGCTGGCGAAGACGCGCTGGGCAAGCCCAGATGCTGACAGCACTCGGCGGGAGGCCGCTCGACGGTGGAAAGCTGCGGAATTGCGGCGTCATGACCAGTGAGACAGCAATCGTGAAGGGGCATTTTGTGTGGAGATGACTGCTGTCGAGATGACTTCCCGTGCTCATGGCAGCCCATCGGATGCTCGCTCAGTTGCGCAAACGGGATAAACTGTTGCGCCGCCCAGCAGCTTGCGGTTAAGGCCGCGAGGAGCAGAACCGCAGCGATTTTGGATCTGGTACGCATCCTGCTATGACCCCGTGATCCTTACCCGCAACTCTTCCGGCAGACGATCGCGAATTTCGGCGGGCAGATGGTCATGAACGTGGCGCGCTCCGAGCAGAGCGGCATCGACCATTACGGTGGGCGCGGGGGTGGCTACGGCGACAATCAGCCAGATAAGCGCGGAGAGAGCGAACCCGGCAAGGGCTCCGACTTCAAGCCAGAAGGCGTGGCGCGGCTCGAAATAGCGAATCGCGGCAAAAGCCAGGAGAAACACGGCACCTGAGGCTGACGCCAGCGCGATCAGAGAAATATCGATGACGCGGTGCAGCTTCTGCCGGCTGCGGCAGCGCTCGCAATGGGCGTAATGCTGCTCGTAGTCGCCGCGCATTTCGGGGGCGATGCCGGAGATGTCATACCGCCATCCCGCAAGGATCTTCCCCACGATCGGTTCCACACACTCACTCATAAAAGTTAGAACCAGAAAAGTTCCAGCCAGAAAAGTTAGAAACCAGAAAGTTAGAGCCGGATAGGCGCAATCGCTTCCGCCTGGGCAGCGAGTAAGACGCGATTGTTCCAAAGCCCCTGACGGCCGCGCAGGGCTTGTTCGGCCGAGGCCCGCGCGATTTCGGGATGATTGTTTTGTTCAGATAGATGCGCCAATACTACGTACTCGGCCACTCCATCATAGTCGTTCGAGAAGAATTCCGCGAGAGCCTCGTTCGACAGATGCCCGACACGGCTCATCACGCGCTGCTTCACCGACCAGGGATAGGGACCGAACCGCAGCCTTTCTACATCGTGATTGGATTCAATTAGTAAGACGGTCGATCCACGTAAATGGTTGCGGACGCTAACCGGCATATAACCAAGGTCGGTAGCAAAACCGATCTTGATGCCTTCGGCGCGGAAGGTGAAGCCGACGGGATCGGCGGCATCGTGCGGGATGGTGAAGGGCGAGACTTCGATGTCGCCGATGCGGAAGCTGCGGCCGGGGTAGAAGTGCTCGGACTTTGGGAGTTCGGGTACTTTGCCGTCTTCTTTATGCAAGGTTTTATGAAATATATCGCGACAGGCGCGATTCCAGGCGTGGTGCGTACCCTCGGTGATAAAGACAGGGACGTTCAATTTTGTTGCCAAACGCTCGAGCCCGGCGACGTGATCGGAGTGCTCGTGCGTAATCAGAATGGCGGAAATTTCTTCGGTGCGCTCACCAAGTCCCTTCAGGCGCTTGAAGGTCTCGCGGCCGGAGAGCCCGGCATCGACCAGAATGCGAGTTGAGCTGCTCGACACCAGCGCGCAGTTGCCACGGCTGCCGCTCCCGAGCACCGAGACCGTTACTGCCATATCGGTTGAGCTTATCGTGAGCGGCTGTGGAAGAGGAGGAATTTTTGGTACCCCGGCACCTTCGGGGGCACGGCGGGGCGCGACCTCACCGGCTAAAGCCGTATCTGAACAAGGCGATTATCGCAGCGGTGAACCGCAGCGCCACCTAAAATCGATTGTGACAAACGCTGGGCCGCTGCGCCAACCAAAGGCGGCCGCCCCAAAGGCAAGCGCGAGTTTGCTGATATGCAACCATGTGGTTGCATTTTAAGATTCGACGGATTAATATGCAACTTGGAGGTTGCGTAACAATGGACGACCGAATCGAGAAGAAGATTGAGCTGAAGGCGCCGGTGTCGCGGGTGTGGCGGGCGATTACGGATTATCGCGAATTTGGGGAATGGTTCCGCGTCAAACTGGATGGCCCATTCGCGGCGGGTGAGAAGTCGACCGGCCACATGACCTATCCCGGATATGAGTACCTGAAGTGGGAGGCGGTGGTCCAGAAAATGGAGCCGGAACGGGTCTTTTCGTTTATGTGGTCGCATCCCAAATCGATGGACAAGGCGCATTATTCCGCGGATTACGCGAACGATCCAAAGACTCTGGTCGAGTTTCGTCTGGAAAAAACAGCGAACGGAACGCTGCTGGTGCTGACCGAATCAGGATTCGAGAATATTCCCGCCGATTGGCGGTTGGAAGCGTTCCGGAGAAACGACGGCGGCTGGACCGAACAGATGAAGAATATCGAAAGCCATGTCACGAACTATGTCGCGAAAAGCCAATAGGCGGCCGGCGGTCAGATTGCAGGCTCAGGCGCACGCGTTCGCCGCGCTCGGCGACGAGACTCGACTCGCGTTGGTGGTGAAGCTGGCGGATGGGCGCGCGCATTCGATCTCCAAGCTGACGCGCGGCACCCAGCTGACGCGGCAGGCGATCACGAAGCACTTGCGCGTGCTGGAGGGGGCGGGCATGGTGCACTGCGCGCGGGCGGGGCGCGAGAGTCTGTTTGAATTTAATCCACAAGTGGTCATTGGATTAAAGGAGTATATCGATCTGGTCTCGGGAGAATGGGATCGGGCGCTCGGCCGGCTCAAGGATCTGGTGGAGCGATAACCGGGCAAAGTGACATCGGCAACTTCGAACACACCGAAATTGTTCGCCGCTGTCACTTCGTATTTTCTGCAAACAGGTTGTCGATTACGCCCCGGCCGAGCGCTCCCCCGACGGCGCCCGCGATTCCCGGAAGGAAGGCGAGAAACGATTCGTAGATTTGGGCGCGGGTCGGTTTCTCGGACAGGAAGAAATATGCCAGCCACTCAGCCGCCGGAATACAGACGCCAATGAGAAGCACCCAGCGCAGAGGCTTACGCGGGCTGAGGAAACCCAGCAACATGCAGGAGGCAACGACGATCATCGCGGTCAGAAGAAGATCGCCGACTTTGATGTCAAGCCAGGCGGCGGCCGCTCCGAAGAGGGTTGCAAGCAGGTAGTAAAAAGCATCGCCACCGGGCTCGCGATGAGGGAACAGGCTGTCGGAAGAAGGCGTCATACCCCGATTGTAACGGGCTCATTGAAGCAAACGATCTCTCATGCGTACGAATAGAAGCCGCGGCCACTTTTTCGGCCGAGCCAGCCGGCGTCGACCATCTTGATGAGCAATGGGCACGGGCGGTATTTGGGATCGCCCAGGCCATCGTGCAGGACGCGCATGATGTCGAGGCAAACATCGAGGCCGATGAAATCGGCGAGCGTAAGCGGGCCCATGGGATGCGCCATGCCGAGTTTGAAAACTTCATCGACCGCCTGCGGCGTGGCGACCCCTTCCATCACGGCGAACATGGCTTCGTTGAGGAGCGGCATGAGCACACGGTTGGAAACGAAGCCAGGCGCATCGTTCACTTCGACCGGAGTCTTTTCGAGCTTGAGCGCCAGGTCGCGGACGGTTTCGTACGTTGCCTGTGACGTTGCGAGGCCGCGGATGACTTCAACCAGCTTCATCACCGGCACGGGATTGAAGAAATGCATGCCGATGACTTTGTCGGGGCGCCGGGTGAGGGCGGCGATTTTTGTGATGGAGATCGACGATGTGTTCGAGGCGAGAATGACATCCGGCTTCGCGATGCGGTCGAGGTCGCGGAAGATTTCGGATTTGATTGCGAATTTTTCGGTGGCCGCTTCAACCACCAGGTCGCAGCCGGCGAGCTTTGCGCGATCGAGCACCGAGGTGATGCGGCCCAGAGTCGCGGCTTTGTCGGCCGCCGTGATCTTATTTTTTGCTACTTCGCGATCGAGATTCTTTCCGATCGTATCCAGGCCGCGATCGAGAAAACGTTGCTCAACGTCGCACAGAGCTACATTGAATCCGCTGCGTGCGAAGACGTGGGCAATGCCGTTGCCCATCGTGCCTGCGCCGATTACACCTACGCTTTCGATTGCCATAACCGCTTATTTCTCGGATGCAACCTTGATGCGAGTTTCCGCCCGCTCCAAGGCATCTTCGGCGCGGTCGTAGTCGACTTCGGGGTTGTTGCTCTTCAGCAATTCTTCGGCGCGCGCCTTTGCTTTCTCAGCGCGCGCTACGTCGATTTCCTGCGGCCGCTCGGCGGATTCGGCGAGGATGGTGACTTTGTCGGGCAGGACCTCCGCAAATCCCCAGGCTACGGAGAGGGTGTGCGTCGCACCGCCGGCGCGATAGGTAAGCGCGCCTGCTTTCAGTTCGGTGATGAGTGGCGCGTGGCCGGGAAGGATTCCGAGGTAGCCGTTCTGTCCCGGAATTTGCGCTTCTTCGGCGGCAACGTCTTTCACCACCTGTTTTGCGGGGGTGACGATTTCGAGTTTGAAAGTATCGGGCATGATTGCTCGTCGTTTAGTCGTCGGTCCTTAGTCGGCTGGCGCATCGGTGATTCTCCCGACGACCAACGACAGTTCTTACGCTGCTACCGCTTTCATTTTCTCGGCCGTTTCCTGAACTTCTTCAATCGTTCCCTTCATGTAAAAAGCCTGTTCCGGGATGTCGTCGTATTTGCCTTCGACGATGCCGCGGAAGCCTTTTACGGTGTCGGCGATCTTCACGTAGCGGCCCGGCGTGCCGGTAAACTGCTCGGCGACGAAGAACGGCTGCGACAAGAACTTTTGTATCTTGCGGGCGCGCGAGACGGTCAGTTTCTGATCTTCGCTCAATTCGTCGATACCAAGAATGGCGATGATGTCTTGCAGGTCTTTATAAGTCTGCAATGTTTTCTTCACCATCTGGGCCACGTCGTAATGATCCTGGCCCACGATGCGCGGATCGAGAATGCGTGAGGTTGAGGCCAGGGGATCGACGGCGGGATAGATGCCGATTTCCGTGAGCGCGCGCGAAAGCACGGTGGTCGCGTCGAGGTGAGCGAAAGTGGTGGCGGGCGCGGGATCGGTTAAGTCGTCGGCGGGCACGTAAATGGCCTGCACCGAAGTTACCGACCCTTTCTTAGTCGAAGTAATTCTCTCTTGTAACTCGCCCATCTCGGTCGCTAAGTTCGGCTGATAACCTACCGCGCTCGGCATGCGGCCTAGGAGCGCTGACACTTCGGACCCGGCCTGCGTGAAACGGAAGATGTTGTCAATAAAAAGGAGCGTGTCGCTGCCTTCTTCGTCGCGGAAAAATTCCGCGACTGTCAATGCTGTCAGCGCCACGCGCAAACGCGCGCCGGGAGGCTCGGTCATCTGGCCATAGATCAGCGCGGCCTTCGATTCATCCGGCATGCCGGGCTTGATAACGCCCGACTCCGACATTTCCAGCCACAGGTCGTTGCCTTCGCGGGTGCGTTCGCCGACTCCGGCGAAAACAGAGAAGCCGCCGTGCTGCTTGGCGACGTTGTTGATGAGCTCCATGATGACGACGGTTTTGCCGACGCCGGCGCCACCGAACAGGCCGATCTTGCCGCCTTTCAAGAATGGCTGGATCAGGTCAACGACCTTAACGCCGGTCTCGAACATTTCGGCGGTGGTCGATTGCTCGTCGAATGCGGGAGCGAGGCGGTGAATCGGCATACGTTTGTCACACGCGATCGGGCCAAGGTTGTCGACCGGCTCGCCGATGACGTTCATCACGCGGCCCAGCGTGCCACGGCCGACGGGAACCGAGATGGGGCCCCCGAGATCGATGGCGTTCATGCCGCGCACCATGCCGTCGGTGGGCTGCATGGCGACGCAGCGCACGCGGCCTTCGCCGAGGTGCTGTTGCACTTCGAGGATGACGTTGATGGGCGTCGGGACGGTGAAGCCATCGCTGACCACGCGCAGGGCCTGATAGATGGGAGGCATAGTTGCCTCAACGAATTGCACGTCGACGGCGGGGCCGGCGACCTGGATTACGTGTCCGATATTTTCTGGCATAGAACCTCAGCTTTTGGCTATTCGCTGTTCGCTATTCGCGACTCGCATCCCGAGGGCGGCTGCGGACACCGAACGACGACCAGCAAATAGCGTTTCTTCTTTACCCTTGCGCTGCCGCGCCGCTTACGATTTCGATAATCTCCTTCGTGATCTTGGCCTGGCGCGCGCGGTTCATAATCAGCGTCAGGGAGTCGATCATGTCGGATGCATTGTTGGTCGCCGAATCCATGGCGGTCATTCTGGCGGCGTGCTCGGCGGCCACGGATTCCATCAACGCGTGAAAAATCTGAATGCTGATGTACTTCGGTAGAAGCTCGCGGAACAGCTGAGCCGGTGGCTGCTCGTAAATGTAGTCGACATCGGCGGTCGCGAACTTGGCGGCAGCTTCGTCGACTGCGCGCGTATCGGGAGGACGAAGGCCGACACCCGCGCCTTTCGCCGCTTCCAGCCTGCGTTTCAGCTCTTCCTCCGTCGCTTCTTCGACGAGGCGGAGATCAACCTCACCGATCTCTTTGATCGGCAGCAGATGCTCGACCACCAGCCGCTGCGCGATCACCGACTTGAATTCGTTGTAGAGAATGTAGACGCCGTCGATCCGTTCGTCCGAGAAACGTTGAACCACATCCTGCCCCAGACTCGCAACGAAGTCGTAGTCGACTTTACCCAGAACTCCGACATACTCGCCGGTGATTTGCACACGGCCGGCGCGCTGAGCCTCACTTTGGACGGGAGCTTCTCCTGCTTCAATATCTTCCACATCCCTCTTTGTGGGAGCCGATGGAAATCGGCGGCGCATGAAGTCGCGACCCTTGCGGCCAATGCATTCGATGTCGATATTCTGGTCGGGCTTCGACGCGATGAATTTGGCGGCAATCTTCAGAATATTTGTATTGAACGCGCCGGCCAGTCCCTTGTCTCCGGTGACGACGATCAGCAGGATGGTCTTTTCCGGCCGCTCGGCCAGCAGCGGATGAAGCGGTTCGCCCGTAACGGGATCGTTGATATCGGCGCGCTTGATGAGCGACTTCAAAACATTCGTCAGCATCTGCGAGTAGGGCCGGGCGGCGAGCGCGGCTTCCTGCGCGCGGCGCAGCTTGGCCGCCGAAACGGTCTTCATCGCCTTGGTAATCTGCCGCGTGTTGACCACGCTGCGGATACGGCGCCGGATGTCGAGAATGTTGGGCATGAAAAAACAGTTCTCAGTTCTCAGTTGTCAGTAAAATCTCCTCGCCGGTACTCACTGAGAACCG
Source organism: Terriglobales bacterium (assembly GCA_049300195.1). Lineage (GTDB taxonomy): Bacteria > Acidobacteriota > Terriglobia > Terriglobales > Acidobacteriaceae > Acidiflorens. The sequence continues at coordinate 13,526 of JBAQJF010000108.1, read as the reverse complement.
GGAACTGAGAACTTACTTTTTATTTCGCTACTGCTTGCTTCGAATCTACGAATTGCTGTTTCGCTTCCTTGATTACTCGCGACATCTCGGCTTTGAGATTGTCGTCGAGAACTTTCTTTTCCATGATCGTGTTGAGCAGGCCAGGGTTTGTCGTGTCTACGTATGTGTAGAGCGCTTTCTCGAAGGGGCGCACCTGGTCGACTGGCATATCGTCGAGGACGCCGCTCGTTCCGGCGAAAATGATCAGAATCTGCTTCGAAAAGGGCAAGGGCGAGAATTGCCCCTGTTTCAACAGTTCGACCAGACGCTGGCCCCGATTGAGTTGCTGTTGCGTCGCTTTGTCGAGATCGCTGCCGAATTGCGCGAAGGCTGCCAGTTCGCGATATTGCGCCAGCTCGAGTTTCAATGTGCCGGCTACCTGGCGCATGGCTTTGATCTGCGCGCTGCCGCCTACGCGGCTTACCGAAAGGCCGACGTTTACCGCAGGACGCACGCCCTGGTTGAAGAGATCGGTTTCGAGATAGATCTGGCCGTCGGTGATTGAAATAACATTGGTCGGAATGTAGGCCGAGACATCGCCCGCTTGCGTTTCGATTACCGGCAGTGCGGTCAGCGAGCCGCCGCCATTTTTGTCGCTCAACTTCGCGGCCCGTTCTAACAGGCGCGAGTGGAGATAGAAAACGTCTCCGGGATAAGCCTCGCGGCCGGGCGGACGGCGCAGCAGGAGCGAGATTTCGCGATAGGACGCAGCGTGCTTGGAAAGGTCGTCGTAGATGCAGAGCGCGTGGCGTCCGGAGTCGCGGAAATATTCGCCCATGGCGCAAGCAGCATAGGGCGAAATGTACTGCATGGGGGCGGGTTCGGAAGCCGATGCGGCAACGACGATCGTGTACTCCATGGCGCCGGCGTCTTCGAGAATTTTCACAACCTGCGCGATCGACGAGCGCTTTTGGCCGATGGCGTTGTAGATACAAATAAGGTTGTTGCCTTTGCTGTTGATGATGGTGTCGAGCGCGACGGCGGTTTTGCCGGTCTGGCGGTCGCCGATGATGAGTTCGCGCTGGCCGCGGCCAATCGGGATCATCGAGTCGATGGCTTTGAGACCGGTAGCCATGGGCTCGCGCACGGGCTGGCGATCGATAACGCCGGGGGCGATGCGTTCGAGGGCGATGAACTTGTCGCTGGCAATCGGGCCTTTGTCGTCGATGGGTACGCCCAGGGAATTTACGACGCGCCCAATAAGTGCGTCGCCGACGGGTACGCTCATGATGCGGCCCGTTCGCTTGACCTCATCGCCCTCTTTGATTTCGGTGTATTCGCCGAGGAGCACGACGCCGACCTGATCTTCTTCCAGGTTCATCGCAATGCCGGCAACGCCGTGGGGAAAGCTGAGGAGCTCGCCGGCCATGACCTTATCGAGGCCGTAGCAGCGCGCGATTCCGTCACCGAGGGTGATGACCGTGCCAACTTCGTCGACCGCGATCTTCGATTCGTAGTTCTCGATCTGCTCGCGGATTAATTGCGTAATTTCGTCTGCTTTGATTTGCGCCATAAGAAGTTCTCAGCCAGGTTAAACACTCTCTCGCCGCCTCCCGTCGGGAATCGACCGACGGCTGATGGCTGACCGCTAACTTACCAACTGCTCTCGAATCCTCTCCAACTGTCCGTTCACCGAACCGTCGTAAATCGTGCTCCCGACCTGGACTACGGCTCCGCCCAGCAGGGACTTGTCCTGCTGGTAGCGGGCGCGCACTTTTTTCCCGGTCAAGGTCGCGATCTCGGCTTCCAGCAATTGCTTTTCGGGATCGTTCAACAGGCGCGCGCTGGTCACTTGCGCTTCGGCGAATCCGAAACGCTCGTTCAATTCCCGCTCGACCTGCTTCACAATTTCACTGAAAAGCGCCAGCCGATGATGATCCGTCACAACCGCCATAAAATTCCGCACCGGGCGCGAGACACCCACCTTCTGTACGATGGCATCGATCACTGCATTCTTTTGCCCCCCCGGAATCGAGGGATTATCGAGCACCCGGCGCAGGTCGGCACTCTCGGCGAGGATCGCTTGCATGGAATGAAGTTCGGCCAGCATGCGCGTGGGATCGGCCTTGGTGCTCATGACCACATCGGCGAAGGCGCGCGCGTAGGTGCCGACTACGGAAGCCATGGTTATCGGCCGTCCTTTCCGTTGTCGCTCTGCGTTGATTTTGTGGCTGCTTGCGGCATCGGCTCGGCCAGCTTGGCGGCGAAGTTGCGCACCAGCACCTGGTCGGTGTTCGGGTCCACATTGATCTGCTTGCGAGCCAGCGCCAGAGCCAGGTCGGACGTGTGGATCGACAGCTCGCGGCGAATTTGCTTGGCGGCCGCTTCGATTTCCTGCTTTGCGGCCTGCACCACTTTCTGCATATCGTCTTCGGCGGCTTGCTTGATGCGCGCTTCTTCGGCCTCAGCTTCTTTTTCGGCGGAGGCTTGCATCCGGCCGATCTCGACGTCCATCTGGCGCAGGCGATTCTCAATGTCGGCGAGGCGCTGACCCGCTTCCTGGCTGGCTTTGCGCGCTTCGTCCAGCGCGCGCTGAATGGATTCGTCGCGCCCCTGCATAATGCCAGGAATCGTTTTACGAAGCGCCCACACCAGCAGAATTACGATCGCGATGAAATTCAGGATCAAGGCGAAAATATGCGCTCCATGCACGCTCATGCCGGTTAGCTTGGCCAGCTTCTGCACCATGGTGGAGTGCTTCAACTTCACATTGTCTTCCTGTTGGTCTTCCCCTTCGGCCTCGCGTGTTTCTTTGGCAAGCTCTCCAGCGATGCTGGTCGGATGATGCTCAGCCGGAGTGGCCTCGCTGGATTGAGCTGGCTGCTCGTCTTTTTTTTCGGTGTTTGCTTCACTGTTTGCTTTCGCCGTCGAGGCCTGATCCGAATTCTGAGCGGACGGCTTTTCCTGCGCTGGGGCGACGGATGTGGATGAGATCCCCCAGACCAAAAATGCCAATATAAAAAGGACGACCGCCCGGCTGGCAGCTTTCACCTTTTTCGTCGTCGTGCTTTGGGTCATTTTGGTCATCTTCATTTATGGGCTACCGAATTTATGGAGCTACCGAGGCCGCCGTCATCTTCCCACCGGGGTGGGTGCCGCGACCGGACGAAGCACGGTGCGCACAATCTCTGTGGCCAGTCTTCCGGCTTCGGATTGCAGTTTGATCATTGCCTCTTGCTTGTCTTGTTCCAGCGCGGCGCGCGCCTGCTTTACCTGCTCCTGCGCCCTTTCGCGAGCCTGATTCAACGCGGCGTTACGGGCCTCGGCGGCCTGCTGGCGCCGGGCTTCGAGGCTCTTGAAGACTTTCTGGCGGGCTTCGCGGAGGCGCTGCTCATAATCCGAGGTGCGCGCTTCAGCCGCCGCAATGTCGGCCCGCGCTTTTTCCATGGCCCCCTGGGTGCGTTTCTCGCGTTCAGCCAGCACTGCTGTCAGCGGGCGGTACACTACAAAGACGTAAATAAGGTAGAGAATCCACAGCAGAATGATGGTCGGTATGCTTTCGAGCAGTAATTCGCCTAGTTGTCGGAGTGTCTGCTCCATTGTCCTATGGTCGTCTCTGCTCTGCTGAATTCCGGCTGATTCTGCTCAGATGTTGCACGAAGAATAGCGGCTTATAAAACCAATAAAACTAACACTCTGGCGAGGATAGTGTCAATGCGTCCGGGACAGCGAGCACTTTCCGGATTTGCATTTCACCACAGAGTCACAGAGACGCAGAGAAAATCTGTAACCGAGTAAAACCCGTAACTCCGCGAATGTTCTTTAAGGAAGTCCGGTTCGTCTGTGTCTCTGTGATTCTGTGTCGAAAACAGGCCGCCTTGCCCGCCTGAATGAGCAAATAGTTGGCGCTTGACAATCGTTCCGCAAGGTTTACGATGTAACTATCACCTCCGATCCCTTTCCGGATCGAATGGGCCGATAGCCAAGGAAACGTCACCGCTTCTTGGCTGGCGGCCCATTTTAATTTCGCCACCCGGCGCCCGATTTTGCGAGCCCGCCCACCTGCGTAAACAATGACGACAAGTTGACAGCAACATGACAAGTTGCGCACCGCGAGACGTTTAACGTCATTGCAGTTGAAACCCCGAAGGGTTGTCGAACGGGGAAATTTACGAGGAGGTAGGTTAATGTCTCGCCTGCAAAATCTGTCATATCCAGCCGCGTTACTCGCGCTGTCGCTCTCACTTTTCTCCGGGAACGCCTTGGCCCAACACTATACTGAAACCGATCTGACCGCCAACCGCACCGGAATTTCATCGGCTGCCAATATTGATCCGAATCTTGCGAATCCCTGGGGACTTTCCCGTTCTTCCGGCTCGCCCTGGTGGGATTCCGACAACGGCGCCGGGCTCTCTACTCTCTACGATCTGGCCGGCGTGCCGCAGTCGCTGGTCGTCACTGTTCCACCGCCGAAGGGGCAAAATGGCACCGCCGCTCCTACCGGCACCATTTACAACTACACAACTTCGTTTGCCGCCGCGCCGGGCGCTCCGTCGATTTTTCTCTTTGTCACTGAAGATGGAACCATCTCGGGCTGGAATCCCAATGTAAATCAAACCAACGCTGTGCTCCTGGTCGATCACAACCAGCAGGGCGCTATATACAAAGGATGCGCGCTCGCCTCGTTGCCAAGCGGTCCCCGCTTGTACGTGTCAAACTTCGCCTCGGGTCAGGTCGAAGTTTACGATGGCAAGTTCCATCAACTTAAAACCGGCCCGGGGGACTTCACCGATTCGAAACTGCCCCTCAACTATGTGCCGTTTGGGATTCAAAGCGTCGGCAACAATATCGTCGTCACCTTCGCCCAGCGCAATCCCGGGTCCGAGGACGAGAATGACGGTCCGGGACTGGGGTACGCCGATGTCTTCGACGCCAAGGGAAACCTACTGCTTCGGCTGCAGCACGGAAGCTATTTGAACGCACCGTGGGGCATTGCTGAGGCGCCGGGGGATTTCGGAGTCTTCAGCCACCGCCTGCTGATTGGGAATTTCGGCGACGGGAAGATTAACGCATTCAACGCAGTAAGTGGGAAGTTAGAAGGCACGCTTCTCAATCCGGATGGAAGTGCGATCAACCATCCCGGTCTGTGGGCAATCAGCTTTGGGGGTGGTAATGCCAAATCGGGCGCCGCCAATGCACTCTACTTCACGGTCGGCGTCAACGATGAAGCGGACGGACTGTTTGGCAGCATCGTTCCGGTAAGTGCGGAACAACGCGGGAATACGGAATAGCTCGGCAAACTGAGGACGATTCACACGGTCTGGCCGGAATTCTCTCCCCGGCCAGGCTTTTTCTTGTGTCCGCGGTCCGGCTTTCGCCATGCACGATCTTGAACTCCCACGCGCTCGCATAAAAGGTTACGACCAGTTGACAAGGGTGTGACAACGCTGGCGGATGCCGGGGCGAGAATAAAAATGTTCCGGTTGACCCTCTGGAAGGGGAAACTCGGATCTGACTCTCATACCCTGGAAGCGGTCTGGCGTGAATGATCACTGCATTTCGCCAGACCTTTTTTTTGCGCGGAACACGAGCTCAAGACGCGGCTGACGCCGACGCGTAGCTTAGGCGATCGCAACCCACGCGCTAGCGCGTGACTGGGTGAAGCATGGCCGCAATCTTTTCCAGCAGGAAAATCATACCGATTTCGGAATCGACGCTCCCATCGACCTCATGGTGATGCGTCCCAGCATGCATTACGAGAACCTTCGTTCCCTGCGCGGCCTTCTTTACCATGTAGGGCAGGTGATGGCGATCGTCCTTGGAAAGAGTTGCGCCGAGGACGACAAGGTCATATGTGGAGCCGCGCAGTTCTTCCAGCACCCCCTTGCGATGCAGCGCGGCGGTCACCTGATGACCCGCCTTCTGCATTTCGGCGGCGCGGCCGGCAAGAACTTTTTCATCGGACTCGCCATAAAGAATCTTGATGGTAGCTTTGGCGGAAGTTGCGGTTTTGGAAGCGGTTGCGGGCAAAGGCCCTCCTTGGAAGTCCACTCGGGAACTCCACTCGGAGCTTAGCAACGCACGAGCGGCTTTCAGAGATAACGGAAGATCAGGACCGGGTGCGTTCGGAGCGCCGCATCGGGCGGCATGGCGCGGGAAGCGCGCAAGCGGGAGGCAATTCCGCTTGACACTGGCACGCGAATGTATCAATATTCATTCGTTTTAATAAAACAATTTAATAGGCCGGAATCGAACAGAGATGAAGCTGGAAATGATCGGCGCGGTTGACATTGGCGGCACCAAGATCGCGGTGGGAGTGGTCGATGAAGCCGGCCGGCTGGTGGCAAAGAACGAATGCCCCACCGACGTGCCGCGCGGCTTCGATGAAGCGATGGGCCGGGTAACGCGGCTGCTTCGGGATTGCACCGAACGCGCCGCCGTCAAATTGCGGGGGATTGGCATCGGGAGCGCCGGGCCGGTCGACACCACAACCGGCCGCCTCGGCAATGTGAACAATCTTCCGGGCTGGGAGGGCGGCAATCCGGTGGAGGTTCTGTCGCGCGCGTTTGGAGTTCCGGCAGCGCTCGAAAACGATGCCGACGCGGCCGCGCTCGGTGAATTGCGTTGGGGATCGGGAAAGTCGAAATCGCGCTTTCTTTACGTAACCGTGGGAACGGGGATTGGCGTGAGCGCGATCCTGGACGGCAAGGTCTACCGCGGCCTGAACGGAAGCCACCCGGAGATTGGCCATCACATCATCGATCCAGCGGGCCCGCAGTGCTCTTGCGGAGCGCGCGGATGCTGGGAAAGCTTTGCGGCCGGCCCCGCGATGACGGCGTGGATGAAAGAAAATTCACCGCCCCGGAATGCGATGGCCGACGCCGGGAGCATGGGGTGGACTGCGCGAGAGATTTGCGCGCGGGCGCAGGATTCCGATGAATGGGCGAGGCGAGCGGTGGAGCGCGAGGGCTACTACCTGGGGCTGGGTCTAGCAAATCTCATTACGTTGTTTGCGCCGGAGGCCATTGTGCTCGGCGGCAGCGTTATGAAGAGCGCGCATCTGTTTCTGGACCGGGCACGACAGGTGATCCGGCAGAATTGCAGGCTTGTTCCGGCGGCAAAAGTCGAGATTTCGCTGGCATCTCTTGGAGCTGATGCCGGATTAATCGGGGCGGCCGAGGTTTGGAATCACTGCTTCGAGAAGACATAACCTCCCAGGGTCAACCGCGGATAGAAATCTTTTGACCGCAGCGAACTTTCTAAGAATCCTTGAAGTCGATCATCGCCGGCGCGCGGCGGAAGCCTCCCGTCATCACGGCCAGATAAAGCACGCCGATGGCAGTCCAGATGCCGCCGATCGTCTTGGCGAGTCCGTTCAGATTCCACCAGATCAAGGCGCAGAAACAAAAACCAGTGGCGGGCAGAAGAATGTCGGCGAGGATTCGCCGCTTGTAACCCGGCCGCGGAACAACGGCGAACTGCCAGAGCGTTGCGAGGTTGACTCCCATAAAGGCAAGAAACGCCCCGAAGTTGAGCAGCTCTCCGGCGTGTTCGTAGGCGTTGCCGATGGAATTGAGCAGGACCGCGCCGATGAACGTGAGCGCGCCGATAATCAGGATGTTGTACGTGGGCGTGCTGCTTCCCGGACTAAGATGGCCGAAGACGCGGCGCGGCAGCACGTTGTCGCGGCCCATTCCGAAAAGGAGGCGCGCCGCGCCCAGACCGCCGGTTAGTCCGCTGCCGAAGGCGGCCAGAATCAAAATTATGCCCATCGCGTTGAAGAGCACCACGCCGCCCACGCGGTGGCAGATATCCATGAAGGCAGTTTCGAGGTTGGGGAAGGCGTGCCAGTTCGGCCAGACGAGCGCGCCGAGATAAACCTCGAGTCCGCCGAAGACGCCCGTGAAGAGGCATACGATAACGGTTGCGAGGAGTACGTTGCGCTTCGGATTCTTGACGTCTTCCGCGAGCGTTGTGACCCCATCGAAACCGATGTAGGTGAGCGCGGCGAAAGAGGTTGCCGTCCAGACACGATGCGCATTGAAGGTCGCGGGATCGTAAAGAGGATTGAGCGAGAAGAGGCCCGGCAATCCCTGCGCGCGGAAGAGAAAACGAACCGCCAGAACAAGAAACGCTCCGACCACGATAAACATCGCGAACAATAGAATTTTGTTGGCGCGCGCGGAAGAACGGATGCCGCGCAAATTGAGTAAAGTGATGATGCCGGCGATGATGGCGGCCCACACCACGAATGGCACGCGTTGGAAGTAGCGCTCGTGCAGAGCAACCGACATCCAGACGGTATTGATGAGCGGCTGCAAAAGATAGTCGAGAAACATGGCCCAGCCGGCGATGAATCCGAGGTGCGGGTTGAGGCCCTTGCCGACATAGGTGTAGGCCGAGCCGGCCGAAGGATAGATTGCGGCCATGCGTCCGTAGCTGACGGCAGTGATCATCATGGCGAACATGGCGATCACGATGGTGGTGAGGAAGTGGCCGTCCGAGAGCTTCTGGGCGACGCCGTAGAGAGGCACAGGCGCGATCGGCTGGATGAGGACGATGCCGTAAAAGACGAGGTCCCAGAGCGTGAGGACGCGTTTGAGACTGGGCGCGGAGGCGGTGGTTTGCGTCGTGGTCGTCGCTTCGCTCATGTGTGTTCACTCATTAAGTTTCTCTGCGTCCGAGGATCATGCTCGAAAAAAGAACCGAGTATGACATGCGGCGACGAGAAACGTATTCGGGATTCGAGACTCTCCATAAATTGACGGGAGCGCCGGGATTCTGAAGAGAAGGCCGCCGGCTGTTTCGTCTTGACATGGAATGTACTTATACATCAATATTCATACGTTTTAATAAACAAATTATCGGGCTGCGGCAAAACTGGCGGAGAATCTGAAGCCGCCGCAGCGTTGACGCGGGAGGGTTTAACACTTTGCCGAATGTTCAAAGGATCTTCCCAACGGCGATCTTCGTCGGTCTGGTCTTCTTGTTGATACCTTCCCTGGCGCTTCACGCTGCGGCCGTCGAAGGTTCCACGAGAATTCCTTTGGCTGAAAATTGGCAGATGCAGTCCTCTTGCATTGCGAGGAACGGAGGCGCGGAGATCTCAACCCCCGGCTTTCACGCGGACAGCTGGCACAAAGCCAGCGTGCCGACCACAGTAGTTGCGGCGCTGGTCGCGGATGGGACTTACCCAGATCCATATTATGGAATGAACTTGAAATCTCTTCCCGGCATGGACTACTCCCCCGCTTCTTTTTTTTCCAATCAGGAAATGCCAAAGGATAGCCCGTTCCGTTGTTCGTGGTGGTTCCGGACGGAGTTCGCGACTCCCGCAGAGGCGGCCAAGAGAGCGGCCTGGCTGCATTTCGATGGCATCAACTACCGCGCGAATATCTGGCTGAACGGAGAGCAGATCGCCGATGCTAAAAACGTCGCCGGAATGATGCGGCGCTTCGAGTTCGAGGTTGGCAAGTCTCTTTCAACTGGAAAGCCCAATACCCTGGCCATTGAGGTTTTTGCACCCGAGAAAGACGACTTGGCCATGACATGGGTTGACTGGAATCCGACGCCTCCGGATAAGGACATGGGTTTGTGGAAAGACGTTTACCTGACCACAAGCGGCGACGTTTCGTTGCGCCATCCGTTTATGACTTCGAAGCTTGACGGAGACTACAAGACTGCGGCTCTCACGATCAGCGCCGATCTGCACAACGCGGCTGCTCATGCGACGACTTGCATAGTCCACGCTGAAATCGAAGGGATTCGCGTCATCCTGAAAGTTGAGTTGGCCGCTGACGAGTCGAAGACAATCGTTTTCTCGCCCGAGCAGTATCCCCAGCTCCGGCTGACCCATCCGCGCTTGTGGTGGCCTTACCAGATGGGTTCGCCCGAGCTTTATTCAGCGCAGTTCAAGATCGAAGTTGACGGGCAAATTTCCGATTCGGCGACGGTGCAGTTCGGCATTCGCGAAGTGACTTCGCAGCTCACCGAGAAAGGTTACCGGCTATTTAAAATCAACGGCCGCAAGCTGCTCATTCGTGGAGCGGCCTGGGCTCCCGACATGTTGCTGCGCTGGTCGCCCGAGCGCGCGAGGGCGGCGATGGATTACGTGCGCGCCATGAACCTGAATGCCATTCGCCTTGAAGGGCGCATGGAGCGCGACGAGTTCTTTGACATGGCCGATCGTGCGGGCATCCTTATTATGCCGGGATGGACGTGCTGCGACTTCTGGGAGCAATGGAAAAATTGGACGCCCGAGACCGCAAAGATTGCGGCGGCTTCGCTCACCGATCAAGCAACGCGGTTGCGAAATCATCCCAGCGTTTTTGTCTGGCTCTACGGCAGCGACGGGCCTCCGCCGGCCGAGTATGAAAGTTTGTACTTGCAGGTTTTGAAGGATGTGCACTGGCCGAACCCAACCATATCCTCTGCGTCGGACACGACAACCGGTGTGACCGGAGTTTCCGGTGTGAAGATGACGGGGCCGTACGAATATGTTCCGCCCAATTACTGGCTGGTGGATCGAGATGCGGGCGGCGCGTACGGCTTCAACACGGAAACGAGCCCCGGGCCTGAGATTCCGACACTCTCGAGCCTGAAGCGATTTATTCCCGCCGATCACCTTTGGCCGATCGACGAATACTGGAATTATCACGCAGGCCTCGAGCGCTTCACGAACATCGACAAATTTATAAACGGCATGAATGAGCGATATGGCAAAGCAGCCGGGCTGGACGACTTTCTGCGCAAGTCGCAAGCCATGCAGTACGAGGATGAACGCGCCATGTTTGAGGCGTATGGGCGCAACAAATATGACTCCACTGGAGTGATTCAGTGGATGCTGAATAATGCGTGGCCTTCGATCATCTGGAATCTGTACGATTACTATCTCGTTCCGTCGGGCGCATATTTTGGTTCGAAGAAGGCTTGCGAACCACTCCACGTGCAGTACTCGTATGACGACAATTCGGTCGCGGTCGTGAATGGATATGAGCGGGCTTTTTCGGACCTGCGCATTCGGGCGACTATTTACGACATCAACGCGAGCGAGAAAAGTTCGCAGGATGCGACGCTCGATGTTCCAGCCGATAGCAGTGTGCGGGCATTGCAGCTGAAGGCGGTAGAAGGAATTTCTACAACCTATTTTTTGAAGCTTGAGCTGCACGACGCCGCCGGCAAACTTGTCAGCGACAACATCTACTGGCTCTCAACCAAACCCGACGTGATTGATTGGGCGAAGAAACTGGATACGGTTTACACGCCGGAAAGCGCATACGCCGATCTAACCGGCCTCAATTCCCTGCCCCCGGTGAAACTGGCGGTTCGCAGTTCGATGGCGCAGGAAGGGAAACAAACCATCATTCATACCTTCGTCGAGAACCCGAGTTCCGCTCTTGCTTTTATGGTGCACGTTCGAGTGGCCAACGCGAAGAACGATGAAGACGTTGTGCCGATTTTCTGGGACGACAACTACATCTCGTTGCTGCCGGGAGAAAAGCGCGAACTGAGCGCGCACCTCGACACCATTAACGCCGGCGACGCTAATCTCGCGCTGACCGTCGACGGTTGGAACGTGGCGGCAGCCAGCACACCGCTCGCCGTAAGGGAGAAACACTAATGCGGACACTCATTGGTAAGTTCGTCGCATTCTTTTCTATTGTTATCGCGATTGCCGTCGTCTCGGGCCCGGAGCTTGCGGCCGCGCAGACGAAACTCTCTCCACGCTGGGAAGAATTGACTTCGGACGACTTTAGAACCGCGATCCAGCAATCCGAAGGCACATGCCTGCTGCCCTTCGGCATCATGGAAAAGCACGGGCCGCACTTGCCGCTGGGGACCGATCTGATGAACGCGCGGTACGTTTCGCTGGCCGCGGCGCAAAAAGAATTTGCCGTGGTTTTTCCCGATTATTATTTTGGCCAGATTTTTGAAGCCAGGCATGAGCCGGGCACGATCGCATACAGCACATCCCTGCAACTCCAACTCTTGCAGGAGACGACCGACGAGATGGCCCGCAATGGATGCAAGAAGATCATCATCGTAAACGGCCACGGCGGAAACGAGCATCTGCTGCCGTATTTCGCGCAGACGCAACTCGAAAAGCAGCGCGACTATGTGGTCTACATCATGCCGCTGTTTGATCCGCCGCCGGGCGGCCCTGCCAAGAAGACCACCAATGACATGCACGCCGGCGAACAGGAGACTTCGGAGATGCTGATCGCGCGCCCCGACCTTGTACATATCGATCGCGCCAATCAGGAGTCGGGCGCGGACCAGGCGCGCCTGAAATTGCCCGACAACCTGTACACGGCCATCTGGTGGTATGCGAGCTTCCCTTTTCATTACTCGGGAGACGGCGCTGCCGCCACGCGAGAGCTGGGCGAGTATGATATGGACGCCTGGACGGCGGCGGTCGAGAGAGCGATTCGCGCCGTGAAGGCCGATAAGGAAAGCCTGCGGTTGCAGAACGAATTTTTTGAAAAGGCGAAGCATCCGCTGGACACTCCACACTAAGACTTCCCTATGGTGACGATTCGCGATGTGGCGAAGGAGAGCGGGTTTTCTGCCACCACGGTCTCCATTGTGCTGAATAACGCGCCGCTTGCGCGTTACATTCCTACTGCCACCAAAAAGCGCATCGAGAGCGCGGCCAAAAAGCTGGGCTACCGGCCGAATCTTTTTGCCCGCTCGCTGCGCAGCCGGCGCAGCCACACGGTTGGTGTCATGGTCTTCGACATGACCGACCCCTTCTGCACGCTGGTGCTGCGCGGCATTGAAAACTCTCTCTACCAGGCTTCATATCTGCCGATTTTGACCGATGTGCAGAATGAGCGGGCGCGCTTTGAGCGCTACCTCGAGATGCTGCTCGACCGGCGCGTGGAAGCTCTGATCGTGCTCGCCAACTGGCTATTCGTAAACATCGACGTCCTGGGCGATCTTGAGAAAAGTAATATTCCCACGGTGATGATCGGCCGGGAATTGAAGAACGATGCCATCAGCTCGGTCATCGTCGACAATGAACTGGGCGCCTACACCGCCGTTGAGCATCTCTATGCTCTCGGCCATCGCAAGATTGCGTTCATTCGCGGGCCGAAAACCTTGACGGATAGCGCTCCCCGATGGAAGGGCATCCGGTCATTTGCCAAGGCACGCGGGCTGGAGATTGATCCCCGGCTGGTGGTTGATCTTCCTGAATCACGCGATCCGATGTCCAGCTTTGAGACCGGCTACAAACTCACTGAGGAAATGTTGAAAGCCAAGCGCTACTTCACCGCGCTGATGGCGTTCGACGATATGACGGCGTTTGGGGCGGTTCGAGCACTAACTCGCGCTGGACTAAAAGTGCCTGAACAGTGCTCGGTGGTGGGATTCGACGACGTCGCGGCGTCGAGCCTGTGCACGCCTCCGCTGACCACCATTCGCCAGCCCATGGAAGCGATGGGAGCGATGGCGGCCAGCATTGTCCTGGAAGGAATCAACGCCATGCTGGAAAAACGCGACCTGCCGGCGGTGCATCGGAAGCTCGCCCCTGAGCTGGCGGTGCG
>JBAQJF010000107.1:0-32414 GCA_049300195.1 Terriglobales bacterium | reverse complement strand
CGAGAGCTGGATTCAGAACCAGAGTAAGTCTCATAAAATCAGCGACTTATAAAAATTGGATAGAGTTCGCCTAACTCCTTATTCCTCAAAGATCTAGAGGAAATGCCCGCGCATCTCCTTTGTTTTCATAGATCGTTGGAGGGGGTAGAAGTTACTGACTAGTCAATACCAAATCCCACATTTCACGTTCCTCTCTCTCGTGAGACGATAGAAGAACTCCCATGATTCAGCTTCAATCGGCAGGCAAGCGTTACGGCCACAAACTTCTGTTCGAAGACGCCAATTGGCTCATTACGCCCGAGTCGCGCATCGGTCTCGTAGGCGCGAATGGCACCGGCAAGTCGACCGTGATGAAGATCCTCGCCGGCCTCGAAAGCCTTGACTACGGCCAGATCTCGCGCGCCAAGGGCATTTCCGCCGGCTATTTGCCGCAAGACGGCCTCGCGCTCTCCGGCCGTTCCATCTTCGCCGAGTGCATGTCCGTCTTCGACGAGCTTCACGCCATGGAAAAGGAGATGGAGCAACTCACGCACAGCATGTCGGAGTTCGATCACACCAGCAAGGAATATTCCGATGTCGCCGACCGCTATCAGATGCTCGAGCACCAGTTCCGCGCGCGCGATGGCTACACGCTCGAATCCGAAGTGGGCAAGGTGCTCACGGGTTTGGGCTTCACCAGAAACGACTGGCAGCGCAATACCGAAGAGTTTTCCGGTGGCTGGCAAATGCGCATCGCCCTCGCCAAACTGCTGCTCCAGAAGCCGAACTTGCTCCTGCTCGACGAGCCCACCAACCATCTCGATCTCGAAGCCCGCAATTGGCTGGAAGAATATCTCGGCGACTACCCATTTGCTTTCGTACTGATCTCGCACGACCGCTATTTTCTGGATGTCACCGTCGACAAGATTGTCGAGATTTGGAACAAGGAACTGCACTTCTACGCGGGGAACTACGATCAATACCTTGCCGCGAAGGCCGCGCGCAAAGAGCAGCTCGAGTCGGCCTATAAAACGCAGCGCGACCGCATCGAGCAGCTCGAAGTGTTCATCAATCGCTTCCGTTACACGGCGACCAAAGCCAAGCAGGTGCAGAGCCGCATCAAGGAACTCGACAAGATTGAGCGCATTCAGATTCCAGAAGAAGAGAAGGTCGTCCACTTTTCCTTCCCGCAGCCGAAGCCGAGCGGCCGCATCGTAGCCGAGTTCGAGAACGTCGCGAAGAGTTATGGAGATCCTGGACCTGATGAACACAAAGTGTTCGCCGGCGTGAATTTCATGATCGAGCGCGGCGAGCGCATTGCGCTGGTCGGCGTCAACGGGGCAGGGAAGTCAACGCTGATCAAGCTTCTCGCCCGCACCGAACGGCTCAGCGCCGGCGAATACAAGCTCGGCCACGATGTGCAGGTCGACTATTTTGCGCAGGACCAATACAAGGAACTCGATCCCGAGGCCCGCATTCTCGACGATCTCGGCGAGCTGTCGCCCTCTTCTACGCAAACCCATCTGCGCAGCCTGCTCGGCTGTTTCCTGTTCTCCGGCGACGATGTCTTCAAACGCATCGGCGTGCTCTCCGGTGGTGAGCGCAATCGGTACGCGCTGCTCAAAATGCTGCTCCATCCGGCGAATTTCCTGCTGCTCGACGAGCCCACCAACCACCTCGACCTGCGCGCCAAAGACGTGCTCCTCGAAGCGCTGATGAAATACACCGGCACGGTCGTCTTCGTCTCACATGATCGCTATTTCATCGACAATCTGGCTACGCGAGTGTTTGAAATTGGCGACGAGAAAGTGGAAATCTATCCCGGCAACTACGAAGACTATCTCTGGCGCAAACAGGGCGGGGCAGCCAAGCAGACTGCCACAATTCAAAAAGACTTGGCGACGGCAAAGACAGCGGATCGGCCGATGGAAGAAGTTAAGATCGGTTCGCCGACTAACGGGAATGCGCCGCCGGCGGAGTCTTCTGAGTCCAAAGGCAAACGCCTGAACCCTATCAAGCGCCAGAAGATGCAGGATCGCCTGCGGGCAATCGAAGAAGAGATTGGCAAGACTGAGGCCGCGATCGCGCTCAGCGAAAGCCAACTTCAGAGTTTTGTCAGCGCGGAAGAAACGCAACGTCAGACGCAGGAACTCGCCACAAGGAAGAACGATCTGCGGAACTTGATGAAGGAATGGGAGGAGTTGTCCGCTGTGTTGAGCTGAAGCGTGCCGCATTCGCTGGGGAAAGAGTGTGCTGGGATTCTACTGACGACCGAGACCTGAGAACTTTTCTACCCGCCCGCCTTCAACTCTGTCAGCACCTGGCGCGCAATCTCCTTCAGCGTTTCAAAAACGCCCTGACCCTGGAAGGCCACCGCCTCGACCACCGCCTCGTTTTTCTTGCGCAGGTCTTTCGAGAGCGCGTCCACCGGCAGAATATTCGGCAGGTCGCGTTTATTCAATTGCAGCACGTAGGGAATCTTGTTGAAGTCGTAGCCATGCTCTTTCAGGTTCGACATCAGGTTGTCGAGCGCTTCGACGTTGGCGTCTTGGCGCTCCTGCTGTGAGTCGGCGACGAACACGATGCCGTCGACTCCTCGCAGAATCAGCTTCCGGCTGGCATCGTAGAACACCTGTCCGGGCACGGTGTAAAGGTGGATGCGGGTCTTGAAGCCGCGCACGGTCCCGAGGTCAAGCGGCAGAAAATCGAAGAACAGAGTTCGATCCGTCTCGGTCGCGAGCGAGATCATCTTGCCCTTTTGTTGTTCTGCAGTTTTCTGGTAGATGTGCTGCAAATTCGTCGTCTTGCCGCCTAATCCGGCGCCGTAGTAGACGATCTTGCAGTTAATCTCGCGTGCCGCGAAGTTGATGAAACTCAAAAGGCTCCCTCAAGAACACTGGCTGAAATGGCAATTGCGAGCTACTCCCACAAGCGGGAGCCTCTCGCTTAAAACACTCAATACTGTACATCGGTTCCTGCACGTTTTTATATCACACCGCAAGGGAGGGCCGCAGGTTACTTCGGGTTACTAGTAAAACAGCCGTCAGCTCTCAGCTACCAGCCATCAGCTTAAATCCTTACGAGTATGCGGCGGTTGTAGTCTTGCAAGTGCGCCCGAAGGACGGTCAGGGTTTGGCGGTGAGAGCTTTCCCTGAGGGCTGATAGCTGATACCTATTTCCCTCACCTCGGCGACGGCAGAGGATAGTACCCCTGCTTGGCATACACCTTAACGTCGCGCCTCCGCACTCGTACTTCAATCTCGCGGTATCCGGCGATGCCTTTGCTGCTGTAGCCCAGCGTGTATTGATTGCGCGCATCGCCCAAGGCGGCGCTGTACGCGCGTTCAATCGAGGCCGGGGTTATCTCGTTGTAAACCGTGCCGCCGCCGGTTGCCGAAACGTACTTCGGCAGGATGTCGCTGTAGCCAAGCAGCGCATTCGTTTTTGGCAGATGAATGCGCTGGATCCGGCCATAAATCGGCGTTGACGCGCTTTCGAGGCCAATCGCATACACCGTGATCTGCTGCGTCTGGAGCACTTTGAGCGTGTCTTTATAGCTGGCCGAGGAACCCAGTTCGCGCCCGTCGCTGATCACAAAAATAATCTTCCTGCGCTCGCGATCGCGTTTGGCGAGATCCCGCGCGGCCATCAGGATCGCATCGTTCAGTACGTGCGCCACCCGGGGCGGCGAACTCACCGGTACCACCGGCTGGTCCACCGGAATTCCATTGATGATCGGCCCCTGCGGACCGAGCGGCCCGCTCGTCACCGGAGGCCCATTATTCTCGCCGCTATAGCCCTTGACTTGGTTAAGCACCGCCGTCAGTTGCTTGCCCACCGAGCCGTAATCGGAAACGCGCCCCACCGTGGTGCTGTAGGTATAGATAGCCACTTCATCGTAGGGGGTGAATGCACCTTGCAGCGCCGAGAGCGTCTGCTGCACTTTGCGCACGCCCTCGTCGGGCATTCCGAGGTCAATGATGACGGCGGCTGAAAGGGAGAACGGATCGCTGGTGAAAAACTTGAGCTGTTGCCTCTGGCCATTTTCCAGAACCGTGAAGTCCTTGGGCAAGAGGCCGTTCACCATCCGGCCGTCTTCATCTTTCACGGTCACCGGCACCAGCACCAGGTTTACAACCTTCTTGAAGGTGTAGCCCACGTCTTCGCCAGATTCCTTATCCTTCGGCACGCTGCCCGCTGGCACGGTTTTAATCGGCGGCATCGGCGGAGGCGCCGTCTGATTGACATTCTCTGCCGGTAGATCGGGAGCGCTGTGGGGAGGTTCCTCGGAGGTGCCCTTGGAACTACTCTCTCCAGTATTCGAAGCGTCGGGCTGGTTTCCCTGGTCGGCATCGGTCCGCGGACTCGGCGGAGGAAGAGGTTGCGCAGCCGATGGGGCGTCGGGAATATCCTCCGGTTTTTGCTGCTCTTGCGCTCGCAAGGCTGCTGGCAGGAGCAGGCACAGCCCTACAATCAGTAGCGCGCTCAATAGCACGCCGGTTTTGCCGACAATGGTGGCCGTGCCCGGAACCGCTTTGTCTTTCGTATTCATTCAGCCTCTGTTCCCGCGTCTTGTTGAGCCCAACAGCCCTCTTTACCACCATTAAGATGCTTGACTGGCTTGCCATGGCGCATCTAACCGAAAAAGGCTACTACAGGATAGACTAGCAAAGTCCAAGAACAAAATGACCATGCTCAGACTAGATTACAAGCCGGATGGCCGTCCCGGCGCTGTCAGAAGGGCTCGGCTCCTCGTCGTGTCCTTAACTGCTTTTCTGCTCTTAGCTCCGGGATCGCCGGCCCAGGATTTGCCGAAGGCGTCCAATGCCCCAACCTCCAATTCTTCAACCGAGCATGTTCCTGACAACTCACCCCCCAGCAATGCTTCCCAGGAAGAACCCACTACCACTCTCAAGATCAATGTCGAGGTCGTCCAGCTCTTCTTCAACGTAAAAGACAAGCACGGCGCGCTCGTTCCCAACCTGCCCAAAGAAGACTTTGACATCTTTGAAGACGGCAAGCAGCAGACAATCAAATACTTCAAGGCCGAATCCGACCTTCCGCTGACACTTGGCATCATGATTGACACCAGCGGCAGCCAGATGCGTGTGCTTGATATGGAAAAAGAAGTAGGCGCGTCTTTTCTTGAGAACATCCTGCGTCCCAAAGATGAAGCTTTTGTCATCAGCTTCGACATCGACATCACTTTGCTGCAAGACTTCACAAACACGGTAAGCCGTCTGCGTCATGCACTCAACGAGGCTAAGATCAACACTGGAGGCGTCAGTTGCAGCGGAGGTCCGATTGGACCGCAGGGCCCGATTCCGTGTTCCTCGTCGGGACCGCGCGGCACCGCCCTTTACGATGCGGTTTACCTTGCCTCGCATGACGAATTGAGCCACGAGGTCGGCCGTAAGGCGATGATCCTTCTGACCGACGGTCAGGATGAAGGCAGCCGGCTCAAAATCAAGGATGCAATCGAGGCGGCGCAGAAAGCTGACACGATCTGTTACGTCCTTCTCATCGCCGATCGCGGATTCTACGGTTTTGGCGGCATAGGGTATTCGGGCGAGTCGGAGATGAAAAAACTCACGCAGGAAACGGGCGGTCGCGTGATTGACGTCGGCAACAAGATCGACAAGCTACGCAAAGCGTTCGACGACATCGCGGCCGAACTCCGTAGCCAGTACAACATCGGCTATACTCCAACCAATTCCAGTCGCGATGGCGGCTTCCGCAAGGTCGAGATCAAAGCCACGCAGGGAGATTACAAAATCCAGGCCCGCAGCGGTTACTACGCATCAGCGCGGCCCTAAGGCCGGGCGGCGGGACGGTGGCTTCCAGCGCGAACTGCGCCTTCAGCGTGAAATAGGGCAAGTTGTCCTCCACGGATGCACGCTGATTTTCTTTTACGGTTTTGAAAAAGAATTTCCGACCCGCGTTCATCTGCGAAAATCCGCGGATCAAGAAGTTGACTTGACCGGCCCCGGAAACTCGAATACAACAATCCCGGTGGGCTCCGCATCGAAGGTCAGCACTACTGGCCGGCGAAACATCGGAGCCCGGTTGGGGTTTCATTCAAAAGTTCTAAAGGAGAACGCGAAATGACTCGTACCATCAGAATTCTTTGTATAGCCCTGCTGACGCTGGTCGGCCTGGTTGGTTCGTCCATGCCCGCATACGCGGAAACCAGATGTGAGAAAGATATTCACAAAGCAGAAGACAATCTGCGCATCGCCATTGAGAAACATGGCGAACACAGCCGGCAAGCCGACAAACGCCGTCATGAACTCGACGATGTGAGACATCGCTGCCATTGGCACGAGGAGCATCACTAGAGCGCCCAGGAACGCCAAGCGGGCCGTGCCAACTACGGCCCGTTTCATGTTTCTAGTTTAATCAATTTCCGGCGAACTACCGCAAGTCCGCAAAATCCTCCACCGCAAACATCTGCCCATCTATCTCGACCACTCCCACGCCAATCGAATTCATGTCGGGATCGAGAATATTTACGCGATGGTTGGGAGACCTCATGAATTGT
Organism: Terriglobales bacterium; assembly: GCA_049300195.1. Classification (GTDB taxonomy): domain Bacteria; phylum Acidobacteriota; class Terriglobia; order Terriglobales; family Acidobacteriaceae; genus Acidiflorens. Next base: position 25,894 of record JBAQJF010000107.1, on the reverse strand, counting down.
GCGTGAATAAATTCCGCCTTCGGCCCCTGCGTCACGTTTTCCGAGAGCCAGACGAAATGAGCGCCCGCCTGCTTCACCCGCACCGAGAGGCTGGGTTCACCCTCAAATCCATGCTGCGCCGACCCGTGTTCCGCCATGGCCGCGGCGTGCAGTCTCGCGGCCGCCGCCAACGAGTCATTCCATCGCAACGGCTCTCTTCCCTGATTGCGACGCGCCTCGTTCACCGCGGCGAATAGCTCCTTTTCAGCTCGCGACTCTGCTGGGCGGGCTTCAGTTCGATTTGCCTCGTTGCGACTTGCAGAAGACTGGCCGTTTGCCAGTCCACTAGCCACAATTGCCACCATTGCGATAACCGTCAGTCGGGTTCTGATTCGCATTTGTTCTCTCTTCCCACGGTGCTCAGAACAAGACAATCAGAACCCGGACCTGCGGCCGCAGCAAGGTTACCTGCGTCGGGGAGTCGACAGGTTTAAAGCCCATTTTTGACCCACCCATTCGGTACTGGAAGCTCATGACCGTGTTACCCGATGCGCTTTTTGCAGTACAAACACGGCCACCAGCGCCGAGTTGCGAATTCGGCAAGGAAAAGCTGTGGAGGTAACATCCTCGGTGGGGTGGATGATGAGGAGGTGAAGAGAAAAGCGACGGCGCTACTTTGTCTTTGAGCGATTCTTGAGCGGAATCACAAACTTCAATCCTGACCACACTTCCGTGACGGCGCAGACCTTGACGTCGACCAGTCCCGCATCGAGTCCACTTTGCCGAACGATATTTTCATCGAGATCGGAGGCAACCCGGGAACTCTTTTTTGGCCAGGAGGTCCAGAGCATCCCAGCCGGGGCTAATGCCCGGGCCGCAGCCTCAAGGTCGTGTTGCAGTTCGGCGCGCGTCATGACGAAGAGAAAGATAAAATCAAGCGCGCCCGCGCCAGGCTTCAGGAGCCTGCACTCCTTGAACGCATCGCGAAGCTCAGCCTTCACTTCCGCCGGCGCATGCAAGAGCGCAATTCGAAAGCCGACTTTGATCCCAAGCTTCTTCGGTAGTGGAGTTCCCGAATATCCAGACATCGGAGTTTATGGAATGGCTGGACGCAACGGATTGAGAACTGTCCTATTGCTTCGGCGCGTAATATCCCTTGCGTGTCCGGACCTTGAAGCCTTTTCCCGGCGCCTGGATATCAATCGTGCGGTAGCGCCCATCGGCGACAAATGCCTCCGGCTTATAGGCCACCAGATACTGGCTGCGTAACTCCTCTTGAATGGATGAAAACGCATCCGACACCTCGCGCATCTGGAAGGGGAAAAACGCGCGTCCGCCGGTGGCGTCGGCAATGCGCTCCAAAGTCTTGTCGCCGGCGCCTTTCATGCCGCTGATGTTCGTGCTGATCGTGTAGACAATGGCGTCCGCGCGCTCGGCCATTTCGATCGCCTCCTCACGCGTTACATGACTTTGGTTGTCCTCGCCGTCGCTCAGCAGAATAATCGCGCGCCGCACCTGACGCGTCTCCTCGTGCTTTAGCAGTTTGTCGCGGCAGGCAAAATACAGCGCGTCATACATCGCGGTGCCGCCCCCCGCCCGCAAGCTGCGTACTCCGATCGAAAGACTCTCGGAGTTGTCCGTAAAATCCTGCACAACTTCCGGAGTGACATCGAACCCCACCACAAACGCCTCGTCATAGTGCGGACGAATGGTGGCATTCAGGAACTCGATTGCCGCCTCCTGCTCGAACTTGAAGCGGTCGCGCACCGAGTTACTGGCATCGATCAGCAATCCCACCTCTAACGGCAAATCCGTTTCACTGCGGAAGCTACGCACTTCGGTAGGCTGCTTGTCGTCGGTAATCTTGAAGTCTTCCTTTTTCAAATCTTTGATGTAATGGCCATGCTTGTCGGTCACGGTGAAGACGACGCGGACTTCATTTGTAACGGCCTTAAAAGTAGCAATCGACTCTTCAGATTGAGAGTCCGCATTCCCTGAACCAGGCTGCGCCGGAGGCTGTCCTGAACCCTGCGAAGGAACCGGTGGAGACGCCTGCGGCGAAGTTTGGGCTGTAGTTTGCGTCGGCCGTGACGCCGCTTGCGATGGCGAGCCGGCAGTCTGACTGGCTGGCGGCGGTGCCGCTGGAGGCTGCGTGTCCGCTTTCGGCGGGGCAACCGCAGTTTGCGCAGAAGCAGAAAAACTCGCCCCGACGAGCAATAAGGCCCACACAACAAACAATGCAACTGAAAACAGAGCAATACGGAGTTTCATCGGGATTGACTTCATTATATCCACAACGGACCGCCGGCATCTCGAATGAACCGGAATGCAGCCGGTAACCTTGGTGCGGCGCCCGAATTCCTGATTAGGAGGGCATTTCCCGAGCTTTTTCGAGGCTCTCAATCAGACTCTCCAATTCCGCCGGAAGCGGCAGCGAGAACTTCAACAACCCTTTGGTGCGCGGATGGGCAAACTCCAGCGCGCCCGAATGCAGGAAATTCCGTTCCAGTGTAAGCGTCGCGGGCATGCCCGCCGCCCGCCGCTTGTTCGACTGCGACCGCAACTCGCCGGGCGCGCCATACAGCGAGTCTCCCACCACCGGATTCCCCAGCGACGACATGTGCACGCGAATCTGATGCGTCCGCCCGGTTTCGATCTTCACTTCCAGGAGCGCAAACTTGCCGTAAGGTGAATCGATCTTTCGCTTCACGACATAATGAGTCACAGCATCGCGCCCGCCGAATCCACGGGTAGTCATGCGCGTCCGCTTCTGCGTATGCCGGCTGATTGCGCTCTGAATAGTCCCGCTCTCCCGTTTCGGCCAGCCATGCACCAGGGCGATATAAGTCTTGTGAACCTCGCGTCCGCTGAACTGCTTGGCCAGCTGGCGGTGCGCCTCGTCGTTCTTCGCAACTACCATCAGCCCGCTGGTCGCGCGATCCAACCGATGCACGATACCGGGCCGCAAGTCACCGCCAACTCCCGACAACGTTCTGAAGTGATGGAGCAGCGCGTTGACCAGAGTCCCGCGATTCCGCGCATCGTCGGTCGCGCCCGCGCCCGCGTGCACCATCATGCCGGCGGGCTTATTGACCACCGCCAGATCGTCATCCTCATAAACAATGTCGAGCGGAATCTCCTCCGCCATCGCGCGCAGCGGCGGAGCCTGCGGCGGCCCGGTAATCGTGATTCGCTCACCGCCCTTCAACCGCAGCGCAGCCTTCGCGGGCGTGCCATTCACCAGCACCTCACCCTTCTCGATGAGTTGTTGCAGACGCGCCCGGCTGACCTCGGAAATCTGCGTGGACAGATACTGATCAAGCCGCTGGGCCGAATCTTCGGCAGAGACAATCAGCGTAAGAGGAAACTCGCGCGGCATCATTTGAAGGTGCTATAGCAGAGGATTCTACCGCCGCGCTTTTTGCGATGCCAGGCTGGGCTGGCCGTGTAACGACGAGGGCGAAGTCAGCAACGTCCCGCTCTTCAGCCACCAGATCAAGCCGCCTCCGATCACCAGGAAAATCGAGATCAGTTGTGTCCCCGACATCAGCCCGCCAAAGACCACGCCGCGCCCCTCATCGCCCCGCAGGAACTCGATGAAGAAGCGCTCGACACCGTAGAGCATGATGAAAGCCGCAAACACCTGGCCGTCGAACTTTTTGCGCTTCAGCAGCCACATCAGAAAGACGAAATTAATAAACTCCGCCGCCGCTTCGATCAGTTGCGTCGGCTCAAGCCGCACTCCAAGCGGCGTCTGGCTCACCAGATTTGCCAGCGGGTTGGTAAAAGTCACGCCCCAGAAATGATCCGTCGGCTTCCCATAGCAGCATCCCGCCGAGAAGCAACCGAAGCGCCCAAGCACATGTCCAAAGGCAAGCCCAGGTGCGAACGCATCCATGGTGCGCAGCGGAGGCATGTGACGCTTTCGCATGTACCAGGCGCCCATCGCGAGCGCCGCAATCAGCCCGCCCGAAAAGACTCCGCCCGCCTGAAGCGTGTTGACGCTGAAAATCTCCCGCCAATGCCCGTTGGCATAGTCGCTCCAGTCGTTGATGATGTAGAGAATTTTAGCGCCCAGAATGCCGGCCAGCACCATGAAGATGCCAAGGTTCCATGCGTCATCGCCATTGATGCCCTGTTTTTCAGAATTGTGAACGCTGATCCAAAGCCCAAGCAGCACGCCGCTTGCGACCAGCACGCCATAAGTCGGAAGGTAGAAATTGCCAATTTGAAAGAGTCGAGGGAACACAGTTGTTTAGATGCCTCGATTAGAAGCGGAGCTCTAGAAAGAGTTTAGCAGAGCGAGAAGGTCTCAGGTTCGTCCGCGGATCACGAGAAACGCGCATCTATCGGCGCTTACGGAACCGCCAAAATGCCGCAACCCCAAGGCCAAGGCTAATGGTCAGGGCCGCTATGCCGAGTGTGGTTTTGTGCTGAATGTCAGTCGAAAACAAAAGAAAGGTAGCCGCCAAAAATGCGCCACTAAAGAGCAACATCAGGAGGTGAGCAAGATCGGGGATTGGAGCGGGAGTGGCGGAAAGCTTCTTTGTGATGATCTCGGCACTGCGCATCCCCTGATCAAAAGTAATGCCGCGTTGCACATCGATCAACTCTCTTTCCCATTCTTGGCGGGATTCCTCTCCGTTTTCTGTTGCGCCCCGAGTCATAGGTCAATGAAGAATTACTGAGAACTAAGAACCGACAACTGAGAACTAAAAGAAAAACCGACCCACGTCGCCGTGTGATGGGCCGAGAATGAACCCGTCTCAGACGGTGGGAACCCGCCGCGACCCATTAGGCTTTTCCGCATGACGGAACGTAGCACACCGGATCTTTTTGCGAGTCGAGTCCCCGTTCATTCGGCATTGGTTCAAAAATCGGTTGCCACCAACACCAACGTTGCAGGCCGGCTTTCACGTTCGATGCTAAGGAAATTACTGCAAGCTGCGCAAGAGGTAAGTACAAAATAGTTGGCAGAAGGCTTGCTAGAAGAGCCGCGCGAAAGAATACGATCCGATGAACACTGTGTGAACGCGAGGTTACCGTCGTTTAACGGGCGCTTGACTGTAGAGGCGCTTATCGGACCGAACTTTATCTGGACCGAACTATCCCGCTCGCCGGTCCTCGCGCAAAACTTCATCGAGCGCGCTCGCCAGCCTGCTGGCGCGCTGACGCACCTCAGGCGAGGGCGTCTCCACGCTTCGCCTCAGCAGATGATATTCATCCGCAATATTCAGGGCCGCAAGCACCGCCAGGCGCACGGAATCGACAGTCGCTGTTTGCTCCGACACCGCGCGCATCTTGCCGTCCACATACTCCGCCAGCTTCAGGATGTAGTCGGCATCCGAGCCGCGCAGGTTATAGACCTGGTCGAAAATTTCGACGCGCACGCTTCCATTCGCCGAATCTTTCGTTGGAGATTGTTTGCTGGCAGTAGCCATGTCACTCCTCGGCGGATTCCGCACCGATTCTTGCGATTCCAATTCTAGCCATTTACAATTCGCGCACGAATGAAAGGCTGCCGCGCCTTAACTGGCGGCTTGCTCCTGGCCCAGGCTTTCCATCTGGTTCAGCATTTTTTCCACCCGGCCTCGGATGTCCTCCCGGTCCTTGCGCAGTTGCACCAACTCTCGCCGCAGCGCCTGATTCTCTTCTTCGCGCTGCTCCAGTTGCTCCCGCAGCCGCGCGGCATCGCGCTCGGCGTGAGCCCGCGCTTCCTTGGCAGCCTTGTACAACTCAATGGTGCGATAAACTTTCTCTTCCAGCGCCTGAAAATCTTCAGCAGGAACCTGCGCAGATACCTCTTCAATCCCTTTGGAGGACATGCAAGACTCGCTTTCGGTCGGACTTTTCGAGCTTTGTCGCGAGTATAGCTCAGATTGCTGTGGATTGGCGCACAGTCGTGCCCAAATGGTTTGCGCGAAAGGCATGACTGAGTAGGTGCGGGGGACTGTGGGGATGGTTCAGTCAACGCCGAGATAATTTCTCTAACCTGCGTCCTGCCTCATCCAGCGTCTCCGGCTTCTTGCAGAACGCGAAGCGCACCTGTTGCGCTCCATCTTTCGCGTGCTTGTAAAAACTCGATCCCGGAACGCAGGCGATTCCGACGTCCTTGACGAGGTACGCCGCGAATTCCACATCGCTCTTGAATCGAAAAGCGCCGATGTCCGTCATTACGTAATACGCACCCCGCGGACGATAACACTTAAACCCCGCGCGCTCGAGCGCTGGAATCAAATGATCGCGCCGAGTCTGGTAGCGCTCCGCTAGTTCGCTGTAGTAGGAGGCCGGCAGACTCAACGCGGCCGCGCCCGCCTCCTGTAACGGAGCCGGTGCTCCGACCGTCAGAAAGTCATGCACTTTACGGATCGCATTGGTAATCGCCGGAGGCGCAACCGCCCACCCCACGCGCCATCCCGTCACGCTGTAACTCTTCGAAAGCCCGTTGATGGTAATCGTCCGCTCGCGCATTCCATCGAGACTGGCGATCGAAATGTGTTTCGCCCCGTCATAAAGAATGTGCTCATAAATCTCGTCGGTGATTGCCAGCACGTTGTATTCAACGCACAAATCGCGAATCAGTTCCAGTTCCTTGCGCGCGAAAACCTTGCCGGTAGGGTTGTTCGGCGTGTTGAGGATGATGGCCTTGGTCTGTTGCTGATTCGAGGGGTGCTGAAAAGCCGCGCGCAATTCCTGGGGATCAAACGTCCACTCGTCCTCACCAGTCTGAGGCGGCCGCAGACTTACGAACCGGGGCTTAGCACCACTCAATATCGAATCCGGCCCATAGTTTTCGTAGAACGGCTCAAACACCACTACTTCATCGCCCTTGTTGCAGATTGCGAGCAGCGTGGCAATCATCGCCTCGGTCGAGCCACAACAAACGACGATCTCCCGCTCGGGATCAACGTCAATGCCCTGCCAGGACTTCATCTGCCGCGCAATCGCGTTCCGCAGATTTTTCGCGCCCCAGGTAATGGCGTACTGATTCACGTCGTCCGAAATCGCCTGCTGCGCAGCCCGTTTGATCTCCTCTGGCGCCGGAAAATCGGGAAAGCCCTGCGCCAGATTGACCGCGCCATGCTGCATAGCCTGCCGCGTCATCTCGCGAATGACGGACTCGGTAAAATGCTCAACCTTGTCGCTTAGGAAATGCTTGGGAAGAGAGGAGGTCTGGGTCATGGAAGAAAAGGCTAGCACAGGAAATGCCCACCTAGGGACAGGGGCAGTGCGCGTCATTGCGACGGAAGGCATCCGGGCCTAAACTCTCCTGCATGAGGCACCGTTTATCGCTGACAATTTTGGCTGTGGCGGCTATGTGCGCGTTCGTGGCTTTCGAACGTGCTCCAGCCCAGTCTGCGCAAGATCCTGGCCTGCCAACAAGCGAAGCGGTGCTTACCAAATTGTCTGAACCGATCTACCCTCGTTTGGCGGAGCAGGCTCGTATCGATGGTGACGTGGATTTGATGCTTTTGATTCGGAGAGACGGTAGTGTCGAATCGGCGAGGGTCCTAAATGGGCATGCGATGCTGAGACAGGCCGCGTTAGATAGTGCTCGTCATTCGCAGTTTGAGTGCTCGCGCTGTGCCGAGGGCGGATCCACGTATGCGCTGAGGTATAAGTTTCGGATTATTTCGCGCGGATATCCAAAAGACTGCGACGTGGAAAAGGAGTTTCCCGCTACCGTGGACAGCGCGCATCACGAGATATCGGTTTCTGGATGGGCGTTGATGATTTGCGATCAATCAACCACGATAGTTCGGGTTCGCTCCGCGAAGTGCATCTATTTCTGGAGATGTGGAACTCGCGACAAGGATTAGCGTCTACGCCCTCTGCGCTCCGCCTAGCCCCTCCAGCGCGTCCGTAATTTGTTCAGCCCACGCGACCACCTCATCGTCCCGGAGCGTGCGCTCGCCGGATTGAAAACTCGCGCGCACCAGAATCGAATACTTGCCTGCCCCAACCTTCTCCCCTCGGAAAACTTCCACAGGCAAGAAGCTTCTCAACTCGGCAATCCCCAATCCCGTCACGCTCTGCCGAATCTTCTCGAATTCCACGTCGTCATTGAACACAAACGAAAAATCGCGCTCAACGGCGGGGAAGCGCGGCAAAGCCTCATACCGAACCGCGCGCAAATCGTGCCGATATAACCGGTCCAGATAGATCTCGGCAACAAACACATCCTGCTTCAGCTTGCGCGCCGCCGCCACATCGGGATGAACCTGCCCAAACTGTGCCACCAGTGCGCCATCCATCATCGCCCGCGCCGAGCGTCCTGGATGGTAGTAATCGGCTGCCTGCGCATCGAATCCAAGCTCCCAATATCCAAACGCCGTCAGCAAATCTTCGACGTCACCCTTCAGATCGAAGAAGGAAAGCGGCCGTGCCTCCGCTCCATCTGCCAAGCCACGCACCACTTCCGCATCCACGTTCCCCGTTGCGCCAAGCACGATCTGCTTCCGCTCAATCGCTCCGCCAGTTGCTTTTTCCCCCGCCGCCTCGAACGCATTTCCCGCTTCAAACAGCCGGACATTCTCGCTGCCGCGGTTCAGGTTATAAGCCAGCATGTTCAGCATGCCGGGCACGAGCGATGTGCGCATCGCCGAAGCCTCATCGCTCAGTGGATTGGCGAGATCGAGTTCCGCCGCCTTTGAGAAACGCCGCGCGTCGTCCTTGGAAATAAACGTCAGCGAAATCGCCTCGTCATACCCGAGCGCCAGCAACGACGACCGCAGCCGCGCATCTTTACGCGCGTCAGGAAGGTCGCGCACCTCGCCGCTGTAAGCGGGAAGTGTATTGGCGAATTTGTCATACCCATGCAGCCGCGCGATCTCTTCGATGACGTCAATCTCGCGCTCAATATCCAGCCGCCAGCTTGGAATTTGCACCAGATAATGGTCTTCTGCGCCCGTCGTCAGCACAAATCCCAGCCGCGTAAGAATCCGGTTGATCTCAAGCGTTGGCAGCTTCTCCCCCAGAATGCGCTCCACCTCGCGCATATCAAGCTCAACCGGAGCGAGATCGAGTTTCCGCGCAATCACATCAATCACGTCGCCGACCAGCGTGCCCCCGCCGGAATTTAGAATCAACTCGGCCACTCGATTTGTGGAAACAGCAGTCGACTCGAAATCGGCGCCACGCTCAAAGCGGTGCGAAGCATCGGTGTGCAGCCCATGCCGCTTCGACATTCGCCGCACCGTAACCGGGTCAAACCACGCCGATTCGATCAGAATGTTCTTCGTCTTCTCGGTGATCATCGTATCGAAGCCGCCCATCACTCCGGCGAGCCCGACCGCTTTCACCGCATCGGCAATGACGAGATCCTCAGCAGTCAGCCTGCGCTCAACGCCGTCAAGCGTCTTCAAAGTCTCGCCCGCCCGAGCCTTGCGAATCACCAGCCGGCGCCCCTCAAGCAAATCGAGATCGTAAACGTGTGTCGGCTTGCCGCTCTCCCACAAAACATAATTCGTTGCGTCGACGGCGTTTGAGATCGGCCGCTGATCCAGCAACTCCAGACGCCCGGCAATCTTCGCCGGCGACGCCTTCACCTGAGCGCCGCGAATCTCCCGCGCCGTAAAACGCGGACAGAGATCAGGCTCCTGAATTTCAATCGTGACCTCGGACTTGCCTTGCGCAGCGGGCAGTTTCGGCTCAATCGCCCGCAGCGGCAAATCGTAAAGCGCGGAAGCCTCGCGCGCCACGCCGTAGTGATTCATCGCGTCGGGGCGATTCGTGGTGATCTCCATCTCGTAGACAGTCGCTTCGCCGTCGCCCGAAATGCCCTCGACCGCGACGCCAGCAAGAGTAAGTTCCTCCGCGAGACGACGATAGTCGACCGGGAGGTCAACGAAGTCGCGCAGCCATGATGGAGAGATTTTCATGAGAGATCAAAACCAGCTACGAGCCTCGAGCCTCGAACAAGCAAGCGGAGTTGAGTTCTTACTCGAGACTCGCGGCTCGTGGCTCGTGGCTCACCTTACCCAAACTGCTCCAGAAACCTTACATCGCCCGAAAAGAACAACTGAATATCATCTACGCCGTACTTCAGAATCGCGATCCGCTCCACGCCCATGCCAAATGCAAATCCGGAAACCTTCGCTGGATCGTAATCGACGAACCCGTACACATTTGGATCGACCATGCCGCAGCCGAGCAGCTCAATCCATCCGCTGGCCTTGCAGTTGCGGCACGGAGCGCCGTCGCGCACACCCTTGCCATCACAGAAAATGCAGCTGATCTGCACATCCGCGCTCGGCTCGGTAAACGGAAAAAACGACGGATAAAACCGCGTCTTCACGCTCGATCCAAACATCGCCTTCATCGCATGGTCGAGCGTGCCCTTCAGATCGCGGAACGTGATGTTGGTATCGACCGCCAGACCTTCGATCTGATGAAAGATCGGCGAGTGCGTGGCATCGAGCGCATCGTTGCGATGCACTTTTCCCGGACACACTACGCGCACCGGAGGTTTCATCTTCTGCATGGTTCGAATCTGTACAGGCGAGGTGTGCGTCCGCAATAGCAGTCGGTCGCGTTGCGGCTTCGAATCTTGTCCCGCAATGAACAACGTGTCCTGCGTGTCGCGCGCCGGGTGGTTCGGCGGAAAATTTAGCGCCTCGAAGTTGTAGAAGTCGGTCTCAATCTCCGGCCCTTCTTCGACCGAATAGCCCAGATTCCGGAACACGCCAATCACTTCGTTCATTGTCTTGATGACGGGATGCTCCGCGCCGAGGGGACGGCGAATGCCGGGGAGGGTGATGTCGAGACGCTCCGCTGTAAGTCGCGACGACGAAGCTCCGCTCTGGATGCGAGCGAGGGCCGCGTCAATCGTCTCTTCAACTTTTCGCTTTACCTCGTTGACGCGCTGGCCGACCTCGCGTTTGTTCGGGCCGGGCGCAGCCTTCAACCAGAGGTCGTTGAGTTGCGTGAGCACACCGTTCTTGCGCGCCATCCAGCGGTCGCGATACGACTTCCAATCACTCTCCGAGCCGACTGCGGCGGCTTCCTGCTCGATCGCGGACAGTAACTCTTGCACCGCGCCGTCAAGCGCGAAGGTCGAGAAGTCAGAAAGTTTGGGAACGGTGTAGAACATTTTCCCGAGCAACTCTCGGCATCCTCAGCGGTTCGTTGAGAGAACCCCCTCCGGCGGCGATAGTGGTGCGCAGGGTGTAGGGGTCCTTCGACTCCGCAGAACGATGCGCTTTGCGAATCGTTCTGCTCCGCTCAGGATGACACGAAGTAAGACTGAAATGTGATCGTCATTGCTGAAGCTAAGCCAAATTGCTGAAGCTACGCCGAAACTGCCGCGGCGTTGGCCGTCTTCGCCTGCTCCGCCAAATGCGCAAAGCCGGCCGCATCATTCACCGCCAGCTCCGCAAGAATCTTGCGATCCAGCTCGACGCCCGCCTTCTTCAGCCCGCTGATGAACTGGTTGTAGTTCAGTCCATTTAGCCGCGCGGCGGCGCCGATGCGCACGATCCAGATCGAACGATACTGGCGCTTCTTCTGCTTGCGGCCCGAGTAGGCAAACTTCAGCCCGCGTTCGACGGCTTCTTTCGCCGACCGGTAGAGTTTTGATTTAGTTAGGAAATATCCACTGGCGCGTTCAAGTATCTTTTTGCGCTTGGCGCGGCGTTTGGTTCCGCGTTTTACACGAGGCATTGCTGTTCTCCTTTTTTACTTCGTCTGGCGGCTGGAGGTAAGGAGGCTTCTACCACGTTTCCTGACGGAAGCGGGATTTCCGAAGCCCGACCTCTTCACGCGCCGCTGCGGAGCGACTCATTCCGCAGACTGATGTCACAGACTCGGTGGTGCGTACTCGTTAAGGACGGGTAGCCGTTTCGCCGACGGCCCGTCGGTCCATTACATGTACGGGATCATCCGTGCCGCTTTTTTGTAATCACCATCACTCACCAAGGTCGCCTGGCCCAATTGTTTCTTGCGCTTCTTCGCCTTGGATGACAGGATGTGACGCAATCCCGCCTTGTGACGCAGGATCTTCCCCGTCCCGGTTTTCTTGAAGCGCTTGGCAGCGCCTTTGTGCGTTTTTAGTTTAGGCATAAATAGCTCTCAGCTTTCAGTTAAAACTCTCGGCTCCAGGCAGCGCACTAACCCGTCAGCTCAAGTGATCGCACCATCAGATTTTACTGATAGCTGATAGCTGATAGCTGACAGCGGTTCTTATGCTGTCTGCGCTCCGCCCTGCGCGGGCGGTGGCTGCACTGGCTTGGACATGGGCTTCACGGCCGGTTTCGCCGGTTGGCCTCCATCCTTTTTCGGGGCCAGAATCAAATGCAGGGTGTTGCCTTCCTGCCGCGGCCGGAATTCCACAATTCCTTTACTGTCGACGTCTTTGATCAGACGTTCCAGAATCTGCCGACCCAAACTCTGCCTCGTCATTTCGCGCCCGCGGAAAAAGATCGTTGCCTTGACCTTGTCTCCCTCGTCCAGGAAGCGCAACACATGATTCTTTTTCGTATCGTAGTCGTGATCGTCGACGTTGATACGGAACTTCACTTCTTTTACCGTAATCGTCTTTTGTTTCTTTTTGGCTTCGCGCTCGCGCTTTTCATTCTGATAGAGGAATTTCCCATAGTCCATGATGCGACACACCGGAGGTTGCGCGGTTGGGGAAATCTCTACCAGGTCGAGGTTCTTTTCGCGGGCCATTTTGAGCGCTTCGAAGGGAGGCATTACGCCTATCTGTTCACCTTCGTCACCAATCACGCGTACTTCGCGTGCACGGATGCGCTCATTCATGCGGATAAAACGTTTGTCGATACTGTCCTCCGTCTGCTAACTCGGCAGAAAATTCGTTTAGAAAGTATAACATGGCACGGCTGGCGCCCTTTAACGGCGTCTGCTAAACCCGCGAACGCCCCACTTCACTTCGCTACCACATCAAACGGCCGCATCATCTCGTTGTCCTCGTGCTCGAGTATGTGGCAGTGCCACACGTAGCGCCCCGTGAATCCTTCGAACCTCGTAATGATCCTGGTCACCATTCCGGGGTCTGCGCGCACCGTGTCTTTCCATCCCATCTCGCCCGGTTCGGGCGGAACCGGTAGACCGATAAACTTCATTTGTCCTTTCGTCCAATAAGTTGCTACATCGAAAGCTCTTCGATCGAGAATCTGGAAGCGCACCAGATGCAGATGGATGGGGTGCGCGTCGTCGGTCGTATTCACCAGCTCCCAAATCTCCGTCGAGTCGAGCACCGGCGACTCCGTGACCGGTTTGCTCCAATGCGTGTTATTGAGCAGCATCGTGACCGGCCGCTGGATCAGATCGTCGATCTCCACCAGGCTCAGGCTCCGGGTCTTCACCGCCGCCGACTCTGGAATCCTTGGCACCGGTCTCAAAACTTTCGGCAGAACACTGTCGTCTTTTACTCCGCTTGCCGCAACGCGAAACTGCATAAAGTCGACACTGTCGTTTCGCACCGTTACCCTTTGTCCGCGGATGCCCGAGAAATCCAGAATTGCATCCGCGCGCTCGGCTGGCGCGAGCGACAGGCGCCGCAAGGGCACCGGCGCTGGCAAAAGTCCCTGATCGGTTCCGATTTGCTGAAATTGCTGGTTGTTCGACAAGGTCAGATGAAGCAACCGGGCATTCGCCCCGTTCAGCACCCGAAACCGGTACTTGCGCGGCTCCACTTCGAGAAAGGGAAACAGTTTTCCATTCACCAGCACGCCGTCGCAAAAAACCTCTGGCGTCCACGGCTTATCCGGATCGCCCGACACTGGATAGTTGAGCTGAGAGTCCAGATCGAATGCCCGGTCATAAATCACCAGCGGAATCTCATACTTGTCCCGCGGCAATCCCAACGACTCCTCAAACTTGTCGCGCACAATAAACGCGCCCAGCAACCCGGCAAACACATTAACCCGATTAATGCCCAGTGCGTGGTCGTGATACCACAACATGGCCGCGTCCTGGTCGTTCGGATAATGATAGATTGCCGATTTCCCCGGCGCATACCAGTCGTCTGGATAGCCGTCACTTGCGGGTGGAGTCTTGCCGCCATGAAGGTGGACAACACTTCGCACATCCGGCTTATCCCGTTCCGCCCCGTGAATGCTGTGATCGATGGGCAAAAAATGCGCCGAGGGCAACTCGTTTGCCCATTCCACCAGCAGCCCCTCGCCGCTGCTCGTTTCAAACGTCGGTCCGGGCGACGCGCCATTAAATCCCCATAGCCTCGTTGGCTTCATGTCGCGGTGAACCTTGCTCTCGAACTGTCGCATCGCAACGCGAAAATACGGCAGCTTGACCGCTGCATTCCCGGGACTCGGTCGGTACCCGCTTGCCTTGGCGATCTCGGGAACCGGCAAAGGGTCGACAAACTGGGTCAGCGAACGGATTTTGAGTTCCGTGCGGAATCTTGGAATTGGTTTCGAAGAGCCACGGCCCATCGCCATTGCCATCGCCGCGAGGCTGCCGCGCTGCACAAATAATCTGCGCGTAATTGACAGAGCGAACCCTCCTCCTCCCGCTGACCGTCGTGTCGGCCATGATGCGCGGTTGAACGCCTGGGAACGATTCCAAAAATCGCGCGGGCATGCAGTCTTCTTGCATGCCCGCGGAATTGTGAAACTCGATTCTACACTTTGCTATTTCTGTTTCTCACCTGTTGTCGGATCAAGGATGAGCGTGCCGTTGTCGCGAAGCTTCTTGAAGTTGAACATGTTGGTGATTGGACCGGCGATCGCATCAAACGAACCGCCGCCGATTCTCTGCCCGCCGAGCCAGTTGTCCTCGATGAAACGGATCACCGAACTCTGGTCGGTCAAAGTATGGTCGACGAAGTTCTTCTTCGCCCAAGGCGAGATCACCATGAAGGGCAGTCTCGGTCCATAGCCGCAACGGCCCAGAGCGTGCGGGTTCATGGCCGTGTTGTAGCCCGGCAGCGAGTTCGCCGCCGTGCCGCAGGCGCCTGGTCCCGTCAAGGCATCTTGCGGGCCCGTCGACTGGTTTATGATCGGCGACATCTGATGGTCATACCATCCATCGGAATCGTCGTAGACGATGATGACCGCGGTGCTGCTCCACGTGGGCAAGGCTTCCAGCATGTTGACGGTGTTGACGACGAAGGTCTGTTCGTCGAGTGGATCGGAATATCCCGCATGCGCATCCTGATACGACGGTGCTTTCAGGAAGCTCACCGCCGGCAGATTCCCCGCCTGCGCCGCGGCGTAGAAATCGTTGGTGTCATATTCATGGTTGGCCGGTCCCGCATTCCCGATCTCCGAGAGTGATTGCGGCCGGGTGTGTTGCAGATTGGCGATGCTCGGCCAGTACGAAGATAGCGAGTGGTGCGCCGTGTAGTCGACTTCGGTCACGCCAGTTATCGGCGAGGTCGTGCTGCGTTTGCAGCCGGTCGTGCCGTTCGGATTCGTAATCGTGAGGTCAAAGCCTCCCATGAACGTTCCCCAGGTTATGCCCGCCGCGTTGAGCAGATCGCCAATCGACTGTCCCGCCATCTGCCCCTGCGCGCGAGTCGAAGAAGAACAAACGTCTCCGGTCGGGTCGGCGTCGCCGATCATCGTCAACGAGCCATCGGGACCTCCCGCGACCTCATCCCCCGTTCCGTTCACAACGTTGATTACGCCGTTGGTCTGGCCGGACATCAGATTGACCACCCCGGGCGTCGACGGACCGAACGTTGACCCGTAGGAGTTATCGTCCATGGCAAAGTGCTGCGCATAATTCCACAGCGCAGTGACTGTGTTGCCATCGTAATAACCCATCACCAAGCCGTTCGTATTCACGATCCCGCCGCCGCCCGGCGGAGGTCCGGCAGTTCCGGTATTCAACGGGAACAGGTCCATCAGTCCTGCGTCGAAAGCCTCTTGTTCATTGAGATAATTGTGGTCCTGGTCGTTAGTGAAAGCCTGGGAGCGGTCGAGCCGGAATGGATTAGTGGCGCCCGCGCCATTCGCCGGATTCAAATTCGGATTGAAGTTCAGTAGCCCGCTGTTCAGGCCGTTGACCGACGGCGTGTTCGCGGCGGCCACAAACTTCGATTCGCCCTTCGGGTTGGTCGCGTTCGGATACGTCCCGAAATAATGATCGAAGGAAACGTTTTCGTTGAAGATCACCACCAGATGTTGAATCGGTGTCGCGGTCGCGGCTGACTTGGCTTGCAGTCTAAATTGCGTTTTGCCGGCGGCAAAAGCGGGCATGACGCTCGGTCCCAGGGCAATCAACAGCGTCAGCAACGACGCCATCGTCTTCCTGGGGTGGGCAGAGGCATGGTGTGTTTCAAACATGCTTGTTCTCCATTTTCAATTTTTCCTGATTTTCCGGCGCGTGGCCAGAGCTTCCTCACCCGAGAGGATTGTCAGAAACACTAGGCAGGAAATGTTGCGTGGTCGTGACTGGAATGTTAAGCGAATGTAAATTCAGAGGGAAATCGGGAATGGGCGCGGCAATTGGCCCACTACAGGTCCGATCAAGCCGCCGCGATTTTAGAAGACCGGAGGCGCCGGTAGAGTTGCAGAAATTCATCCACCATGCGCCGCGCCGTAAAGCGTTCGCGTGCGCGATTGTAGGCGCGAGTCCCGTAGAAACGCACGAGTTCACGGTCCTGATCGAACTGCGCCAGTACCTCGGCCAGGCTCTCGGCATCGTTCCGTTCGAAATACAAGGCCGCATCGCCCCACAATTCGCGATATACGGGCATATCGTTGACCACCAGGGCGCAGCGCGAAAACGCCGCTTCAATCGAGGCGAGCCCAGTCGGATCGTACCGCGAGGTCGCCGCGAAAACCGTCGATTTACTGTAAAGGTTGCGCAATTGCGACTCGGTCTGCGCCCCTTTGACCGAAATCTCATTCACCCCCGTGGAAACCTTCACATCCGCGCGAATCGGCAAGGCCGGCGCCGGAATCGGATTGTCCGCGCCCACGATGCACACCGGCAGCTTGTGCGAATGCTGCGTCAGCAGCGACACCTGTTTGCCGGAATCCCACAGCCGCCCGATCGCCAGTACCAGCTCTTCCTTGGCCACAAACGGATTGAAGTAAATTGGATTGCGACCCGCCGAAATAATGGTTCCGGAAAAATCGTCGCCATAGGCGACCCGCAGCATCTGCGCCATCCAGCTTGTAGCCGTCACCACCGCCTCTGCGCGCCGCAGTCCCGCCACAATCGTCTTTCGATACCAATCCAGCCACTCCGAATGCGCCGGCTCTTTTCCGTGAATCGTCAGCCACCACGTGACGACGTCACCGTGCGCGGTGACCACGCGCGGCTGAGGCACCGGCAGCGCTCCAAAACTCAGTTGATTAAGATGAAGAATGTCGGGACGCGAATCGTGGACGATCTGGCACAGATACTCCTGCGCCGCAAAAAAATCCTGCTCGCCCTCCTGCATCCAGTCGAGGCGAAACGCGGTGGGATGGTATTCCAGCCCGTGCAGGCTTTGCATCCACGCCGTCTGATCGGGCAGCGGAATCTCGCCGAAGCTGACAAGCATAACCTGCGCGCCCTGAGTTACCAGGCCCGTCACCAGTTCGCGCGCGTAGGTCCACACCCCGCTGAACGTGTCCGCCGTAACCAATACCCGCACAGAACCCCCGGCACATCTGCCCAAGCCACAGGCAAGTACCCCCAGTGTAGAGGCGAACAGTCCCGGTGAAAAGCCCTTTTTTCAATCAATTCCGAAGGTGATTGTGACTGTTTTCTACCCATTTGTACTCAGGAACCATGGGGGCGAGGCGGAAGCCCATCCCCAAGGTGGCGGTTTGCGACGTAGGAGGGTAAAGGCAGGAGGGCTGCCCATCCTAAACATTTGCATTCTTCGCCATATTGATGTTTAGGATGGGAAAGGTTGTGAAAGTCAAACGAAACCCACGGCTGGGAGGCTTTTACGAACCCCACGAAAAAAACCGAATTTGACTAATCCGTGTCAATCCGCACGAATCCGCGGAGAAGCAGTTTTGGGGGGCGGCTCAAACTAAGTCGAATCCGCCCACCGTGACTCTTCCGGCATAAGCCCTTGATCGTGCGGGTGGGGAATCTGCGGTTCGCGATCCAGCGGGGTGATGCTATCCAAGAACTCAATTTCCCGCGCCACCACCTTGGGCGGCACCAGAATCCGCATCGTCCAAAGCAGATCGTCGAGCGCCGTCCCAAACCCAAAGTGCGCATCCACAAACCCGAGTTCGGCCGGAGGAATGCTCGTGCGTCCGGAAATCAACACTACCGGCATATCCGGCATCAAGTGCTTAATCTCGCGCGCCAGTTTTGCACCCGACATCGATGGCATCTCATAGTCCAGAAGCGCCAGGTCAAACCCAGTTCTGCGGCACAGCGCAAGCGCTTCCAGCGGATCGTTCTTGCTGATGATTCTGAAACCACACTCTTCAAGAACACTGGCCAGCAGACGGCTGGACTTCGGGTTATCGTCCACATAGAGCACTGTCGTTCGTTCATCCATTGTGCTGCCTCCGTTGATTTGCCGAAGCTCGTTGGCAGTGCGACTTCATGCTTTCCAAATGAACGGAATGCTAAGCCGTCTTTGCAGAATATGTTGGTAGAGATTTGTAAATGGAATAGAGATTCGCAAATAGAAAGGACATCTGCAAATTCGACTTGCGCCTGCAGGTTTTGCTGTAGAACTTCCGCGGAGCTGTCAGTAAAGAATTTTCTTCGGCACACGTAGCCCCATTGGTGCTAAGTCGCGACGGAGATGAGCCACGCCGCCGGTGGCCAGGTTAAGGAGACTCCGATCGAATCACCCACCCGCCGCGCTCGCTCCGAGTTGCATCCGCAGCTTCTGCGCCGCCCCATGAACCGATGCCAGCCGCTCCATCGCCTTAGCCGGCAGGCCTGATGTCTCCAGCGCCAATTCGCAGTCCAGCAGCAGAGTCGTCAGCGTGCCATTCAGTTCACCGAGCAACGCCTGCGCCGCCGCCTCTCGTGCGGCTGCTTCTTCGCGCCCGCGCCGCCGCACCGCCGCCCGCATCTCCCGCACCAATCTTTCCGGCCCGCTGATTCCAAAATTGACTTCCACCGGAATGGCTGTCCCGACGTGCGCGAGAGCCATCTCGATCTCATCGGGTTCGCTTTGCCCGATCTGCTCGTCAAACACCGCTGCCGTGTACATTTCAGTCCGCAGCAGCGACGTTGCCCGCAACAGATTTTCCGCTATCTCCACCGGTTCGCCCATCGCGTCCTGCAACGCGGTCGCACACTCCTCTCGCCGTTCCATCGCGCTGACCAACAGGATCATGCCTGGTTTGCTTGCAAGCGCGCGGCCAAGATTTGTCCCCTGAATTAGAAGGACTTAAGTGCCGACCTCACTCAGCATTTTCCCGTTCCAGTACCGCACACAAGCCCCGGTGTCAATCCGGGATTTCCACTCCCAATCTCTAATTCGCCGACTCCGTCTCGTACTCCTTCAGCTTCCGGTACAACGTCGTCTTCCCGATCCCGAGCAGCCGCGCTGCCGTCATCTTGTCTCCATTGACCTGCGCCAGCGCGTCAAGAATCGTTTTTCTCTCCAGCTCCGCCATTGGGACAATTCCATTCGTGGGCCGGTCCATGTGGTTTGCGGGCGCGCTCGAAAGATGCGTCGGCAAATCACGCAGCTGAATCTCCGTGTTGCTCGAGAGCGCACACGCCCGTTCCAGCGAATTCTCCAGCTCCCGCACATTTCCCGGCCAGTCGTAGGCGAGCAGTGCCTTAAGCGCCTCGTCCGAGATCGTCTTTTCTACTCCCGAATCCCGCCCGATCCGCTCCAGAATGTGCGCCACCAGCAGGGGAATATCCATCCGCCGCTCGCGCAGCGGCGGAATCCGCAGCGCCAGCACGTTCAGCCGGAAAAACAGATCGCGCCGGAACGTTCCTTCATTCACCGCCTGTTCCAGATCGCGATTGGTCGCACCGAGAATCCGCACGTTGATCGGAACCTGCTTCACGCTCCCCACCGGCCGAATCTCCTTCTCCTGAATCGCCCGCAGCAGCTTGGCCTGCAAGTCAATCGGCAGTTCACCGATCTCATCCAGAAACACAGTCCCACCCTCGGCGATCGCCAGCAGCCCATCCTTAGGACCTGTCGCCCCGGTAAAAGCCCCGCGCACATGCCCGAATAGTTCGCTCTCAATTAGCGTCGGCACCAGCGACCCGCAATCCACCGGGATAAACGGCTTACTCCGCAGCGGCCCGCAAGAATGAATCGCCTTCGCCACCATCTCCTTGCCCGTGCCGCTCTCGCCCAAAATGAGTACCGGATGCGTGCTCTGCCCCGTCTTGGCAATAATCCGGTAAAGCTTCTCCATCTCCGGCGCATGCCCGACAATGTTGGCGAACCCCTGCCTCGACTTGATGGTCTCGTGCCGCACGCGGTTCTCGGTCTTTACCCGCAGATGCCCCGCCACTCCCGTTAGCAACTGCCGCAGCTCTTCCATGCTGAAGGGCTTGGTCACGAAGTCATACGCGCCATTCTTCATCGCCTGTACCGCGGACTGTACTGTCCCGCCGCCCGTTACCACGACAACGACCGCGTCCGGCCGATTCCGCTTGACGTTCCGCAATACCTCCAGCCCATCCGCGCCCGGCAGCCGCAAATCGAGCAGCACCGCGTCGATTCCATCGCTCTCGATCATGCGATAAACCTGCTCCGCCGACTCCGCCACCTGCGCGCTGAATCCGAGCGAATGTGCGATCTCCCGCGACGCCTCCCGCACCGCGCGGTCCTCATCGACAATCAGCAGGTTCAAAAAATTTGCCGCCTGCATTTGCGGGATGCGAACCTGCGAAACATGATTCGGCGGAACATGGCTCTGCGGCGTACGCCCCAACGCGGTTCCGGTAGTTGCACTTAACATGGCGAACCTCCCTTGTTTTCTTCGACCTTTGAATTAAGAAACATGAGTATCAGAATCCTGAGTTTTACCTTCTCGCCCGGCAGGTTCGCGCGAAAACGCCGGCAAACAGACTTCAATCCGCGTTCCCGATCCGAGCGCGCTGGCGAACCGAATTGCTCCGCCCAACTCGCTGACAATACGCTGCACCGTACCAAGCCCAATTCCCGTGCCTGCGCCCGCCTCTTTGGTCGTAAAGAACGGCTCGAACATGCGGGCGCAAGTCTCTGCGCTCATCCCGCAGCCGTTATCCTCCACAGTGAGCAAAACCGCGAGCGGTTGATCGTCTATGTCGGCGAAGCTTTTGCCCGGCCGTCCTCGCGGCCATTCCGTCAGCCGCGTGCTCACCCGAATTTTTCCTCCCGACGTTTTCACCCGGGTCAGCGCATCACGCGCATTGAGCACCAGGTTCAGCAGAATTTGCCGCAACTGCGCCGCATCAGCCATCACCGTTGCTGTCAGCGCATCGCACACCGTGATCAACTCAATCTGCTCCCCGATCAGCCGCCGCAAAAGATTTTCCATTCCGGCGAGGACCTCATGCGCGTCGATCGCGCGCGTCCCAAGCCCTTCCTTGCGCGCCAGCGCGAGCAGTTGTTGCGTCAACGTCGCGCCCTGCTCGGTTGCCAGTCGGATTTCCTCCACATAACGATGGAGCGGCCCACCCAGTTCCAACTCCGGAATCAGCAGATCGCAATACAGCAAAATGCCAGTCAGCAAATTGTTGAAGTCATGCGCAACTCCGCCCGCCAGCTGTCCAATCGCCGCCATCTTCTCAGCCTGCCGCAGCAGCTCTTCGTTCCGCCGGCGTTCGCTCGCGTCCTCGAGCAGCACCACCAGAAATGCGGGCTGGCCTCGATCGTCTCGCGCTAGCGACGTCCTACACCGCCCCCAAAACTCCGATCCATCCCGGCGCCGGCATAATCTTTCGAGCATGAACGATTCATCCTCCAGCGGCGGCAATTCATCGATCCGGCGAGCGTAAGAAAGCTCGGCTGATTCGCTACGATCCGATTCGCCTCCACTTTGTTTCCACGGATACATCCCAACTAACTCCACGCGCTCATATCCCAACAAGCGCGCGAGCGCCGGATTTGCTTCCACAATCCGGCCCTCCAGATTGCAAATTCCCATTCCAATCGCTGCCGCTTCAAATGTCCTTCGAAAACGCACCTCGAGAAATGCTTCGCCCGCGGAAGCGAAGCTCGGCGCAATGGCCCGTAACTTGAGAGCAGTAGCATCCATGCTGAAGCCAGTCATCCCGTCTCAGCCCGTCGCCCGACGGTCGACGGTCGAACTCGGCGCAGCCGGAGAATGCCGCGCGCAGTTAGCTGGATCTCACGTTCCAAGCCGGGAGAACTCTTCCGTGAATGGCCCGCGCTAACCTGATTAGGGAAAACTCTAACTCGAATAGCCCCCGAGCTAAGTGCGCGCCGTCACACCAAATTAGTGATGAATCCAGCAGAGGTAAGTAGGCCTGGAGCAAAGTGCGTTCCGTACCCGATCAGATACGCAATCTGTCGAAACGGTTCGAACGGAGCATTTAATTGGGAACGCCAAAGATCAACTGAGGATCGAGAAACCGAGAACTGACAACCGAGAACTGAGAACTGCTACGGCAGATCCACGCCCCGCACAACATGAAACGTAAGTCGCCGCTCAGGAGTAAGCACGACATCCTTCGCCGCCCCGCCATCGCGCGCTCCCGCCTTGGCAAAAATGCTGGATGTATCAATGAGCACCGTCTTCCCGCCCACCTGAACGCTCACCAGCGCAATCCGCAAATACCCGCGTTCGTTCCCCGCGGACTGCTTTGCGTCGAGCACGCGCCCCACCACCGCGGCTCCGCGTGGAATCAGGGTTTGTCCTTCATCCACCACCGGCTCCTCGAGCGTCCCATCAAATGTTTCTCCCCCGTGAGCGGACGCGCTCGACAGCGGCGCGCGCAACCGAATGGCGATTGCCTTACCCTCCCCCAGGCGGGTCCCTGCCGGCACCAGCGACTTCGTGGGCGAGACGCCATTCCCACGCGCCTCCCGATCAAAGGGCAGTTTTTGCGCATGATCCGAAGCATTCTCTGGCAGGCTCGGTTGTCGCCCGCAACCGGCGGCCAATCCAAGCGCGACAAAAATGACAACGCAATCTGTGCCCAGCCGCACCCTGGTTCCCTCTGGCGTTCTCTCTGAATGCGATTGTATAACCGTCCCCGCGATCTCCCTCTTGCTAGAATCACAGCAGCCCGCATGCCCGAAGATCCCGCCCAGCCCGCTCACTGTATTCCCGAACCGAGTGCCGAAGCCCGCGCCCGAGCCGAAGCCCACTACTACGCCGCCCTCGACCACGTAGCCGAAGGAGACGATGACAAGGCCATCGAAGAGTACCGCCAATCCCTCGTCGCCGATCCCGCCTTCACCGACGCCCTCCACGGACTAAGCCGTGCGCTGCAAAATCTAAATCGCTTTGACGAAGCCATCGAAGTCGCACAGCAAATTTCCGCCGTTGACCCCGACGATGTCCTCGCCCACACCAGCCTCTCCATCCTCTACCAGAAAAAAGGTATGGTCCCCGAAGCCGAAGCGGAAGCCAACAAAGCCCGCATCCTGGGCTGGAAGCAGCAGTTGAAGAAGAGTTAGCGCCCAGCAGCGTCCACCGCCTTTAGCAAATTCCCGCCCAGCCTTGACACTTGCGCAAACGGAGAACATAATCCCTCTGCTTGTCCCGCCGGACGCCGTGTTTCGTGGCTCCAGGGCAAGCCGGGCCCGTCTCCCCGTAAGTGTTCAGCCAGGCGAACTCCGAATTTCGCACCATGCTCTCGCAACCCAATCCCGCCCCCACGGAGGTTCCGCGTGTCCAAACTAGATAGCTGGAAAAAAGTCTGTGCCGTCTCTGCGATCGTCGTTGCGCCATTACTCACCCTGTCGGGCGCTTCGTCAGCCCAAGTCTTCCGCCTCCGCCATGCCTTCAATGGCACGGATGGCGCCAATCCCTACGCAGGTCTCGTCCAGGGCACCGATGGCAACCTCTACGGCACGACGATTGACGGCGGAGTCAACGGCGGCGGCAATGTTTTCAAAATGACGCCCGGCGGCAAACTGACGTCGCTCTACGATTTCTGCTCGCAGCCCAACTGCGCCGACGGCCAATATCCGGTCACCACGCTGATCGAAGGCGCGGACGGCAATTTCTACGGCACAGCCCAATCCGGCGGAACCGACAACTACGGCACAGTTTTTAAAATAACGCCCACCGGCACTCTGACTACCCTTCACAGCTTCAACGGACGTGACGGCGCCGCGCCCTACGGTTCACTCATGCTGGCGAATAACGGCGACTTCTACGGCAGCGCCGATGTAGGCGGCGCGTATGGCGCCGGCACAATCTTTACCATCACCCCCGCAGGCGTATTGACCACTCTGTACAACTTCTGTTCCCAAGGCGGTTGCACCGACGGCCAATATCCCGCCGGACAGCTTATCCAAGGGAGCGACGGAAATCTCTACGGCGTAACCCACGCCGGCGGCAGCTACGCGAACTGCAACGTCGATGGCTGCGGCACGATTTTCAAAATGACTCTAAGCGGCAAGCTGAAGACATTGCACACCTTTGACGCCGCCAACGGCGAGTATCCCTACGGCGGACTGATCGACGACGGCCAGGGCTTGTTCTACGGAACCACAGCCTCCGGCGGCGCCGGCAACGACGGCATAATTTTTACCATCACCCTAGGCGGCGACTTCAGCACGCTCTACAGTTTCACCGGCCCCGACGGCGCGGAGCCCTACGGCATGTTGCTCGGCAGCGATGGCAACTTCTATGGCACCACCCTGTACGGATACGGCGATGGTGCCTACCCGAGAGGCTCGGTGTTTGAAATCACCCCCGGCGGCACGCTGACCAACCTGCACACCTTCGACGGCCGCCACGGCAAGAATCCCTACAGCGGCCTGGTCCAGCACACGAATGGCACTTTCTACGGCACAACCTACTTCGGCGGACGCTACGGAAACGGCATCGTCTTCACCGTCTCCACTGGCCTCGCGCCCTTCGTCGAGACGCAACCAGCCTCCGGCAACGTTGGAATGGCAGTCACGATTCTGGGAACGAACTTGAAAGGCGCAACCGCAGTGAGCTTCAACGGATCGCCAGCCGCTTTCACCGTCGTGTCGAGTTCCGAAATCCTGACCAACGTTCCAGCCGGCGCGAAAACCGGCACGGTGTCGGTGACTACATCTAAGGATGGGACCCTGAAGAGCAATGTCGCGTTTCGTGTGACGCGGTAGCCGGCTTTGGAGGGACAGAGCGTATCTAGGGTTGGAAGCAACGTCTGAAAAGCAAAATGTTTATTTAGTCGAGCCGACGAGTTAGGGTGGGTTTGTGATCTCTAATCTAGGAAATTATCCGTGTTCATCCGCGTGAATCCGTGGAGAAGAAGTTGTAGAGATTGCTTGTGTCCTCCGCGAGTAAAATTAGTCTATGCGTGAAGTCATCATTGCCTCCTCCGTCCGCACTCCGGTAGGTCGCGCGTTCAAAGGTACCCTGCGCGCCACCCGCCCCGACGAACTTGCTGCCATCGCCATCAAAGGCGCGCTTGACCGTGTCCCGCAACTCGACCCGAAAGAGATTGAAGACGTAATCCTCGGCTGCGCCATGCCCGAGGCCGAGCAGGGAATGAACGTGGCTCGCATCGCCTCACTGCGCGCAGGCTTGCCCGTGGAAGTCTCCGCGGTCACCATCAACCGCTTCTGCTCCTCGGGACTGCAAGCCATCGCCATGGCCGCCGACCGCATCATGAGCGGCGGCGCGGAAGTGATGGTCGCTGGCGGAACCGAATCGATGTCGATGATCCCAATGGGAGGCAACAAGATCTCGCCCAATCCCTGGTTAGTCGACCATTATCCCGATGCGTATCTCTCGATGGGCCTGACCGCCGAGCGTCTAGCCGAGCGCTTCAACATCACACGCGCCGAGTGCGACGAGTTCTCCCTCCGCAGCCACCAAAAAGCGCTAGCAGCCCTAGCCGCCGGAAAATTCGAAGAGGAAACTGT
>JBAQJF010000106.1:0-2814 GCA_049300195.1 Terriglobales bacterium | reverse complement strand
CGACAGCCGCCACCCGGCTTTCCATCTTCGCGTCGACAGCGCGGTACACTCCTGGGCCATTAATCTTAATGATCCTGCGGTGCCTGCTCTCGATCTCCACTGTTACGTCCCCCCTTCCGCTTGCTCGAAGCTTTTACGGCATACGGACGATAATCTTCGTGATAAATATGTAAAGCTGCGGCGTACCGATAAGTGTAATGCTAAATGAGCCAGTATTGTCAATACCGGTTGAAAAATAGTCATTCTGCCGGTCGAAAAGGTTGCCACCCTCCGGAAGAAGATGGTTGAAAGTTTCAGCCGACTGGTTGAAAATGAAACCGGCTGGTAAAGCGGAGGTGGGCTCTGGTGGAGACCAACCCGCCAAGGAATAGCTGGCCGCAAACTCATCAAAACGATGAGGCCGGGGGCGGAGCCGGAAACAGTTCCGTCCCCGGCCTGAAGCGGAAAACACATCGGATTGATAGATTTGCCCATGCCTCAAAAAACTCATAACGAATGGTTCCGTTTGACGCGACCGCCCGAGGCGGCAGCCGGCGGTTCGGCCGGGTGCTGTTCCGGCAACGGAATCAGGCCCGCCTTGCGGCGCTCTTTCAGACGGTAACTTTCGCCACGTATGTTGACCGTGGTCGAATGGTGCAGCAGGCGATCCAGTATGGCCGTCGCGATGATCGGATCGCCGAAAATCGACCCCCATTCGCCGTAACTCTTATTGGAAGTCAGAATGATGCTGCCCCTTTCGTAGCGGGCGCTGACGAGCTGGAAGAAAATCGTCGCGCCCAGATCGTCCAGCGGCAGATATCCCATCTCGTCGATGATCAGGACCTTCGGCGCAAGATAGATACGCAGGCGCCGGTCGAGTCTGCCTTCCCGGTAAGCGCGCCCGAGGTCGGTGACCAGGTCGTGCGCGGTCATGAAACAGGCAGCCTGTCCGGACTGTATCGCCGTTTCCGCCAGCGCCACTGCCAGATGCGTTTTCCCCACTCCGGGCGGTCCCAGCAGGATGACGTTGGAAGCCTCATGCACGAATCGCAGCGTTCGCAGTTCGCGGATCTGGCGCTCGTCGATGGAGGGCTGGAATGCGAAATCGAACTGATCGAATGTCTTCAGGTAAGGCAGGTGGGCCAGTTGCAGCCTGGTCTTCAGGTAACGCTGCTTTCGCGCATCGGCTTCCGCGCTCATCACTTCGAGCAGGAAGTCGCCATACGACGATTCCTTCTTCGAAGCGCTTTCCAGTAACGATTCCAGCCGGGCATCGATGGCGGTCAGGCTCAGGGCCGCCAGGGTGGTTCTGAGTCGCTCCACTGTCGTTGTCATTGCGCGCCTCCAGCCAGGCTTTCATACGCAGCCAAAGGACGGCGTTCCACCATGGGAGCGCTCTGCTGAATATGAACGAGCGTCTTGCCCATGCTCTTGTTGCCCAGTGGAATGCCTTCGTGATGGCCGCACTGGGTAACGACCTGATGCTGTCTGACTGCCTGACAATGTACGGCGATCCTTTCGGCGCCATGGCGGACTTCGACGTACTGGCCATGATCGCGGACCCAGACCTCTTTGCCGGCATACAGCCATGGCACCGAATAGCGACTGCCGCGCCACGAGACATACGCGTCGCGCGCCACTTTCCGCTGCTCTTCGTCCATGAACGGGTAGGGCGGCCGTCCACTCAGGAGCGGGTGCATGGCGAACTGATCCTCATCCCAGCGGAGCAGCACCTGCCGATGCGTCGTGCCATGAACCCGCTGGTTGGCCACCTCTGCCACCCAGCGGCGCAGTTCGGCATTGAAATCCGCGAGATTCCCCGGCTCTCGGCCCTGCAATCCGCACAGAAAGTTGCGGCGCACATACTTCACGCCCGATTCCACTTTGCCTTTGGTCTGCGCCCGGTACGGGCGGCAGAGCCGCGGCGTGAAACCCCAGTAGCGCGCGAAGTCGAGGAAGACGGCGTTCCATATGATCTCGCCACGCTCATCGGTGCCGGTCCAGATGGTCCGCATCCGGTCGTAGAGAATCTCCTCCGGCACCGCGCCCCACTCCTGAAATGCGGATTCGTGCATGCGCAGCAGCGTCCCCGGTTTCTGGTCGGTCGCGGCTTCCGCCATCATTCTGCGGCTGTAGCCCAGCGTGATTACGAACCCCCACAACATGCGCGCTTCGCCGTCTTCCGTGATCGACCCGAGATGGCCCCAGTCCACCTGCGCCTGCTTGCCTGGCGGCGTCTCAAATCTGCGCACTGCCACCGAAAGTGCTTCTTTCCGTTGCGGCCTCAGCCACTCCGTCAGAATCGAATATCCGCCGCCGTAATTACGTTCCCGAAGCTCCCTCAACAGGACCTGTGCGTTCCACACACCCCCCTGCAGCCGTTCCTTCAGATACGCCTTGAATGGTTCCAGCTTGCTCTCCGCCGCCGGTCTCGGACCATAGACTGGCCTGCTGGCCGGCGTCAATAAATACTTGCCGATCGTCTTGCGGCTATAGCCCGTCAATCGGCTAATCGCCCGGATGCTCAAACCTTCCCGTTTGAGCTCGTTGATCTGTTCCACGTCTTTTCCCCTGAACAAAGGTCGACCCTCCTCCGTCTCCAGATTCGGGTGTTTTATCACCTCAGGGGGTGGCACACTTTTCAACCGGCATTATGGGTATTTTTGCACCGGCACTGACATATCGGCGCGAAGGCAGCGGAAGAACTATGTCGACGCGGCAGAGGCCGCCCGCCGAAGGCAAGCCGCAAGGTAAACCAGACGATTCGCCTTGACCCGGATGTGCTTGCCGCCTACCGGCAGGAGGGTCGTGGTTGGCAGACGCTCATCAATACGG
>JBAQJF010000105.1:0-8045 GCA_049300195.1 Terriglobales bacterium | reverse complement strand
GGAGGGATTTCCAGCCCCAGCAGCTTCTCGACCGCCAGGCAATAAGCCAAATTATTCGTCAGCGGGCAGAGATAGTCGATGCGGTCGGTAAGCGGCACCACCTGCTGATAAAACTTGGCTTCGCAAGTCTTCTCAATGCCGGTGTGCAGATAGCCAATCTCCGGGCGCAGCCGCAACACCGTCTCGCCGTCGATTTCAAGCACCAGTCGAAGCACGCCGTGCGTCGACGGATGCTGCGGCCCCATGTTCAGGACAAGAGTACTTTCCTGATCGGGTTCTGCAAGATTGGCGGGAGTCGTCGTCATGCTTACCGGTAACCTTCCACCGGATAATCCTTCCGCAGCGGATGGCCTTCCCAGTCATCGGGCATCATGATGCGTTTGAGGTTGGGGTGTCCCGTGAACCGAACGCCAAACAGATCGAACACCTCGCGTTCGTAGAAGTTCGCGGCCGGCCAGACCGATGTAACTGACTCGACCGACGCGCTCGATCCGTCAACGCGAGCCTTCAGACGTACCCGCTCTTTTTTCGGAATCGACAGCAGATGGTAGACGACTTCAAAGCGCGGCGCGGAAGGATGCCAGTCAACGCAGGTCAAATCGGCGAGGTAATTAAATGGACAGTCGCGATCGTCGCGCAGAATCGCACAAGCCTCGCGGATGGAGCCCTTTTCGATCCAGATCGTCAATTCGTCACGGTCGAACTTCACTGCCTGCACGGCCGCGCGCATCGACTCCGTGAGCCGGGCGAGCGCCGGATGCGACTTCAACTGCTCGATATCAGTGATCGGGGGAGCGAGCGCCACTAGAAGTCCCCCCGCTTGACGGCGCTAATGCCCCAGTCCAGCACGCCCTTTTTCCACACGTAAAACAGGCCCACCAGGACGATGCCGATATATACCATCATCTCCCAGAAGCCGAACATCTTCAGATCGCTTCGCAGAATCACGGCCCAGGGATAAAGGAAAACGGCTTCTACGTCGAAGAGAATAAAGAGCATCGCCACCATGTAAAACTTGACCGAAAAACGCCCGCGGGCATCTCCGATGGGCTGCACGCCGCATTCGTAAGGAGACATTTTGGCGAGGTTAGGCTTATGCTGGCCAATGAAGTACGAGAGCAGGACAATCGCGGTCGCCAGGCCCAAAGCAATCCCGAAATGCATTAACAAGGGCAGGTAACCGGCAAAGTGATTGTCTGGCATAGGATGAGCTATATATAATTCGCGCCAAGCGCGACAGTAAACTCTTTAGATTAGTTTTGGCTGGTAGAAGTGTCAAGCAAAGTGCCAGGAAAGTGCTCGATTAACAGTGATTTAATCTCAAATCTGCGCGCGAGCGGAGCTTGGTCGAGAAACCGGCTTCATCGAAAAATCAAATTCGTGCGAAAGTGAATCAATGATCTTCGGGTTTAACACCGACATTCGCCACGACGACACCGTTTATCACGTGCAAAGCGAAGCGCGCGAGGGCGAGCAGTTGCTGCAAACCCAGGTTTTCGTGCGCGGCCGTTGCATCGGGAAGAGGGCGGTTTCGTGGGCCGCCGCAGCTGCGGCAGGCCCAACTGCCGCCGATTCGAGCGTTACCGCGCCCGCTGAGCAGGGTGGGGCGATTCACCATGCCGACCACGACAAAGAGAAGCTTTTGCGCGATCTGCATCGTGAGGTGCTGGACGCGATCCGCGAAGGCCGGTTGGCCGCGGTTTTGGACAAGCGCGAGACGCCTGAGACGCTGGCCGCCGTCAAAGAACTGGACCTGCAATGGACAAATTCCGAATCCGTGCATACCGGCGGCGCGCTCATGATGAATTTGCGCGTTACGGAGGGAGGCGCCCCGGTGGAGGGCGCTCGCCTCACCTTTCGCCTCGCGCGCCCCGGCGCCGCTCCCTATTACGCGCAAGTCCTCAGCGATGCTCAGGGAAATGCCGAAATGAGCCTCCACGTCGAGGAGAACGCGCTAGCCGATTCATCCGTGCTGGTGCAGGCGAATTTTGAAGGACGCACCGCGACCCGCAAATTCCAGGTGCACCGGGCCTGAATCGAGAATCCTGGCACCTTCTGTGAGCTTCGCGAGCCTGCCGGTTCAACCTTGGTGCGCTTAAGCCCACTCATTATCTGGATCTGCAAAACTCGAACTGGCGTCGCGAAGTCTATGAACGTGACCATCAATGGCGAGCCTCGAACCGCCTCCGCGGAAAATTTATCCGCGCTCGTCGAAGAACTCCGCATGAAGCCGGATCGAGTCGCCATTGAACTTAATCGCCAGATCGTGCCGCGCGACCGCTGGCCACAAACGCCGTTGACGGACGGAGACCAGCTGGAGATCGTGCATTTTGTTGGCGGTGGATTAGGGTGAGTGCTTTCCAGGCCTGCGCCATCCGAAAATCCATTGCGCGGTTTACTTCTTCCGCAAGCTGCTAACCCTCCTTCTGGCTTACCAACGCCGACGATACGTCCTGTGAAATCGATTTGATATGAAGGTCACGTTGCGGATATGGCAGCTCGATGCTTTTTTCCCGAAAAGCGTTGAAGATTGCGAAATACAGATCACTTTTCAAACGGGTGGGCGTTTGCAGTTGCTGGATCGTCCAGATACGAAGTTCAAAATCGAGCGAGCTTTCCCCGAAGTCAAGAAAGACTACTTCAGGGCTGGGGTCGGAAAGGACATCCCGATGACTCCGCGCAACGCCAAGGATAACGTCGCGGACAATCGTGGGATCGCTTTCATAGGAAACGCCCACCGGAAGCGCGATTCTGACCAGCCGGTCATTGGCGGTCCAGTTGGTAACACGTTGATTGATGAACTCGGAGTTCGGAACAATGATGACTACGTTGTCGTTGGTCCGGATCCAGGTGCTCCGTCCTCGCAACGCCACGACATCCCCGAATGTGTCGCCCACTTCGATTCGATCCCCAAGCTTGACGGGCTGCTCCACCAGAAGAATCAGTCCGGCGACGAAGTTGCCGACAACCGCCTGAAGGCCGAAGCCTACACCGATGCCAAGCGCCCGCCAACCACCACCAGGCTGCTTAGGTTGAGGCCGGCGGATTCCAGACCAATCATCAGTCCGAGAATAAACACCAAATAAGAAATGACCCGTGCCACGGCATATTGTTGCCCGAGCGCAAGAGGCGTGTGCGTGAGCACCCTTTTTTGAAGCACGAGCATGGTGAAGTGCGAGCCGAGCACAAGCAGCACCAGGAAAATCCCAATCTTGACAAGAAAGAGAGGCGTAACGGGCAGCCCACCCAATTTGAATAAGGGTTGAATCAGATAGTGTTGCAACCGCAGTCCGGCGTCGCCCAAAAGCGGTGCGTACGAACTCCCGAACATACCGATTACGATCAGCACTAACAAAGACAGCCCTAGCATTACCCCCAGTTGGGCGCGGGAGAGTTTCATAGCGGATGCTCCTTTCACCACATGGGCTGATGCTATTGGCTTCTCGCGGCATCCGCCACCGGGTCGACATGGGTTGGCGGCTCTCTGATCACTCTTCCTGGACGCGACAGCGAACGAACCTCGCGTTTTGGAACGTACAATGAGCGCATTCAGGTTGACGGGTAAGTTTGCATCGCGACGGTTCCAGGTTCTCTGGCGGGAAAGGGCGCGGTGCCGACAGGCGAGCAAAGAGACGACCGTGCCGGCGAAGATGCCTCAAACGCTCTGGCTGCTTCCTGGTTCACGGCCGCTGCCAAGGCCTTTCATTAGATCTGTTGGCCCATAAAATGTGGAGGTGGTGATATCGTCGGTGGGAACATCGGATTCCGGCTACTTGAGGGAAGACACGAGGGAGGCCTATGCGAAATTTAATTCTCTGCTCAGTTCTGTTCGTTGCTGGTTTTCTCGCCGGGTTTATTCCGCAATATTCCAGAGCGCGCCGGTTCGAGCAGGAAGTATCGGCGTCGACGGCCCAGCTCGAAGCATGTCGGGGCGCTGAACAGTTGTCACAGCTTCGCGATGCGGGCACGCTGATGTACCTGGAGGCGACGCAAAAGAATTACGGAACTTCGGGCGATGATGCCAGCCGCTTCTTTAACCAGGCCCAGAGCCTTGCGAACAGCACCCCGGATGAATCCCTGCGCAATCTGCTCCATGAGATTCTGGCAGCGCGCGATCAGATCACGTCCGATTTGGCGAAAGGGGATGCCGCTGTCGTTTCGGAGATGCAGCCCGTCCTTTCAAAAGTCGAGCAGACGTCAAAACGTTGAAGGCGCGCCCAAAAATAGGAAATTGCTGGCACTTCGGGTACCCTGCAAAACAGGTTTCTGTCGCATGAGTCCACGTTCTCCTGGCATTCTCCGGTTGCCCACTCGGGTGACCCGTCCTTTCAAAGCGCCGCTAGCACGCTTCTTCTTTCGTGGCAGTGAGAAGGACCAGCACGCTGAGGAGAGTACTCATCCCTGGTACCTGGTTTTGTGGCTGACCGGGGTGGATTACTTTTCGACCCTTGGATATCAGCCCGGTATAGCCCTTATAGCCGCCGGGGTGCTTTCTATCCCCGCGACCGCGGTATTAGTTGCAGTTACACTCCTGGGCGCTGTCCCAATCTACGCCGCAGTGGCCAACCGCTCTTATGCAGGACAGGGTTCGATCGCCCTCCTCGAAAATCTTTTCAGCGGATGGAAGAGCAAGATATTTGTTCTGGTTTTGCTCGGTTTTGCCGGAACCGACTTTGTGATTACCATGACGCTTTCGGCCGCCGATGCAGCCCGGCACGCGATTGCCAATCCCCTCTTGCACCCTTACCTCGGCCATGCCCAAATCGGCATCACCCTTGCCCTGCTGGTGCTATTGGCGGCCGTGTTCTTGTCGGGATTCAGCGAGGCGATCCGTCTCGCCACAGCCGTTGCGGTTCCCTACCTGCTGCTCAATCTCGCAGTGCTTGTGTGGGGGGTCGCGAAGATTGCGCGGCACCCGGAATTGTTTGCGCAATGGCGCTTTAGCCTCAGCACCCACGGAGACTGGACCATGGTGCTGATCGGTTCGGCCCTTGTTTTCCCAAAACTTGCTTTGGGCCTCAGTGGCTTCGAGACCGGTGTGTCGGTGATGCCTTTAATCAAGGGCGATGCCGAGGATCGCGCTGGAAAGCTTCCTTCGGGCCGAATTCGCTCCACTAAGAAATTACTTCTTAGCGCCGCGCTCATCATGAGCGTGCTGTTGCTTCTTTCAAGTTTTGTCACAACCTTGCTGATTCCTGAGAATGCCTATCGCCTGGGCGGACCCGCCAGTGGGAGGGCGATTGCCTATCTGGCCCATAAGAATCTGGGCGAAGCTTTCGGCACGGTGTACGACCTGTCAACCATTCTGATTCTTTGGTTTGCCGGTGCGTCGGCTATGACCGGCCTGCTGAACCTGATCCCACGATACCTCCCGCGCTTCGGCATGGCGCCGCACTGGGTAACGTATCGCAGGCCCTTGGTGCTGGTGTTGTTAACGATCGATGTGCTGGTCACTCTGGCCTTCCGCGCCGGAGTGGAATCGCAAGGTAGTGCCTATGCCACCGGAGTGCTGGTTCTAATGTTTTCAGCCGCCATTGCCGTTGTGCTCGCCAAGTGGCGGGAATGTATTGTTCGAAAGCCGCTGACAATCTTCGTCGCGTTCTATTTTCTGATCGTCACGCTCGTCTTTCTATACACCCTGGTCGCAAATGTCATCGAGCGTCCTGACGGCATCATCATTGCCAGTGTTTTCATCGTCCTGCTGTTGCTTACCAGCGCCCTCAGTCGCTACCGCCGCTCCACGGAAATGCGAGTTTCCGAGGTCACATTTGTGGACCACGCTTCCGCTGACCTTTGGGCTTCCATCACCGGGAGAAAGGTCAATCTCGTTCCCTACAGCACAGCTACGCTCGAGCACCGGAACGAAGTGGAAGATAAGATCCGTCTGCACTACAAGGTCGACGGACCGCTGGCATTTCTGCACGTCAGCTTGATCGACAACACGAGCGAGTTTCTGGCTCCGCTTCGAGTCAGAGTCCGTCGAGAGGGAGAGAACTTCGTGATTGATGGCTGGGGAGCAGTGGCCATTGCCAATTCGATCGCCTATTTGGGAGAACTACTGGATCCGATCAGCCTCGTTCTCGGGCTGACGCGGCGCAATCTGATGCAGCAGTCCTTCAACTACTTGTTTTGGGGAGAGGGCGAGGTAGGATTGCTGGTTTACTCCATCCTGGTACGTTACTGGGAATCTACCAACCGCACCGCGCCACGGCCCTTGATCTTTCTGATGAGTGAATGATCTTGCCCGCCAACTTATCTGGCAACCCACGCGCAACATCGGATTGGCGCACCGTGTCTGAGAGCAAGTGGAGGCCCCGGGCGGAGTCGAACCGCCGACCAACGGTTTAGGAAACCGCTGCTCTATCCAACTGAGCTACGGGGCCAAAATCAATCGGCGTCTCCGGCTTCGCCTACCGCTTCCTTTACAAAGTCAGCCTGGTCGAGTTAGCGGCCAGAATTAGTTATACCCGGACCAGGCTGATCGAAACCGCGCAGGCGAATTAAGCCGCTTGCCTGACTGCCACGGGAACAGGCAAAGACCGAACCGCAAAAGCAAACATTACGTACGACCAGCCGCGAAATAGCAAAGACACCCCCACGGCGAATCCCAAAAACCAAAGCCCTGAACCCGGCCAATCGATCCATAGCATGATCCCCAACACAAGCGTGACCGCGCCATCAAGGGCCGCCCAGCCCCAGTGCGGAAACTTCAGATGGATCGCCGTTACCAGCCTGAAGATCCCGATAACCGTGAAAAACGACGCCAGCAAGAGCGTGAATACTAAAGCGCCTGCCAGCGGATGGGTGACGATCAGCAACCCTACCAGCACTCCCAGAACTCCGCCGATCAGGTGAAGGAAAATGCCCGCCCACTTGCGCACCCGGAACGCCTGAATGGTCTCGATTACACCGCTGATCACCAGCAGCCATCCCAGTACCAGCACCGTGCCGAGTGTAGCCGCTGGAGAGAGGATGAGCGCAATCGTTCCGAGAATCACCATGCAGATTCCCAGCGCCAACAGCCATCCCCATTTATGCCGAAGGTCCCTGAATTCCAATACCAACGCATTCGTAGCCATATGCATTGCCTCCGCCAGTAATTGTAGTCCTGCCCGAGCTTAGCTGTACTTACGCAAATGCAAGAGTTGCGATACCACCCCTCGCCCTTTATCCTTCTCCCGTATGCCCAGCACTCTGGTGGAATGCGTTCCCAATTTTTCCGAAGGCCGCGACCAGGCTAAGGTTGACGCCATTGTCGAGGCCATGAAGATTCCCGGTGTTTTTCTCCTCGACCGCGAGATGGACTCCGATCACAACCGCTGCGTAATCACGCTCGTCGGCGAGCGCGAGCCGATCCAGGAAGCGGCCATTCGCGGGGTAGGGAAGGCCGCGGAGCTGATCGATTTGACGAAGCATCAAGGCGCGCATCCGCGCATGGGCGCAGCCGATGTAGTGCCATTCATTCCGATTGATGGCGTGACCATTGAAGATTGCGTCGCCATGGCGCGCCACGTAGGCGCGGAGATTGCGAAGCGCTTTCAGATTCCGGTCTACCTATACGAAGCGGCGGCCGCCACTCCTGAGCGCCAGAATCTGGAGAACATCCGGCGCGGCCAGTTCGAGGGCATCCGCGCGGAGATCGCGACAAACCCGGCGCGCAAGCCAGACTTCGGCGAGGCGCGAGTTCATCCAACGGCGGGCGCGACGGTGGTGGGCGCGCGCAAGTTTCTCATCGCCTACAACGTTTTTCTCAATACTCCGGATGTTGAAATCGCCAAGAAGATCGCGAAGACGGTCCGCTTTTCGAACGGCGGGCTCCGTTTCGTAAAAGGCGCGGGATTTCTGGTGCGGGGCATGGCGCAGGTTTCCATGAACCTGACAGACTTTGAGCAAACCCCAGTGCATCGCGTTTTCGAACTCGTAAAGCGTGAAGCGGCCCGTTACGGCGTAGTGCCGGTCTCAAGCGAAATAGTCGGCCTCATCCCGAAGAAAGCCTTGGAGCAGGCAGCGGAATGGTTCCTGCAAGTCGAGAATTTCAATTCGTC
>JBAQJF010000104.1:0-131327 GCA_049300195.1 Terriglobales bacterium | reverse complement strand
GCTGCGCCAGCTGGGGACGCTGGAGGCGAACCGGTTTCTGCGGGAAGATTACATCGCCGAGTTCAATCGGAGTTTTCAGGTTGCGTCCAGACAGCGGGGCAATGCTTTTGTGCCCTGCCGGCATCGTAACCTGGAACAGATTTTCTCGTTGCAATTTGAACGCAGCGTGAACCACAGGAAGGGGAACCGCCCCCTTCCCCTGCAACCCCATCCCCAAAATCAACCCAACCCAATCGGCGAGGGCTCAACTTTGAAACCGGACATCTCACTTGCTACAAAAACCGGACATTTTAACTTGCTTCCGACATCGGAGGTTCGTCATGGATATACCAGGCGTTCGGATTTCGTAACAACATTCGCAATGGCCGGCCAACTAAGGGAGAGCGGCGTGTTTGATTTTAGATCAATGCAGTTATTGGAATCTGTCAAAGCTCATGTGGGCGTTCGGCGGCCCTTGATTAGGGCTTTAATACATAGCGCAAAATGAACTAGTGGGACGTTGACACAACACTCATTCGGAAATAATGTGCTACTCAATATTCAAACCCTTCACCCTTTGTAAGGAGGTGACTCCATTGCGTGGAGCCCTCGAACGCAACGGGCAAATCTTCAAGCGCGAGTAAGACGACGGCGTCCTGCCGAAGTTTTTCTTTGCCGCCGTCGTCTTTCAATTTAGCGGCATGAGCCGAGGTGTGTCTGGCCGACCAAGGAGTGTCAATGAAGAGACAAAATGCCATTAGCGTCGCTTTGCTTGTTGCCGTTTGCCTAACTTGCGGAGCGTGGGCACAGCAGGATCCTGGTCCACGACCGGGACCGGCCGGCGCGGGAGGACCTTACCCGACCCTGAACTCGAATGAGCTATTGTTCTTTACTCAAGCGATGGATCGCTTTCAAACCATGGATTCAGTGCAGGGAACGATCGAGCCAGGGTCTGGACTCGGACCGGGATATAACGCGAACAGTTGCGCGGTTTGCCATTCGCAGCCGGCAATTGGCGGAAGCAGTCCGGGACCGACCAGTCCACAGAATCCGATGGCAAATCCGCAAGTGGCCCTGGCCACGCTCGATGGAGCAACCAACACTGTGCCGTCATTTATTACTGCGAGCGGACCGGTACGCGAGGCGCGGTTTATTCGCAACAGCAATGGGTTGCTCGATGGTGGAGTTCATGATCTCTACACGATCGCCGGACGCAGCGATGCGCCCGGATGCGAACTGGCACAGCCACCCTTTGCGCAGGAACTAGGTAAGAACAATGTGATCTTCCGCATCCCGACGCCGACTTTTGGATTGGGACTGGTGGAGGCCACGCCGGACGCGACTCTACAGGCGAATCTGGCTTCGACGGAGCAGACCAGATCGCACCTTGGTATCGGCGGGGCGTTTAACGTCAACGGAAACGATGGGACGATCACGCGCTTTGGATGGAAGGCCCAGAATAAATCACTGCTACTGTTTGCGGGCGAGGCTTACAACGTTGAGATTGGGACATCGAACGAAATATTCTCGAACGAGCGGAATGCGGTTGCCGGGTGTGTGTTCAACGGGGGGCCGGAAGATGCGACGAACCTCTTGAACCAGAACCCCGACAGCCCGAACTACCACACCACCGTCGGCACCGCGTCGGAAATGTCGTCGGACCTTATAAACTTTGCGGCTTTTCAACGTCTGTCAGCACCTCCAACGCCCGCGCCACCTACACAGTCGACGGAGAACGGACAGAAGGTGTTTGAAAGAGTCGGCTGCGCGCTTTGCCATTCCGAATCGTTGACTTCGGGACCATCGGCGTTCACGGGAATGGGAGGAGTTGTCTACCATCCATACTCAGACTTCGCCCTGCACCATATGGGTGGCGGACTGGCGGATGGAATTATGCAAGGGGTCGCGGGTGGAGATCAATTCAGGACTGCGCCGCTGTGGGGCGTAGGACAACGCTTGTTCTTCTTGCATGATGGGCGGACATCCGATCTGTTGCAAGCCATCCTGGACCACAGCAGCTCCAGAGATTGCCAAGGCCGGAAAGATTGCCGCTCGGAGGCCGACGCAGTCATTCAGAATCTCAAAGTTCTCACTCCGACGCAGGTCCAGGACCTACTGAATTTTCTGCGATCGCTGTAACTAGAGCGGGGAGCCGCCCGGCTCTCCGCAATTTTTGGTTGCTGGCGAAAGCCGCCGCGCATATCCATGCCGGAATCAAATAATGGCGTTTGGTACGAGCCTAACTTCGATTTCCACTTTGGAGGCTGTGGAAAAAGAAGGAAATCACAAGAACAGCGTCGATTCGTCATCGAATCGAAAGGACGTACTTATCGGCATATTGTTGGACTTTATAGTTGGACAGGTGACGAGATAGGCGGTCCTCTCAAGGACCGATAATCCGATGAGGCCAAAGGGCAATTGATTTATAGCGGCACCGGAGAACTAACCGCCCACTAACTGGCGTCGGCTGCGACATTCCCGTTTTGAAAAGCACACGCCGCGATTCCTTACTCAAAAGCACTCAATCGCATGGTTTTCGGGATAGCATCGATAGGAAGTTGCCGGTGAGCAGAACTATACCAGCAAATCCCTTCAAGCGGCGCGCACCGTACCTAACGCGTTGAAGGGAACCGTGGCCGGCCAGCAATCGTAATCTTCAGCACCACTGGACAAGTCTTGAAACGTGAGAACGCCTTAGACGGGCCCCCATACCGGAGCGAAAAACCTTCCGTTTGTGGCAAAGCGCATTTTCGTCGCGGGAACAAAAGTCTCCGGACGGAATCAACGCGTTCAAGCAGGGGCTATCAGCTGACGTTGAGGTTGCGGGTGGAGCAGTTGAGTGCGTTCGTTATTTTTCTTCATCAGTTATTAGAGTTAGTTTGAATTTTCAAGATAATTCCGCTTTGAATGAAGTGTTTACTTTTCTCCGCGACCGGAATTGAGTGGCCCACAGGATGCAAGAGCCGCCGGTTGGTTCGGATGTATCTGGAGCAAAAGCGGCTTAGCTCACGCGTTCCTGTGAGTGAGGGGGCGAAGCTGTATCCAGATGGAAGAAGTCGAGGATCGGCATGAGCGCAATTGCGGCAACTTCGATTGTGACGCCGCCAACTAGCCCAGGCATGAGGTGGTATGCGCTCTACACTGCCCCACGCCATGAGAAGTTCGTGGCGGACCAGATCGACCGGCAAGGCCTCGCTTGCTTCCTGCCTGTCTACCGATCAGTGCGGCGTTGGAAGGACCGGCGCAAGGAACTGGCGATGGTTTTGTTTCCCGGTTATGTATTCGTTCAGATGGCGCTGCAGAATCGCATGCGTGTTTTACAACTTCCGGGCGCCGTGCGATTGGTGGGCTTTAATGGTCAACCCGCGGCCTTGCCTCAAGAGGAAATCGAAAACCTGAGAACTCGTCTGTCCTACTCAACAAATATTGAACCGCACCCTTATCTAAACATCGGGCGTCGTGTGCGGGTGCGTAGCGGTCCCCTGCTGGGTCTCGAAGGCATCATCGTGCGTACCAAGGAGCACTGCCGCATCGTCTTGACGATTCATCTGATCATGCGCTCGGTGGCGGTGGAGGTGGACGACGGCGATTTGGAGTTTATCAACTGAGTGCTTGGAATTGCGAACCGACAGATAACGGCTGAGAGAAAACCTATGTTGGCGAATCTGATTTGCATCCTAAAGACCCCACTTCGACAAATGGCTCATGGCGTCGCTCTCCTGATTTTCTGCCAGTTGATATACGGCCAGATGAATCAGAATCCGCGCGTGAGGCAGGATTCGTTTCCGGCAAGTGACACGGCTCAGTCCGATCTCGCCAAAGAGAACCTTGATCGTGTCGCGGCTTCTTCAATTCAGATTCGAGAGGTACTGGTCCAGAACGAGGGTCTTCTGGTCGAGTTGAAACGATGGATAGCGAAAGAGGCTAGCGATAGCGGGCAGGTGGTGCGGGAGTCGAACCTGTCGGAGGAGGCGATATTCGAACGGTTGGAACGGGATGTAAAGTTTCGATCGATTGCGACTCGTCTGCTGCAACGATATGGATATTTGCTGCCGGTGCCGAATCCCGATTCGGCCTTTGCCAAAGAACAGGACCTAGTATTGAAAGAGCGCGCCCGGCGGATGGTTGCGGTGGAAGCGCAAGAGGATGCAGAGGCGCTTCAGCCCGGCGGGAACAATCGAGGTGAGGCCGCAGTCGAACGTACTCGGACCTGCGACGTGCGGCAGGATCGGGACTGCGAAAACTCCCGCAGGCGCAAAGCTCGACCGGTATCTTCGAGCGACGAAGAATTGCCGGCGCCCGCGCCGGACGCTGGGCCGGAGCCGGGGGCTCCGTCTCGTACGGTGCGAATAAGCCTTGGCGAGCGGACGGGGCAGCCAGAGCGAACCGGGTCTTCGGCTGAACTTGAAATGGCCTCTAAATCAGACATCGATAATCCGTTCGCTGCTCAGATTCCCGATTTTCCTCCGCCCGACAGCTTGAATGCATCGAACAGAAATCTTTCGTATCCGGACACCGCCGGGAGACGCGACCCACGTTTTCGCAACGATGTTTCTGACAGCCAATCTTTTTCGGCAAACGGCTCGGCGAATTCACGCGGGGACCGAAGGCAGCTGATGCCAGGGCCATTAGAGGAGGAAGACTTGACGCCTGTGAAGATGGTGCGTCCTGCGAATCCCTACGCCGATATCCCCTCCCTCTATGACATGTACGTACAGGCAGCCGCATGGCAGCGGCCAGCCAAGCGCTTTGGCGTGGACGTTTTCCGCAATATCTCGAACCAGCCAGATGTGATTCCGATGGATCTGCCGGTCGGGCCCGACTACGTGGTCGGAACAGGCGACAGTCTGGCGATTGATTTGTGGGGCAGCGTTTCTGAGAGGCTGGTGCGTCTCGTCGATCGCGAGGGACGAATTGCGCTGCCGGAAATCGGGCCACTGCTCGTCAGCGGCAAGAATCTGGGTGAGGTACAGCAGGACGTACAGCGCGCGCTGCGAGGTGCCTTCCGGGAAGTGTCGGCTGACGTCTCGCTTTCGCGCGTGCGAACGGTTCGAGTTTACGTAGTAGGCGATGTGGCGGAGCCGGGCGCTTATGACATTAGTTCCCTATCGACTCCGCTCAATGCGCTTTTTGCGGCGGGGGGAGTTACGCCACGAGGTTCATTGCGCACGCTGCGGCACTTCAGGGGAAAACAACTGGTGCAGCAGGTGGACGCATATGACTTGCTTCTGCATGGAGTACGGTCCGACCTTAAACGATTGGAAGATGGCGATACGTTGCTCGTCCCTCCACTCGGAGCGCAGGTGACAGTGGATGGGATGGTGCGGCGTCCGGGGATTTATGAGCTGCTCGACGAAAATTCGCTGGCCGATGTGCTCGCACTGTCAGGGGGAATCCTGCCGACGGCGGCGCTTCGCCATATCGAGGTTCAGCGGGTAGAAGCGCACGAGAAGCGCACGATGCTGAGTCTGGATTTGACGTCGAACGTTCCCGCGTCAGGCCTTCTGGCCTCAAATGTTCCGTCATCAAAGATTCCGGCGCCAGCCGCTCTCCGGTCAGACGTTCTTCCGTCAGGCTTTCTCCCGTCGAGCATGGTTGCGCCACGCCCGGATCACAATGACGTCGACCGAGAGATGCAAGCCTTTAAAGTGCAGGATGGCGATCAGATCCACATCTTCCCGATTGCCGCGTACAACGAAGATGCCATTTACCTCGAAGGGCACGTGCTGCGGCCGGGCCGTTATTCGTTTAAGCCGGGCATGAAGCTGACCGATCTGATCTCGTCTTATTCCGACTTGCTACCCGAGCCCGCTCCTCACTATGCGGAGATCGTACGCTTGAATGCCCCGGATTTTCATCCGAGCGTCGAGAGCTTCGATATCTCGGCCGCGCTGGCAAATTCGGCGACGGCTCCCACCTTACATCGGCTGGACACGGTGCGAATCTTCAGCCGCTACGATTTTGAGAAGGCGCCGGACGTCTCGGTGGGCGGGGAAGTCCGCGCGCCAGGGGACTACCAAACCTCGGGCGAGGTTCATCTGCGGGACGCGGTTTACCTGGCGGGCGGACTCACTCCCGACGCCGCGCTTGATTCGGCGCAGTTGTTTCGCACGCAAGCGGACGGGTCGCTCAGGATTCTGAGCGTCGATTTGAACGAAGCGCTGGCTGGAAATCCCATCGACAATATCGTGATTCAGCCGCGCGACCGTTTGCTCGTCCATAAAAAGCTGGAGCGAGTCGACGTCCCGACGGTGAACATCACAGGCGAGGTGGCAAAGCCCGGGCGCTATCCGCTCACCGGTAATATGCGGGTCGCGGATTTGATTCGGGTGGCCGGAGGACTCAAGCGGAGCGCTTTTGCCGAAGATGCCGACCTGACTCGATTTGTGGCCAGCGACGGCGTCGGTCAGCGGATGCAAGTGAAGCTAACGGCCGCGTTGTCGGGGGACATGAACGAAGATATTTCTCTGCGCAACGGGGATGTCCTGGCTGTCCGGCAGCTGCCGCAGTGGAATGACCTGGGCGCATCGGTCACGGTGCGCGGGGAGGTGCTGCATCCGGCGACTTACGGGATTGAGCCGGGAGAGCGGCTGAGTTCCCTGCTGATGCGCTGCAATGGTTTCACGCCTGAAGCGTATCCCTATGGAGCGGTACTGATTCGCAAGGAAGTCCGGCAACTGGAAATGAAGTCGCATCTGGAGCTAGTAAGCCGGATCAAGTCTGAAGAGGCATATCTGAAGGCCATGCCCGATACCGACGCCGATTCGAAGAATGCGCGGCTCACGGCCATCGCGCAGACCGAAACTACTCTGCAACAGCTTGAGGCGATCGCACCCGTCGGCCGATTGGTGATTCATATTCCTCCCGATCTGAGGAAGATGGCAAAGACTCCCGCCGACATTCCTCTGCGGGATGGCGACGAGCTGATCGTCCCCAAGAAAAGCAACTACGTGCTCGTCAGTGGCCAGGTTTTCAATCCGACCGCCGTCAGTTACCAGCCGGGCCGAAGCGCCAAGTG
The DNA here is from genome assembly GCA_049300195.1 of Terriglobales bacterium. Classification (GTDB taxonomy): domain Bacteria; phylum Acidobacteriota; class Terriglobia; order Terriglobales; family Acidobacteriaceae; genus Acidiflorens. The sequence continues at coordinate 124,330 of JBAQJF010000104.1, read as the reverse complement.
GTACTTGAACGAGTCGGGAGGGTTCACCCAGATCGCGGATAAGGACGCCGTTTTTGTGGTGCGGGCGGACGGGACTGTGCTCTCGTCGAGGAATAATTCGGTTCTGTGGTCGGGCGATTCCATGAACACCGTCCTCAAACCGGGGGATTCCATCATCGTGCCGGAAAAAGCGCCCAAGGTGGCGGCGCGAAACTGGGCGCAGCTTTTGCAGTCGGCTCAGGTGGCAACTTCCGTCGCTCTGACCATCGCCTACATTCATTAAGGTTGAGGACCCCGGATGAAGGCGGCGACACGATTTCTTTTCTTGACACTGGTCATGGCAGCTTGTTCGGCACATTACGCGCGCTCGCAGAATTTGACGACAGGACCCGCAATCAACACTTCCGCAATCGTCCCAGAATACGAAGCCGGGAATATTCGCGCGGGCGATCTCGCCGCCTCTCGCAAGTACGCATCGCGAAGCGCTTCGATCGGACACTTTCAGGATTTCTTGCAAGATCAGAAACATATCTGGAGCAGTCCGGCGCGAATGCGGTTTTCGGATGCGACTTGGCTGGTGCCCTTGGGTGGGGTCGCGGCGGGACTGTTCGCGACCGATCGCCAGTACAGCGTGTCGCTTTCGCAAAACCCCGCGATTATCCGTCACTACAAGAATATCTCGAACTTCGGACTCGCGAGCCTGGTCGGCACGAGCGCCGGACTCTACCTTTTCAGCTATCCCATGCATAACGAACATTGGCGCAAAACCGGATTTCTATCCGCCGAAGCGGCGCTCGACAGCCTCGTAACAGTGGAGGCGCTCAAATATTCATTGCGCCGCGCGCGGCCGGACCAGGACGGCGGGAGTGGAAGGTTTTTTGGCGGCGGCACGTCATTCCCATCGGAGCATGCCGCAGTGGCCTGGTCGATCGCAGGGGTAATCGCGCACGAATATCCGGGCTCGCTTCCGAAACTGTTTGCCTATGGAATGGCATCGGCAGTGAGTTTCTCTCGGGTACATGAGCGGCAGCACTTTGCCTCCGATGTGCTGATTGGGGGCGCACTCGGCTTCATGATCGCGCAGAGCGTTTACCGGCGTCGGCACGAGGTTGAACTGCGCGGCGGTGAGTGGGAGTCACCACAGGAATTTGTCAGGGAACCGGGGATGAGGACGGCTGCAAACATGGGCTCGCCCTACGTTCCGCTCGAAAGCTGGATCTATCCCGCCATGGAGCGGCTGGCGGCCTTTGGATACATAAAGACTGCGAGCCTCGGGATACGTCCCTGGACTCGGCTGGAGTGCGCCCGCCTGCTGGGCGAAGCCGCGGACCTTTCTCCGGATTCGGACGGGCCGGCGGAGGTACAGGAACTCTTCCGCTCTCTCTCGGAAGAGTTCGCAGCCGAGTCTTCGCTGATGAGCGGCGAGAGCAATGTGCACGCGCAAATGGAGTCTGTTTATCAGCGCACGCTGGGAATTTCCGGCAAGCCACTGACTGACGGGTTGCACTTCGGCCAGACTGTTTTGAACGACTACGGGCGGCCTTTTCAGGAAGGGTTCAATACGGTGGGAGGCGCCTCGGCATGGGCAAGCGCAGGTCCATTCGTAATTTACGTTCGCGGAGAATATCAGCGCTCGCCGTCCGCTCCCGCTCCGTCGCAGGGGGTGCTTGGCTTTATCAGCACGGTGGACGGGCTTCCGGCGAATGCGCCTGCGACGCCGGTCGCGACGACCAGCCGCTTTCGGCCACTCGATGCTTATGTGGGAATGAATCTCGGGAACTGGCAGCTGTCATTCGGAAGGCAGAGCCTGTGGTGGGGCACGGCGGACGCGAGCGCAATGCTCTTTACGAACAATGCCGCGCCGTTGAACCACCTGTTCCGCGTGAACCGGGTCAGCCCGTTTCGTTTTCCCGGGATCTTGCGCCATCTGGGCGACGTGCGGCTCGACCTCTTCATAGGCCGGCTCGCCGGACAGGAGTTCATCAATAACGGCGGGCTTGGGTCGGTCGCCCAAGGGCAGTATGGCGTAGATCTGAAACCGCAACCTTTTCTAAGTGGCGGGAAGATCAGCTTTAAGCTGACGCCTAATCTGGAATTCAACTTTTCGAAGACCACGATTTATGGCGGGCCAGGCAATCCTCTCACCGCAAAAACATTCCTGAAGAGCACGTTCGATTTGCATGTGAATTCCGAGCCTCTGGGTGACGGGCGCAGTGTCGTGGATTTTTCCTACCGCATTCCCAAGCTGCGGAATTGGGTAACCCTGTACGGCGAGGGCTTCAGTGAGGACGAGGTCATTCCGCTCAACACCGCCGAGAAGTCGGCCTGGCAGGGCGGGCTGTATCTTGCCCGCTTGCCGAACATACCCCGGCTCGATATGAGGCTCGAAGGTGGATTCACCGACCCCGTCGACTTCCCGACCTGCAACGGATGCTTTTATCACAATTTTCAATACGTGAATGGATACACCAACGGCAGGCAGCTGATCGCAAGCGGAATTGGACGGGCGGCGCAGGGCGAGTCCATCGCCAGCAATTACTGGCTGAGCGCGACCAAGAAAATCGGGGTTGAGCTGAGACACCGAAAGATCGATCAGGAATTCCTGCCGCAAGGCGGTTCGCAAACTGATGTCGCGGTGAACTCGGATTTGCTGATGAGTTCGGGTTTCCGATTCTCAAGCACGCTGCAGTACGAACGCTGGCAGATACCGTTGCTGGCGGCGGGTCCGCAGTCCAATATCAGCGCGTCCTTTCAATTCAGCTTCTGGCCGCGGGTGCGCGCGAAGTGACTACCGTAAAAGGGACGACAAAGTGACGACGGTTAACGCCAGGTCGCCGCTTGATCGAAAACATCAAGCGGGAACAAGAGCCGAATGCCCGGCACTCCAATGCGCGTAAGCCCCGAGCAAGAGATCGTGGACTCGACTGTCCTCGTCGAACCGCCGCGGCTCGACGGCTACGAGGAGGCGGGCGATCATGCCGTCTTCAAACGCCTCCGCGTCCTGCTCGATGCGCGCCTTTTTCTGCTTCGCTTTACGGCGTATGGGCTCGCGCTGGCGACGCTGATCGCTTTTCTCATCCCGGTGCGTTATGAAGCTCGCACTCAACTGATGCCGCCGGACAACGAGGCCAGCTCCGGCCTGGCTTCGTTAATGGCGATGACACGTGGGGCTGGTGGCCTCGGCATGCTGGCCGGCGATTTCCTGGGGCTCAAGACCTCGGGCGCGCTATTTATCGGCATTCTGCGCAGCGAGACGGTGGAAGACCGGATCATCGACCAGTTCGATTTGCGAACAGTATACGGCGTCAAACGAATGCAGCGAGCGAGGCGGCTGCTGGAAGAGAACACTCAGATATCGGAAGATCGAAAGAGCGGAATTCTGGACATCGGAGTTTCGGATCACAGTCCGCAGCGGGCGGCCGCGGTCGCGGCAGCCTACGTGGAGCAGCTCAACCGACTGGTGGTGGATCTGAATACTTCAGCGGCCCATCGGGAGCGGGTTTTCCTCGAAGAGCGGCTTAGGGCGGTCAAGCAGGATCTGGATGCTTCCGCCAAACAATTCAGCCAATTCTCCAGCGAGAACACCGCCATCGACATCAAGGAGCAAGGCCGGGCGATGGTGGAAGCGGCCGCCACCTTGCAAGGGCGGCTGATCGCGGCGCAATCGGAACTCGAGGGACTGCGGCAAATCTACGCGGACGGCAATGTGCGGGTAAGGGCGGTGCGCGCGCGCATTGACGAGCTTCAGAAGAAACTCGCGGAAATGGGCGGAGGGGACCTTTCGCCATCGGGTGACAAGGACGGCGCGTCGCTCTATCCGTCGATTCGCAAATTGCCCTTGCTGGGGGTTCGCTACGCGGAACTTTACCGGGCCAACAAAATTCAGGAGACGGTTTACGAAATGCTGACGCAGCAGTGCGAGATGGCCAAGGTGCAGGAAGCGAAAGAGACTCCCAGCGTCAAGGTTCTGGATCCGGCGAGGGTGCCGGAAAAGAAATCCTATCCGCCACGCCTTCTGATCATGTTTATGGGCGCATTGCTGTCCCTGATGGCCGGCACGGTTTGGGTTCTGGCCAAGGATGGCTGGAAAAACATCGATGCCGGACATCCTGGAAAGCGGCTGGCGCAAGAGGCGGTCGCCAGCCTCAAGGGCGATTTGGGACTCGCCTCCGGAAACGGAACGCGCTTCCACCATGTGCGCGGCAAGATTCATTGGCGGAAGCGCAATGGCGACCAGCATTACGTCTGATTGATCCAGGACTTGCTAGCACTTACAGTCATCGATTTCTTCGTAAGCAAGCTCTAACTTGATTCACATCTTAATGGCCCTTCAACTGCAAACCTGCAAAGTTCAAGGAGAGAACGTTCAAGGAGAGAACAATGAGGATTCTCGTTCTGGGCGGCGATGGCTACTGCGGCTGGCCGACGGCGCTGCATCTTTCGCGCCGCGGTAATGATGTGGCGATCGCCGACAGCTTTCAGCGCCGTTTCTGGGATCACGAACTGGGGGCCGAAACGTTGACACCGATACGTCCATTGACCGAACGGCTGCGAACCTGGGAGCGGGTCACGAACCAGCGGATTGAGAGTTTTGTCGGGGATATTCTCGACTACGAATTTCTGTCGGGTGTGATGAAGGAGTTTCGACCGGAGGCGGTGGTCCATTTTGCCGAGCAGCGCTCGGCTCCCTATTCCATGATCGACCGCCAGCACGCCGTTTTCAGCCAGGTCAATAATGTCGTCGGAACTCTGAATGTTCTCTTTGCCATCAAGGAATTCCAGCTCGACTGCCATCTGGTGAAACTCGGGACCATGGGCGAATATGGCACGCCGAACATCGACATCGAGGAAGGCTACATTCGCATCCAGCACAACGGGCGTGAAGATGTGCTGCCGTTTCCAAAGCAGCCGGGGTCTTTTTATCACTTGTCGAAGGTTCATGACAGCCACAATATCCATTTCTGCTGCAAGATCTGGGGCATTCGCGCGACCGACCTGAACCAGGGCGTGGTCTACGGCACGGTGACCGAGGAGACGGCGATGGACGAAGCCCTGGTCAATCGTTTCGACTACGACGACGTTTTCGGAACGGCTCTCAACCGCTTTTGCGTGCAGGCTGCGATCGAGCATCCGCTTACCGTCTACGGCAAGGGCGGCCAGACGCGCGGATTTCTCGACATTCGCGACACGGTGCGCTGCATCGAACTGGCTTGCCTGAATCCCGCGGCCCGCGGAGAGTTCCGGGTCTTCAACCAATTTACGGAACAGTTCTCGGTGCTTGAGCTGGCGGAGATGGTGCGGGTCGCGGGCAAAAGACTTGGAATCGAGGTGCGGGTGGATCATCTGCCCGATCCGCGCGTCGAAGCGGAGGAACATTATTACAACGCGAAGCATACCAAGCTGGCCGAGCTTGGACTGCAGCCACACTTACTCTCCGAGTCCCTGCTGGATTCGCTCGTCAACATCGCCGTGCGGCATCGCGACCGCGTGGATCAGACCCTTTTTCTGCCGCGCGTGAACTGGCGGAACAGCCGCAACGACCGCCGTTCGAAGGTGGCGACCGCCGCCGCTGCCGCCGACTAGGTCTTCAACAGCCCGTGACCATGCCAGACGCGATCGCAATCGAACACGTCTTACCCGCGAAGCCTTCTCTCGCGGATCGTTGCGCCTCCGTGTTGCGGGCGCCATTGCTGCGGGATTCGCTCAATTATTTCGGGAGCAAGGTTGTCCCGGGATTGATGGGCCTTATCTCGGTTCCGGTTTTTATCCGCTTGATCGGATTGGATCAGTTTGGCCGATTCGCACTGGCCGTTCCCATCCTGCTGGCAATTGGGAGCGCAAGTTCCGGATGGCTCGCGCAGGGAATCTTGCGCTTCCATCCGGTCGCGAGCGAAACGCGCAGGCGCGAGATCTCTTTTGACAGGGCGGTGAAGGCCGGCACACTTGCCACCCTCTTGGTTACATCCCTCTTACTCGCATTCATTCTCGCTGGAATGCACTCGCCGATCTTTGCCTCGCTCATAGCGCTGGCATTTTGTTTGTCGTTCGTCCTGTATACGATCACGCTCGCGAAGTTTCAGGCTCGCTTGCAGCCGGTCATCGTTTTGCGGCGTGAGACCATACGCTCGGTGGGCAGCCTTCTCATTCCCGTCGCCCTGATCTTGATCACGGGCCGCCGGCAATTTGAATTGATCCTGGTTGGACAAGCGCTGGCGTACTCGATGGCGTTCCTGCCCAGTTCTCAATTCCTAGGCCGACGAAATGAGGCTGGGACCGGCGTTGCAGAACCGCCAACCCGCGAGTTTCTCTTAACCGGTTCCTCGACCGCTAAAACAATCCAGCAGTTATGGCAATTTGGCTGGGCGGTGGGGCTTTGGCTATTGCTTTCCCAAGGATTGCCGGTGATTGACCGCTGGACGATCCAGAAATTCGCAGGTTACTCGAGTGCCGGCGTCTATGCGTCTCTCTACGAAGTTGCGATTCGATCATTTTCCTTCCTGGCGTTTCCCCTTACTCAGGCAGCCCACCCTCGCATCATGCGTGCGTGGAATGAGGGGCAGTTGGACGCGTCCTACCGGATCATCCGCTGTTCCGTGCAGTGGCAGTCGATCATTTTTGTGGGGGCGTTCGGAGGCATCGCTTTCGCGTCGCATCGGATAACCAGATTTATTCTGGGCTTCGACGATCCGGCCGCCGCACGCATGCTGCCCATCATGTTCGCGGGCGGTTTTCTATGGCAACTGGCGCTCCTTCTCCACAAGCCGCTTGAAATCGAGCAGCGAACGGGCGCCATGCTGGCCGCGATGGCGGCGGTGGTGGTGCTGAACCTCGTGGCGTGCTTCGAGTTCATACCGCGCTTTGGGTACCAGGCGGCGAGTTACATCCTGGGATTGTCGGCATGCTGCTACATCGCATTCACACTGTGCCTGACCAGGTTCGGCGCCTTCCGCAGGTTTTCGCCGGCGTCCGAAGCGCAGGGAGGATTCTGTGATTGACGCGATCACATCTCCGTGGTTCGCCTATGCCTTGCTGGTAATCGTGACGACCGTTTCGCGCTTACGTTGCGGCAGCTGGTTTGCACCTGGTGCTTTCGTGGGGCTGATATGGTCGTTTTTCATCGGTGTTTCTCTGCTCGTCGTCGAGTATCCGATACCCCGTGCGGGTCTGGGGGTTCTGGTACTGCTCATCATTACGATTCAAGCTGGCGCGTTGATCGTTCATCAGCTCCGGCCGCGCCCCCGGGCGTCAAGTCAGCCCGCCTGGTCGCGTGAATTCGAAACCTTAATCGTTCCTTGCCGGCGCTACGGCGTGATCTGCGCGGCTATTGCATTGGCAGGTTGCATCTACTTCCTGTTTACGAGCTTAGAACAATTCGGATTGCCCTTCACCTGGATGGGGGTGCTCGGCGTCGGCGCGCGGTGGACTCTGCTGCGCTATACGGATGTGCTCGAGCCCTGGTCGGTGCGCGCAGCGGTGACCTGGCTGCATCCGGCGGCGTTGCTGGGGGGGGTTCTGTATGCGTGCAGTTCCAGGTTTCTGGACCGGGTGATTGGAGCTTCGACCCTGCTGCCGGCGATCGCCTACGCGGTGCTTACTGCCGCCAGGGCAGCCGTTCTGCTCGGTCTCACCTGCTGGATCGGGGGGTATGTCGCCACGCTGTGCGCGAGAAATGAAGGGCGGCTGAAACTGTTCAGCGTTAAACGTTTCGCATCCGTTCTGCTGGTGGGGGCCTCCATGCTGGGCATGTTTGCAGCCATCGGCGGAGTCCGGGACTCGAAGTGGGCGCATGCGTTTGTGCTCGACTTTCAGGAGAGCAAGATATTCGCTTACATGTTCGGTTCTCCCGCCGCGTTCGCACACTGGTGGGCCCTAGATTCGGGCGCTTCCACAGCTCACTGGGGAGAACGGACGTTCGCGGGCGAATTCGATCTGCTGCACATCAAGACCAGGACGATCGCCACCTATACGGACATGACAAACGTCGTTTCGGGAGCGGAGGAGACCAATGTTTATACCATCTTCCGGGGTCTGATCGAGGACTTCACTCCGCTCGGCACGGTGCTGATTTGCGCCTGCCTGGGTGGATTGGCAAGCTCGGTCTATCTAACGAGCTCGAGGCATGTGCGGGGCGCGCTGTTCTGCCTATCCGCATTCTACTCGGCAGCATTGTTCAGCCCTTTGTTTTCGCTGTTCAGCTTTAATGGAGTCATGCTGGCCTGGGTGGTTGCGGGATCTGTGTTTTTCCTCGGGAAGGCTCGCCCTTCGTTCCTCCCCATGGCTCCATCCCCTGCTCAGGGGGTTTGGGTTCCGTGAGTGAAGGCCCCAAAGCGCTCATTATTACCGTCAATTTCCAGCATACGGACTGCACGCTTCAGTTCTTGCAGAGCGCATCCCGGCTGGAGCGATTCGGCGACTGTCATCTGTTGATTGTCGACAACAATTCGGGCGACGACTCGGCCGAACGGATAGAGCAGGCGATCGACGGATTCAAGAACGTTCAACTGCTGAGATCTCCGGCCAATCGCGGATATTTTGGGGCCGCCAAGTGGGCGCTCGAGCAATGCCGGGTTTATCGCGGCGCGACCGACTGGGTGATCGTGTGCAACAACGACATCGTCTTTGACGATCCGTCATTTCTGGTTCGGCTTCTGGCACACGATCCGCAAGCCGCCGGCGTACTCGCTCCCGCCATCGTGTCGAGCTTGACCGGCTTCGACGCGAATCCCATGATCTCCCATCGACCTGGCGGAATCCGCAGGCTGCGTTATCGTTTCCTGGCCTCTTCGTACTACGTTGCCTGGCTCACGCAGTGGCTGGCTCCCTTTGTTCGCAAAGGACGAAGACGATTGCGCTTGCGTGAGGGCCGGCCGAATCGTCGGAATGGGCAGAGCCGTATCTATGCCCCCCACGGCTCCTTCTTCATTTTCAGCCACCGGTACTTCGACGAAGGCGGATTCATCGATGACGGCTGTTTTCTCTACGCGGAGGAGATCAGCGTAGCGGAAACCTGCTGGCAGCTCGGGCTGCCGGTCCTCCACGACCCGGAGCTTAAGGTTTCGCACAACGATAGCCAGACCACTGGGCGAAGGCTGACGCGCACCAGCTACCTGCGCCAGAAAGAAGGTCTGCACTATGCACTGGGCAAGTATTTGGAGTCTGGCCGTGGCGCTTAAACTCCTGCTTGCCTCGTCGGCGGTTGTCGCCTACACGTGGATTCTTTATCCAATACTTCTGCGGCTGCTTGTTTGGTTTTCGTCGGCCGTTACCCCTCCGGCAACTTTGGTTGAGGTTCCATTCATTTCCATCATCATCGCCGCTCACAATGAGCAGGCAGCCATTGCCGAGAAATTGCAGAATTGCCAGGAGCTTCTCTATCCGCATAACCGGCTGGAAATTCTGGTGGCTTCGGATGGGAGCACCGACCGAACGGCAGAGATCGTGCGCGCATTTTCGGCGCGCGATCCGCGGATCGGTTGGCTCGAAAGCGACCGTCGGCTGGGGAAGAGCGGCGTTCAGAATCTGGCGGCCCTGAAGGCGCGAGGCGAGATTTTTCTCTTTACGGATGCGGGCACGGGCATGCCTCCCGAAGTTCTGCAAACTATGATCAACGATCTGGCCGACCGGCGAGTAGGACTCGTCACGGGCACCGTATTTTTCGGCGATCCTGCGGATGCGGTTGAAAAAGGACAGGGATTCTATTGGCGCTATGAGCTTTTCTTGCGGGCCGCCGAATCCGATCTTGGGATCCTAGCCACAGGCAGCGGTCAGGCCCTAGTTGTCCGGCGAGAACTTTTCCGGCCCTTGTCTGCCTGTTATGGCGACGACTGCATTATGCCGCTCGACGTTCGACTGCAAGGGTACCGCGTGCTCCAGGAGCGGCGGGCGATTGTTTACGACACCATGCCGCACAGTATCGAAGGAGAACTGCGCGCGCGCATTCGCATGACGGCGCGTAACTGGGCGGGCACTCTTTCGCGTCCTGCTCTTCTTAATCCGCTGCGTTTTCCCTTGACCTCGGTCGGGCTCATCTCGCACAAGCTGTTGCGTTGGCTGACTCCATTTTTCCTCGCCGCGGTATTGCTCTCGAGCGCAGTACTCGCGCTGCGAGGCGAGGCCACAGCTCTGTGGTGGCTGCAAATCGGGTTCTATCTCTCCGCCTTGATTGGATGGAGTCTGGCTAGAAGGCAGCGGCCGGCATCGGTATTCGGCTATCCGTTTTCGTTCTGTCTGGCCAATGTGGGCTTCCTGCTTGGAATCGTGAAGGCGCTTCGCAACCAGAAGATCGTGGCCTATTGATGCTGGTTTTTTACGGACCGCTCGCAACTTTGATTTTTCTTTGAAAAGGCATGGCAGCCAGTCTCCAACAACCGCCGGCAGGCACTGAGGAGCAGCGGGAGATCAATCGTCTCCGGCGAACTTATGAAGAGCGCAGCCATTCGAAGCTTGCGCAGCGCTACTTGCGGACCAACCCCGGCCACTTATACGCGCTCCACGAGCGGGAATCTACGATGGTCTCCCTGTTACGCTCGGCCGGTCTCGGGTCGCTGGCCGGGCTGAGAATCCTCGATGTTGGCTGCGGCAGCGGTTCGACGCTTCGCCAATATCTCGAATATGAAGCCGATCCGGAGGGGCTCTGGGGCATCGATCTTTTGCCGCAGTTTGCGAATCGGGCACGCTCAAGCGGTTTCAATCAGCAGGTGATCTGCGGCACCGCCTCTCAACTACCGTTTCCCAATGCCAACTTCGATTTCGTCTCTCAATTCATGCTGTTCACCTCTGTGTTGGATGACGGCGTCAAGCGCCAGATTGCTTGCGAAATCGAGCGCGTGCTGGTCCCGGGTGGAAGGTTCTTATGGTACGACTTCGCCTTCAATAATCCGTCCAACCCGGATGTGAGAGGAATTGCGCTGGCCGAGGTGCGCCGGCTTTTTCCCGGATTCTCGATGACCAGCCGCCGGATCACGCTGGCGCCGCCGCTCGGCCGAATAATCGGACGCCTGGGGCCGGCGATTTACTTTCTAACTTCGAAAATGCGCTTCCTGTGCACTCATTATCTTTGCCTTCTCGAAAAGCCCGCACTGTGAACGAAGAAAGGAATTGATGTCATTCCACGAAAACCGAGGCAGCCTCCATCATGCGTGACAGGTTCCTGCCGTTCTCCGCACCATTAATTGGAGAAGACGAAATCAGCGAAGTGGTCGACACGCTGCGCTCGGACTGGATTACGACCGGGCCGAAGGTGAAGCGCTTTGAACAGGACTTTGCGCAGTTCGTCCACGCTCCCGATGCGCTAGCGGTCAATTCCGGCACGGGGGCGCTGCATCTGGCTCTGCTGGCGCTTGGAATTGGAAAAGGAGACGCCGTCATCACCACTCCGATGACATTCTGTTCCGGGGTGCACGTCATCGAGCATGTAGGCGCCACGCCCATCCTGTGCGATGTTGAGCCGGATACGTTGAACCTGGATCCCAAAGGTATATGCGAGCAGATCGCGAAAGCCAAAAAGGACCTTGGCCTGCGGGTGAAAGCCATTATGCCGGTACACCTGCACGGGCATCCTTGCGAGCGCGATGCCATTTTGAAGATCGCGGCGAAGTACCACCTCGCGGTAATTGAAGACGCCGCGCACTCGCTGCCAGCGGCATACAAAAAACGCTCCGTTGGTTCCCTCTCTGCGACTGATAGTGTTCCGGTGCTCACCTGCTTCTCTTTCTATGCGACAAAAAACCTTACGACCGCCGAGGGTGGGATGCTTACCGGGCCGAATGGATTGCTGGACGAGGCCCGGCGCTGGACGCTGCACGGCATGAGTCGTGATGCCTGGAACCGCTACAACGCGAAGGGATCGTGGTTGTACGACGTGACCTGCCCTGGTTTCAAGTACAACATGACCGATATTGCAGCGGCGCTCGGGCTGCAGCAACTGAGAAAGCTGCCGCAGTCCTACGCTCGCCGACGCGCGATCGTACAAAAATACCAATCGGCCTTCGGTCGCCGCGACGAATTGGAATTGCCGACCGAAAGGAATGATGTTCAACATGCGTGGCATCTCTACGTGTTGCGGCTGCGGCTGGATCGCACGCTCGTCACGCGCGATCAGTTCATCAGTGAAATGCGAGAGCGAAATATCGGCTGCTCGGTGCATTTTATTCCGGTTCATCTGCTCAGCTACTATCGCGACAAATATCGCTACCCGCCCGAACAGTTTCCGGTCGCGCTGCGGGAATACCAGCGCATCGTCTCGCTGCCATTGTCCGCCCGGATGACGGACCACGATGTTGAAGACGTAATCGACGCAGTAATAGGCATTCTTAAAGAGCATGAATTCGCAAAATCCATCACAGCAGGAAGGACGGCGCCCGCCGATGTTATCAACTTTTAAAGAACACGAATTGGTGTTCAAAGAACCGGAATTGTTGAACGAGTGCCCGGCCGTATCCGTCGGTCACGGTGCGCTCCGGCGTGCCTTCGATGTGACATGCGCCGGGGCGGGGTTGCTTTTTCTCTCCCCATTGTTTTGCGCGATCGCGCTCGCGATCAAGCTGGACGATGGCGGCCCGGTTTTTTATGCACAAGAGCGCGTCGGCAAAGGCTTCCGCCGATTTCGCGTTTACAAATTCCGCAGCATGGTGGTCGGTGCCGATCGCCATGGCTCGCTGAGTGCCTCCGGAGACTCGCGGCTCACGTGGGCCGGGCGTCTGTTGCGGCCCCATAAGCTCGATGAGCTTCCGCAGTTGTTCAATGTGCTGCGGGGCGACATGCAACTGGTGGGCACCCGCCCCGAAGTGGAACGATACGTCCAAATGTTCCGTCCAAAGTATGCGGTGATCTTGCAAGATCGTCCGGGCATTACGGATCCCGCAAGCCTCGCCTATCGGCACGAAAACCAGATGTTCCGCCCGAACCGGCTGGAGCAGCAGTACCTTAACGAGATCCTTCCCGCCAAGCTCAGGCTCTCTATGGACTATCAGAGGCGGCGCAGCTTTCTATCGGATTTGCAAGTTTTACTGAAGACCGCATTGGCTTTGGTCGATTAATCCCTCATCGGATCGTCGGGCCGACCTTCAGGCTCACGTTCGCCATTGGAGCCGTTCGTAATCGGACACATGAAAGTCATCTATCTCGCACAGACACTCTTGCGCAAGAACTCGTGGTTTGTTGGCGCGTTTCAAGCCATCCTGATCTTCATTTCGCTCGTTCTGGCATGGTTCCTGAGATTCGACTTCACATTGCCGAACCGGCGGATGCTGTTCGAGGCTGCGTGTCTGCTGGTCCTGGTTCGAATGATCATGATCGCCGGCTTTGGCCTGTTGCACGGCTGGTGGCGCTACACGGGACTGAGCGACGCGCTGGATGTTTCGAAGTGCGTGCTTTCTGGCTCTGTCATCTTTGTGGTGGTCATACGATATGCAATGAAGGTAGCCGGCTTCCCGCGGGCCATCTACGGTTTGGAGCCCCTCTTGACTGCGGGAATTCTAATCGGAGGGCGGATATTCTCCCGCGTTCTGGCGGAATCGATCAGGCAGGATCTGGCCACTGCGAAGAAGGTGCTCCTAATCGGCGCCGGGGTCGGAGCGCAGACGGTTGTGCGCGTCATCGGCCGTCAGGGCAGCGAATACGCTCCCATCGGATACGTGGACGACGACCGCTCCAAGCTTGGACTCAAAATCGAAGGCGTACCAGTCCTCGGGACCGTCGATCAGCTTCCGAAGTTAGTGGCTACCTATCCGGTCGATGAAGTGCTGATCGCTGTTCCTTCCGCCTCTTCCAAACACATGCAGCGTTTCGTGGAAATATGCGAGCACGCAAAAATAAAGTTCCGCACTGTGCCGGCGCTACGGGACGTAATTGCACAGAGGGTGAGCATCAGCGATTTCCGGGACGTGAATGTGGACGACCTGCTGGGAAGGGATCCGGTGGAGATCGATCTGCGGTCAGTACGAGGCGCCATTTGCGGATGTTCCGTGCTGGTGACGGGAGCGGCCGGTTCAATCGGCTCGGAAATCTGCCGTCAACTGCTCGAACATGAGCCGGCTGTGCTCGTGTGTGTGGATCAGAACGAAACCGGAATGTTCTACCTGGAGCATGAACTCGCGTCGCGCCGCGGCAAGACTGTTCTGCGCTGCTATGTCGCCGACGCGGGGAATCGCGGGCGCATGGAGCATATATTCCGCGAGAGCCGTCCCGAGGCGACATTCCACGCCGCCGCGTACAAACACGTGCCGCTGATGGAGGAGAACTCGTCCGCCGCCGTGCAGAACAACATTTTCGGGCTCATGAATCTTCTGGAGACCGCCAGCGCAAATGAATGCCGGCGCTTTGTCCTCATCTCCTCGGACAAAGCCGTCAACCCAAGCAACGTGATGGGAGCGACGAAGCGTATCGGAGAACTCGTCATCGCTCACCAGCCAAGCAACGGGATGCGCTGCCTGTCGGTACGCTTCGGCAATGTGCTGGGATCGAATGGCAGCATCATCCCGCTGCTCCAGCAGCAACTACGCAAGAATCAGCCTTTGACGGTTACCCACCCCGATGTTACCCGTTTCTTCATGACGATCCGCGAGGCCGTTTCACTCGTCCTGCAAGCGTCCGTGATCGGCGAAAAGGGCGATACGCTCGTCCTGGATATGGGGGAGCCGCTTTTGATCCTGGACCTGGTACGCACCCTCATAAAGCTTTCCGGCAGAAACGAGAAACAGGTGCCGATCCAGTTCACTGGCTTGCGCCCCGGGGAAAAGCTTTTTGAAGAGCTTTTCTACGAGGATGAACAAGTGGATGAAACCTCGTTTTCCAAGATCAAGAGGGCGCGCGGACGGCGGCAGGATTGGGACATTCTCTCGAGAAAGCTGGAGAGACTTGAAAGCGCATTATTCGTCGACGGGCCGGAAGGGATTCGCGCCAAGATCAAGGCAATTCTTCCAGAATACTCATACTTGCCGGGTGACAAACTCAAGGTACCACGGAAGAAGAAGGTTAGCCGGCCGGCATTGAGCGAAGTGCTGCCGGGGATTTCTTCCGAGTTGACTATGGAACATCTTGCGAATCGGCTGCGGCCTCTTCGCTGACCTCCGGTTCCTGCCTTTCCCTCTCCAGTCTTACCCCATCCTTTGGCGTCTCAACGCGTCCATCCTGTTCCCGATCGAGTGCCGCATCCGCACGGTTGACTTCTCCTCTTAATATCCTGTTTGCAATCGGCGATTCTGGTTTGTCGCGACCACAGGGAACGTGTTCGTTCCCCCGAATCGAGAAACATTCGCGTCCACATCCACGTAGGTGGTGAGGCTACGCCAGCGTTCTACACCGTCCTGCTTGGGCTCACCGCGGGCCTCCACCCTCCAAAGTGGCCGCGAGTACTACCACATTCGGATCACTCGGGAGAGTAAGACTCTGCACAGTCCTGGTCGGGTCCAGCGCGAGCTGGTACGCATATAGATTGAACGTTCCCGCATTCTCACTTCCGTTGGCAGAATTGCGGTACGAACTGGCGGCCGCCTCAAGCTCTCCAGGGAAATTTTGCGGCGAGGACCAATCGCTGAAACTCTGCGTCAATTGCGTGCTCGTACCGTCGGTGTAATTAACCGTGATCGTCTGCGCGGGTTGGTTGCCATTCACGCCAGTGGCGAGCAAAAGCAGACCGGAGAAATTTTCTTTGGGCAAAATGATTGTTTGCCCATCGCAGCCGACCACATCCGGTTGATTGACAGGTCCAAACTTGGCCTCCACCAGGTCGAGCACCCGCAACTTGCCTAACTCCTTCGAGGAATACGAGAACCCCGCGCCGTCCAGGCCTCCGGTGGAATACGCAGTTCCGTTGGTGTAGATGCCGAAGATGTTGAAGACCGAAGACAGATTCACCTGAGTGCCCGACCCTTTGCCCTTTGACGCCGCGCTCAAGGCGAGGGTGAAAGTCGTGCTTTGGGTAGTCTCGCCGGAAACGCCAGTCACAGTCACCGGAGTGAAGCCGGTGGGAGCATCGGAACTGGCTGTCAATACAAACGTCTGCTTGTTGCCTGTTCCGGTCAGAGCGGCGCTGACTCCGTTGGGTAAGGTAGAGAGAGACAAGCTGACGGCACCCTTGAAAACACCGAAGTCCACGATCTTGATTTCGGCTTTGGCCGTCGAACCTTCGTTCAGGAAGACCGTCGGAGACGCAGAAAGGGTAAAACCGCCAATGCCTACCGCTTCGTCCATCGCACTTGCATATTTTGCCGCAAGTCCATTGCCTACAAAATCGTCATAAAGCCACATGAATCCACCGATGATGCCGCATTGCTTGTTCCAGCCACTCATGCGGCTCTTGACCTGCTTAGGAGTGTCACCCCGATCCCACAGCCCGGGAAAAACAGGGACACTGCCGAAGTCCCAAGTCGAGGAACATGGGTTGTTGGCAGCGCCCCCGGCGTAAACCTGAAGATGTACACCGTCCACCGTGCCCGGAAGTTGAGCGTTGGTTTCTGAAACCACGTTCTGCCAATAAGTGCTGTTGTCATAGGCATCGGGCAATACGTGATAACCCAAGTTGCCCAGCATGACGCCAAACTGAACGGTCGTGTTCAGGTCGAAACTGTTTTCATCGTCGAAATCGATGGCATCCAGCGCTGGGATGGCATTCTTCAGAGATTGAAAGTCCTGATAAAGGATGCTGCCGGGTCCTGTGCCCTGCGAATTGACCAAGGCCGTGATATCTTGCCAATCTCCAACGTTGGAAGAGCCGATGCTCAAGGTGATTCGCTTAACAGTCCCTTGTTTCAGGAGCGTCATGTCTCCGGCGAAGTCAGGATAGGTCTGGTTGCCGATATAGGCGCCGTTCGAAGTCAGAGGAAATTCGCCGTTAAGATTCAGGTCGCCATTGCTTTTGACTTCGACGCTCCAAACTATGGCCTCAGTGAACCCGGAGTTTTCTATTTCCTTGATGTTATTGGCCGCGTTCTTATAGAAAGGTCCGCCGCCAAAAATTCCCGTAAAGCCCGTCTGGGCAAGTGCGGCTTGGGCTGAGAGCAACATTGCAGAAAGCAAAAAAAGAAGAGTCATTGCGCGCTGCGCAATGACCGCGTCCTGGAAATAACGTACAAACCAAATACTTTTTGATTGCATGATGTCAGCTCCCCAGTGCTATGCCAAACAGTTGTACTGCTACAAAATCCGTCCCTTGGCGGATCCGCAGCCAGCGTTTCTTGCTAGAGACCACTGACCTCGGACCGTTACCGTTCCACCGAACCCCGCGACAGGCAAGCATTTTAACCTAACGACTCCACATCCTTGTCCCAAATAATCAGATGAATCGAATATTTTTCCACGGCGGCGCAGGACAGCGACCACCTTCTGGGGACAGCCTGGAAATCACCAAACCATCGCTGTCGATCCGACCGAACTGAATGACCGCCACCGCGCGGCGCTAAGTCAAAGAGACGCTTTGCCTTAGCAGGCCGAACCCCGGTCGCCTGCTTATTACTTTATTGAGCGTAATTGAGCGTACAAACTTGGTCCGCGGGTCTATTGCGAGCATTGTGCAGATTATTTCGTAGGCTGGCCCAAGAGCTGTTGATCTGCCCCAATGTTGAATCTGCGCGCGGACTGCAGTGGCCGTCCCCAAAAATCCTGAGTTCCCATTGAGCATCCGGTAATTCCGATGCAAACATCGGTTCCCTCCCCCATAGCCGGAGAACTTGGCAAAAGATGGAACGCGGTGGTCGGCCTCCCGAAGCCGTGATAGCTAGGACTAGTCAGCCTCGGGTCCATGAAATAACTATGGGCGTCTTGCTTCGCCCCTGTTTGGTAAGCGCTAAAGTTCGTGTAAGTGGCGTCATCGAATTGTAACTCGGGACCAGACCCCGAAGTGGTCCAATAAATGTTGTTATCCAAGTTAAAGGCCGAAGTCGTCGCAATCAAATCCGGCACGCTGGCATAGATGATGTTGTTCTTAAAGAATCGAGGGGCTCTCCCCGAAAACATTGCATCGCTAGTATTGAAGGCGGCTGCATTTGTGGCTGGATTCCAGTAGAACGTATTGTTGTAAATCGCGACGCCATCGAGTGAGCCAGCGTCCCAGGTATGAATGAAGACTTCCCCTTGCTTCGACAGGTCGCTGCGCCGCCCATTATTGGAACAAATGTTAAATCGAAAAACGTTATCATGGCTCGCCCTCCTGCCCGCGCCGAAGAAGGCCACGCAATAACCGGCGGAATCGTGGCCGTAGTTATACTGCACGACGTTGTCGTCGTCAAAATAATCAATGTCGAAATCCCCTCCGTCTCCTTCCCAACTTTCGTTGGCGTAGGACTCGTTATATTGGACCGTGCAGGTATGGCAGTACCACTCCCAAAGGCCCACGGGCGTGCTGCCAGTGCACTTCTTGCAGAGTCCGCTTCTATAAACGACATTTCGTTGGAGCAACCCGTTGGTCAGTTCCGCGATCAGGATTCCAATCGCCGTCGATGTCATGCGCAATGGAATTCTGCACCGTGACGTTGTTTCCCAGCGGCTGTGGGAGATCAGTCTTTTCGATCCAGGCTCCGCCGGCGCTCACGAATATGCCTTCTGAAACGTGACTATCGTGAGCCGTTACATTGTCGATCAGAACGTCATTCAAAATCTGCGCGGCGCCTTGAGGAGAGATGACCACTTCCCCGGAATCCGCGCGCTTGCTGGAGGCGTAGGTAGCACCGTGTACATCCAGATTTCTTAGGTGGATGTGATTCAGACTTGAATTCGGAGTGTCCCCGAAATATAGATGCCATAGAGACCGCCACCTTTAATCTCGAGATTGTTGACTTCCCAATATTGCTGGTTGAAGAGCTTTAGGGCTTCCTCTCCGCTACCGCCGTCGATCAGCGGCGGGGCGCCGATGCCGTAGGCATCGATCACAATGGCAGCATTCGATGTCCCGGATCCTTGCGGCATCAGCGCCCCGTTGCAGACCGCGCCTCGCTTGACGAAGAGATGATCTCCCGGGCCGAAGGTGAATTCGTTTACGACCAAAGAGGAATTCCAAGGCGAACTTTCCGTCCCTTTGCCATTTTGGCTGGCCGAACAATCGAGGTAATAGCCCATGGGAGATCTTATGGAACGTGGAACAGACGATGAGTGTATCGGTCGTGAGCACGCACTTAGCACTGCGCACGCTAACAGCGCTTCGATCACCAGCAGTTTTCTGCGCGGAGTGCTTTCCATCTTGTACGACGTCAAACTTTTTTCCTCACGCGATTGCGTATTGATGTGGATTCGACGGCGATCGAGTGTCAGGGCCGTTGGCCGCCGGTAGGTGCCTGTTCGCTTATACTATCAAGCCACGTTGCCTACCTTGAGGTTCGCGCAAGCGATGAAAGAGAAAACACAAATTCCAGCTTTCGTTTGCGTGCTCTTTAAATTGCGGGAGGACGACCGTGTTCCTCGGCATTGACATTGGCACTGGCGGAACCCGCGCTCTGATCATTGACGACCGGGGCCGGGTGATCGTGTCGGCGACAGAGGACCATGCACAGTTTGCATGTCCTCGCCTGGGCTGGGCCGAGCAGGACCCGCACGACTGGTGGCGAGCTTGCACGCGGGCAGTTCGCTCCGCGTTGGGCCGAGCCGGTATCGACCCGCGGCGAATCGCCTGCGTGGGCTTCTCGGGGCAAATGCACGGAGCCGTCCTGCTCGACCGGAACGACGAAGTCATCAGGCCAGCAATCATCTGGTGCGACCAGCGTTCGGAGTCGCAGGTCCAAGAGCTTGAGACTCTTTTCGGGTCCGCCCGGCTGATTCAACTCACTTGCAATCCTCCGCTCACTAATTTCACTTTAACGAAGCTGCTTTGGGTGCGGGAAAACGAGCCGGTGAACTGGCAACGGGTTGTGCATATCATGCTGCCAAAAGATTATGTTCGGTTTCGGTTGACCGGTGAGTGCGCGATCGACGTGGCGGATGCTTCGGGAACACTTCTGCTCGACGTTGCCCATCGCCGGTGGTCTCAGGAAGTATTGGACGCGACAGGGATCGAGCGGAACCTGCTTCCTTCGCTTTCGGAATCGCATCAAGTGTGCGGAAAGGTTTCGCCGCAGGGTGCAGAGAAGACTGGGCTCAGGCCAGGAACACCCGTTGTGGCTGGCGCGGGCGACCAGGCAGCAGGCGCGGTTGGAATGGGGATTGTCCGTCCTGGAATGGTCAGCGCAACCATTGGAACATCCGGGGTTGTGTTTGCGGCAACCGACGCGGCGATTCTTGACCCGCGAGGCCGGCTTCATACGTTTTGCCATGCCATTCCTGGACGCTGGCATGTGATGGGAGTAACCCAGGCTGCGGGACTTTCGTTGCGGTGGTTTCGCGACTGCTTTGGAGTCAAGAGAGATGAAAAACGGGATCACGCGCCGGGAGTGGATCGCGCAACCACTCGCAGAGGTGCAAATGCCTATGAACAACTATGCGACGAGGCGGCGACCGCACCTCCGGGTTCAGACGGCCTGCTGTGGGCGCCGTACCTGATGGGCGAGCGAACTCCGCACAACGACCCCAATGCGCGGGCCGCACTGGTTGGACTCTCCGCCTCTCACACTCGGGCTCATATAATCCGCGCGATCCTGGAGGGTGTGGCATTCAGCTTAAAAGATTCTTTGACAATCTTCCACGAGTTGAATATTCCGGTGGAGCGTATTCGCATTGGTGGTGGCGGTTCCCGGTCCGGCCTTTGGCGTCAAATTCAGGCGGATGTTTTTGGGCATACGGTCGAAGTGGTGGCAGCGGAAGAAGGAGCTGCATTCGGCGCCGCCATTCTGGCGGGCGTGGGCGCCGGAAACTGGCAGTCGGTGGACGAAGCGTGTGGTGAAGTCGTTCGCCTTGCCCTCGAAGTCCAGCCAAACCCGCAGCATTCGGCAGTTCTCGAGGTGGCGTATCAAAGTTATCGCGAACTCTATCCAGCTTTGAGGCACGTGGATGATGTTCGCCGCCGACCTGCTATTTGACGGAAAACTTATAGGTCGTTTCCGTGCGATACGTGTCGCCAGGCTGCAAAATCACCGATGGGGAATGAGGATGGTTTACCGAATCGGGATAGTGTTGAGTTTCGAGGCAAAGAGCAGCGTGCTTCCCGTGCACAACACCTCGTTTGCCACGAATTGTTCCGTCCAGGAAGTTGCTGGAGTAAAACTGCACTCCCGGTTCGGTGGTCCAGACTTCCATCTGCCTGCCAGAAGGAGGATCGAAAACCCGGGCCGCGAGCTTGAGTTTTCCTGACTCTCCGAGCACAAAATTGTGATCGTACCCACCGGGATCGCCCTTCATGCCGGCGATGTTTGCGCCAATTGCGACAGGACGGGTGAAATCGAGCGGCGTCCCCTTCACCGGCTCGATTTCGCCGGTTGGAATCAAGGTACTGTCGACGGGAGTGAATTTGTCGGCGGGGAGGTACAAGATCTCTCCTAAGATTTCTTTTTCGGCACCCAGGTTGAAATAACCGTGGTTTGTGAGATTCACGGGCGTGGCTTTATCTGTTGTGGCCACATATTCGAGTTTCAGTTCGTTGTCATTGGTCAAGTGATAGGTGACAGAAACAGATAAATTTCCCGGAAAGCCTTCATCTCCATCCGGGCTGAGATAACAGAAGCGAACTCCAGCGGCAGCGGGCTCACGCAATGCCTCGCCCTCCAAGACGACGCGGCTGAGATCATGCGAGCCACCGTGCAGGCTGTTGGGAGGATCGTTGATTTCGAGCGAGTATTCTTTACCGTTGAGCATGAACTTCCCTTTTCCAATGCGATTCGCGACGCGCCCAACGGTGGCGCCAAACCATGGATGCTTTCCCGTGTAACCTTGCAGATTGTCGAATCCCAAAGCCACATCGGCCATTTTTCCTGCGCGGTCAGGCATCCAAAGCTCAGTCAAAGTCGCACCATAGGTGATGAGTTTGGCGACGGCACCGTAGGCATTCGTAAGTATGAACATCTCAACTCTCGTGCCGTCCTGTAGAGTTCCAAACGAACTGGTTTCCACCGTTGCCTCCATCTGATGTTGGCCGTGTTCTTGAGCCAGAACTGTGTATAAGTCGAAGTTGGAGAAGACGGAAAAATGTGCATGAAGCGTTTCCCATTGAGGCCACGAAGACGCGGCCATGACGAGCAGGGTCCCAAGGCGATCCTTAGCGGAACGTGTCGCATGACAGAATTGTGATTCTTGCACTGAATTCGGCTGGCCCGCTTGCGTATCGCGAAAGGTGGAGAGCCGGATCGAGAATTTGATACCGTTGCCAGGTGATCGACAAGGGTCCAGGAGTTCATCCGATGTTTTGCAAATTCGAACAAACCATTTTGCGCACGGTTTCCGCGGCCATTCTCGCGGTAGTCATATTGAACAGTCGTGGTTTCGCTGCCCAAGCGGAGCATGAGACCACGGCGGCAGAGACCATCCCTCTCCAAATCGGCGCCCCGATCGCTCGCGATCCAATTTTTGTCTACAACAACTGGTCCGCGTATGACGAGCTTTCTGACAATATTCCCCTGACCGAGCAGTTGACGATGAGGGAACTGGACGAGATTCTTCGGCTACGCCGTCTCGGTGTTCGTTTCGATTACTACACCATCGATGCGTTTTGGTTCGATCCCGACGGGGGATATCGCACCTGGCGAAAGCCTAATTGGCCCAATGGCCCGGACGCGTGGATTCGCAAGTGCCGCGAGAACGGCATTTTGCCCGGATTGTGGTTCAGCACCAACACACTGGTCAAGATCAATGCGGCTCCCGCGTGGCGAGATTCTCTGGCGGGAAAAAAGGGCTCGATGTCTTTCTTCGAAGGCGGCTTCCTGCCTGACTTCATGGAGACTTTGCAGTATTGGTACGACCGCGGCATTCGCATTTATAAGTTCGACTTCGTGGATTTCAACGCCGCCACCCCCGAAACCGCGAAGACAATGGCTCCGGAGGAGATTCGCCGGCGCAATGAAGGCGCGTTTCGCGATGCACTTAAAAAATTCCGGCAGCGCAATCCCGATGTCGTGCTGGTCGCCTTCAATGGATTCGGTGGCGATGTGGAGTCCACCGCCGGAGCTTTTCCGTTTCACAATGTTGTCGATCTTCGTTGGCTCGAAGTATTCGATTCGATGTACTCGGGAGACCCGCGGCCCTCGGACGTACCCGAGATGAATTTCTGGCGTTCGATGGACATCTATAGCGACCACATGGTCCGGCGTTACGAGCAAAGCTTCGTTCCGCTCGAACGCATTGATTCTACTGGCTTTATGCTGGGCAACACGGGCACCATTTACTATCGCCAGAAACATGCGTGGAAAGGCGCGCTCATTCTGTTGATGGCGCGTGGCGACTGGGTCAATACGGTGTACGGCAACCTGGAATTTCTGACCGACGACGATGCGCGCTGGTTCGCTAAGGTACAGGCGATCTATTTGCCATTGCTGGCCAAGGGAAGAACGAAGAGCTTTGGGGGAATTCCCGGCGATGTCCAGCCTTACGGTTTCGGTTCACTGGACGCCGACGGGGCCGTGTATGTCGTGATGAATCCGGCGCAAAGCATTGAGAACATTCGGTTGCCACTCCTTTCGAAGGAACAACTGGCCGTGTCCGGCGGACGAATTATGTTTCCGCGATGCCGGATTTGAGCCGAGGCTGGTGGGCGACACGATCACGCTGGGTCCGGGAGGACGAATTACCTTGCAACTGAAACCAATGCGCAGACCATCGGTTGGGACTCGAAAGAGCAGTTCCCTCCTTACGATGGGCAGCTTCGGCTCGATGTTTATACGCACCTGTCGTCGGGCGCCAATATGGTCGAGTATTGGCATTGGCACTCAATTCACAATGGACAGGAAACCTACCGGAAGGGAGTGCTTTCGCATGATCTGGAGCCAAACCGGGCATACGCGGAAGTCAGCCGGACGGCGCATGAGTTGCGACGGATAGGCCCTCAACTCGTCGATCTACACGAGAGCAACAAGGTCGCTATTCTTTATAGCGCCGATTCATGGGATGGCATCGAGTTCATGAAGTTCAGTGACAAGGTGGACTATCGCACCTTGCTCGGCCAGATGTACTCGACGCTTTACCATAGCAACATCAGCGTCGATTTTGTTTTTCCGGAGACCACGGATCTTTCCAACTACAAGGTAGTGATTGCGCCTTTGCTCTATGTGGCTAGCGACGAGTTACTAAATCGTCTTATGGAATACGTTCGTAGCGGCAGCCACCTCGTCACGACGTTCAAGAGCGGGTTCACCAACGAATTCGACACGGTGCGATGGATTTATGGCTCCCGGCCCTTTGCGCAAAGCGGCAGGCTTTCGTTATCAGGAGTTTTCCAACCTGGCAAAGCCGCTTGCTCTCAAAGGCGATCCTTTCAAAGTGGGCGCGGGAAACAAGGTTTCGGAATGGGCGGAGATGTTAATTCTCGAAGGGGCGCAACCGCTGGCGTATTACGATCACCCTTTTTTCGGAAGGTATCCGGCAATAACCCGGAACCGCTTCGGACGGGGCACCTTGACCTACGAAGGAACGGTCCTCTCAGACGAAATTCAATCAAGAGTGCTGCTCGAAGTACTTAATCTCGCAGGTCTTACCGGGCCCGACCAAGACTTGCCAGTCCCGGTGCATGTGAAGCATGGGAGCAAATCGGGAGGGCGAAGCCATCCACTATTACATGAACTATTCGAGCGATCCGCAAATATTTAAGTATGTGTATAGCGCTGGCCACGATTTGCTGACGAATATGACTGTTACGCCGTCTGAATCCATTATGCTTAAGCCGTGGAATCTGGTCATAATCGAACAAAAGTAGGGGGACTTTTGCCTCGGGTAAAGAACTCGATGAGAATCATAAGAACAGCACTTATTGCGCTCGCTCTGGTTCAGTCCGCAATCGCGCAGACCACCGCTCCGTCACCGCCGGACGTGACGAAGCGTGTGGAGTCCATACTAGGCCGGATGACTTTGGAGGAGAAGATTTCCTACATTGGCGGAACGAATACTTTTTTTATTCGCGCGATTCCCCGTCTTGGTATTCCCGCATTGAAAATGTCCGATGGGCCTCTCGGCGTGCATGATTACGGGCAGACCACAGCCTATGCCGCGCCGATTGCGCTCGCCGCCTCGTGGGATGCAAGACTCGCTCATGATGTCGGCGCCATGATGGGCGACGATGCCCGCGCGCGCGGCGTGCACTTTATCCTGGCTCCCGGCATGAACATCTACCGCGCGCCCATGTGCGGAAGAAATTTTGAGTATCTTGGCGAAGATCCCTTCCTGGCTTCGAGGATGGCGGTCTCCCTGATCGACGGCATCCAGAGCCGCCGCGTGATTGCGACTGCAAAACACTTTGTCGCCAACAACCAGGAATACGACCGCTACGATGTCAGCTCGGACATCGACGAGCGGACGCTGCGCGAGATCTACCTGCCGACATTTGAGGCGTCCGTCAAGGAAGCTCACGTCGGCGCGCTGATGGATTCCTATAATCTCGTCAACGGCGTCCATATGACGCAGAACGATTATCTTAACAATCGAGTTCTGAAGAAAGAATGGGGATTCAACGGAATCCTGATGTCAGACTGGGGCTCGACGCATGACGGAGTTGCCGCCGCAAATGGCGGCCTTGACCTGGAAATGCCGGACGGCGGATTCATGAACGCGAAAACGCTCCTTCCAGCAATAAGAGAAGGCAAGGTCACAGTCGCAACTATTGACGATAAGGTGAGGAGGATACTTAGAACCGCTATTGAATTCGGTTTCTTCGATCGGCCTCAGGCCGACGCCTCCATTCCTGTATACAGTCAGCCGGGCCGGCAACTCGCGCTACAAGAAGCTCGAGAAGGTATGGTGTTGTTGAAGAACGAGGCTGCGTTACTCCCTCTTGATAAGTCCAAGACGACAACCATCGCGGTGTTTGGCCCCGATGCATTTGCGGCGGTGCCCGGCGGGGGCGGTAGTTCCGAGACCAAACCTTTCAATGCTGTCAGCTTTCTTGAGGGCATCAGCAATTACTTAGGAGAGAAAGGAAAGGTTCTTTATGCGATCGACATTCCTCCACTCGAGGAGATATTCAAGAACTCCGAGTTCGTAACCTCTCCCGGCGGCGAGCCGGGGCTACAGGGCGAGTACTTTAACAACCAAGATCTCGAAGGCACACCCGCGCTGGTGCGGACGGACCAGCAGGTCGATTTCAAATGGGGGGATGGGAGCTACATTGACGGCGGTCCCACCGACCACTTTTCCGTGCGCTGGAGCGGCTTTTTTGTTCCCAAGTCTTCCGGTGAATACAAATTTTACGTTTCCGCCGACGATGGCGTCCGGCTTTACCTTGACGACCAACGCGTCATTGACGACTGGCAACGTCACGCCGAGACGCTCGATAGTTTCGTCCGCGAACTCGAAGGCGGCCACCCCTATCGCGTCCGGCTCGAATACTTTGAAGCTGTCGGCACGGCAACCGCCGGTTTCGGTGTTGTCGCCGCGCGACAGTCCATCGGCAAAGAGGTGAAAGCGCTGGCCGCCAATGCCGGCGCCGCCATCGTTTGCGTCGGGTTCAACCCATCTTCCGAGACCGAGGGCAGCGACCGCACCTTCCGTTTACCGGCGGGACAGGATGAACTGATTCGCGAGATCGCGAGTATCAACAAGAATACGATCGTTGTGATCACCTCCGGAGGAGCGGTCGACATGACGGGATGGGTCGGCGCGGTTCCCGCGGTGATTGAGGCATGGTATCCGGGAGAGGAGGGCGGCACCGCGCTAGCGCAGATTCTGTTTGGCGACTATAGTCCCTCGGGTAAGTTGCCGGCTTCTTTTGAACGCCGTTGGGAGGACAATGCTACTTTCAACAGTTATTATCCAAAGAATGGTTCTAAGCGGGTCGAATATTCGGAGGGGGTCTTCCTTGGTTACCGCCATTTCGATCGCTCGTCAGTGAAGCCTCTCTTTCCTTTTGGTTATGGCCTTTCCTATACCCGGTTTACCTACAGCAACCTGAGCATATCTCCGGCAAGCGGCGATCTTGCCGAGCCTCTCCACGTTTCCTTTGATGTCCATAACACTGGTAAGAGAGAAGGCGCGGAAGTTGCGGAGGTGTATGTTTCCGAGGATCATGCCAGCGTGCCGCGTCCTGTTAAGGAACTAAAGGGGTTTGCGCGCGCCGACCTGAAGCCGGGAGAAACAGAACATGTCGAACTTACTCTCGACCGCCGCGCGTTCGCCTTCTATGACACGAAGAGCAAAGGATGGAAAGCGGAGCCGGGCGCCTTCAAGGTTCTTGTTGGGGGCTCTTCCGACAAGATCGAACTGCAAGGTGCTTACTCTCTCCTTCACTAAGACTGGAAAGAAGCGATGATATCAGAACGGTTGAGCCGGCTCGTGAATTCGCTGGCATTATTCCTCTTGCCGCCGGCCATGCTAAGCGCGGCATGGGCCAATCCTTTTCTTCCGCATCTCACCAGCGACCATGCTGTGTTTCAGCAAGGTCGCAAGATTCATGTTTGGGGAACTGCTGAACCGGGCGAGGAAATAAAAGTCAGTCTTGCCGTAAGGGATGCTGGGACACATGCCGATGCCGCCGGTCATTGGAGCGTCGACTTGCCTGCGATGCAAGCGGGTGGGCCGTTCACTTTGGAGGTCGCAGGCAAGACAACAGTTGTTGTCAAGGATGTCCTGATCGGCGAGGTCTGGCTCGCTTCGGGCCAGTCCAACATGACTTTCGCGCTTGTCGATTCCGCTAAGGCGGCCGAGGAGCTGCCAAAAGCCGACTATCCGGAGATACGCCTGTTTACAGTTCCCAGGCGGCTCGGCTTATCTGCACAGCCGGACGCTTTGCCAGCTTCGTGGGCTCCGTGCACTCCAGAGTCTGCAAGAGAATTCTCAGCGGTTGCGTATTACTTTGCGCAAAAGCTGCACCGCAACCTGCACGTGCCGATCGGAATCATAGAAAGTGCGTGGCCCGGGACGCACATCGAAGAATGGATAGCCCCGAAAGCCGTCCAATTGGATCCGCAGATCAAACCGATGCTTGACGAATGGGATGCCAATGAAGGCAAGGGCTACGCACATGGCCGCCAGCCGCTAGATTTGGAATTCGAAGATTTTGAACTCATACCGGAGCCAGCTCATTCTAGTGAACCCGTTTCGCTTTCGAATTTTGACGATGGGACTGCGCGGAATTCGCTGGGAGGTTACTGGTATTACGAGTTCAAAGAAGCACCCGATACGGTTTTCGAGCTGACTTCTCCGGGATATCTCGGAAAAGGATTCGCTGCGCACGTTAGCGGCCGAGTGGATGCCTCGGACGATTCCCGTCTCCTCCTGCGTTTCCATCAGGACCTATCTCCGGCAGATCTGAGCGCTTTTGCTGGGGTGCGTTTCTGGGCGCGAGGAGATGGCATGTTTCGTTACCACTCGTTACAGCCGACTATTAACGATTGGGATGACTATAGCTCAACCCTCTTACACGCGTCTTCTCAATGGGCCTCATTCACCATCTGGTTTCGCGATCTTCGTCAGGAAGGTTGGGGCGTCACGCAGGAATTCACTCCTCAGTCTCTGACGGGAATCGCCATTGAATGCCTGCCTGACTCTGGTTATCCCGTCCGGCCGGCCACCGGACGCTACAACGCCATGATTGCCCCGCTTGTTCCCTATGCTTTTCGCGGTGTCATCTGGTATCAAGGCGAAAGTAACGCGCTAAAAGCACGCGAATGTCAGAAGCTTTTGCCGGCGCTTATTAACAGCTGGCAGCCCAATCGCATCGACTCGACATGCAATTCCTGATCGTACAGTTGCCCAACCATGGCGCCATTCCTACACAGCCGACTGAATCCGCATGGGCAGAACTGCGGGAAGCGCAATTCCTGACGGCAAGAAATCTTCACGATGTGGGATTGGCCGTCACCATTGATGTCGGCGATCCTGGGAATCTTCATCCACATAGGAAGGAGGAAGTCGGGGACCGTCTCGCGCTCTGGGCTTTGGGCACAACCTATCACGAGCCACTGGTGTACTCCGGCCCATTGTACGAATCTATGTCTATTCAAACGTCTGCTGAAGCGAGTGCGATTCGCGTCCGATTTTCAAATACCGGGAATGACCTGGTAGCGAAAGGTGGAGATTTGCAGGGCTTCGAAATTGCAGGGAGGGATCGCAAGTTCCATTGGGCGACAGCGCGCATCGAGTCGGATTCCGTGGTTGTCTCCAGCCCGGAAGTCCCGGACCCGGTCGCCGTTCGCTATGGCTGGGGCGACAGTCCGGATTGCAATCTGTTTAATGGCGAAGGGCTCCCGGCATCTCCCTTCCGCACGGATGAGTGGCCTCGCGTCGCTGAGACAAAGTAGGATGTTGAGGAGACCGGAGGTCGAAACTTGGGCGCGCATCGCGCGGTACTGTGGGACATGGACGGAACACTCATTGACTCGGAGGAATATCACTGGATCGCATGGCAAGAGACGATGGCCGATCGGGGACATCCGATTACTCGCGAGCAGTTCCGGTCTTCATTCGGAAAGCGGAATGACACAATCCTTACCAACTGGCTGGGAGCGAGAGCCACGCCCCAGATGATCGCGCAAATCGGAGACGAAAAAGAGGAACGATATCGTGCTCTGGTCCGGAACGATGGGATCTCCCTAATGCCGGGTGTGGAGCATTGGATTTATCGCCTACAAGAGCACGGCTGGCGGCTGGCGATCGCCTCGGCCGCGCCGCGCCTGAATGTCGAGGTAATACTCGAGGCTCTGACGATAGCAGATTGTTTTCAGGGGATTGCTTCCGCGGAAGATGTCACAAATGGAAAACCGGATCCGGAGGTATTTTTGGCGGCAGCGGCAGCCGTCGGCGCGGTGCCAGAACGATGCATCGTTGTAGAGGACGCTGCCGCGGGCATCGAAGGCGCGCGCAGAGCGGGCATGCGAAGTATCGGAGTAAGCCGCACCGCACTCCTCGACGCCGACGTGGTTGTGGCGTCGTTGGAACTGCTCGAGCCCGATACATTCGAGTCGCTATTGCGCGTGCGCTCTCCCGATTGAAGGGTTGCCGTATTGAAGACCATTCAAGCGTGAGGGCCGCTTCTATGGCTGTTTCCGATCGGCATAATGAGTTCCAGAAAGATTTCGGAGAGTGGCTGCGGCCGCTTCAGGAGTAATATCCCGTTGCGGCCCGGCCAGCATTTCGTATCCAACCATGAATTTGCGTATGCTCGCCGAGCGCAGGAGCGGCGGATAAAAATGTGCGTGGAGATGCCATTCTTCATGCGCGTGACCATCGGTCGGAGCTTGGTGGAAGCCCATCGAATAAGGAAAGGAAGTTTCGAAAAGATTGTCGTAGCGCGTGGTGAGAGCTTTCAGAATTTCTGCCAGACCGGCACGCGCGGGACGGTCGAGCGCGAGCAAATCGCGAGCATGGCGCCTGGAGACAAGCAGCACTTCGAAGGGCCAAACAGCCCAGAAGGGCACGATAACTGCGAAGTAATCGTTTTCAAGCACGACCCGGGTGTTAGAGCGAATCTCCAGTTGGAGATAGTCGCACAGCAGACAAGAACCGTATTTTGCCGAGTAGATGGATTGCGATTCCTGTTCCTTGCGCGGTTCGTTGGGAATTGTCTGGTTGGCCCAGATTTGACCGTGGGGGTGTGGATTGCTGCAACCCATCATCTCGCCGCGGTTCTGGAAAATCTGCACGTAGTTGATGTAAGGGGAAGAACCGATCTCAGCGAATTGTCCGGTCCAGACATCGACGACGGCAAGAACCTCCTCGACCGTCATGCGAGCGAGCGTCAAGTCGTGACGTGGAGAAAAGCAAACGACCTTGCAGATTCCACGTTCGGATTCGGAAAGTAACAACCCGCGACCGGAGTCGTCTTGACTGGCAGGGCGAATATCTTCCTTGAGCGCAGCAAAATCGTTGGTGAAGACAAACGTTGAGGTGTAATTGGGATTGCGCGCGCCGCCAGCGCGCGCGTTTCGAGGGCAAAGATAACAGGTTGGGTCGTAGGAAATGGCGGGAGCGACGTGGGCGATTTCCGTTTGGCCGCGCCAGGGGCGTTCGGAGCGTTGCGGGGAGACGAGGATCCATTCGCCTGTGAGCGGGTTGAAGCGGCGGTGGGGATCGTCGTAAAGAGGTTCGTTCTCGGGAGCGAAGGGAGCGTTCAAACGCGAATGCTCCTTTCAGGATGACTGTTTGCCTGGGCGGGCCATGGCTCGGCGCCCTGCGCAGGCTCGCAAAGGTAGATTTCGGGAGTGACGCCCGTGGCTTCGGCGTACATCTGGGTGATCTCGGATTGGAAGCTATCGGCATAATCAGCGTGAACAAGATTGACCGTGCATCCGCCAAAACCACCGCCCGTCATGCGCGCACCATAGACGCCGCGGCGCGAAGAAGCAAGATCGACGAGAAGATCGAGTTCACGACAACTTACTTCATAATCGTCACGCAAGCTGGCATGGGACCGGAAGAGCAAATGGCCGAAGCGGTCGGCGTCTTCAGATCGCAACGCGTTGACGGCGCCAAGGACTCTTTGATTTTCCGTCACGACGTGTCGGCAGCGACGATAAACAACGGCGCCCAGTGCACCCCTATACTTTTCCAAATCGGCGATGCCGACATCCCGCAAGGAACGAACCTCGGGTAGGAATGACTGTAGAACTTTGACACCGGCTTCACAATCGGCGCGGCGGAGATTGTATTCTCCCGATGCGAGCTCGCGGCGAACCATGCTGTTGCATACGACGATGCGAAGATCATTCGGGACGGCGAGCAACTGATACTCGAGAGAATGGCAGTCGAGCATCAGGGCGTGTCCGGCTACGCCAAAGCTGGCGACAAACTGATCCATGATGCCGCAGCGCGTGCCGACATATTTATGCTCGGCGGTTTGACAGAGTTTCGCCAGTTCGAGACGAGGCACTGCCAGACCGGCGAGCGACGTGAGGGCCAAGGCGACAGAAACTTCCAGGGAGGCAGAGGAACTGAGACCAGCACCGATCGGAATCTCGCCATGAATAACCAGATTCGCACCGGAGAGATGGTGCCCCGCCTGCTCTAAAGCGGCAGCGACGCCAGTAATGAAGTCGCTCCAGTGCTTGCGCTCGGGGCTGGCGGGCGCGTCGAGAGATAAAGAGATTTTTTCATCGAAATGTTCGGAGTAAACCTCGAGGATGCGGTCGGAACGTTTGGCAGCTGCGATCCAGGTGTAGAAGCCAATCGCCATCGGCATGGCAAGGCCGTCATTGTAGTCGGTATGCTCGCCGATCAGATTGACGCGGCCGGGCGCGCGAAAAAGCTGCGGGCTAGTGGCTGAACCAAAGAGTTCACGGTAGTGGGCCAGCAGTCGATCGCGAACGAGTTCGGGGTTGGAGAGGCTGGAAGTCATCACACGCCATCGGAGAAGCTAGTTGCAGCTGCCGGCGAGTTGCCTGGTGCGGAGGCACGCGGGAGAGGTGGAGTCAGGCAAAACTCCTTTTTGAGTATTGGTGTCACGGTGTCAATTATGCCTTCTTGGACCTTGGAATGGTGCCCGATGTTGCGAAAACACGCCGGGCGATGGACGACCCGTATCAGAAGATGAATTTCGCCGCCAACTGAATGGTGCGGTGTCCAAGCTTGTTTTCAGTGAACCCGGCAGCGGTTGCGTTGGTGGGCAATCCCCCGTAACTGTTATAGCCGATGTACAAATTTGAATCGTACGGCACGAAGGCATCCGAGGCGTGGTTGGCAATGTTGAATGCTTGTGCCCGAAACTGAATGCTCTTCGTCTCCCTGAACTTGAAGGCCTTGTACAGACCAATGTCGTCACGCTCGTAGCGAGGGCCATGAATGTAGGGAAAATGATAGTTACCAATCGTAGGGTTATCGGCAACGAGCTCGGCCTGCGGCGACTGTAGACAATTGGCGTTGAAGTATTGGTGGGCCTGCAAGTGGGCTGCGGGATCGCAAACCAGAACCGGAGCCCATGCTTCGTCGGGCGTTCCGACGATGTTGCGGTTGCTTAGATCGGGCGTCATCATAGTTACGGAGTTATATTCGGAGTAGAACCCAATAGTGCGGTTGTGGTAACCATCGTACTCGTTGCCGGTACCTCCATTCGCGGAAGCAGCTGCAGTGATATTGATCGGATTACCCGAGGCGAACTGCTCGATACCGGTAAACTGCCAGCCATCGAGAATGCCATTGAGTATTTTGTTATTGCCCAGATACTTGGCGCTCACATTCGGCAGATTTACGAGGTACGAGATATTCAGGTTCTGGCTGCGATCGAATGGAGCAGGGTTGTAGCAGCGGCGCTCGTCAAAAGGATCCTCGCAGTTGTCGGCAAGGGTTTTGCCCCAGGTATAGGTAGCCCAAAAGTTAAACATACCCGTCTGTTTGGAAGCGGTAACCTGCGCCGCGTTGTAACGGGAACTCAAATTGTGGGTCATCGTGCTGAGCCCGCCTTCCAGCGGGTAGGGGCGGCACTGTACGTCATTAAAGGAGTTGGCTACGTAGCCGTTATAAGCATAAAGCTCGTAGAGGCATCCTTCAGGAACTGCGTTGGTTGCCGTGTAACCAGTCAGGTATTTGGAGGTGTTTCCGGCATAAGCCATCTCCACATGAATGGAATGACTAAAGGCTTGTGCCACGGCGAGTGAATAAGAGTATGTCCCCGGTAGATGGTGGTCATTAATGTCGGCAATGCCGTAGGCACCAAGAGGAAGATAGGTATTAATGTTGGGAATATTGGAAATCGTCGTCAGCAAGTAGTCGGTCGTAAATGATTCGTTGGGTGGCGCCTGGACAGTTGAGAATGCGTTGGCGCCGGGGTCGGCGTAATAGTTGGTGCCGAAGCCGCCGCGGATAACGGTTTTACCAGTGCCGCGTAAATCAAATGCGAATCCCCCCGAGGGCGCGATCTGGAAGCTTTGGGGGCGGCTTCCGCTAATGGAAATACTGGGGGTGGTGGCGTGCGTAACCAGGCCGGGAGCCTCGGCATAGGTTCCACTAGGATCGTATAAGGCGGGATCAAACACCACCATCTGGCCCTGGGGATTAAACCATGAGCCAATATGATTGACGCGCACGCCAAAGTTGACGCTTAAGCGCGGCACAACCTTCCATTGATCCTCCACGAAAAAATCGGTCCGTTTTTCGCGGAGATTGGCAACGAAGTTCTGCATGCTTTGCGCATAGCCGGCGATCTGGCCGGTCAGTAGGTCGGCGAAAACGTTGCCCGTGTTGTAGGAGTATGAATAGTCTCCCGTGATGATGGTGCTGTTGTCACTTCCCTGGGTGCGCATGCCAAACTGCTGGTGCGCGAAATAGACGCCGGCTTTGAAGACGTGAGTGCGAAAGACCTTGGTGATGTTCTCGTTGACCGTGTAAATCTGCTGCGGCGCATTGGTGGTCGGAAAGGTGCCGCCGCGCATATAGAGCGAGGCATAACCGGCTCCTCCATAACCAGGCTGCACGTTGGGGATAATTGGCGAATCGTCCGGGTACAGGTCGGGTGCCGTATATTCCAGAGTGGAGCGGGAAACCGCCGCTTCATTCTCCATGTAAGTGACGAAATTCAGGCGCGTATAGGCAAAGGTAACCTGGTTAAGCAAAGTCGGCGAGAACGTAGTTGCCAGGTTGCTCACGATGGACTGTGAGCCGTCGCGGTCCACCTGATTGCCCGGGAACGCATTCGGCGTGAAATTATTAAAGTAGCCGAAAGGCTGGGGCACAACTTCGTGCTCGCGGTTGTAGCGCGCGGAGAAGTGGTTCGCATTGCTGGCGTTGTAATCGAGTTTCAAGTCTTCCTGATCGCGCGGCTGATACGGCGTGACCGCAGTGACCAGATTGTAGCCGTTGGTGGTTGCCGGATTGGCGTTCGGCAACGGCAGTGCGTTGATCAGTACCTGGCCGTTCGGGTCGATGGCAGCCGGGTTGATAGTGCCGGGCGTGGTGCACAAGGATGTGTTGCTCCCCGGAGGTGCGCAGGGGGTCGTCGAGGCATAATACGCGGTATTCATGTTGAGGCTCTGCAGGTATGCTGTGTCGCTGAAGTCGCCGGCGCGCATGTTGGGCGTTGGCTGTCCCGCGACGGTCGAGCCGTTCGTGGGCGAGACTGCCTCGCGGATGTCGAGTGTCGGGTCCTGCACGTACTGGAGTTGCTTTTCGAAGGCAGCGAAGAAGAAAAGCTTGTCGCGTTTTTCGTTGAACTTCGTCCCCGGAATAATTAGCGGTCCGCCAATATTGGCCCCAACGTAGTAGTAGCCATCGTCAGGCTTGGGTAGGCCAAGGCTTTTCACCCGCCAGTCGATATCATCTAGCGCGTTGTTGCGGATCGTTCCATAGACTTCGCCATGGAAATCTCTCCCGCCGGACTTGGTCTCGGTCTGCATCACGACGGGTCCGCTCGCCTGATCGGAGGAAAAAGCTGCCGTTTCCACCTTGACTTCCTGGATCATATCTATGTTGGGAGTTACCGCAGCAGCTCCGGCCGTGTTCACATCCGTGACCGGGGCGCCGTCGCTCACGATTTGGGTCAGGTCAAAGCGGTTACCGTTCACACTATAGGCGCTGGAGTTCTGCTCAAAGCCGGCGGTTTGGGGGGTATACGCATCGCTGTTGAAGTTGCCGGAGTCGGCTGCTCCCGGCACCAAGCCGAGGAGTTCTATTGCACTCCGTCCCATGATATCCAGGTTTTGCACTTGCTTGGACGTGAGGGTGTAGGAAAGTTCGCCGGTTGACTCGGGGGTTATGGACGTTGTTTCCGCCGTGACATTGACGGACTGGCTCGCGCCGATCACCGCGAGTCTTATGTCGGGAATCTCGAGATGGTCGGCGATGTGCACCACAACGGTTCGTCGGAGTTCGGCGAAATCTTTCTTATTGAATTTGATTTCGTAGGTCGCCGCAGGCAGCGCATTGAACGAGAAGAACCCCTGCGAACCGCTGGTGGTCTTCCGTTGCGTCTGGCTCGCGGTATCGGTCAAAGTTACGGTCGCGCCCGCGATCATGGCACCGCTCGCATCTTGAACTGTGCCTGACAAAGTTGCCTGTCCAACTTGGGAAATAGCGGGAATGGAGAACAAAAGTACCAACAGCGTCGCAATTACAGGGGCGCGAAAGATCGCGAACTGAGTTTTTTCGATCATGATCGTCTCCATATTGGAAGCGGCAAAAACCACAAAATCCTTTACCGTTAACGCTAACGAAACATATTCCTGTTCGAAATCGGTGTCAAGGGGAGATTTGACAAACGCTCCTGGCAAGCCAGCTTTTCGGGCCATATTTGGCGAGCGGATTTTGCTGGATGCCGCGCTCTTGAATCAGATCCACGGCCAAAACTGGTCGCCGAGTCTCTGGCAATTCCGCCACCGTTAACAATGTTCTAGCCGGAGGATGGGGATAGTTGATCCCTCGGATCCGTGAGCCTCTGAAATATCGAAGACCATTTGGATCCAATGAATTATTGGCTCATAATGTATTGGTCTGACCACTAGACCATGCGCGCCCAAGCAACGAGGGGGCAAGTGACAATGGGATAATCGATTCGCTGGGCGACAAACCGATTTACAAAACGGTTAAGACGTCTCGCCTTTACGAGCAAATTGTGCAGCAGGTGGAAGCCTCGATACTTAAAGGGCAGCTTAAGCCCGGCGATCAGTTGCCAGCAGAGCGCGATCTTGCTCAACGTTTCGGGGTCAGCCGCACCGCGGTGCGCGAAGCGGTGAAGACCTTGCGCGAAAAGGGATTGGTGGAGGCTTATTCCGGACGCGGCACGTTTGTGACGGATGGAACTTCTCAGGCGATCCGGCAGTCGCTCGACCTGATGATCCGCATCAGCCAGCAAGTCGGTTTGGCAAACCTCGTGGAGTTGCGCCTCGTGCTGGAACCGGAGCTTGCCGGCCTAGCTGCCTTGAGAATTGACGACCAACTCCTCGCCACCATGCGGGAATCCGTTGCGGTAATGGATCGCAGTTTGCGCGACCCGGACGCCTTTGTCGAAGCGGATCTTGATTTTCATTTGGCGATTGCAGAAGCGGTGGGAAATCCGCTGATTCTCTCGCTGCTGGATTCGATTGTCGGCCTTCTTCGCGAGCAACGCGGCCGGATTTTTAATGTAGCTGGGGGACCGGAGCGCGGGCAGTTCCATCACAGAAGGATTCTCGCGGCTATTGAACGGCGCGACCAGGAGGCGGCCAGAGAAGCGATGCGCATTCATCTTCAGCAGGTGCTTAAAGATTCATCCTCACTAGAAAGTTCATTTAAGTCAGTCGATCAGAGGTAGTCACAACTACGTACAAGTTGTACTCGCAGTCAGGAGACAATTACTGTATGGCGAAATTGGGATTCATTGGCCTCGGCGTAATGGGCGGCAACATCGTGGCTCGCCTGCTTGAAAACGGGCATACCATTGCCGGCTATAACCGGACGCGTGCCAAGGCGCAGTGGCTGGTCGACAAAGACATGAGGTTCGCCGAGTCCCCGAAAGCCGTGGCTCTAGCCTCGGATGTCATCCTCACTATGGTGACCAACACCGCAGCGCTGGCGGCTGTGACGGAGGGTCCGGATGGAGTGCTGGCAGGCCTCAGTGCAGGCAAGTTCTATATCGACATGAGCACCGTCAGCCCTGAGGCCAGCCGCGCGCTGGCTGCCAAAGTTCGCGAGAAGGGTGCCGACATGATGGACGCCCCTGTTTCTGGCAGCGTCGTTACTCTGCAACAAGGCGAGCTCTCGGTGATGGTCGGAGGCCGCAAAGAAACTTTCCAGCGGTTGAAGCCACTGCTGCTGGAGATCGGTCCGAAGGTGACGCACGTCGGTGACAATGGCGTTGCATTGTGCATGAAGATTGCGCTGAATCTGCAGCTCGCAGTTCAGATGATGGCCTTCTGCGAAGGGGTCCTGTTAGCGGAGAAAAGCGGTATTGCGCGAGAGGTCGCTGTGGAGGTGATGATCCATAGCGCGATCGCATCCCCAATGATTGCGTATCGGGGCCCCTTCGTCCTACAAAAGCCCGAAGAAACCTGGTTCGACGTCAACATGATGCAAAAGGACATTCTCCTGGCGATGGAACTGGGACGCAAATTGAATGTTCCGGTTCCTACCACTGCGATCAGCAACGAATTTCTGACCGCGGCGCGCGGCATGGGTTGGGAGAAGTTCGACTTCGCTGTCGTGTTCGATGTGCTGGCGCGCATGTCTGGAGTGCCAAAGTGATTCATGCCTCTTGGGCAAAGAGTATTCCGAAAAAAGTGAATATTTTACTGCACTCTCCATCCGCCAGTTCGACGCGTGAGTCAATGAACGCTTGAGCGGGGCGATGCCATTTGGGTTTGGCATCGT
This sequence comes from Terriglobales bacterium, assembly GCA_049300195.1. GTDB lineage: Bacteria > Acidobacteriota > Terriglobia > Terriglobales > Acidobacteriaceae > Acidiflorens. Next base: position 86,092 of record JBAQJF010000104.1, on the reverse strand, counting down.
TTTTGTTAGGTAACTTCGGCGCGATGCGAACGGGAAGACTGAAGCGCATCAGCCACTGTGACCATATCGCGACCGCGGGCTTTTGATTGATAGAGGCATTGGTCAGCGATTTTCAGTAAGTCGTCGGAAGACGAGGCGTGCGCCGGGAAGGCGGCTACGCCAGCCGAAAGTGAAAGCGGCCCAAGAGTTTGCTTCTTGTACTTCAGGCGCAGGCGCTTGACCTCGGATCGCAGTGCGTCAGCACGGGTCGCCGCGTCTTCCGGGGACGATTCTGGCAGAACTACCGCGAATTCCTCGCCGCCGTAGCGGCAACAAATATCTGTGGAGCGGAAGAAGGTCCGAAATAGGTCCGCGAGGGACTGGAGCACCATGTCCCCCGCCGCGTGGCCGAAAGCGTCGTTGAATTTCTTGAAGTGATCGAGGTCGAGGAAAAGAACGGCTACGCTCTGCTTTTTGCGACCGGCCAGTTCGATTTCTCTCGTAAGCGACTCCTCCAGGAAACGACGATTGAACAGATGAGTGAGAGGATCCCGAATCGACTGTTCGCGAAGGGTTTCGCGTAACTGAAGGCTGGCCAGCGAAAGCGCTATCTGCGACGCAGCGCTAATGGCAAGTTGCTGACGAGAATTCCGAAAACTTTCCGAGCCAGAATCGGGACGGATGGCCACCGCACTCTCAAATTCAAGATAAAACACTCCGACCGTGGTTCCCTGCGCGACCATTGGCACGCACAGCCACTCGGTAGTTGAGCCTTTCGGCAGATGCTGGCAGTTGATCCCGCCTCCCGGTTGGTGGCTCCAGTGGGGTTGACCGCGCCGGAGCGCCCAGCATGCATCTGGAAGAAATGTCGATTCCGAAGGAACGGGGGTACCCCACCGCGCTGCTGCCTCGACTAGATTTCGCGACGACCTGAATAGGTAGAGCGCTCCGGAACGGGCTTCGGGAAAGAGCTTCTGCACGGAGTCGGCGACAACTGAGCAGGCATCGTGAACATTGCCACTGCACTCCAAGAGCGCTCCCATTTCATTCAGTGAGGACATTTGCTTTGTGCGGAGTTCCAATTCCTTTACCAACTTATTCAAGGACTCCGCATAGCTTCGCTGCGCTTCGTTCGTCCTGATTTGCTCTGAGATGTCCTGATAGATTAAATACGCTCCCCTCACTTCACCGTTCAGGAGCAGCGGAACGCCATGCAGTGCCAAGTCAAGAATCGTCCCGTCTTTCCTTCGTTGCCGCACGGTGGCGCGTAGAGCATTCCCCGCAAAGATCTGCGGAATCAGCTGATGGGTGCCCGCAGACTGATCGTTAGTAGTCTCCACGTTCCCAAGATCGATTGAGGTGAGTTCGTGACGGTCGTACTGGAAGATCTTCTCGAGAGCCGTATTCGCCAGTTCGACTGATCCTTGCCGATCAAGAACAGCTATCCCAAGCGGACTATTTTCTATTAGAAGATCTAAATACGTGTTTCGTTCATTCAGATTGATGGCCAAGCGGTGTCGCTCGCTGACCTCCGATCCCACGATGAGTCCGACGCCGGATAGGACCAGCATCAGCAGGGCGACTTTCGCGAACTGACCCGCGGTGGGCGGGAACAGATGCATCGCGACTACGATCCCAAAATTGAGCGTCAACAGGCCGCTAACGACTCGGCGGACGCCGTGACGCATCGCGATCCAGATGATCGGGATGAAACATAGATAGAAATGATCGTAGCGTCCATTCGTGGTCCCGAACATCACCAGGAGAACCGCCAACATCGTCACAATCTGCCCACAGACCTCCGCAAACGCGCCGAGACTGAGTGTCGTCGACGGTGAACGGGGCTCGATGAGGCGGCATGGAGACGATGCCTGAGACAGCCAATTTCGAACTTGGGGAAACACGTGAACAAGAAGAAACGGCGCAATACCTACCAAGCCGATCGCGTCTCCCAAGAACCAGCTCAGAGCGGACGACTTACATTCGCTCCAGACGATGCTTCGATCGGCAAGCAGGCAGGCGACACCCACGATGGTGGCTACGGCGGCTGCCGATACGCTCACCAAGACATACCGAACCACATCTCGCCGGCGCCGCAGCCTTAGGTCAATTTGCAGAGGTCCGCGCAGCAGATATGCCGCCGTGCCATAACAAACGGCAATTCCTATCGCATCGATCGTATTGCTGAACGACCAGGCGGGTGCGGCGTAAACAAGGGTGCCGGCAAGGGCGTCAGAAAAGCAAACCAGAATCGCGTACCAGGGACTGATGCCCAACATTAGCGCCATACTCAGACCGATTGCGGGATACCAGGCAACGAAGCCTACGCGGGAAAAGAAAATTATCTCCGGACGGTTGAGCAGGAGGTAGAGCAGCACAAACAAGAGGGAAACAAGAGTGTGGCGAACAATCAGGCTTCGCGAATGCATAACGGGAATCCCAGTGCCTGACGGCTCCTCATGAGCGATGCAGATGGGCCACCAATTTCGTCCGCTCGAAATGCGTCTAATATCTACATGGGAACATGCCGCGGGCAATTCCGGGCCACAATTATCCATTCTTAGAATTACCTTCGTACCAATTACTTGTGAGCCGCTTTCGGCCACCTCCTCCTCACAAAGCCTTACTTGCGTTTGATTGCGTTTGTCCACACCCCATTTCTTGTTATGAAACCCGAACACTCGTGCTGGGAACGCTCGGCGACACCGCCCAGGGAACGGCGGGAGCTGTAAGCACGAATGTAACTTGCGGTCGATATCAAAGAGTGACTGAATATAAGCACGTCGGCGTTTGTCGGCGCATCGCGCCACACATGGAAGTGACAGCTCACAGTTATCAAATTTCGGGGCCACGGCTAGGCGGTTATGTGTTAACCGCACTGGGAGTGTCGGTGCTCGGTGGGTGGATGCTGAGCTTCGGGCCGGTGCTCAGCGTTGTCCCGGGCCAAATCACAATGAAGGCGAATACGGCTGTGGGCTTCCTATGCGCCGGCTCGGCGCTGCTGAGCGTGACGCGAACACATCGGACAAAACGCTCACAAATGATTGCCACCGGCTTGGCGGCCATGGTCATTGCAGTTGGGTTCTTGAGCCTGGTCGAATATCTATTTCACAGCGATCTAGGCATCGATCAATTGTTCTTCGCCGATCACCTTCAATCCCCATACCCAGGACGCATGGCGCAGATCACGGCCGTCAACTTTTGTCTAGCGGGATCGAGTTTGTTGTTGTTATCTCTGCCTGAGAAACACGCGGCGTGGTCGCAATTGTGGTCATTACTCAGTGGACTGAGCGCGCTGCTCGCTATCATCGGTTATCTATATGGCGTCCCTCTTCTCTACGGATCGGTCCGGTACACATCAATGGCGGTGCATACGGGAATCGGGTTTCTAGTCCTTTCTGTTGCAACCGTACATTGCCGGCCCTCGCAGGGAGTGATGGCGGTTTTCAGCAGCCCCTATTCGGGAGGTTGGCTTTCGCGCCGTCTTCTGCCCATCGCAGTCTTCGCCCCGGCCGCTCTGGGAGCCCTGTACATCCACAGTAAGTTCTTGCTGGCGGACGTGAGGTTGGCGCTGGCGTGTCTCATGGTCAGCCAGATTGTGCTTTTTGCAGTTCTCATCTGGGCGCTAGCTTTCCGGCTCAACCGCTCCGAGGTAGACAAGGCCTTCGCGAATGCAGCACTGGAGGAGTCCGAGAAGAAGTACCGTGCTATTTTTGAAGGGGCACTCGTCGGTATCTTTCAAAGCAGCCCGCAAGGCCACTACTTGCATGCGAATCGAGCGATGGCGACCATGCTTGGATACCGCTCGCCTGAAGAGCTGAGTGTCAGTGTTACGAATGTTGCCCACCAACTCTATGTCGATCCTCAGCGGCGCGACGAGCTGAGGCTGCTGATGGAACGGCAGGGCACCGTGCAGGATTTTGAGTGCCAACTTTACCGCAAAGATGGGAGAAAGATATGGATAACGACTACCGCCCGGGTAGTCTACAAGGATGGTGTCGCAGTCTATGAAGGCACCATTCAGGACATAACGGAACGAAAGCAGCTGGAGGCGCAACTGCTCCAGGCGCAAAAGATGGAAGCGGTGGGCCGGCTTGCCGGGGGAATTGCACATGACTTCAACAACGCAATTGGCGTTATCGTAGGCTATAGCGCGCTCCTGAAGGAAGGTCTCCCCGCGAACGACAATTTACAGCATTACACCGAAGAAATTGGGAAAGCTGGGCATCGAGCGGCCTTGCTGACCCGACAACTACTGGCCTTCAGCCGAAAACAGGTCATACAGCCGACGATTGTGGACCTGAATTCCGTGGTGACAGAAACTGAGAAAATGCTTCGCCGCCTGATCGGCGAGCACATTGAGATGACTGTGGTTTCCTGCCGAGAACTGGGGCGGGTGAGAATGGACCTCGGACAGATCGATCAGATCCTAATGAATCTTGTCGTCAATGCCCGGGATGCAATGCCGCAGGGCGGGAAACTAGTGATCGAGACGGCTAATTCCGAATTGGATGAAACGAACCTGATCCAGTATTCCTATGCGAAACCGGGACGCTACGTGGTGTTAAGCGTCGCCGATACTGGTTTCGGAATGGACAAGGAAACACAGGCTCACATCTTCGAGCCCTTCTACACAACAAAAGGACCCGGTCAGGGAACCGGGCTCGGCCTTTCGACCGTTTACGGCATCGTAAAGCAAAGCGAAGGATACATCTGGGTTTACAGTGAGCCTGGAAAGGGTACCCGCTTCAAAATATACCTGCCGCGAGTTGACGCGGTCGCGGAGCCCACATCAGAGGTGCCCGAATCCGCAGTTCTCGGCGGATCGGAAACGATTCTGCTGGTGGAGGATGACGATGCGATGCGCGGACTGACGCGCAGTTGCCTCGAAAGCAGCGGCTATTCTGTTTTGGACGCTGCGAATGGCGAATCCGCGGTGCGAGACATAGCAAGACACGACACCCCGATCCACTTGCTCGTAACGGACGTGATCATGCCTGGTATGAGCGGGCCAGGGCTGGCAAGGACTTTAGTGGCTGCTCAACCGCAAATGAGAGTGTTGTATATGTCCGGATACACCGCCGATCTCATCGCGCAACAAGGGATCCTCGATGGGCACGTCTTGTTGCTCGAAAAACCCTTCACGAAGGAAGCCCTACTCCGCAAAGTGCGCAAGGCTCTCGATGGGGACTTAGTCCGAACCGCAGCGTTCGGACATTAGAAGCAAAGCCAATTGGACCCGCAGGGAAATGGGATGGCGGAACACGTCCAGGTTCCTTGTCATAGAAACCATGAATTTCATGGCGGAAAGACCACTGCAAGCCTATGAATGACTCATCCGACGCCGGCCGCCGAAACCTCAAAAACAGTTCACACGTAGCGCGTCAGGTAGAACGTCGGGAATGGTGGCTTTGGGGATTTGCCTTCATCGTCACCGTCGTCCTGACAGCCGCGATCGTCTTTCTGGTTCTGCCCGGTGAACACCCAGAAAGCAATCCTACATATTGGGCCAATCTCCGGGAATGGGTTCGCGGACTGGCGGCTCTCGTCTTGTTGTTTGATATCTATACGATGTACCAACACTTGCAGCTGCAAAGAGTACGGAGGCAACTTGCGGAACGGGATGAGCTATTTCAACTCATCACCGAAAACGCCGCCGACATGATTGCCGTGGTGAATCATGATGGGCAACGGGTCTATAGCAGTCCCGCTTATCAGAAGGTCCTTGGCTATTCGGCCGCGGAATTGGACAGTGCCACGGCCTTCGATCAGATACATCCCTCGGATCGAGACCGCGTGAAGGAAGCCGCCGAGAAAGCCTATCGGACTGGGAGGGGCCAAAAGCTGGAATATCGGATGCGCCATAGAGACGGATCCTGGCGCGTCCTGGAATCGACCGCGAACACCATTAAAAATGGCGAGGGCGAGACGGAAAGGCTGGTCATCGTCAATCGTGACGTCACTGAGCGAAAGCGTGCCGAGGAAGCGCTAGCCCACCAGGCAATCCACGACGGTTTGACCGATCTGCCAAACCGCGGATTGTTTCTGGATCGGCTGCAACACGCAATGTCACGCGCGCGGCGCCATTCCGACTACAAGTTTGCCGTACTCTTCGTCGATATCGACGAGTTTAAGGTGGTCAATGATAGTTTGGGGCACTCTGCCGGCGACGAGTTGCTGGTGGAAATCGCAAGGCGCATGAGCGCTTCTTTTCGCGACACTGACACCATCGCTCGCCTCCACGGCGCGGGCGAAGGCGAGAGACCATTAGGAGCCATGAGCGTCGCGCGGCTGGGGGGCGACGAATTCACCGTGCTCCTGGAAGATGTCTTCCGGCCAAGCGATGCCATTCGCGTGGGCCAGAGAATTCAGGAGAGATTGGCCATCCCATTCGAAATCGAGGGCCGCCAGATTGTAATTAAGGCGAGCATAGGCGCAGCCCTGAGCGCAAATTCTTACGACAAGCCGGAAGACCTGGTTCGCGACGCCGAAATTGCCATGTATCGCGCGAAGCAATCGGGAAAGGCACGTTGCGAGGTTTTCGATCCGGCGATGCACTCGAACGCGGTCCGGCGATTGAAGCTCGAGACCGATCTTCGCGGTGGGCTGGAACGAGGCGAACTGCTCGTCTATTACCAACCAATCATTTCTTTGCGAAGCGGCAAAATCGCAGGCTTTGAGGCCCTAAGCCGCTGGAAACATCCAGAGGGAATGATCTCTCCCGCAGATTTCATTCCGGTAGCCGACGAGACTGGTCTAATACTTCCGTTGAATCGAGCGCTGTTGCGGGAGGCCTGCGAGCAGCTGCGCTCATGGCAGTCAAATCTGGGCTGCCAGCCCCCACTCACGATCAGCATGAATATCACACCGAAACAGTTCGCGCAGCCCAAATTGGCCATGGAAATCGCTGCCATTCTTCAGCAAACTGGAATCGATCCCGGTTGTGTCAGCCTTGAAATTGTGGAAACAATCGCCATGGGAGAGGCGGATCGTGCCCTGGCTGTACTCTCCGAGCTGAAGGAACTGGGGGTTCGCCTGAGCATCGACGATTTTGGGACGGGGTATTCGTCTCTGAGCCGCCTGCCGCGCTTCCCGATTGACTCACTCAAGATTGACCGCACATTCGTTTCGAACATGAACACCGACAAAGACAATCACGAGATCGTACGCCTGATCATTATGCTCGCTCATAGCCTGGGGCTAAGCATTGTCGCTGAGGGCGCTGAAACCGAGGACCAGGTCGCAGCCTTGAAGCGGCTTGGTTGCGAAATGGTACAGGGTTACTTCTACTCGCCACCCGTTGACGCGAAGGCAGCTTTTGACCTTCTCCTTCGTAGTTACAGAGCAACCGCGGGTTCACAGTTATGAAGGCCGGCGGGGCAATTCGTCCTGTTATTGCCCATGCGACTGTTGAAAGTCTCAGCAAGCGCGTCGGGAATCTGCTCTTCCAGTTTTCGCGCGAGCCATTCCTGTAGCTCGGTCTTTCGTTCGGGCGAAATGGAGGCAAAACGAACGCCGATCCTCTCCACCTTCTCCCAACAAACCGTCGCTTCCATGGTCCAGGGATCCTGCCGGCCAGGCAGGGCGAATCGAAGTTGAACCAGTTCTCCAGACTTCAGGGAAACAGCTGTATTCAGAGCCAGTCCACCCTCGCTAATGTTTATGCTGTGACAGCGCACTTCGCAGGTCGGGCGTTTAAGGATCAGCACAGGAATACAAATTGGGCAGCGGAAGTAGCGGCGCCGTTCTCGCAAGACTAGTCCGTAAGCAGCCCTGAGCGTCCGGCGAACTGATTCAGAAGAAATTGGTCCGTCAAAAACGAAACTCGACAGCTTGCGCATACACGAATCCATACCGACGCTGCCGATCGCAAAAGTCACGGCTGTTCGGTTCGAGGGAGTGGTGCGTACTTCTTCCAATACCGACGCCGAGTGCGTTCCCAGACGAGAATCGACAATGACGGCGTCGAACTTTCGCGTATGCAGGAGGCGAAGCGCCTCTGGCACTTCACGACAGAGATCGGGCCGAATCGAAACCTCTCCTAAGGCCCGACTTAGCTGATGAATATTGGTGGAATCGTCTGAAACCAGCAGTGCATTGCCCATCGACATAAACCCATCCCTCGTTTCTACGGTCTATCCACGTCATGCTCATGTGGTGTCGGGGATCCCGCTTCCGCAGAATCCTCATCCCGTTCATCTGATATAAGGTTGAAGCGTTTCTCCAGGTGACGCTGAACTCGCCGCGTGGAGATAGTTATCGAGCCGCCGCATCGCGTCACGCGTGAGACTGGTGAATTTGATGCCCATGCCGACTCCCGGGTGACACGTCTGAACTGATCCGTGGCCTTTGATGTTGCCGTCCTCTATCCACAACTTTAAGTCGACGGTAGCGCCCGCCGGCAACGGAAATATGGTCGCGACGTAACATCCGCTCAAGCTCACGTCGGTGGTGTTGCCGCGGGATGGAGTATGGCTGGCCATCTCCGTGACTTCGATTTCAACCGACAACGGATAACGCTGACAAAGTCTTCGTTCCATACATTTCTCCTGATCTACTGCGCAATTCAGGCCGCAAATCGTGTTCATGGTTATGCCGGCGGACGCATAGTCCCCACAACTTTGGTGGCACCGGAATTTGGGTCGTTCATCAATACCCACAGGGTGTTGTAATTAACATCGACCCATACGGCGCATTGAGTTCCCGCACAAACTCCGGAGTTGTTCCAAAATACGACGCTGCCATTGCCGCCGGCCGGTACGTCACTCGCGAGGAAGGCAAAGTTTCCTACAGCAGGAGTCAGGCTATAGTTGCCGCTGCCATTTGGACTCGTCTCAGTGATGACGTTTCCTGAGATGGACTCTCGGATCGTGCCCGTAGAGTCGATATAGTTTCCGCCCAAAGTCAGAGCTGTCGACGCGCTGAATGGAGCCGCACTGCCACTACCGTCGTCAAAGGTACCGCTCATGGTCGCTCCGCCGGCATCGACCGTCCCGGTAAATCTGATGGATTGGCCGCCACTTTGGCTTAGGGTTCCGCTGACCTCCAACTGTGGGTTAATCGTCAATGTGAAGGTAGAGACTGCGGCTCCCGGTTGATATCCCCCACCAGAAGCAGGGTCTGCGTAATAGACACTGGAATCCAGACTGAATACCGTCGAGGCGCCACTTTCCTGGTAGGTGCCGGGAGTGCCCGTGCTCGCGATATTGGATTCGACATAAATGTTCTCTGTGTCACTCTTCTGCAAAACGAACTCCCAATTACCCGTGGACATCGTCCCGGGAGCCGGTTGCTGGACTGCGGCTTGCTTAAGCCCCTGGCAGCCGCACAGAGCCACCGTGAGAATAGCGATCACCATAACGTTAATCTTCATAACTTGATCCCCCTGTGTAAGGTAAGGAACTGGGTCATTGCCTCGTCGATCCATGCCCTTCCGAGATGACATATCGTTCCGCCCCTTAGTATTCAAGGAAGACATCTGATTGGGGTGATCCTGGTAACCATCACGCCCGGTACCGCTTGTCATAGCAACGTCGTCCTTGCAATCAATACCATCGCAACTGTTGCGCCGAAACGGTCCAACCGTCGATCTTCCTTAGAAACAAGGGATTAGCCTCACGACCGAGCCGCGGCTGATCCTGGCGGACTGGCTGATCGCTGGACATGTGTATGAAATCTGTACACGGGCGGCGGTTGCAAGTATGACGAAGATGTGAGGGACGACGATTGGCGGTAAGGTCAGTAATTGGCCTTTGAGGCACGGCCAAGTGACCTCAGTAACCTTTTGGGCGTGCCCGTGTGTAACTAAGATCGTAACATTAGGTTCCGCGCATCAAGCCACTGTGACGGTTACTGGCATAACTGGCTCCCCCGATCTCAACAGTAACCTTAGCGATGAGCCATCGGTTCGCGCGGCGCGAAAACGCACGACCGCAAGTTGAACAATGGCCTGGCAATTATGGAGCGTCAGCCAATCGCGGATTTTACAGGCAGCTCGATGGAGACGAATGTGATCTCGGTGCGGAAAGTTCTGGTGATCGATGACGATCCACAGCAATTGGAGTTGGTCACTGCGGCATTGACCCAGGATGGTATCGAGATCTTTTCGGCCAACGGACCGGAAATGGGGCTGGAAGTGTTTGCGCGCGAGCATCCCCACATTGTCCTGCTGGATCTGATGATGCCCACGATGAGCGGCATGGAAGTATTGGAACGCATGGTTGCCACCGACCCCGGAGCTAATGTGATCCTGATGACCGCACACTACTCCACCGATTCAGCCGTGGAAGCCATCCAGAAAGGCGCCTACGATTACCTTACCAAGCCCCTGGATGTCGTCAGTCTTCAGGCACGGATCACTACCCTCCTAGCGGAGGCCAAACAGCGCCAGCACACCCTGGAACTTGAGCTGGAGCTATTGAAGGCTTATGAGTTTCAAGGCATTATTGGTCGCAGTCCGTTGATGCTTGAGGTGTTTGCCGGAATCCGGCGAGTTGCCCCGCACTTCCGCAACGTGCTGGTGCTGGGGCCCACGGGAACGGGAAAGGAGTTGGTCGCCCGCGCACTTCATCGGCTGAGTCCTGTGGGTTCGAAAGAGCTAGCCGTCTGCAACTGTTCCGCCTTGGTTGAAACGCTGCTGGAAAGCGAACTGTTTGGCTATGTGCGGGGCGCGTTTACCGGCGCAGCGCAAGACAAGATTGGACTGTTTGAATATGCCAACGGTGGAGTGGTCTTTCTAGACGAAATTGGCGACCTACCTCTTCCCGCCCAAGCCAAGCTTCTTCGAGTGCTGCAAAATCAGGAGGTGCAGCGGGTAGGCTCGCCGGCCCCACGCAAGGTAGATGTGAGGGTCGTAGCTGCGACTCATCGAGATCTTCGCGCAATGGTCAAGGAGGGAAGGTTTAGGGAAGATCTCTATTACCGGCTTTCCATGGTGGAAATCACCTTGCCGCGTCTTCGTGACCGGAAAGAGGACTTTCCGCTTTTACTCAGGCACTTCACGAGAAAATTCGCCGCAGCCTATAACAAACCCATCAGCGGGATCACCCGCCGGGCCCAAACCTTGCTGGCCCGCTATTCCTGGCCGGGAAATGTGCGGGAGTTGGAAAATGTCATGGGCAACACTTGCATGATGGTAACGGGCGGAGTCATCGATGTGAGCGATCTTCCCGAGTATCTAAGCGCAAGCGCCGCCTCCCCGCTCGAGGAGGGTCTTCTGACATTGGAGGAGGTTCAGAAGCGTCATGTGCTGCATGTCCTGGAACAGGTAGGCAACAACAAAGCGCGTGCCGCCGAAGTCCTAAAGATCAGTAGAGCCACGCTCTACAATTTCCTGGCGAAATCGGAAAGCGAAGCAAAGTCCGCCAAAGCTCAGAACGCGTAACGCAAGGATTCGGTTAGTGCGTTGTCGTGAAAATAGCGGGGCGCGGTTGGGCCGACAAACGAACCCTCGTTGTACTGGTAATAATTCCAACCCATGATATAGGCCAGCTTATGGCCCAAATCCACGCTCAGATTGGCCACCGGCTGGAAGTACTTATACTCCGAGGCGCCGAGCGGTTGAAGAATGTTGAACTGCGGAATGCTGCCGTCAACACTGGTGATGTTGTATCCCACGTTGACTGCAAATCGCTTTACGGGGATAAACCTGACGGTGGCCATCCCGAAATGCGTGTGGTTGGTGTAATAAGAGGTGTTCAGCAGAGGGTTGGCCGGGTCGTTCGCCGCGCAAGAGGCGGCATTAGCCACGAAGGGAAGCACCACGCCCGCGGGCGGTGTGTCATTGAAGCAGATGAGGGCATTCCGAATCATGCTGTTGAAGTTATAGGCCAGATCCATTCCAAATCTTTCGCGCGGCGCGAGCGAGGCGGTAAGCCCGTAATTTTGGTTGTGTCCCACGTAATGGGTTAAGGCGTCGGCGTTCGAATCCTGAAGAACGTTGATGGACCCTCCGAGAGTCGCCCACGGTCGCGGCGTGTAGGTCGTCTGGAAACGGTAGCGCGATTCCTTGCGTGGAGCCATGCGGACGATCACGTTGTCGTAGTTCGTGTGCTCCAGGTCGAAATTCAATCGCAGGCTATGGATTGGCCGCGCCCAAAAACCCAAGAGCGCTGTGTATTCGCCGATTTCGAAGTGGTCTTCGTCCCCGGCCATGAAATCATTGAAGTGGTTGAAGACGCGGTCGCCGTAGCGAAGGCCAATGCGAGCTCCCATTTTCTTCGACACGTCCCAAGCCAGCTCGGTCTGGTTTCTCTTCCAGGTCTGGTTGAACGAGGATTGGGTGATGGTGGGTGTCGTGGTTGGGGTAGTCAGCGGCGTACTCAGCAGCGTGCATGGGGGCGTTGCGCAGCTATAGTCGTTCTCGATGAAATTCGCATTCTCCGGAATGCGGAAGGCCCAGAAATAAAACTTCTCGACCAGACGGAGATGGGAGGTCAGATGAACCGTGGCTTCGAGATCAAGCACGTCGGAAATGCGGTTTGCGTCGGCCGTTCCAGTGCCCGCGAAGGCGAGGGTGTTGGTGCGCGTGAGCAGGCCGGTGAAGGACTCATCCAGGGGCGTGGTCGATTTGGCGGAACTGTAAGCATAAGATCCGACCAGTTCCACTCGCGGGAAATAACTGCTGCGCAGGCTCAGCCGTTCGGTAGGCGTGGAGGAGCGGATCCGCTCGTTCCGCGCATAACTGAAGTAGGCGCTACACGTGATATTGGTGAGGGTTCCATCGACGATCAGGCTGGGTTGCCCGGACGGCACCGCGCAGGGTTCCTTATTAGCTGTATCAATGGACAAACCCAACTCAACCGAACCTATGCCCGGCGAGGGCAGCAGCGCCGGCGCAAACGGAGCCAGCGAGGTGTCGGTATCTCCCTTGTAGTAATCAAGGAATTGATCGTAGCTAAGAACGGTTCGCGGCGCGATCCTCCAATCGACGCCCATCCGATAGGCATTCATGGTGGTATTGATCGGTTGCGACAGCAGTGCTTCCGTGCCTTCGTGAATGCTGCTGAAAGAAGGCCCGGTCATGTTGTTGTGTGAATACCCGAGCCGAAAACTCACGCGAGATTGCGGGAGCAGGGTGACATCGACGTCGCTCATGCGCCGCGTCGTATCGAACAGGTGAGGCGAGTTCAGAGCCGGAATCGATGGAGTGGAGCCTGGTGGATTCAGGGGATTCACCAACAGGTCAAAATCGGAGAAACTCTGATCGCGGCGGAAACTGCTTTGCAGGTTGTACCACTTGTTTTTGTCGGCGCGCAGGCGCAGGTAGTTGTTAGGATCGCCTCCCCATCCCGAGCTGTTGAGATAAAGATTGTCAAACAGAAGGCCCATGTGATCGATCGACTGCATGGAAAGAGTCTGGTCAAGAATTCGAGGCCCAGTGTGCAGATCCACCAGTGTGTCGTACATGCCGTCGCTGCCCGTTACATCGTTGGAGCGATAACCCGCCTCAACTGACGAGTGAATCAGGTAACTGCCGCGGGTGGCACCCTCGGGCTCGGCGGAGTCGGGACTCGCGCTCGGAGTTTGGGCCATCAGCGTCGCAGGTGATAATGCGATCGCAACGCCCACCAGCGTCAAGAGGACCGTCGATCTTCGACATTTGCTATAACCAGGCAGCATTATCGCTACCTCCTACTTGAAAAACACGTCGCTGTAGTTAGACCCATGAATCTGGGTGTGACACGTGGTGCATGCCTGGTACTTCGCGGATTGATTGTGTGCCGGCCCGGCTGGCCCCTGGGTCGGGAAGGTGTGGCACTGGAGACAGAGCATGTTCACCAGGCTCACGTTCAGGAGTCGAGGATTGGTGGAACCGTGGGGTGAGTGGCAACTGGTGCAGCCCTCCGTCTTGACTGGAACGTGCTCGTAGACAAATGGTCCCTGCTTGTCGACGTGGCACTTGAAGCAGACAGCATCCCCACTCGGTAGCGATCGAACTTGCCTGATCGTCGCCGTCCCATGAGGGTTATGGCAGTCGCTGCATTGCACTAAGCCCTCATTCACCCGATGGTGAAAGGGTTTGGCGAAGTCTGCTTTGACCGAGGTATGGCATCCGTAGCACAACTGGGGCTGGTTCTGGATTAGTAAGAACTCTTTCTCCTTGGCGTGATGAGGAGAGTGGCAGTCGACGCAGCCGATATCGTTACTGGCATGGGCGGATTCAGCGAAGTGCGCCTGCTCATGGCTTTCGCCGTGGCAACCCAGACAGCGCGCGCTTGTCTCCTGTCGCGAGTGCCCTTCAAATACAAAAATCTTGGTCTTGTCGCCGCCACTGGCCACGTGCTCGGCGCCGGGCCCATGGCAGCCTTCGCAACCCTGGTGTGAGGGACCGCCTGCATTATTTAATGTGGTCTTCCAGTGCGGCGTCTTCTCCCAGCTGTCGTAGATTTCCTCATGGCAGGTCTTGCAGGTTTCGGCTCCCACGTACTTGGAGGCATCGGACGAAAGCGCACTGGGCGGCGATTGCCCGGCGGGCTTAGCGCTGGTATCGGCAACGTCCGGGTGAGCTTGACCGGAGGCGATTGTGGCGACCACGAGAAAACACAATAAAGAAACCAGCGAATCGAGTGAGGCCCGACGATGATTGAATGCTGGCGTTGGTTTTCGCATGCCCCTCCTCCTACAGTGGCGGCTGGTTCGGACGTGGTGAAAAGGATTCGACCGCTCAGGTTCGAAGCCTCTCCCGTTCACTTCATGACCACTCCCGTCTCACGCGAGCACACGATATTACAACGATTCGCGATTTTGAAAATGTGCAAAATCACAAACTCTCGACGTAGGTAGAGAACGAATCGGGAAGTTACCCGGTCGCCCATAAGTTCCTGTTTCCCTTCACGAGATGAGCATATTGCATACCGCTTCGGCTTTCAGTGATGATTGAACCTAGCGGATGTGACAAAGATCACAACCGAACAGATCGATTGTTACCATGTTCTTATGGTTCGGATTATCGTTTGGACGGTTGCCCTGGAATTCGGAGGCGAAACCCCGTGGTCAGCGCCGGCAGCGCATTGCCGGCGCGGTCGAACAGTACATAGTTGTCGACATTGTCGAATGTGCCGGGCGCCGGGATCCAGGTTGCATCCCAATAGGCGAACCCTAGTAACTGCCCATCGTCTGCACTTTCGATTGCACTGATCTCATCGTTCAGAAAATCCATTTGTCCCTGCGGCGTCAGCGGATACGGCTCCGGACCGCCGTCTGTCATGTTGTCCGAACCAGCCGCGGGCGCCCATGGATAACCGGTCTCTTCGAAAAACACAGGATGGTGGTACCTGGCGACGACATAGTTAGCGAAATCTAGAAACCGGCGAACCGTCTGCCGAGACCAGAACGGATACGCAGAGTAGGTGAGCACATCCACTTGGGCGCCCCGCCCGAACATGGAGTCGAGATACCTCCGCGTCTCCGCGTATCTCCCGATATTTGCAAGGTGCCACATCACTCTGGTTTCCGGGGATGCTGCGCGCACCGCCCGATATCCGGCCTCATAGATTCTGGCGAGAAGATCGGGATTCGCGCTCGCATCCGCGTTGACCGGAAGGAGCGCGGACTTGCATTCTTTGGAGCGCACCAATCCGGCATCTGCCTCGTTTCCGATCGCCATGTAATCGACTCGAATTCCTATCCTGCGGAACGCAAGCAGAACGCTGCTCACGTAGGCGCTCACCGCGTTGACGAGCGCATCAGGTCCGAGGTCGAGCCACGCATGTGGCATCGTCTGGCAGCCACCATCGGCCCAATAGTCGCTGAGGTGTAGCCCCAATTCGATCTCCATTCCCTCGGACCGCGCTCGCTTTGCCAGCTTAAGAACATGCGAAAGATCGGCATACGAACCCCGCATCTTGCGTGACGGCGAAAATTCAGGATTGCCAGGGTCGACAAACAGGTGTAGCCGCGCAAGATTCATTCCGCTGGCTGCGAGGATGTGAAAAGGATCGGCGGGAATGCCATCCAATTTGTAGACGCCGCCGTGCTCCTCAACCATGTCGGTCAAACTGACGTCGCCCCCAGCCAACATCTGATAGGGCTGAACATCGGCCTCAAGGGTCACATCGGAAACGCTCAACCATTGGCTCGCCGCCGACCGCGCGCGCAGTCCGACGTCGCATTGTGCGTTAGTGACGCGGATACCGCGAAGTTTCACGCGTCGATAGGCTTTTCCCAACGACGCCGGCGCAAGATTGAGAATCGCATCTTCCGCACTACATCCCTTCGCCTCCAGCCTTGCCAAACTCTGTCCGCCACTTGATCGGTAGCTCGCAGCCAGCGTGTAGTTCCCCGGGGAAAGCTTCAAAGTCTGAAACAATTCCGACTCGCCTCCCGATTGTCCGAGTGCACTGAGCAGCAGTGGCCCCTTCGACACTGTGGACGCGCCCTCGACTTTCCATCCCTTTTGCTTGTGTAACAACTGCGGATTAGCCAAAACGTTCTCACGCCGGGTCAAAGACACGCTATCCACGAGGGATCGAGAGTGGCCACTTCCCGTCGCCCATAACTTCACGGCGCAAGAGTCCGGGCGAGTCAGAAAAAAGACCGGCGCATGCAGCTCGTGCCAGTCGGTGTCCCGCGTTTGAGTCGACACCGGCGAGCTGGGATCTAGAGAATTTGTCGAGATCTGGGTTCGGAGTCCGGGCTTGCACGACAATCCGATCTGTACCATCTGTCCAGCCCCTGGTCGAATGAACGCGCGCAACTCGTACACTCCCGCCAACAACGGAATCGTCTGCCATGCTCGTCCTCCGGTGGCAAGCATCAATGCGTGCATTCCATCGACAGAATCCTCGGTCGTCACCGCCGCTTCCGTTTTGTTCGAGGCGACCCAGGGAGCCAGGGTGGCGCTCTCAAAACTTGGATTCGACAATAGATTCGTGGACTGAGCGACCGCTAACATGGAAAACGTCACGAGCACAAGAACCCTCGCGAAATGTCGCAAACCTCGATCCATAACCGTTAACGATAACGGACTTTTGGCGGGTTTGCGCTATTATCAAAGTCGGTTTCCGCGAACAGCCTGCCGATCTTGTAATTCCTGGCCCCTGATCGCTATCGACCGCCGTCGCCATGCCACAAGTGCTTCGTCGTTCTTTCATTGTTCCGCTCGCACTCGTGTCGATCGTCTTCTTCTTCGCCCGACAAAATGTCCCCGCCGCAGCGCAAGGAGAAAACCTGCGCGCTCCCATAGAGGTCGATGCTCGTCATTCACCTCAGTCATCTCCTTTGCCTCTCCTGCCCATGGGCGCGCCTACGAATCCAGACGGCCACTCGATCACGGTTAACAGCCGCTACCTCATGCGCGATGGAAAACCGTGGCTTCCCGTGATGGGTGAATTTCATTTCTCACGCTATCCGCACCAGTATTGGGAAGAGGAACTGCTGAAGATGAAGGCAGCGGGCATTCAAATAGTCTCGTCCTACGTCATCTGGATTCATCACGAAGAAATCCAGGGTCAGTTCGACTGGAGCGGCGACCGCGACCTGCGGGAATTCGTTCGCTTGTGCGGGAAACACGGGTTGCTGGTTTTCGTTCGCATCGGCCCGTGGGCGCACGCCGAAGTGCGCAATGGAGGCTTTCCCGATTGGGTTCAGAAAATGCCTCATACCCGCAGCAACGATCCACAGTACCTAGGCGCCGTCGATTCCTTTTACCGTCAAATCGCGCAGCAGCTCAAAGGGCAATTCTGGAAGGACGGTGGCCCGGTAATCGGTGTCCAACTGGAAAATGAATACACGTTACGTGGCCCCGGACAGGGGGCAGCGCACATTCTCAAGCTCAAGCAGATGGCCGTCGCAGACGGATTCGATGTTCCGCTTTACACGGTTACGGGATGGGACGGCGCGGTGTTCCCGCCACACGAGGTGCTGCCTGTCTTCGGTGGCTATGCGGATTGGCCATGGGATGACTCGCTCCAGAAACTACCTCCCAACGAGGTTTACGCTTTTCGCTTCATAAGCCGCGAAGGCGGCGATATGGGCGCTCCCGGAGGCCGTCCCGCCTCGAACGCCACACAGGCTGCGCTCGCCCCCTACCCATCCCTTTCCGCCGAATTTGGTTCGGGCATCGAAGACACCTATCACCGTCGCCCCATTATTCATGCAGCTGACGTGGCTGCGATGTTGCCGACGCAGCTCGGCTCCGGCGTCAACCTGATGGGCTATTACATGTTTCAGGGAGGCGCGAATCCACCGGGCAAACTTACTACACTCCAGGAATCGCAAGTCACCGGCTCGCCTAATGACCTCCCGGAAATTTCGTATGATTTTCAGGCGCCTCTCGGGCAGTATGGCGAGGAACGCGAATCCTATCGAAAGCTGAAACTTTTTCACTATTTTCTGAATGAGTTTGGCTCGGAACTCTCTCCCATGGTCGTACACGCCCCGGACAAGATCCCTGCGGGTCCGGGTGATTTCTCCGAGCCTCGCCTCTCCGTGCGCAGCCTTGGCGATCAGGCCTTTCTTTTCGTGAATAATTACGTGCGCGGCTATGAAATGCCGGCTCGAAATGACTTTCAAGTGCGCGTGCGCCTCCCATCCGGCGATGTCATGCTCCCGCAAAATCCGATCACTATCCCAGCGGGAGCTTATTTCATCTGGCCCATCGGACTTGACACACACGGAGTGACAATTCGCTATGCGACGGCTCAGCTAATCACAACTCTTGAGCGGAAGCACGAAACTTACGTTTTCTTCGTGGCGCAGGATGGCATTGGTCCCGAGTTTGAACTCTCCCTCCACGCTGGGCAATCTCTGGAAGGCGCTGCGAACCAAAGTGAATCAGGCGACCGCCAAAAAAATGGCATGGTAACGGTGCGTCCGACACCCGGCATGGGCATCGCATTTACCGTTCGCTCGGTATCCGGCAAGCCGACCCACTTTATCGTGCTAAAGCAGGAACAAGCCGAGCGGTTAACTCTACTCACGATCCACGGGCAAAGGGCAATTGTCTATTCCGGAGCCTATGCTTTCAGCGAGGGAGAAAACCTCCACCTTCGCTCGGCGGGACGCTCCGACATTTTCCTCGGCATGCTCAGCGAAAGCGACAGCAAATGGCAATCACGCGCAGGGCTGAAACCGCAACCGCCAGAGGGCATATTCCCCGTCTACGAAGCGCGCCTCGATGCGCGGGAAATCGCTGTCGCATTCACTCAGACAAAGCAAGCCGGCTCTGCGCCTCCCATCCAGCGCGCGAATCCGGCGCGATGGCGCAAGCAACCGGTGGCCGTAGCGCCCACCGACGATACGATGGCAAAGGTCGCTGCGCGTTGGAGCATTTCGCTCCCGAAGGATGCATTAACCGGAGTAGAAGACGTCTTTCTTCAGATTCACTACGAAGGCGATGTCGCGCGACTCTACGCGAGCGGAGCCTTACTCGATGACAATTTCTACAACGGCGATCCGTGGGTGATTGGCCTCAAGCGTTTTGCTGAGCGCCTCGACGCGCCGCTCGAGTTGTGGGTGCTGCCTCTGCGCGACGATGCGCCCGTATATTTTGATCAGGGCTACAAGCCGCAATTCAAAGGCAAGCAGATCGCTGCGGTCGCCTCGATCACGGCGGTTCCGGAATATGAAATCGTCGTGCGCCCACAATAAAACTTGCAGTTTTCGAATTCGCCGAAAACAAATCCGGACCGCGTCAGCACACGCTAGAATGGGCACGCATGATCAGGCTGATCGATATAGCCAAAGCGCTGGAAGTGTCCATCGGCACGGTAGACCGCGCTCTTCACGACCGGCCCGGCGTCAATGCGGTCACCAAAAAGCGCGTGCAGCAAATGGCGCAGTCGATGGGCTACCGGCCCAACCTCGCGGCCAGCGTTCTCTCATCGAAACGCAAACTTCGCATTTCGGTGAACCTTCCGGAAGAGATCGCTTCTTTCTTCAATCACGTTCGCGCCGGCATCGAATCTGAACATGCGGTGCTTTCGAAGGGCTCCATCGACCTGGAATTCCGCAGCTTTCCGCGGCTCGGCGTTGGGGAAGTCGAGGCCTTTGACGATGCGGTCGAAACGCGGGTGAACGGCATCATTACGGCGGTCGGCCATCCCGGCCAGTTTGTGAGTCGGGTCCGGAAGGCTCTTCGTCGGAATATTCCGGTGGTCTGCGTAGTCGCCGACGCCACTGGTTCGGACCGCATCGCCGCCGTAACCATTGATACGCGCGCCAGCGGCGGTCTGGTCTGCGACCTCATGGGCCGCTTTGTGCGCGAGAAGGGCGACGTGGCTGTTTTCACCGGCGAACTGACCACCGCCGATCACGTGGAGAAGGTTGAAAGCTTCACCAATGGCATCGCACGGCACTATCCGCACTTGCACGTTCTGCCGGCCATCGAAACTCACGATCGCGCGAAAGAGGCGTCGGAAAAGGCCATGCGCGCGCTCGTCGATTATCCGGCGCTGGTCGGTTGTTACATAACCACCGCCAACTCCATATCTGTCCTGCGCGCGCTCAAGGGCAAGAAAAAAAACGGAGAGATCACGGTGATCACAACCGATTTGTTCCCGGAACTCGTGCCTTATCTGCGGTCTGGGGCTATTGCCGCTTCGATCCATCAGCGTCCCCGCGCCCAGGGCCAACTCGCGCTCCGGATTCTGCAAGGCTTCCTACGCGAGGGCACGTGTCCCACCGACCGCGTTACTCTTGCACCCCACGTCGTCACGCGCTCGAATCTCGATTATTTCCTCACCCAGTACGCGATCGTCGAAAGAAATATCTAACGACTCGCAGTCGCCGCTTTCTATGGCGCTCACACTGGAGTGTAGGCCCGCGAAACGGGAACGGGAATGCTAGCGACCTAAGGAACTAGGAGGGATGGTGCTTGTAATGGCGCCCTCTGACGCTGAACTCACGAGCGCCGCGTACTTTGCGAACACTCCCGTCTTGTAACGCGGCTCGGGTGGTTTCCATTCGCTCATGCGCCGGGCGATCTCGGAGTCTGAAATTTCCAGCTCCAACTTACGGATTTTTGTGTCAATGGTAATGCGATCGCCCTCTCGAATCGCGGCGATCGGCCCGCCCAACGCGGCCTCTGGCGCGACATGGCCCACCATTAGACCGCGAGTCGCTCCGCTAAAGCGTCCGTCAGTAATCAGGGCTACGCTTTCTCCCAGACCTTCACCCACGATCGCCGCGGTGACGCTCAGCATTTCGCGCATGCCTGGTCCGCCCTTGGGACCTTCATAGCGGATCACGACTACGTCTCCAGCCTTAATTCGTTTGGTAGTCACTGCCTGCATGGCTGCTTCTTCGGAATCGAAGACGCGTGCCGGGCCGGTTTGCGATTGCCGCTCGTGGCCGGTCATCTTTACGACTCCGCCACCTGGAGCGAGGTTGCCCTTCACGATTACCAATCCTCCAGTTAGCTTCAGCGGCTTATCTAGCGGTGCGATGACCATTTGTCCCGGAGTTTCCAGCGCGTGACTGGCTTCTTCCATCAGTGTCTTTCCGGTGACCGTCATTGCCGAGCCATGCGCGAGCGCACCGTCGAGCAGTCGCTTGGCGATTACGGGAATGCCTCCAGCCGCGTCCACATCTGCCGCGACAAACTTTCCCGATGGTTTCAGATCTGCGAGCAAAGGTGTGCGTTCACTGATGCGCTGGAAATCGTCGATATCGAGCGGCAGACCCATTTCTCGCGAGATCGCCAGCAGGTGGAGCACGGCGTTGGTCGAGCCGCCCGTCGTGGCTACGGCCGCAATAGCATTCTCGAACGCGTCGCGAGTTAAAATATCGCTGGGACAGATTCCGCGTTTCAAAAGATTCATGACCACTTCGCCGCAGCGGAACGCAACATCGTCCTTGCGCGGATCCATTGCGGGGATTCCGTTGAAACCCAGAGGCGAAAGTCCGATCAGTTCCATTACCGTGCTCATCGTGTTGGCGGTATATTGACCGCCGCACGCGCCTGCACCGGGACAAGCTGAGTTCTCGATTGCGAGCAAATCCGCGTCGTTTATCTTGCCCGCGGCATTTGCGCCGACCGCCTCGAAGACGTCCTGAATTGTGATGTCTTTGCCGTGATATTTGCCGGCGGCAATTGTTCCGCCGTAGAGAACCAGACCGGGCAGATTCATGCGAGCTAGCGCCATCGCTGCTGCGGGGATGGTCTTGTCGCACCCGACAACGCACACGGCGGCGTCAAAAAGCTGTCCGCGGCAGACTAGTTCAATCGAGTCGGCAATTACCTCGCGACTTACCAGCGAGGCTCGCATGCCTTCGGTGCCCATGGTTTCGCCGTCGGAGATGGCGATGGTGTTGAATTCCATCGGCGTTCCGCCGGCGGAGCGAATTCCCTCTTTCACCTTGGCCGAAAGCCGCCGCAGGTGGAAGTTGCAGGGCATGGTTTCGATCCAGGTGTTGGCGACGGCGATTAGCGGCTTGGCGAGCTCAGCGTCGGTGAAGCCGATGGATTTGAACATGGCTCGCGCCGGAGCGCGGTCGCGCCCGTCGGTGATGTTGCGGCTGCGATGTTTGAGGTCCATGAGGATGACGTCGAATAGTCTAGCGGAACAGGGCAAAGCTCTCAGCGGCTCGTTCCCAGTTCTCGGAAAGCAGGCGGTGAAGTTTATAAGTCAGTAACATCCCCCCTCCTTAGGCGGTCTTTTGGAATCAAAGACTTGGCGACTGAAAGACGCCAGGTCTTTGGGGAATAAGGACTTAGATGTAAGTTATTGTAAAATCAATAACTTAGCCTTGCTCCAGCACTCTTTTGAAGGGCGGTTTTTGTTGTATGTTATTGAAGAATAAATACTTGAGATGAAATCGCACCATGAAACCCCTCTTTTTAGATCTTGCACGCTGAAAGTTGAGAGTCGCTTCCACTCATGTTGAGGAGCGCGCGCCCCATCTACCGCTTGTCCACCCGACGGTCGTCTTAGGCGGTCGCACTCCGGGTGTTTTCGATCGCACTTACCGACTCCGGCGGACGGGGTATCCCGACATAGGCATGGTCCCAGAATTCCTTGATGGGGACGCCGGGGCGGACATCGAGCACATCCACAATCGCGCGCCAGTCGCGGCAGAGCTGGCCGACTTGCTTGGCATTGACATCGACGAGCAAGGTTACTTTGTGTGCGTGCTCGGAGGGTTCGGCCTGCACGTAAGCCAGATCGATGGTGCGGCGAACGACGGCGGTTAGAATGCGCATCAACGTTCCCTGCGTGTTGCGATAACGGAGGTGGAAAACATGCATGACCGTTGCTCCTTTTCACTTACTTCTCTTCGCCCACTTTTCTTCGCTCACTTTTCTTCGCTAACCTCGAAAATCATTTCCGAAAGCGCCGCGCCCGATGGCACCATGGGATAGACATTGGCCTCGGGATGGCATTCGAACACCAGCAGTTCCGGCCGGTTCGAGGCGAAGAAGCGGTCCAATCGATTGGCGACTTCGCCCGGGCTTGCCGGATCCAGGAATTCTTCTTCCGTGAGGAGCGACGCGGAAATCTTGTAAGCTTTCGCGATTTCGACAAAATCTGGATTGTCGCTTAGGTCGGTTTCAGCGTAGTGGCGTTTGTAGAACAGCTCCTGCCATTGACGGACCATGCCGAGATACTTGTTGTCGATAATGACCATTTTGATGGGCAGATCGAGGCGGTGGACGGTCGCCAGCTCCTGAATGTTCATCTGGAATCCACCATCGCCCGAGACGGAAAGAACGGCCGTGCCGGGCTTTGCGAGTTGCACGCCGATTGCGGCCGGCAAAGCGAAACCCATCGCGCCCAGGCCGCCGGAGGTTATGAAGCCGCGCGGTGACGAAGCCCGATAGCACTGCGCCGCCCACATCTGGTGCTGGCCGACATCGGCGAGAATGGTGCCGTCTTTCGGCATGCGGGAAAATAATTGTTGCAGGAAGCTCTTGGTCGGATGGGCCAGACCTGGATTGCAGGGCTCGGCACGCTCCGGGCCGCAAGCGACCGCGCGCCACGCGCTGAAGTCAGGCAACAGAGTGCGCTCGGCTTCCCGATAGAAGGCGGGAATTGTTTCGGCCAGATTTCCAATCACGGGCAATTCGCAGGCGCGGACCCGGTCGAGCTGCGCGGGATCGATTTCGAAATGCACGATCTTGGCGTGGGGCGCGAAGCGACTGGGATCGCCGGTCACGCGATCATCGAGGCGCGCGCCAAATACCAGCAGCAGATCGGTTTCGTCGAGGGCCATGTTGGCCGCGCGCGTCCCGTGCATTCCGACCATGCCGAGGTAATAGGGCGAATCCTGTTTCACTGCGCCCAGCCCGTGGACGGTGGCAAAAGTCGGAACATTGAGAAGGTCTAATAGTTGTTGGAGTTCCCCGACCGCCCCGGACAGGCGGGCGCCGGCTCCGACCAAGGCTACCGGCTTCTTTGCTTGACGAAGCAATGCGGACAAGGTCGCGGCAAAGGTGGATTCCGAACCCACGTGCTCGCTCGCCCGCGGGGGAGTAAAAGAAACAGGGCCGCGAAACTCCGCGCTCGCGCGCAGGATGTCAGCCGGGATATCAATGACGACCGGGCCGGGCCTGCCGCTGCGGGCCCAATAAAAGCCTTCGGCGATCACGCCGGGAAGGTCTTCGATCGCTCGTACCAGACGGCTCCATTTGGTGAGCGAAAGCGTCACACCGAAAACATCGGTCTCCTGAAAAGCGTCCGTACCGATGAGAGGTGAACGGACTTGGCCGGTTATACAGACGATAGGGACGGAATCCATTTTGGCGTCGGCGATGCCGGTGACCAGGTTCGTGGCGCCGGGCCCGCTGGTGGCGATGGCCACACCCACTTTCCCGGTTGCGCGCGCATATCCCTCGGCCGCAAAAACTGCGCCCTGCTCGTGGCGGGTGAGGACGTGGCAAATTCCGCTTCCCTCGAGCGCGTCATATAAGGGCATGATCGCACCGCCCGGATAACCGAAGGCCAGACTTACGCCCTCGGCCTTCAGGCATTCGAGAACGATTTGGGCCCCGTTACGCATTCACGAGCTTCCGCTCTTGGGGTTCGGCTGGCTCGATACTTTTTTTCTGATCGATCTTCTGGTCGATCTTCTCGTCGATTTTCGATGGCAGCCACGACATCATGGCCCGCAACTGCTCGCCAACCTTTTCAATCGGGTGCTGCGCGGCTTGCTGGCGCAGCTTGCTGAAGTTCTTGCCGCCGCTCTTGTTTTCCTGGATCCACTCGCGGGCGAAGCTGCCATCCTGGATTCGCGCCAGCACTTCCTTCATTGCGGTACGCGTCGCGTCTCCCACAACCTTTTCGCCACGAGTCAGGTCGCCGTACTCGGCGGTGTTCGAAATCGAATAACGCATCCGACTCAGGCCACCTTCGTAGATCAGGTCGACAATCAACTTAACTTCGTGCACGCACTCGAAGTAGGCGATCTCGGGCGCATAGCCCGCGGCAACGAGCGTCTCGAAACCTTTTTGCATCAATGAGGTCAATCCGCCGCACAGTACGGACTGTTCGCCGAACAGATCGCTCTCGGTTTCTTCCTTGAAAGTGGTCTCGAGCACGCCGGCGCGCGTCGAACCGATTCCATGCGCATAGCAGAGCGCGAACTCCTGCGCCCGGCCGCTCGCATCCTGATGGATGGCCAGCAAGGAAGGGACGCCTCCGCCCTGGGAATAGACGCGGCGCAGCAGGTGGCCGGGACTCTTCGGCGCGATCATGACGACATCAACATCTTTCGGCGGTTGAATGGTTTGGAAGTGAATGGCAAATCCGTGGGAGAAGCCGAGAATCTTGCCGGGGTTGAGATGCGGCTTGATCGACGATTCGTAGAAATCGGCCTGGGTCTCGTCGGGGGTAAGAATCTGGAGCCAATCGGCGCGTTCGGCGGCTTCCGCCGGGGCAAACACGGACATCCCGTCGGCGCGGGCCGACTCGGCGGTGCCGCGTCCGGGATCGAGCCCGATAATGACGTTGTATCCGCTGTCACGTAGGTTCTGCGCCTGGGCGTGCCCTTGCGATCCGTAGCCGAAGACGGCAATCGTCTTTGTTTTCAATGCGGAAGGGTGAGCGTCCTTTTGGTAGAAGACTTTAGCCACTGGGAAACTCCTAAGGCGATATTAGAATTCAGATAGCCGTAAACATACCGACCGGTCGGTATGTTGCTGCACTTGGGTGATCCTACCTGCCTAACCTCGTCACTGTCAACTATTAATCCGCGAGCTTCGCGGGGAGGGCTAATCCTAGCTTTTTGGGAGGCATTTCGACCTTAGGCGAATCGCGTGTTTCTCGTCCACGAACTTCCATCTTCCTGAAATTGTTCTCAAGCAAGAGTTCGATGCAGTGCCGTTACGCGCGCGGGAAGGCAAGGATTTTCTTTGGCAGTCTTACGCGTCCGCGATCTATTCTTTATGAAATTCGGCGAATGTCTTCCCGGCTTCCGCGAGCCGCTTCAGAAGTGGAGCGGGCGCCCAAAGCTCTCCGTGCTGTCGTTCGAATTCGCAAATGCGCCGATAGACCTTTTGCAGGCCTACCATATCCGCATACCACATCGGGCCGCCCCGATAGGCGGGAAAGCCATAGCCATTGAGATAGATGATGTCGATGTCGACCGCCCGCAGAGCGTATCCTTCCTCGAGAATGCGCGTGCCTTCGTTGACCAGCGCGTAGATGCAACGCTCGACGATTTCGTCGGCTGAAATCTGGCGCTGTGGAATGCCTGCTTCCGCGCTCCACTTGCGCACGAGCGCGGTCACGTCGGGATCGGGGCTCGCGCGCCGGCTGTCGTCGTAGCGATACCATCCCTTTTGCGTTTTCTGGCCGTAGCGTCCCATTTCGCAGAGACGGTCCTCGGCGAAGGGCTGACGGATGCCGGGTTTTTCCAGATGCCGGTACTCTTTGCGAATGCGCCAGCCAACATCGAGGCCCGCCAAATCTCCCGTGGCCAGCGGTCCCATGGCGTTGCCGAAATCGACCAGCGCCTGATCGACTGCGTCGATGGCCGCGCCTTCTTCGACCAGGAATTGCGCTTCGCGCCGGTAGGGCCCGAACATGCGATTGCCGACGAAGCCCCGGCAATTCCCTACCAGCACGCCAATCTTTCCCAGTTTCTTGGACAGTTGCATGCAGGTGGCGATCGCTTCCCTGCTCGACTTTTCTCCGCGCACAATTTCGAGCAGGCGCATTACGTTGGCTGGACTGAAGAAGTGCGTGCCGAGCACCGCTTCGGGCCGCGACGTTACGCCGGCGATTTCATCGATGTCGAGAGTCGAGGTATTGCTCGCGAGAATCGCTCCCGGGCGGCAGGCACGATCCAGTTCTTCGAACACGGTCTTCTTCAAGGCCATGCCTTCGAAGACTGCTTCTATGACCATATCTACGTCGGTGAACGCGTCGTAGTTGAGCACGGGCGCGATTAGTTTTAGTCGCTCGTCAACGAAGGCCTGCGTGAAGCGCCCGCGCTGTACTGAACTCGCATAGTTCTTTCGAATTTTGCCCATTCCGAGGTCGAGGGCTGACTGATCCACGTCTTTGAGGAGCACCGAAATGCCCGCGTTGGCGAAGACCATCGCGATGCCTCCGCCCATGGTTCCTGAGCCGACGACTGCCACGCGATTCACTGGCAACGCGGGAGTTTCCCTGGGAATATCTGGGATCTTTGCCACTTCGCGCTCGCCGAAGAAAACGTGGATGAGCGCTTTGGACTGATCGGAGAAAAGACAGTCGGTAAAAAACCTCGCTTCGGCTTCGCAGCCTTCTTCGAAGGACATGCGCGTTCCCGCCTCGATCGCCTCGATGGCCGCTAGAGGAGCCTTCATTCCTCGTTGTTTTTTGCGAACGGCATCGCGGGCTGCCGCGAAGATTGACGAGTTTTCCTCCACGGTTCCCAGCTTTTGCGATCGCTCGCGTGTTTTGGGAGCGGGCTTGTCGGCAATTTCGCGGGCGAAACTTACCGCTCCCGCCAGCAGATCACCGTCGATCAATCTGTCTATCAGGCCGAACGTGGCGGCCTCGCGAACGGAAACCGGCTTTCCCGCAGTACACATCTCGACCGCCTTTGTTACGCCCACCAAACGCGGCAAGCGCTGCGTTCCGCCAGCGCCTGGAATAATGCCAAGATTGACCTCGGGCTGTCCGACCTGTGCAGCCGGCGACGCGACACGGTAATGGCCGGCCATTGCCAATTCCAGGCCACCGCCGAAGGCCTGGCCGTGAATCGCCATCACTACTGGTTTGGCGCTGTCTTCAATTTTCCGCAAGAGAGGCAGCAAATTGCCGCGTCGACCGGTCGCGACCATCTTTCCGAATTCCTTGATGTCCGCGCCTGCCACGAAGGTGCGGCCGGAGCCGATTACTACTGCTGCCTTCAGCGTGGCGTCTCGATTCAGCTCATCGATCGCCTCTGCTAGCCCCTCGGGCACGCCGGGGCTAAGAGCGTTCACGGGCGGATTGTCGATGGTGATTACCGCGATGTCACTTTCTTTACTGACCTTAACCAGGTTATTCATCGAACGCTCCTGCTCATTGAATCGCAGAACTTGGTTTCGCCGCCTCACTTTTACTTTTTTCCGCGGTCAACGGAACCAACAAGAGAGATAGTTCACATCATATTAGAAGTCACTAGCCTCAACGATCCCGGGCGTTCGGGCGGCTCCAGTTGCAGTGCCATGATCGCTGCGGGGAAAGGCACTGACCGCTGCTCGCCGGCTCAAAACTTCGAACGCGGCAATCCACTAACAGTAACAACAGAACGATTGACCCGCCGCCGAACTAAACGCTGGGCGCCCAGGGTGGCGAATGCGGCCTAAGGGATGTTCTTGCCGCGCCTACAGGACTGCTCCGATGGAAGGGTTAGGGCAGGGGAGGCTAGATTTGTGGATGTACCCAAAGGTGGGCTGCTCCGCCGGAATCGGCGAGCTCAGAAAGAGGTTACCGTGAAATCGAAAAACCAGGCAAGGAAAATGGGCATCGTGGCTATCAGCGCGGTGATGCTGCTCTTGGCCAGCGTGTGCTGGGGGGCCGACGATAAGGACCAGTCCGATATCGCCAAGCGCATCGACACTTCAGCGAGCGTTCTTAACGAGATCATGGGAACGCCCGACAAAGCAATTCCAGACAAGATTATGAGCGATGCCAAATGCCTCGCGATTATTCCATCGGTGGTGAAGATTGCGATTGGTTTTGGCGGAGAACATGGCCGGGGTATCGCCGTCTGCCGTACCCGGAACGGATGGAGCGCACCGGCTCCGATTAGTATCACGGGCGGAAGTTGGGGCCTACAGCTTGGTGGCCAGGCGATTGACGTGGTCATGGTGATGATGGACAAAAAGGGTATGGATGATCTTCTCTCGAGTAAATTCAAGATCGGAGCCAACGCCTCGGCTGCGGCCGGCCCGGTAGGGCGCGACGCCGCTGCCGGCACGAACTGGAAAATGCAAGCCGAGATACTAACGTACTCGCGCGCGCGCGGCATTTTTGCGGGCGTAGATTTGAGCGGGGCGGTGGTCAGCCAGGATAAGGACTCCACGAGGTTGCTTTATGGGAAGATGATTTCTTTTAGACGCATCTTATCCGGGAGAGTGCCACCTCCTGAGGGTAGCCATGAGCTCTTAACCGCACTCCGGAAGTATTCGGAACAGGCGAATAATCATCAGGGCATGTAGTTCGTCGGAAACGACGAGGACCTGGACAAAACTGAAATGGCTACGCGGTCCATGCGTGGCCATTTTTAGTTTCTGGCCGTTTTGGCAGATTGCGTCCTCAATTGGTGGTTCGAAGATAACGCTTGGGATGATGAAGGTTCTCTCTCCTATGAAGTACCCAATGAAAGCCGAAATCGTACAGATTCCACTCGATGTGAAGGGGATGTATTCGTCAGTACCCTTCTCAAGAGTCAACGGAAGTGCATTACTTCCGCGTGATGACGCTGGGGCGGACGCGAGCCATCTTGAGACCCTGGCATTGGACTTAGCACCGGCGACGCGTCGCCAGGTGACTTCTAAATCAACGGAGCGAGTCTATGTCAACTATTCTGCTCATCATTCTGGTGTTGCTGCTGATCGGCGCGCTGCCGACGTGGCCCTATAGCACTGGCTGGGGTTATTACCCGAGCGGCGGTCTGGGTTTGGTCCTGGTCATCGTACTAGTCCTGGTCTTGATGGGCCGGGTATGATGGGAAAGTTCCGAAGGGCGAGGGTATGCTGAATTGCATCCCACGCCCGAGTCAGGTTCCAGTGGAGGAGGGAGCGGGCCCAGATTTTTGTCGTTTCTCTGGCTTGGACTCGACCGAAGCCGAACGACGTCAGGCGAGTCACTGCTCCTTCCTTGCTGGGAGGCCGAAATACCCGATCCGTCATTCCATCCGGGGCTTCTTGAGCCTCGCTCATGCAGGGGCACATCCGCTTGTGTCAATCGTGAATTATGAATCCTGACAGGGGCCCAGCCTCCGGTCATGCCAGGCGCCGATCGCGCTGGCAAAAGATTGCTGTGGCTGCGGCGGTCCTGCTGATCATGGCGGTGGTGGGCCTACATTTTCTGAAGACTCACGCCGAACCGATTCTTCGCGCGCGCGTGATCGAAACGCTGACGACGAGGTTCCAGAGCAAGGTTGAGCTGGCGGACTTCCACGTCTGGGTGGAGGATGGGCTCGCGGTCTCAGGTTCGGGGCTGAAAATCTACGGCAAAACGGATCCCAACATCCACGAGCCGGGCGTGCAGCCGTTGATTGGGATTGAAGAATTTCGTTTTCAGACAGGCGTGCTGAGCTTACTGCGCTCACCCATGCACGTGCACAGCGTTCGCCTTAGAGGATTGGTGCTGAACATTCCTCCCGCCGGCGAGCGGCGCGAAATGCAAAGCATGGGGCCGCGCGGGGGCAAAATCAAAATTGGGGTCGACGAATTTGTAAGCAAGGACGCGCAACTCGTGATCAACACGAGTCGCGAGGACAAGCTTCCCCTGGAATTCAGCATCGGAAATCTCAAGATGCAGGACGTGGGGCCTGGCCAGCCCATGCATTTCGAGGCTACCTTGCTAAACCCGAAGCCGGTCGGCGATATTTCGTCGAGTGGATTTTTCGGGCCTTTGCAGATGGATCAGCCGCGCGAAACGCCGGTCAAGGGCACTTATTCATTCCGCAATGCAGATCTCGGCACGATCAAGGGTATTGGGGGAATTCTGTCGTCGACCGGGCAATACACCGGAATTCTCGGGAGCATCGTGGTCGATGGCAAAACAGAGACTCCGGATTTTCGTCTCACTATCAGCGGACATCCCGTTCCCTTGACGACCGAGTTCCATGCGATTGTCGACGGCACGAGCGGGAATACATACCTGGAGCCAGTCAAGGCAAAGGTGTTGAACTCGTCATTCACGGCGAAGGGTTCGATTGTGCGCTTCAAGGGGCGAGGTCACGAAATCGCGCTCGATGTGGACATCGATCATGCTCGAATCGAGGATCTGCTAAAGATGTGTGTTCGAACCGAACCTCCGATCATGACGGGCGCGGTGCAGTCCAAGGCGAAGCTTAACATTCCACCCGGTACGGAGGATGTAAGCCAGCGGATGCGGCTGTCGGGAAATTTCGAGGTTTCGGGCGTGCACTTCGCCAACGAGAAGGTGCAGGAGAGAGTTGACGACCTTAGCCTGCGCAGCCAGGGGAAGCCAAAGTTAGCGGAAGCTCCAAATTCGCCCGACGTGCGGTCGGATATGAGTGGGACATTTGATTTGAAACAGGGAAAGATGTCGTTTTCCGAACTTCACTTTGAAGTTCCAGGGACGAAAGTAGATATGACCGGGGAGTACACACTGGACGGAAACACATTCGACTTTTATGGCAAGGTCCGGCTGGACGCCAAGCTGTCGCACATGGTGACGGGATGGAAATCCGTGCTGCTGAAACCCGTCGATCCTTTTTTCAAAAAAGATGGAACCGGGACCGAGCTTCCGATCAAAATCACCGGTACCAAGTCCGAGCCGCATATCGGACTCGATTTCGGCCACAAAGGCGAGGGTAAGTGAAGGCCAAGGGCATTAGTTCCACCCCGCGCGCGAGATCAGCGGCCGGTTTCGAAGCGATAGCCGATTCCACGCAATGTTTTCAGATAGCGCGGATGACGCGGATCGCGCTCGATTTTTTCTCTTAGCCTTCGCACGAATACGTCAATCGATCGCGGCGTCACGAACGAGCCTTCCTTCCATACAGCGTCAAGAAGCTGATCGCGGGTGAAGACGCGGCCCCGATGGCGCACGAGGTATTCGAGCAGCCGGAATTCCCGTACCGTGGTCGGCACAGGTTTGCCTTGCACGCTCACGGTCATAGAGGCGATATCAATTTCAAGTTCGCCCAATTGAATCAGCTCGCGGACAGGAGCTTCTTTCTCGGTGCGAAGAATATTGCGTATGCGTGCAATGAGTTCGCGGGGACTGAAAGGCTTTGTGATATAGCCGTCGCCGCCGGCATCGAAGGCCAGAAGACGGTCCGTTTCCTGCGTGCGCGCGGAGAGGAAAATGATCGGAGTCTTTCCGAGCTGTTCATGCTGTCGAATCTGGCGGCAAAGATCAAAGCCATTCATCTCCGGCAGCATGATATCGAGCAAAAAAAGTGAAGGCTGCGCCAACGCGGCGGAAGGAACCACCGGCGTGCCGGAGAAGAACGTGGAGACGTCAAACCCGGCCGTGCGCAGGTTATGTTCAATGAGCCGAGACACATCAATGTCGTCTTCGACCACGAAGATCAAATCCGGGTGACGCGGATTGTCTGCCGTCTCCAAGGGGTACATTGCCGAGAGGAAAAATAGCTAGTTTGAGAAATAATGAGGTGAAAACCGTCTGTGCGACAGTAAAGGCAACGTGTTGCTGCAATGTTGCGCTAATGTTAAAGGAGAGTTAATTCGATCGGGGCGGCGTTTTGGAGGTTCGGCGCAGCCCATTCCGGCCCCGACCCTTCAAACCGGGCTTTCGAACCGCCTTTTGGGCGGCCTGCTGACAGTTGTTATCGACAGTAACGTCGCACCGCTCAGCGAAGGAGCCCAACGAGACCTGGAACGAGTCTGGCGCGTCGGTTTCGATGAAGAAGCCGTGATCCTGGTCAATCAGGAAATAATCCGTGGGAGAGAGTGAACCATCGACCGTGAGACTGGCCGCGGAATAGCGGCCGAATGTATCGGGACATGACGGTGCA
Organism: Terriglobales bacterium; assembly: GCA_049300195.1. GTDB lineage: Bacteria > Acidobacteriota > Terriglobia > Terriglobales > Acidobacteriaceae > Acidiflorens. The sequence continues at coordinate 53,020 of JBAQJF010000104.1, read as the reverse complement.
CCCTGAGGGCAAGCGAAGACCCCTGCGAGCGAAAGGGGAGCAACCGGAAAGCTACTGCTTGAGGCATCAAGCAGGCCAGACAATGTTCCGCTGCCCTGACTCGAGGAGGCGGTAAATTGGCCGGAGCCGTCGATTTCGGAACCGTTCTGCTGCGCAAGAAGGGATCCGTACCGCTCTCCATCGCCGAAGGAAAGCGATTGGGCGGGTTGCGCCTGAGGGTAAGCGATGCCAATTCCAAGAGCGGGGTATAACTGGTTCGCGGCGGCCGAGTAAAGAACCAACGCCGGCGCTCCCGGCGTACCCGCGGGTGCGGTGAGATAAAGGACGAGACTAGGGTCAAAGAAGGGCGCGGGAGCGGGAGAGAATCGCAGGTGAACCCGACCAAGGGCCTTGTCATCGAGTTGGTAGCTCCCCATGAGCTGCGAACTGATCAGAGCCGCATCACCGTTTGCGTCGGAAAAGAACGCGGTATCGGTGTATCCCCCCGTCAAGTTGCCGCCTGCGTCGGCACTTATCACGTCGACGCACGTCAGCGAGGAAGGAAGGAAGCTGGAGAGGTCTATGCCGAGAACATCAAAGATATAATTTCCCGAAAATGAAGTGAACGTTCCGGTTGACGAGCCTTGACCGACCGCCAGCCCAGCGGCAAAGAAAAGACCATCGGTTTCGATCAGTTGAATGTGACTCGAATCGACGACATAGCCCGTGATCTGGGTCGGATTAAAACCTGCACAGGTAGTAACCAGGTTAAACACAATTACTCCGGGAAAACCGGCGGATGAAACGGTAGATCCAGCGAACCCGTGCTGCGCCGAGCAGCTTGTGAAGGTCCCGTTGTAAGCCTGATCAGTGAGGGTGCCGTTTCCTGAGATGGCACCGGGAGAATCAATATTGAAGACACCCCCGTACACAAGTGGCGTAGAAGAGGTATCTGTGCCGATGGCGGCGAATGCATAACCGGCGGAAGGCAGAACGCCGATCACGCCGGGATCCTGTAGTTCGAGAGTGCCGGTGCCTGATTGCGAAAGCTCAGTCGTTCCTCCGCTATTAGTGAGGGTTCCGGCGAGTTGAGCGATGTACACTTCGGAGCTGGATAGGATCACGAGGCTGAAGTCTTCCTCGATGCTGTCGCCACCTTGGTCGAGCGTGTCGATGACCAACAGGCCTCGCCCGTCGGTGCCGATAAAGTAGTTTCCTCCAGTAATTGGCGTAGTCGTGGAATCCAGGGTCGAGTTCACGTCGAAGGTGTTGAGGGTTTGCTGTCCGGCCGAGGCGCCACCGCTCGGGACAGTAATGTTGCCGCTACCGTCGAGATAGACTTGTCCCACGAGCTGATAAGGGTAGTCAAAGGAAAAGGTAGAGTCAGTTCCCTTGACTTCGAATACATAAGTGCCCTGGAGGATATTACCAAATGCGGTAACACTGATCGGGGCCAACACATTCGCCGAGTGACTGGCGGTTGCGTAAGCAACGATGTTGACGACGTCGCTGTTCCCGGTAAAGGCCGACGGAGGAGTGTAGGTCACCGCCTGGCCGCTGGAGGTATGTTCCGAACTCAGTGAGCCGCAGCTGAAGGTGCTTTGATTGGCGCAGGTGACGGCCCAATCCACGCCCGCGTTGGTGGGGTCATTAGCAACGTCTGCCGTTAGGGACGCTGTGCCGCCAAGGGAAATGCCGGTGGGCGGGGGGCTTGCAAAGCCGATCGTAACCGGCTGCTGTGGAGGTCCACCGGGATTTTGGACATCGAAAGTACTTCCGCCGCATCCCGCGAGGAAAAGAATCGCGGCCGCCTGAAAAAGGCCGAAAGCTAGTCGCTTGGCTGGCACTGCTGATCTCCTTAGACTGCGCCACTCCACGGGGAGCGAGTAAGAAACCGACTGGTTAACTAACAAACACGCATCACTTTCCTGAACCACGCAAATAAATCGTCTGGAGCTGACCGTTGTTGTAACTAAGAGTAATACCTCCCGGGTCGTTGCCTGTAACTATGGGAGTAAAGATCACGGTCAGAGTACAACTATTTCCGGGTGTCAAGCTGAAAGGGCAAGTGTCAGTTTCAGTGTAGTCGCCTTGTACAAGCTTACCCGCGAAATTCACAGTTTGAGTATTCGGATCTGCCGGATCATTGTAGAGGGTTAATATCTGGGGAGCGCTGCTTACGCCTTTCGGCTGTGGGGCAAAAGTCAAGCTTGCCGCAGGAGACATCCGTAAAGGACTAGGGGGATTAGTCTTCACCTCCACCGGGAAGCGGCCGCCGTCGATTTCGCAGGCAGGCGATGAGGGCGAAACACATTGAAGGGTATTTAACTCCAGGAAGTAATCGAGACCATTTCCCAGAACTCCGCTCAGGTCCGCACCCGGTTGCGGCACAAAAGTGACCTGCAGGTTGCAACTTTGCTGGGGTGCCAGCAATCTGCCAAGGCAGGTGTTGAGGGAAATCTGGAAGTCCGGATGGTTGCTTTGGGAGTCGGCATCGCAGTAATACTCAACTGTATTGTTTGCCTGATCCGGAAAGATGGTTGCGCCCTGTGGATCGGTTCTCGCTATCTGAATTCCGGCGACTGAGCCATCATTGATTAGAGGGTGCGGCAATTCGCCCGCCTGTGTGGAATAAGTGCAAGGCGTGTTGGCGGCCGACAAGATCTGTACCGGATTAACACCGCTGTTGGTAAAAGCGAGCGCCTGCGCGAGGCTGGACTCACCGACGGCTTCAGATCCGAAGTCGAGTTCAGGAGTCGACGGCGAGAGTACGCTGAGGGGCGAGCCTTTGATCGGAACGGAAAATGAGCCATCCTGGTCCACAATCTTAGGCACATTATTTACTGTTACGATGGCGGTTAGTGAGCTTGGACACTTAGCGGGCGCATCTCCATCGGGCAAAGAGCCGAACGGAATCCACGGGCAACTCTCCTGAGGAGAGAAAGTAATTGTAATCGAGCAACTTTGCTGAGGCGCCAGCGTGAACGGGGATCCAAATGGAGTTGCGCAGCTGTCCTGCTCGGTGAAGTTACGAACGCCGTTAAAGTCTCCCCCATCGTTGGCATAGAATAAGTCGCTGTCGTTTTCAATAAATGACAGATTCAGACCATTCAACGTGGTTCCGGAGGGATCGGTGTTAGTCAGCGTGATCGTTTGCGATGTCGGGGTCGAGCCGAGCAACTGTGCGGGAAAGGTTAAAGCAAAGGGAGAAAGAGTGATCGCCTGAGTGCAGGCAACCGAAGTACCAAAGGCGAGGCAAACGTCTCCCGAGTCCCCTGGATTCAGTAGACTTACGCCGGGGCAGCCTTTTGTATTGATCACGGCATATCCAACTCCCGTCGAACCGAGATTGTGCAGGACGTAGCCGCCCTGGGTGCTATCAAACGTCACAGGGGCCGACGCTGAAATGCCGCCGATTTGTCCAATGTCCAAGCCGTTGCTGGCGAACATCTGCAATGTCACGACGTCGCCGCTGATCTGACCATTGACGGAAGCCTGCGTCAGGCATGGATAGTCATTGGCGAAGGTTGTAGGATCCTGGAAGAGCAATGTGCCCGTAACCGTGGCATTGCTGGCCCCAGTATTTGGTCCCTGGGTGAAGGTGCCGGAGACAGCGAAATCCTGATTGCGAAAGTTGGTGCCGCCCTGTGTGCTATGGAAGTTACCCTGAACAATTCCTGCAATCGGTGGAACCAGGAATGCGCTCCACGATAAACCGGTCTGTGCGGTACCGCAGGGGCTGCCATCCGCTGCGGTTCCCGCCGTCGAGGAATAGGTGCCAGTCAACGTCGAGTTATTACCGCTGAGCGCCCCGGTTAGAGTAAAGGTCTGATTGCCCGCCAGAGCGGTAAGATTGACGTTCTGACCGTTGATTGTTCCGGAAATGCCCGCCGATCCGCTGCTGCATACGATAGGTGGAGTCGGCGGCGGCTGCGGTAATGCAATCGAGAACACAGCCGCGCCGGTGACGGAACCGCCCTCCCGAATCACGAATCCGCCCTGCAAGCCTCCCACGAAGGAGCCGTCAGGGGGCGCCTGCATTGTGAACTGCCAGTTTCCAGAAAGCTGCGTTGCCGGTGGGGAGTCGCCGGAGTTGGAACTTCCTGCGCATCCCGACAGGCCGATCAGGCCAAGGAGCAGCAAAACAAGAGAAGCATTTACCGAGGCGCCTAAACGTGCCGGCAGCCAGCTGTTCAGGCGACCGTGCTTGCGATGTCCGGTTAAAGTATTCATGTCCAACAGACCTTAAAAAGATAACTTCAAGCCAAACTGAATGGTGCGGGGCCGATGGGCATCGATCGGATGTAAGAACGACGCACCGGTCACGCAATTGGCGGCGCTGCCGGAGAACCCGGCGGAATAAGCAGGACCCGCATAACAGCTGATCACGTTATTGCCCGTCCCCGAAGGATTATCCGGATCGTAAATCCGAAACTGCGTTCGATTAAACACATTGAAAGCCTCCGCGCGAAATTCAAACTGGCCCGACTCCCGAACCTTAAAATGCTTGGCCAGCGCCATATCGAAATTGAGACGTGACGGATTGTTGGCGAAATTGCGGCCGGCATCGCCGAACGTAAGTCCACGGGGAGCCACATAGGGGGACGGATTCTGCAAAAGCGGCCCAAAGCTTAGCGAATTTCCTCCCGGATTCGGCTGCCACCCATGCACGACATCGGGATAAGATGAGGCGATTCCGAGGCCGCTGGAAACACCGGCGTTGTCGGTGACAGAAATTCCGGTGTTACCGACCGTGTTGATAACTGTGAAAGGAGTGCCTGACTGAAAAAGTGTAATGCCGGAAACTTCCCAGCTGTCGAGAAAGTTGTCCACCAATGCGAAACAGCATTTACTTGCAGGCACTCCTGTTCCAGGTTCGCGTGCGCTGGCCCAGTCGCCGAAGTTGCGAACAATATTCTTGAGCGAGAACTGGTAAATGTAGGTGATGTTCAGCAGGTGGCGCTCATCGAAGCTCGAGCTTGCGCGATTCTCACGGAGACTATAAGAATCGACAAGAATGGGATCACTGCGATCCGATGAATCGTCGATCGAGTGACTGAGGGAATAAGAGATCCCTCCAGTAAGCGGTCCGCGCGAACGCTGCAAGGTAAACTGCAAGGCGTGATAGCTCGAATTAGCGACGTTCTGGAGAGCGAGAACTCGACCCAAGCCGGCATAAGGACGTCCCGGAAGGGAGTTCACGTTAGGAATGAACTGATTTTCACACGCCGCCTGGAGATATACGTAAGCAGGATTGTTAGGGCTCACCAGCGTTCCGCTTTGGAGCTGGAAGGCCGTCGTGCCATCTCCCGGGTGCCCGGCTATTCCGGTGGGTGGCGTCGTGCAATCGGTCAAGGTTAGCGGTTCATTCGGGCCGAAGGGATTCTCGTCCAAGGGCAGCGACAATCTTTGGTTGAGTTGGCGCTCGACGGTCAGGTGCGTGCCCTTGCTGCCGACGTAGGCGATATTGGCCACGAGATCTTTTGGCAGCTGATGCTGTACACCAAAGCTCCATTGCTGAGCGTAGGGCCAGACCGCATGGGTCGGGATGGAAGTAACGTCGATCGGATAGAGCGAGCCAGCGGGCGGAGGGGTAATGCCTTCTTTCTCGCAAGGTTCGGAAGAGGGGTTGAAAGCCGGGCCATATCCGATGTTACCGATGCAAGGATAACTAACTGGCAGAGGTTGGGTCACGCTAAGGACAATGGGCGCGCTCGCTTCAAGCGAGCCAGTGTTGGCTTCGTTGCCTGTGCCGTGCTCATAAAAGACGCCGTAGCCTCCACGAATCGCCGTCTTTCCGTCTCCTTTCGGATCCCATGCAAAGCCGATTCGGGGTGCCCAATTGAAGAGATGCCCGCTCATACAACCGGCCGGTGTATGGTCCGTGCCGCATTGCACGAGGCCTAGATCGCCGACGACATCGGGATCGGACTGGAAAGAATCCAGCGTAAGCGGAACATCGTTGTATAGCAGCTCCCCGTAGGTGGGATCGACAGTGAAAGCTGTTCCGTTGAATCGCGAGGGTTCCCAGTTCCAGGCGTGGCGGTTCTTTTCGTGATATGTGCCAAACAGACTTACACGGAGGCCGATGTTTATCGCAAGTCGATCGCGAAACTTCCAATCGTCCTGGATGTAGGGTTCGGCAGTCTGGTAACGCTGGTAATAACGGCTTTGAGCGGAATCTTGGGTGAAGCTCTGGATGTTACCAGCGAGAAAATCTTCAAAGGCATTGCCGCTGCTTTGAGCGAGATTGCTGAAGGTGAGAAGGCCCTGCAAGTCGCCGGACGCGGCGCCAATGGCGTTGTTTGTCTGATTACGCTGGGAGTAGATGTATTGCACTCCCATCTGGAGTGTGTGTTTGCCGATCGATTTGCCGACATCGTCGCGGGCCGCAAAAGTCGGATTGGTATGGCCCCATGGCATATAAGAAGGATCGAAGGCAAAGCCTCTGCCGCCATAAGCCGCGTTTGTGCCCAGGATGGCGACGCCTGGCATTTTGCCGCCGAACCCGTTATTGAAGAGATATCCCATGCCGCATTCGGGCGTTGGCGTGCCGAAGTCAATCGGCGGCTGAACGCTGATGATTGGATTGCACTGTCCCGGATATGCCGGGTCGATGACGAGCGGCTGACTCAGCGTGGGATCGCGCTGAAAACGGGCCCCGCCCGGTCCATTTTGATCAGTTAGGGTGATCGTCGCGTTGGTATAGCTGAGGTCTACGACATTCAGCAGCGTCGGGGAGATCGTCTGCGTCAGACGAGCGACTAAGTTTAGGCCGGGTCCGATGAAACGGTTCTGAATGGTCGGGAAAGTCGCGGCCGACGGGTTGGTAGTGCTCAGGTAACTCCACTGCGGCGCCAGTACCGTTGTATCCCAGGCGTCATGTATGTAACGGAACGAAGCTCTGATGTTCGGATTTATTTGCTGATCGATTCTGAATAACTCTTCCCGCCAATACGTGGCAGGGGAGACCGAGGCGACGTAACAACGATAAGGGTCGGAAGCATCAAGGAGGGTTCCAAACGGCAGGAAGAAATTGCAGCCGGTTGCTGAATTCGGAAGCGGTACCAGATTTGCATGCAGGAGTGTAATCGCATTTTTGTCGGCAACCGGATTGCCGAGGTCACCGGCGCTCAAGAGAGCGCTCGGAAGGCCGAAGCTATTTCCCAGCAGGTGCCAGCCATCGCTCTCGAGTGTTCCGGGGCAATCCGGATACAGTTGGCGACTAAATGTTCCGCTGATCTGGCTGGGCAGAGGGCACACATCCGAGAAATCGAAGACCTGCGCGAGCGCTCCGGTAAGCGAGCTGGTTGCGAGGTTTTGCTGAATCCCCTGCGCTGTCATGATCAGTCCCCGCTCCTTGAGGCCCGGAACCGCCTGGTTGTAGTCGACCGGGGATTTCTCAAGGCGCGCTTCCTCAGAGAAAAAGAAAAATGTCTTGTCTTTCTTAGTGTTAAAGAGGTTGGGAATATAAAGCGGTCCGCCGATCGTGCCACCGAAATCCTGCCGGCGATAAAGTGGCGCTTTGCTCGTGAAGTCGAAAAAATTGCGTGAGTTAAAGGCTTCGTTACGAACGAAGTCGTAGAGATTGCCGTGGAAGCTCGGTCTTCCGGACTTAGTCGTCACCTGCGTGGTGCCCGAAGCCGTGCGTCCGTACTGCGCGCCATAGTTAGACGTCAATACCTTCACTTCCTGAATGGCATCGAGACTCGGATAAACCATGAGAGTGCTCGATGCGCCGTTCAATCCCGTGTTGAGCACGTCGCTGCCGTCAATTTCGAAGCTGTTGTACTCGACGCGGCCGCCGTTGACGCTATATTTAACGCTGCCGAGCACTCCGACCTTGCCTTCATCCTGGCCGGTCTGGTTACTGACGCCAGGGGCCAGCGCGATCAGCTGGGAAAAATTACGGCCGTTAAGTTGCAGCTTGACGACTTCGGTCGAGGTGATGGTGCCGGAAACGGTCGATGTTTCGGTTTCGACTTTTCCCACGCTGCTGGATTCGACGTTAACCTCCGTCTTCCCGCTGGCGGGTTCGAGAGAAATGTCCAAGGTCAACGCGAGGCCAGCGCTCAGCCTGATATCGTCAAAGGTCTTCATTCCGAAATTGGGAGCCGTCGCTGCCAAGGTGTAAGTGTCGGGAGGAAGATTGACAAAGGAATACGAGCCCTTAACGTCGCTTTGAGTTTCAACTTGTGCGCCTGCCGCATTGGTCACGGACACCTTCGCGCCCACGACAACGGCCTGCGTTTGATCGGTGACGGTGCCTGAGATAGCAGCTTTAGTGCCGTCCACTTTCTGGTGTGGCTGGCCCTGTCCCGTCGCTGGAGTTCCTCTGTTTCCCGCGCCGCCCACTGTTGGCGGCTCAAGCGAGACGTTCACTTTCAACCCGAGACCGGGCTCTAGATTGATGTTCTGGTACTGTTTTTCCTCGAAGTTGGGGGCGCTTACCGTCAAGCTATAAGTCCCGGCCACGATATCGACGAATGAGTACGCACCCTCGGCATTGGCTTCGGTTACAAGCGTGGCAATGCCGGCATAGTTCAGTGAGATTTTTGCGCCAGCGATTGGCGCATTGTTTTGATCTCTAACCGTTCCGGACAGAGTTGCTTTAGTTCTGTCCGCGTCGGCCCGCGGTTGGCCGGGGCATAGCGGCACAATGAACAGAGCCAGCGCGAGGACACAAGTGACACGAACGGACAAGTCAGCCGGACAAGGACTCACTGTGCTTCTCTCCGAATGCGTAATGCTATGAGGGCTGGAAAACGAACAGCGATTCTAGCGGATGGGTTACAACCAAAAGTTAACCTAGTGTTAATTTCCCGCGGGTTCTGGCGCTAATCGTAGAGGAGGAGTCATGGAAATTATGCACCGGTTTCGCGAACTGGATAACTGCCTGACGCTAACTAATCGGGCCATAGAAAACATTCGCGGTCCCTAGGTTATGGGATATAAGTTGTCACACTTCCTTAACACTCTTTTCTTCAACTGTTCATACTGACAATACTGTGATTCCTTTATCCTCCCTGCCAGTCGTGCCGCATCGATCTTAGGGTGATTGTAAGAAGCGGGCGGCCATCGTGCTCGACAAGAAAGCGTTTTTGGTCCGCGTGTGGCGCAACGCCACGCGTATTCATGGGTATGTTCTTCGAGACGGAAATTGAAAAGGAGAATCTAATGTCGCGAATTAAAGTACTGCTCGCGGGCGTCGTTGTCACCGCGATTGTGGGTCTAGGGACTCAAGCACAGGCACAAAAAGTGAAGGTGATGTTTGCCGGTTCCTCGGCGCAGTGGCAAACGTTGGCCCTGGGAACCTATAACAATGGTGCGTGCGTAAAGGGTGCAGTCGCACCCTGCTCCCACTACACCGCCGGCTCCTTTAACCTAACCGACACGCGTCCCGCTCGCGTCGGTCTTACCTCCAACGTCGACACGGGCGGTATGTGGATTGTTTGGGACAGCGCCAACCCTCCAAACGTGTGGGGGTTCATCAAGGTAGATTCGGGGGTGGGAAATCGCTGTTACTTCGCGAATCCCGCGTGCAACGTGGGCGCAAATCCGTTTCCGAGCGCTGCCAATTCAATCACGGTATGGCCGGACGGCTCAACAGATAAAACGCCGCCGTCATCCGTGCAGGCACTTTTCACTGGAGGCACGGTATCGGTTAACGTAGCCGCCACCGACATTCGTCCCGAAGATTCACTCTGGTCCACGTGCCGCACGAACTCGCTGCTCGGCAGTGGGTCAGTCGGCGGAGGAGACGGAACCGACGGTCTAGGCTATAACAACAACAACGCCCCGGGCGTGTGTCCGGCATTTGGCGCCAACAAGAATGCCCTGGTGGGGAATGCGATCCAGAGCGGCTATCCGGGAAGCACTTCGACGGCCAACGTTCTGGCGTTCGCTCTTTCGGGAAAAGACCCCTTCACCGGCTCCACGGTACCGAAATACACAACGTACTCTGTGGGCGTCGATCCAATCGTATTTGTCTATTCACGCAACGGCGGCCAGCTTTCGGGGCTGACCGATGTCACAGACTCCGAGGCCCAAACTGCTTTCTCGGGCAACAAATGCGATGCCAGCGCGTTCGGTTTGAGCAATGCCGGAATCGCGGTTTACCTGCGTGAGCCTCTTTCCGGCACGATGAATACTACGGAAGCCAGTGTTTTCCGTCGTCCCGTCGTTGGCGGAGGTGTGCTCGGCATTAGCCAGGAGAACAAAGTCCAGGGCGCGAATCCTCTCACCGGCAGCAGCGTTGGTTGCCCCTCGTCGGATGGCAACGGCGGCCGTTGGCGCGGGATCGGGACCGGCGAAGTCATCAAGTCGGTCTTGAACTCAGTGCACAATAATGGCGTTGACGGTATCACCTATACGTTCTTCAGCTATGGGAACGTCAGCAGCATCGCTAGCAGCGGCAGCTACGGCTATACCACGCTGGATGGTACGGACGGGATCTTCTCGACGTACTACAACGGCGGCGGAACAGCCTTTGATGCCGGACAACCCACAGCGTATGGTCCCGGTGGAATACCTGGCGCGAAAGACACACCTTGCGGTTCGTTTCCCTGCCCTGAAACGGAGATCTGGGCCGGAGGATTGTCGTTCCCGAACGTGCGGAGTGGAGCTTATCGTGCCTGGTCACTTCTGCGCGTCGTAAGCACGGGAGCCGCGCTCGCCGCCGCGGAGGCAGTGATCAAGGATTCTCAGTCGTATGTGATCACCACAACTCCGGACTACATCCCCGCGCTTCCTGTAAAGAACATTATCATCAATGGCAGCAAGTTCACGGATCCAGGGATTACGATTCTCCGTTCGCACTATCAGCAGGTTGATGGCAGTGGCGCCGCAATCGGAAAAGCGCCGGTGAACACTGGCAAAACAGAAGCGGGCGGCGACATGGGCGGCTGTATTCAGCCCAGCGCAAGCTTGGCATTACAGCTGGTACAAAGCGCGCCCGCAGGCTGCGCAGTTCGATAACTTAGTCGACGGATTCGGATCGATTCGAATCCGTCATTTCCAGAAAGCGGGCCGTTCGTCACGGCCCGCTTTTTTACGTGATAGCAATATTTCTATGTTGAAATTGTTGAAATTAAGGATTTCGAGCTTGGGGGAAGGTTCATGCGAGGAGTTGGCGTTTTTGGCTTTCTAAGGGTAGTTGCCATTGGTGTAGTTCTTATATCTCTCAGCGGAATCAGCATAGGTCAACTGGAGCCAGCGTCGCCGCCGATTGCCGATCCATCCGATAAGCGCTTTGTAGGCGTACACGAAGACTGGACTACGGCTGCGCTAACCACGAGCAACTTGAGGCCGGTACGGCCGCTAATCGGTTATTCAAATGATCAGGGAAAGTACACGGTCGATTTCGTACGCGTGCAATGGCGATGGGGAGATCCGATCGATCTTTACGTGATGAAGCCGGATGGGATCAAGAAGCCTCCGGTGATTATCTATCTTTACGGTTATCCCTCCACGACCGACATTTTCAAAGATGAAAGATACCAGGCTGCGGTCACCAAAGACGGTTTTGCCGCGGTGGGGTTTGTTTCGGCGCTCACTGGGCATCGCTATCACGACCGGCCAATGAGAGAGTGGTTTGTGAGCGATCTACAGGAGTGCCTCGCGACCTCGGCGCACGATGTGCGGGAGGTGCTGGATTACCTGGCGTCGCGCGGCGATCTTGACATGAGCCGGGTTGGCATGTTCACGCAAGGATCGGGGTCAACCATCGCAATTCTTACATCGGCCGTCGATCCGCGCATCAAGACGCTGGATGCCGTTGACCCTTGGGGCGATTGGCCGATGTGGATGGCAACATCGGCGTTTGTGCCGGAGGAAGAACGGGCGAATTATGTGAAGCCTGAATTTCTGAAGAACGTGGCTATGCTCGATCCGGTCGAGTGGCTGCCTAAGATTCAGGCGAAGAAATTCCGCCTGCAACAGACAGGCTATGACCGGACGACGCCGGATGCTTGCAAAGAAAGACTGAGGGCCGCGGCGCCGCCGGGAACGACAGTCGCCATTTACAAAACCGAAAAAGAGTACGATGCGGCTCTGGATGGCAGCAAGCAATTGGAGTGGATCGAGCACGAGATGGATGCATTGCCCAAGCCCGAATCGGCCACGGCTGCCATGCAAAAGCCGTGCACGAAATGAAACCGACTTGCAGACGGGTTTGTCTCTAAGCTGGAAGCAATCGTCCCTTTTCGAGATGCCTGGTTACATGCGCGTACTCCGCGGCATGCGGATCGTGGGTGACCATGATGATGGTCTTGTGGAAGCCTTCGTTCAACCTTTTCAAAATCTCCAGGATTTCCGTGGCCGAGTTACTGTCCAGATCGCCGGTCGGCTCGTCGGCGAGGATGAGAGTGGGATCGCTGACGATGGCGCGGGCGATGGCTACGCGCTGCTCCTGGCCTCCGCTGAGCTGTTTGGGAAGATGGTTGACGCGGTCTTCGAGACCTACCAGTTTCAGGGCAGTCATTACATGATCGCGACGCTGTTGCGGAGTCATCTTTGTCAGGAGCAGAGGTAGTTCGACATTTTCAAAAGCGGTGAGAACGGGAATCAGATTGAAAGTCTGAAAAACGTAGCCGACGTGCGTGTTGCGCCAGTGGGCGGACTGGCTGTCGTTGAGGTCGAAAATATTTTCGCACATCACGAGCAGGTCGCCGGCGGTCGGGCGATCGATGGCGGCGATCATATTAAGCAGAGTTGTTTTGCCGGAGCCGGACGGACCCATGAGCGCGAGAAATTCTCCGGCGGCGATATCGAGGGAGACGTTGTCAAGCGCGGTCACCTGGAAGGCGTCGCGCTTGAAGATTTTACTCACGCCGCGCGCCTGTACAACCTTGCCGGCGACCGCGGGCTGCACGGGAATGGACGCTACGCTCATGATTGCCCCTTAATACGAATTTTTTGCCCGTCTTCCAAATTTGCGGGCGCGGTTGTGATTACATTTTCTCCGCCGACCAGCGAATCGACCAGATAGCCTCCCGAGCGCTCTCCTTTGACATGAACGTCGCGGCGGAGGGCCTTACCGTTGAACGCGATCAGAACGTACTTTGTTCCATCCTTATCGCGAACCGCAGCGGTGGGAACGAAGACGTAGGATTCCCTGGCGGTCTTGTCGTCTTTATTTGCCGGGGCTATGAACCGGACGGTCGCATTCATTTCCGGGCGCAGGTAGGAGTCGGGATGAAGGATTTGCACCTTGACCTGCACCGTCGCTTTTTGGCGATTGGCCTCGGGCGATATTTCGGCGATCACGCCTTTGTAGGAGCGGTCCTTATATGCGTCAAGGGTGACGATCCCCTCTTGATGCGGCGAGAGCTTGGCGAAATCGTCTTGCGCGATGTCGAGTTCAACTTGAATGTCGTTCAGGTCCGCCAGGTCCACCACCGCGCCGCGGGGACCTCCCTCGGCACCGCTGGCAAACTGTGACGTTACGAGTTCGCCTTTCTCGGCGGTGCGTTCCAGAATCGTGCCGCTCACGGGAGCGCGAATCAGGGTTGCATCGAGTTGCGACTTGGCGTAGTCCATCTGCCCCTTGGCCGTCTGGACGTCGGCGAGGGCGCGATCGATTTCCTCGGAGCGCGGGCCGAGCTTGGAGAGGCTATAAGCTTCTTCGAGCGAATCGGCACGATGCCGATCGGCATCATACTTCGCTTGCGCGTCGTCGAGATTTTGCTTCGAGACTACGCCCTGCGCGAACAGATCGTGGGTGCGGTCGAGAGTGATCTTGTCATTTGCCGCCGTGGCGCGCGCTTCTGCGAGATTCTGATCGGCCTGTTGAATCTCCTGGGGGCGAGAGCCATGCTCGGCTTCGGCCAGGCGTGCTTTAGCGCTTTCCCATTCGCCGCGAGCCTGCTCGTACAAGGCACGGAATTCTTCGTCTTCCAGGCGGACCAGAACCTGACCTTGTTTAACCTTGTCGCCTTTTTCAACGCCGATCCAGGCGACACGGCCGGTGACCTTCGAGTTCACGCTGATCTTGTGGTGCGCGACGACGTATCCGCTGGCGGACAACACTGTTGCGCCGGCGGTGTTGCCGGTTTCGGCGGTGGCGCGGACGACTTCGACTTCTGCCGTATTGGAAGCCAGGACTCGGTAGGTGAGCGCGACGATGCCGAGCAGAACAACAAGTGCGATGCCGGCGACGATGATGCGACGCGACCATGCGGGAGGCTCTCCTCCTCCGCCGCGTAGAGTGTGATCGATGCGAAGGCTTTGCAGATCGTCGTGTTGGGTGTCAATCGGCATTCTGTAATGGGTGCCACCAATATATCGGTTGTCCAAGTCTAACGACGCGGGGATCGCAGAATCAGACTTCTTGAGTCCTAGCAACAAAACCCTCTAGTGTCGGTTCAAAACTGACGAGCCCGTAGCGCCCAAATTCTTCACGCATCGCGTCCGAAAGTCGCACTCCAATTACCCTAACTGCTGAGACCGGCTTTCCGGACGAATAGATACCGTGATGCAAATCCACCTCGCCGATAATGTTTATGCAGTTGCCCTCGGCATCTTTCTCATCCGTTATTTTGAAAACTGTTATTCCCTGGGACGCGTCCGCACAACCTCTTAATTGCCACCAGCGCTCAGCTGTAGATCTATGGTGTGTGCTATTAATCACCCAAATCGGCATCTGTTCCGCCAGCGACTCCAGTTCCGGATATCCTGGGTCCAAAACGATTGCGACTGTCATTCTTCTGGCCTTATCGCCTATCGAATCGATTCTAAAGCGCAGCGCCACACAGTTACGCGCGCAATGATGTCAATATATCCTGCCTGGCCGCTTGCCAGGCTGGCGCGAATCCTCCAGCCAGGCCCATCACGAGGGCGAAGACCACAGCAATAATTACAACTCTCCATGTCAGCTGCAAACTGAATACTGTTTCGCTGAAGGTCAGCGAGTTGCCGATTCCGGTGGTCATGCCGTTGAACGGCAAAATAAGGATGATGCCGACCAGCGCTCCGAGAAGTGAAAGCAGGAGGGCCTCGATGACGAACGATGTCAGGATGCTGGGGCGCGAAAAACCGATGATGCGCAGGGTAGCGATTTCGCGCGAGCGATAGGCGACGGCCGCGTACATGGTATTCATGGCCGCGAAGCTCGAGCCGATGGCCATGATGATAGCGACTACGATCCCGATGAACTTGATGGCGCCGCCGGAGCTGGTTTGCTTTGCGTAATATTCCGTTTCCAACGTACCTTCGAGCTTGAGGCGCTGATCATCGGAGACGCGGTGCACGAGCGCATCGGCGGCGACGGGATCGGTGGCGCGCAGATAAACGGATGCATAGCCGCCCTGGCGATCGAAGTCGGCGGCAATCTGATTTACATCGCCCCAGATTTCCGAATCGTAGGCGGTGCCTCCGTCGTCGAAAATGCCGACTACTTTCCACTTGCCTTTGGCGAAGTCCATGGCATCGCCGACGTTGGCGCCAGCGAAGCGGTCGTGGATCGATTTGCCGACGACGACTTCGCGCTGGCCGGTGTTGAACCAGCGGCCTTCTACTAGCTTCAGTTCAGGCTGGCCGTGGCTGTTTTTCTCTTCCTGACGCAACTCAACTCCGGCCGGCATCAGGCCGCGGACCGAGACGTTTACATCGCCCGTTCCGTCTTTGCGCGGAAGGACGACGACCACGACCCATTCCCCGGAGGCGAGAGGTTGACCCTGAGAATCGGTCGCGATACCGGGCAGAGTTTTGAGAATGGGGAAAAGATTCGCGTCGAAGCCTCCGGAAAGCTCGGCGGTCGAGCCTTTGCGCATGACCAGAACGTTGAGTGCGTCGCCACTGGTCATGAAAGCTTTGTTGAGTCCGGCGAGCAGGGCCATCAGAAAAACCGCGGTGGTCACGGTGAGCGCGATGCCGAGCGCGGTCATAATGGTGAGACCTTTGCGCAGTTTCAGGTTGCGAATGTTGTAACTGATGGGGATGGCCATGGGGTTTGATTCGCTCGTTTCCTCGGTTAACTACTAGTGCCGTCGGTCAGCCCAGTTAACCAATGTAGCGCAGGCCCTCCACGATATTGATTTTGGCCGCGTGATATGCGGGGAAAATGGCGCTCAGCAATCCCACCATGCCGGCGACAAAGAGCGAGAGAATGAGGGTCGGCGGCGTGACTTTCAGTCCGGAGAGGAAAAAGCTCATACCGGGCGCATGTTTCAAAACCGAGATTACAGCGAGGGCGAGCAGGCATCCGGCTGCGCCGCCGATCAAAGCGACGGTCACGGCTTCCCCGAGATAGAGGCGCAGAATCGACTGTCTTGTAAAGCCCAGAGTTTTGAGCACGGCAACTTCCCGCGTGCGTTCGCGGATCGACATGGCCATGGTATTGGCGGAGACGAGCAGAGTAGCGAAAACCACCGCGAAGCAGATGCTCAGAATAAAAGCCTTCACATTGCCGATGCTGTTGATGAAACTCAATTGAAATGCTTTTTCACTCTCCGTTTTCGTAGGCTCGGGAGAGTTATGAAACATCGCATCGACGGCGGAGGCGATCTTTGGGACATCACCGGGAGAGTCGGCG
This sequence comes from Terriglobales bacterium, assembly GCA_049300195.1. Taxonomy (GTDB): domain Bacteria; phylum Acidobacteriota; class Terriglobia; order Terriglobales; family Acidobacteriaceae; genus Acidiflorens. The sequence goes on along the minus strand of JBAQJF010000104.1, from coordinate 36,510 downwards.
AGAATGGCAAAGATTCCGGCTCGGCCTTTGGCGAACGGGATGGCCTCCTCGACATAGGTCTGATTGAAGTAGACCGATTCGGTGTCGACGGGGGCAGTGTAAATGCCGCGAATCGTCAACTCGAGGTTCATGGGATAGATCGTGCCCTGGAGCGTAATGCGATCGCCAATTTTCCAACCATGCTTTTTGGCAAGATTAACGTCGACGATGGCTCCGGCACGGTCGTGTTGCCACGCCGCGATTTGATCGGCGGGCAACTGAAAATCCGTGTAGACCTTAAGAAATTCGGCCGGATCGGTGCCGAACTGGGCGAACATATTCTCCGGCTTTTGATCCTTATATATGCCGCCAAACCAGTTGTTCGGGGTGACGGCCACAACTCCCGGGAGGGCGCGGATTTTCTCGCGATAATACGCGGGCATGGATTCAGTGAGTGACACGCGGTGCCGGGTAATAAGGCGCTCGGCAGATTCAGTGCTGACGGTATCCATGTAGAAGGCGTGCCAGACTGTCATCATGATGGTGAGCAGCAGAAGCGAGAAGGTGATGCTCAGCACAGTCAGGATGCTTCGCCGTTTGTTGCGAAAGGCGCTCTTTGTGACAAAGCGGGTTAAGGTCATGCCAGCGCAGAACTCCGTGGGCTCCGTTCTTTAGCGATACCGCAACTGTATCGGACGGCTAATCACGTTATTCTTTGAGGATAGAACAGCGGTTGCGGTGTGACAACTGCGGGGCGCCGTTTTCGCAGGTCCTTTACGAGCGGACTAGACAGAGTCGGAGTGTTCGGTGTTGGATGGGCAGACTGGCATTCCATGTCTATGTTTCGAAGCGATGTCTGAATTCGTAACGTGCCGCCGATCGTTAGCCATCCCAGAGGAGCCGCGGCACTTTACGGGTGGACCGGTCTCTGTGCATCGAGAGAAGTGAACCGGATCGCGTAGCGCCCCGGCGCTCTGCCGCATCCCAGGTATTAGCCCAATAATTGAAGAGGTAACCTCGGCGGTCCGCGGGCCCGGAAATGGCTTATCAGCAAAGGCTTGGCGAGGTCACTTCGCGGCGAAACACTGCATTTTGCTATTCACTTTCGTAACTCCCAGCCGTAGGGCACATAACGCTATCCTAGATTCGGCTCCTCCCTGAAGACCTCAGCCAAACCATTACTGGGTGAAGTAACGCCTGGAAGTGCACAAGTCTGTTCGACTGGCCACTCCGGCGAGCCCCCGCGAGGCTACTGCAATGGCAACGATGTTCGGCCGATTCGACGTTCAGAACGAGATCTCGAAATCTGAAACCGCCTTGATCTACAAGGCGCTCGACACGCAGAGTAATCAGGTGGTGGCGCTCAAGACACAGCGTCTAGCGCCGCTGGGGGACCGCGCGGCCGAGTTTGTGAAGACGCTTGAGGCCGAGGGCGAACTCGCACAGGCACTGGCGGGCCAGAATATTGCGCAGCTCTACGGCGCAGGCGAGATCGACGGCCAATTCTGCGCGGCCATGGAATACCTCCAGGGCAAGAGCGTGGCGACCATGCTGGCGCGGAACGAAGGCTTTTCGATCTGGGATCTGCTGGACATCGCGCGCCAGGTTTGCGCCGCGCTCGATGCCGCGGCGAAGCTGGGAGTTGTGCACTCGTCGCTCGAACCGGACAAGATCGTGGTGCAGTGGGATGGGCTGGTAAAAATCACGGGCTACGGTATCTCAAACATGAGCCTGATTAGCGCCGAGGCCGGCAATGGATTGGGCCGGCTGATGCCATATTGTTCGCCGGAGCAGATACGTGGCGAGGCGATGGATCAGCGGTCGAACCTGTTCACACTGGGCACCATCCTTTATGAGATGGTCGCGGGGCGGAAGGCCTTCGCTGCGGAGGATCCGGTTGCGCTGGTCGAGCAGATCGAAAACGAGATTCCGCCCGAACCGGTGGCGATGAACGGAAAGATGCAGCCGGGCGTGGTGTCGGTGATCATGAAGGCGTTGGCGAAAGATCCCGCGGATCGTTATGCAAACGCGCGCGAACTGGTTGCGGATCTGGAAGAGTGTAAGGAACCCGAAAGTAAGGCGCCGGCAGAGGCTCCGAAGAAAGTTGCCAGCGTGAAGCCGGATGCGGCGGCCAAAGCCGCGGCGTCGATGAAATTTGTGACCTCCGCTGCAAGTGCGGGCGGAACAGCGTCGGTGGCGGGGACGGGTCTGCCAAAACCGGTTGCGATGGCGTCTTCGTCGAATCCGGGAACGAAAGCGGCGGCAGCTCGAGCGGGAGCAGCGGCGAGTTCTACGTCGGCACCCTTGCAGGCAGACACCTCCGTCAATCACTCCTATGAAGCGAGCGCCGGTAGGCCGCGCGCGGTTATGTCCGCAGCGGCGCCTCCTCAAGAAGAGAATGCGCAAGCGAGCGGCGCTTCCGTCGATCCCATGATGGCGCAGTCGCGGCCGGACTCAGGGCGCTCGGGTCTGACCTTCTCTGAAATGGATGAATTGCCTCCGTTGAAAGAGCCTGTGTTCGAGACGAAGCCTACGCCCGAGCCGGAACCGATGGCTCCGCCGGCGTTTCCGCCGACAATTTCCGCGCGGCTTTCCACGAAGAGGAAAGACGAGAAGCCAAAAATTCAGCCGCGCGAACTCGCACAGAAAGCGATGAAAGAAGTCTCGACCGTTCCGCCGCGCCTGCTCCTGTTTTCGATCCTGGGCGCGATCGCGGTAATCCTGGTCATAGCCATTGCCATGTTCTTCCATGTGCGGACGGAAGATGATGGATTGACGGCGGCTCCACGAGCGGTGAAGACGGAGAGCGTGCCACCTGCACCAGCTACCGCTCCCGTGCAACAAGTGGCGCCGGTGGAAGTTCCTGCGCCGCCGGTTACCGAAGCGCAACCGAATTTGACGGTGCGGCGGGTGCCCAGGCACGCCGCGAGAAACCGGACCGCCCCGCCTCCGGCGCCGGTTGTCATCCCCGGCATGGCACTGATCGATTCGAGCCCACAGGGCGTGCAATTCGAACTCGATGGAAAAAGCAACCCGTCGTGGGTCACGCCGTTCACCGTGACCGGCCTTGCCCCCGGCAAGCATTTTCTGTCGGCGAGCAAGTCAGGATATTCGCAGGAAGTCAGGTCAATGGACGTTGTTTCGGGCGGTAAAACGTCAGTCGTGCTCCATCTTTCGCCGGTCAATGCGCTGGTTGTGGTGAGCAGCACGCCGGCAGGCGCGGATATCACGCTGGACGGCAAGGCGACCCACAAAGTGACGCCGGCTCAATTCGCGGTAGAAAAAGGAGCACACACGGTCGTCCTGAAAAAACAAGACTACCTCGATGAGACAGCTACTGCCGATCTCGGGCCGGGGCAGAACTTCCAGTACGCGCCCAAGCTCAGGGCGTTAGGAGATTCGGACGCGATCCGGAGTGTAGGCCGGTTTAAGAAGCTCTTTGGCGGCGAGAGCACAGAGGGCATGGGCACAGTCAGCATCCACACCAAGCCGAAAGGCGCGCAGGTGGTAATCAACCAGCGCATCATGGACAAGATGTCGCCCATGGAGGTCATGATGGGGCCGGGAAATTATGTCATCGACATCACCCTGACTGGCTTTAAACCGGTGCATAAAGTCATCAATGTCGAGAAAGACGGCAAGGTTGTGATCGATGAGACGCTGGAGCGGGAGTAGCCCGCCGCCGAATGGGCTGCCCTTCAGGGCTGACGAACCATCAATTCAACGTCTCATTCAATGCGCGCCTCCGCGGACGCCCCGGATGGGCGCTCACACTCCGGAAAAGATGATAGAGTCCGTGCAGGTTCTCGCTCAACAGCCGCACGACCTGCATGCAAAATTCCTGGTTGCCGTTAAGCAGTTCCGTAAAGCTTTTGTTCACCACAAACGCGGCGGTCGTCTGCTCCTCGGCTTCCACCGTTACGCGGTAGCGCTCTCCGGACAGGCTCTCGCTCAGCCCGAGAATCGTTCCCGGACGCGCAACTTCGAGCAACTGGCTTAGACGGTCGGGAGCTGGCAAGAGCACGCGAACGGCACCCGTTTCCACAAGATAGATCCCAGCGGCAAACGTCCCCTCGCGATAGAGTGTCGCTCCTTTGGAAAAAACGCGGGCCGTCATCATCGGCCGAAGAGCCTGCTCCAGCTCCTCACTCAACCTCGCACGCACAAATTCGGAAGACACGGCTCTGGCTCCATTTCTGAGGACGCTGATGTATCCGCCTATGCTGCATCTTCCGGACGCCGGGAGCAGTGATGGGAGTCACATTTCTACAAGAATTCGAACGTAGAACCGGCTGTCGTGGCGGCGGCACCCGCAGCACCGCCTATTGAGAGCGAGGTGACAAGAGGTGGACAAACGAATACTCAGGACCAGATTGTTATACGGTCTCTTAGACAAGATCGGATTTCAGAAAGGAATTGGGGACCGCTCCACGCCGCGTCCCCGCAAAGAATTCTTCAGCAACCTACTGAACTTTGAAGTTGATGGTGATCTGCGTCTGAACCTCGACCGGCTCGCCGTCGAGATAATACGGTTTATATCTCCATTGCCGCACAGCCTCAAGGGCAGCGGGCGCGAGCAGAAAAGGTCCGCTCAGCACTTTCGGATTTACGACATGGCCTTCCTTGTCGACCGTAGCTTCGATCTGCACCACGCCTTGGGTATGGGTCGCCAGCGCATTTCGCGGATACTCCGGTTCCACGCGCTTAATGAGAAGTCCCTGCGATACTCCTTGTGAGAGTCTGATCCTCGCGAGAGAAGGCCTGGCTGGGGCCGGAGCGGAAGCAAGCACACCTTTCAATTCGCTATTGGCAGGGGCGGCGACGCCGAGCGGGCTTGGAGGCTGAGCCGAGGCCTGCTCCGTTTGATTTTGGGTTTGGGCGTGAGTTGGCAAGCTGGTCCCCGGCTTTACCAGGATTGGAGTGGGCGCCGCCTTTGTGCCCGTCGATTCGAAAAGAGCAGCAGTTTGAGTTGTGCCAGATGAACTGGACACGGCCGCTTTCGTCGAAGTCTGAGCTGCCGGATTCCGCGGCGAGGAAGTTTGTGCTGTAGGAGATGCGCTAATCGGCGAATGGCCTGCCTGCGGCAATGAATCCGTGTGGCTGGAAGGGGTAGCGGCCGCGCTCGAATAGTTGGTGGCGGGGGGCAATGTTTGCGCCGAAGTGGCCGCCGGACGGCTTGGCTCGCTCACTGGCGGCGCTTGTGGCGCGGTCGCAACTGGAGCTGGAGCCGGATCCGATTGGCCGAACTTGAGCCAGCCAAAATAGCCGCCGATGACCAACAAAACTGCAATCACGCCGATGAGAATCTTTTGGCTGCCTCCGGACCCGCCGCCATGCTCAGTCTCCATCGAGAAAGACGGACTCTGTATTGTGGCCCCGCTGGCGGGGAAATTTGCCCGCGACAGGAAAGCATCGTCCGCGAATTCGTCCTGCTCTTCTTCGTATGCGGGTTCTTGCGGTGGCGTTGCTATTTTCGCCGGAGCTGGCGCCGCAGCTGCGCTGTGAGATCTGGTCTGAGCGTTGACGATGGGCGTTGCGGCCGGCTTGGGCGGCTCGATTTTGGCTGCAACCGTTTCCGGCGCTTCCGGTCTTGCCCACGGTTGCGGAAGATTCATTTGTGCGGCCGCGGCTGGCACGTGGGCGACGGGAACCGTGCTACCGATTGAAGTCCACGGCTTCATCGGTACCGCGGGAGTAAGGGCCGGCATTGGCTCGCTTTTAGCGAATGCCGGGTAAGGCGCTGCCGGCGTGCTGGTCTCAGAAGAATTTTCCCCGGATCGGTATTGAGAGGCCGCGCCCGAAGCGCTCGATGCGCTCGCCGCGGAACTTGCTCCGACGCCGTGGTTGGTTGATGCGAACGAAGAACCGGGAGCATGCGCGTCTGCCGAGCCGGACGTAATGGCACCCTGATGCCCGGTCGTAGTTTCAGTGCCTTTACGCAATAATCCGCGCGCCACGCGCAACGTTCCCTTGGCCGCCTCGACATTGATGGGCTTGGTCAGAACCAGGTTCGCGCCCATGCGATAAGCCTTCGCGACACCTGCCTGTCCTTCCACGAGTCCAATGGCCAGGGAACCTTGATTGAATGTGGAGTTGCGCGCACTTTTGATCATCAGAGACGCGCTTTGCTCATTTTCGCAGTCGATGACGACTGCGTCGTAGTGCTGCGCCAGGAGATTTTTCACCGCGGCGAACGGATCGCTGACGGGCGAGACAGCGAATTCGAGTTCGCTGAAAAGTTGGCTTACCACCCGGGCAAGTTTCTCATCAGTGCAGAAAAGTAAGGCTTGGTAACCCATGATGAGCCAATCGTAGGCAGGCTCTTAAACAGCGGCAAGTTACGGGCGTAATCAGGGAACACGCGATTTTTGGTGATCGTGCGGGAAATTGGACTGAGCCGAACGTCACCAGGTTACCGATTAGCGCTGAGGCGGCGGCGATTTGGGCGCGGCTTTTGCACCGGAGGTTGCCGCCGGATGTTCCACTGCATTCGGAGGGAGTTCGATGCGAGTCACTCCGGACTTGGGTCGATTTGAAGATGGCTGTACGTCGATAGTGGTAAAGGGTGACGCTGCGGCCGGCGCGCCTGAGTTTGGAGAAGGCAGCGCAGTCGAAGTTGGTGAACTCGAAGCCGGCGTAGAAGTCGCGCCCGGCGCATTCGGTTCGCCCGCGGTTGTCTGAGAGGGCTGAACCGCATCGGGGGCGATGGTTGGAACAGGAATTCCGGGGCTCGGTTTGGAGCCTTGAACAGCTGGCTTTAGCGGGACAAAATCCTGGTGCTGTTGAGGTTGCGGAGCGATTCCGAGCACGACAAGAAGATGATTAATTTGCGATTTGGTGAGCGCCTGGAATCCGGGTTCGTACGTCCAGGCAGCGTAAAAACCACCGCATGCCACCAAGAGCACTAGAAGGGTAACGAGCAAGCCATGCGACTTCTGACCTTGCTTCTGGTCTCGCTTTTCACTTTTCAGGTCACTCGAGGTTAGCTTTTCTTCGGGGCCTGGGTCGGATGGAACGACGACCGGAGACTTAGCCTCCGCCTTGACTTCGCTCTGAGCAGGAGATTTTTCGGCGACGGTTGCCTTTGCATCGGGAGTTGGTTTTGACTCTACCGGCTGGGCGGGCACGGCATCCTTTGCGGAAGTTCGAGACGCTGCTCGAGCCGACGCTTGAGACAACGTTCGAGGCGCCGTGGACGTCACAGTATGCGATTCGTCTGTCTCCGATGTCGTGCCAGCGGTGGACGTGAAGCCGCTTTGGCGCGCGGAATCGGCCTCGACCACTTCGGGCTCAGCCGCCGCAGTGCTCATCGTCATTGACGCAGGTGGCGCAGACGCACTTGATGCGGCAGAAAAAGCAACGGGATCGGAGAATGAGGTCAGAGAAGGACCGGCGGCCGCGGATGCCGCCAACGCGCGTTCTTGCGATGCGCCCCGATCGGATGCATCGCCCGGAAAGTCTGCACTCTTCCCGATCACACCTTCCGGAATGCCAGCACTGGTCGCGGTTTGCGCATTCTGGGTGGAAGCATCCTCCGTCTGCAAAGAGTCTTCTTTCTTTACCCGGCTGATGGCGGTGCGGATCGTAATGCGAGCCTGATCTTTCGCCACCGGCTTGGTCAAAATCAGTTCCGCGCCCAGACGAAAAGCAGTGGGGAGACCGGCGCGGCCATCGACCACGGCGACCGGCACGGGGCGGCCACCGCCTTTGCGATTGCGGCAGACATCAAAGATGAGCTTGGCGGCGGCAAGGTTCTCGCAATCGACCAGCACGAGATCGAAGCGATTGGAATTCAGTTTCTGCGCGGCAGAGGCGCCATCGAGCGGGCGCTCACAAGAGACAGACATTTCTTCGAGCACGGATGTGATGGCACTGACGGCCTGATCGTCGGGCGATAGCAAAAGAGCGAGAGGCATGGCTCTCATATGCTAGGAACGATGGTGCAAGCCCGCAAGTTACATAAGTAAGCGGTACAGGAGGGAAGAGCAGTCCACACACCCTAGTGCACGTCCTCGCCGGGTTTGCCCCGCCTCGACTTTCAGGCTTGCTTCTTGGCAACCGCTGAGTCGGGCGGAGGATAAGGCATCGAATCGCGAATAGCAGCCTTGTCGGTGGGCGCGAAGTCGGGAAATGGCAGTTGCTTCTGGTCGCGCCATTGTTTGACTTGGTTTTCCGCGGCGGCGGTTCGCTCCGGATCGAGTCCAGAGTCCCGCGCCATATAGAGAGTTTGCGACGGGAAGGCGAAGCCGGTTCCGGAGTTGCCCACGATTTCCATGACGCGCAGAAGAATATCCTCGCGGATGGCAGTAAATTCGCCCATATCACTGGTGAGGATGTAGGCGAAGATTTCGAGGTTAAGGCCGCTCGCATCAAAACTGGCGAAGCGGATACGGGCGCTGTCGGTTTCCACTTTCGGATGCTCGTACAACAACCGGCGAAGCGCCGCCAGCAGAAATCGTATTTGGTCAGCCGTGGTTTCGTAACGCACGCCGAGCGTCGGGTTAAACAGAATCTTGTCGCGGGAGGCGAAGTTTTCGATATTCATCGTCGCCAGCGAGCCGTTAGGGATGGAAAGCACGGTGCGATCCAGGGTGCGAATTCGCGTGGAGCGGAGGCTGATATCCTCCACCGTTCCGACCCTGGTGCCGAAGTTGCAAAAATCGCCGACCCGAATCACTTCGTCGGCCAGCACGGAGATTCCGCCAAAGAGGTTTTCCAGAGTCTTCTGCGCCGCGAAGGCGATGGCGATGCCGCCAATGCCAAGTCCGGCGAGCACGGTCGTCAGATTGAAGCCAAGAATCGCGAGCACGGAGAGCATGCCCATTACCACGACCAGCGCGGCCAGCAGGCGCTCGCCCAGAACCATCAGCGTTCCGGTGCCGCGGCGTCCGATGCCGATGGCGTGCATGCGAAGCCGCTGCATGGCGACGCCGGTCACGCGTAGCAAAAACCAGAAAAGCCCGATGCAGAAGAGGACTCCGATGGTGCGGCCATAGTAAAAGCGAATGAGCAGCGGAAGCCCGAAGTAGTGCGCAATGATGCGATGCGCGATCGCCGCAAAGCAAAGAAGAAGTGGCATGGAAACGCGGCGATAAGAATGAAGGTCAGGGCGCTTTTTGTACTTGAGATAAAGACGCCGCGGAATCGCAAGAAAAAGAACAACCGCCCAGCCTGCTATGACGGCAACCGGGACGGCGATCAAGAGCGCAAGCCACTGCCACAGCGGCATTCCCTGAAAAGTATTCTTGACCAGGCTCTGCGGAAGTTTGCTTTCGACTTTATGCGCCTCGACGGTATCGTAAAGATCGGGAACCTTGCTGAGCGTGGCAGCCGAGAAAAGCCAGATCTTGCCGTTCGGATTGTTAGGATCGGCGACGCGAACGAGCATAACGGGCACGTCGTTCTCGGCGCTCTCGTTGCCGATAGAGAATACACCGACGGTTTGCTGATCCGCGCCGCCGTTGTCGGGATTGCCCTCGGCTCTCGAACTGATGCTGCGCAGGCTGCCGACGAAGGCGCGATCCATCAGGAATTTAAGTTTTGTAGCGACCTCGCTGCCTTGCGTCTGGCGGTGTGCGGCGCTCATCTGCAGATAGTCAGCCGCAGCCTGATATTTTCCCGATTGCGCGGTTTGAAGAAAGCCAAGGACCGTGCCGGACGGCGTGTCGCGGCCGAGCGGATCGGCGGATTTGGACGGCGAGTTCTGGGCGCTCGTGCCCGTGAGCAGGCCGGTCACGGACTGCGCCCCAAGGCCGCACGTTGCAGCGATAAGAACTAAGAATAAGAACGCGGATTTTTTCATCTTCGCCAAAGTTAGAATCGACCGCGCTCCATCAAGAATCAACCGCGCTCCTCCCGCTTAGCTCTTCTCGATGCTGTCATCCTGAGCGAAGCGCAATTGAAGCGGAGCGGAGATCGCGCACAGTCGAAGGACCCCTAACTTGTCCGAGCACGACCTTCGGCAACGCAAGAAGTTCTCTCCAATTCACTGGCAGCCAGGATGGCTCAGCACTCGAAAGCGTTACTAAACGAACCTCACCTCTTCGGTCTATAAATATCCGTCGCCTGCCCGTAGAAAACTTCCGCCGCCTCCATCATCGTCTCCGACAACGTTGGATGTGGATGGATCGTCATGCCGATATCGGCTGCAAGCGCGCACATTTCGATGGCGAGCACGCCTTCGGCAATCAGATCGCCCGCGCCCACGCCCACAATGCCGACGCCGAGTACGCGTTCTGTCTTGGGATCGATGATGAGCTTGGTGAGGCCTTCAGGGCGGTCAAGCGTGACGGCGCGCCCAGATGCCGCCCAGGGAAACTTAGCAACGGAAATCTCCCGCCCTTGCTCCTTGGCCTGGGTCTCGGTGAGGCCAGCCCACGCAATTTCAGGATCGGTAAAAACGACTGCGGGAATCGCATTCGGCTCGAATGCAACTTTGTGTCCTGCGATGGCCTCGACGGCAGTGCGGCCTTCGTGCATCGCTTTGTGCGCAAGCATAGGCTCTCCGGCCACATCGCCGATTGCGTAGATCGCGGGGTCGGCGGTTCGGCGCTGCCCGTTGATTTCGATGAATCCTTTGGCGTTGACTTTGACTTTCGTTTTGTCGAGGCCGGGAATTTCGGAGTTGGGGCGGCGGCCAACCGACATCAGCACGCGGTCAAAAACCTGCTCTTTCTCCTTTACGTCGGGACCTTCAAGCGTGACGCGGATTCCGGTCTTTTCGTCTTTGAGCGACTTGACTGTAGTGTTGAGCAGGATCGCGGAGAAAATTTTTCCCAGCCGCTTGTGCAGCGGCAGAACAAGATCACGATCTGCGCCCGGCAGAAGCCCGGAGAGCATTTCAACGCACGTAACTTTTGTTCCAAGCGTCGCGTAGACCGTGCCCAGTTCAAGCCCGATGTAACCGCCGCCAATAACAAGCAGCGTCTTCGGAATGTCGGCGAGATCGAGTGCGCCGCTGGAGTCCATAAGCCGAGGACTGTCGATTTTCAGGCTGGGCACGACAGTTGGGCGCGAGCCGGTAGCGATCACGATGCGATCGAAGGTGAGCGTCTCTTCCCCACCGGGCTTGGTAACTTTCAGCGTGGTCGAATTGACGAAGGCAGCTTTGCCTTGAATAAACTGCACCGAGTGTTGTTTCGAAAGCTGGCCAAGTCCGCCCGTCAGCTTCTTGACGACGCCCTCTTTCCATCCGCGAAGTTTCGCGAGATCGATTTTCGGCGCGGCGAATTCGATGCCCCAGTTCTTGGCCTGCTCCGCTTCTTCAAGCAGCTTGGCGACGTGCAGCAGAGCCTTCGACGGAATGCAGCCGCGATAGAGGCAAACACCGCCGGGGTTCACTTCCGGATCGATGAGGGTAACTTTCATGCCGAGATCGGCGGCCAGGAATGCGGCGGCGTAGCCGCCCGGCCCGCCACCGATCACTGCTACGCGAAGATTGGACGCATCCGACATTTCGTTATTTATCCTTAAAGTATCGTTTGTAATGAAAGTATCTTTGTCATTCCGAGCGGTGAAGGGCTTGCTTCTCGCCACGGACCACAGAACGGGTTGCTATCCCTGTACCGACAGCAAAAACGGCTGCTCGAACGCCTCCGCGATCCAGCGCAAAAAGCGCGCGGCGTCGGCACCGTCGATCAACCGGTGATCGTACGAGAGCGAGAGCGGCAAGATCAAGCGCGGTTCAAATTTGTTGTTGACCCACTCCGGTTCCATGCGCGAGCGGGACAGCCCAAGAATCGCGACCTCGGGATGATTGACGATCGGCGAAAATCCCGTGCCACCGATGCCGCCGAGATTCGTAATCGTGAAGGTGCCGCCTTCCATTTCCGCGGGCGTCAGCTTGCGGTCGCGCGCTTTTTTCGAAAGCTGGGTCATCTCCGCTGCCAGCTCCACGATGTTCTTCTTGTCCACATCGCGAATCACCGGCACAAGCAGTCCACGATCGGTGTCCACCGCGACTCCGATGTTGATGTACTGCTTGTAAATAATTTCTTCTTTCCCCATATCAATAGATGCATTGAATTGCGGAAAGACTTTTAGCGCCGACGCGCAGACTTTGAGCGCAATAGCGGTGACCGTCATTTTGCCGCCGGCCTCTTCGGCACGGGGCGCAAATCGCTCGCGCAGTTGCTCGAGTTCGGTAATGTCAGAACGATCCTGCTGCGTTACGTGCGGAATTGTATTCCACGCCTGGCGAAGATGTTCGGCAGTCTTACGGCGGACGCCGCGGATCGAAACGCGCTCCGTTTTTCCCCATTTCGAAAAATCCGGCAGCTCGGGCTCGGCGAAGCCCACCCGCGGAGACTGCGCGGCGGCGGTTGCCGCGGCAAGCGCGTTTTTCGCGTGCAGCTTTACATCTTCTTCGCTGATTCGTCCGCCCGGGCCGCTCCCTTGTACGCCATGGATATCGACTCCAATTTCGCGCGCGAGCCGGCGCACATGAGGCGCGGCCGGAACGGGATCGCGATGCTCGGTGCCGGCGACTTTGCCGAGTTGCACGGGCATGGAAAACTTGGGCGGCGCGGCCTGCGGCTGCGCTTCCTGCGGAAAATCCGGAGGGAGCGCCTGTTCTTCCGTTTTGCCCTCGGCCTTCATGGCGAGATGGAAGGCGAGGCGCGCAGCCTGCTGTCCTGAGATATGCTCGACCGGCTCATGCCGCCGCCGCGCTTCGACGGGCACGGTCGCCCCTCCTTCGAGCGTGAAGATGACCTGGCCGACTTTTAGCTTTTGTCCCTCTTTGACGTTGACTTCGCGTATGACTCCGCTGACAGTCGACGGAACCTCGACAACGGCCTTGTCCGTTTCAAGCTCCATCACCGGCTGCCCTTCGGCAACTCGCGCGCCGGGCGAGATCATGAGGCGCACGAGGTCGCCAGAATCAATGTTCTCGCCGAGTTCGGGAAGCCTGAACTCGCGGGCGCCATTGCCGCCCGAGGAGGAACCAGCGGCGGAACTCAGAGACACGTTTGACGCAGGCGCGGATGGTGGGGGATTAGAGGGCGCGGATCCAGATGTGGTTGCCGTCGCAACACTCTGCTTTGGCGTGGAAACGGTTTCAGAAGACGCCGACGACCTCGCGCTTGGCACTCCCGCGGAAGCTGCCTTCGCCTGTCCCGCAGCTTGTTCGACGGTGAAAATCACCTGGCCGACGCGCAGCTTGTCGCCCTCTTTGACGCGCACTTCTCCAACGATTCCCGTAACTGACGATGGAACTTCGACGACCGCCTTGTCGGTTTCGAGCTCCATCACCGGCTCGCCCTCAGCGATCGACGCGCCAGGCTTAATCAGCAGACGAACGAGATCGCCGCTTTCGATGTTTTCACCCAGTTCGGGGAGTTTGAATTCCGTCGCCATCCTTATTAATGTGTCCTTATTAATTTGTCCTCAATCCGTGTTCATCATGAGAAGATCATCCGCGAAAATCCGCGAGAAGAAGTTAGCTGCTCGCCGGGTTGCGTTTTTCCGGGCTGATGCCAAGATCGCGAATCGCTTTTTCCAAAATGTCGCCGCCAATCTGCCCTTCGCCAGCCAGCGCGTGCAGCGTCGCCAGCACGATATGCTTGGCATCGACTTCGAAGAAGTCACGCAGCGACGCCCGATTCTCACTGCGGCCAAAGCCGTCGGTTCCGAGCGCAACCAGTTTGCCGGGAATCCACTGCGCAAGACTCTCCGGCAGCACCTTCATATAATCCGAAGCCGCGACGAACGGCCCGGGCGCTCCCTGCAGTATCTGCGTCACATACGGCACCTTCGCCGTCTGCGTAGGATGCAGCATGTTCCAGCGTGCGCAGTCGTTCGCTTCGCGATAGAGCTGCTTGTAGCTCGTCACGCTCCACACGTCCGCGGCTACTCCATAATTCTTTTCCAAAATCTCGTGCGCCTTCAGCACCTCAAACATGATCGTCCCGCTGCCGAAGAGTTGAGCGCGCAGCTTGGCATCTTTCTTCTGCGAGACTTTGTAACGGTATAAACCTTTCAGGATGCCTTCGCGTATGCCGGGTTCACTGGGCATCTCCGGCATGTGAAGCGGCTCGTTCGTGACCGTTAGATAATAGAAGATCGACTCGCCATTAACATACATGCGGTGGATGCCATCCTGAATAATGACGGCGATTTCATACGCAAACGCCGGGTCATACGCGAGTAAGTTGGGCACAGAAAGCGCGAGTACATGGCTGTGTCCATCCTGGTGCTGCAATCCTTCACCCGCCAAGGTCGTGCGGCCGGCAGTTCCGCCGATCAGGAACCCTCGGCAGCGCATATCGGCAGCGGCCCAAATCAAATCGCCAATGCGCTGGAATCCGAACATCGAGTAATAAATAAAAAACGGGATGGTGTTGATCCCGTGATTGGCATAAGCCGTGCCCGCAGCAATAAACGAGCACATCGAGCCTGCCTCGGTGATGCCTTCTTCAAGAATCTGCCCGTTTTTCGCCTCCTTGTAATAAAGGAGCGTATCCATATCGACCGGCTCGTAGAGCTGGCCGACGCTCGAATAAATTCCCACCTGGCGGAAGAGCGCCTCCATGCCGAAGGTGCGAGCTTCGTCGGGAACGACAGGAACGATGAAGCGTCCGACTTCTGGGTCGCGCAGCAGCTTTGAGAGGATGCGGACGAAGACCATGGTAGTAGAGGCATCGCGGCCCTCGGTGCCTTTGTGGAACTCTTCGAAGATCGAATCAGCAGGCGGCTTCAGCGGGGCAGCGCGCTCTTTGCGGACCGGCATGTAACCGCCCAGTTGTTGGCGGCGCGCCTGCATGTATTTAATTTCGGGGCTGTCGTCGGCGGGTCGATAAAAGGGTGCATCGTGAAGTTCATTGTCGGGAATCGGGATGCCGAAGCGCGAACGGAAGACCTCCAACTCATCGTCGTTGAGTTTTTTCTGCTGGTGGGTGATGTTCTTGCCTTCGCCGGCTTCACCGAGCCCGTAACCTTTAATGGTCTTGGCAAGAATGATGGTCGGCGTTCCGGTATGGTCCACCGCGGCCCTGTAGGCGGCGTGAACCTTGATAGGATCGTGGCCCCCCAACCGCATGCGCGCAAGCTGCTCGTCGGAAAGATGCTCGACCATCTTCAGCAGCCGGGGATCGGTGCCGAAAAAATTCTGCCGGAAGTACGCGCCGCTCTCGACAAAGTATTTTTGATACTGGCCGTCGGTGATCTCGCCCATGCGGCGTACCAGCAAGCCATCGCGATCGGCCTGGATGAGCGGATCCCAATCGCCGCCCCAAATGACCTTAATAACGTTCCAGCCGGCTCCGCGGAAAATCGCTTCGAGTTCCTGAATAATTTTTCCATTGCCGCGCACCGGCCCGTCGAGCCGTTGCAAATTGCAGTTGACGACGAAAACCAGATTATCGAGCCGCTCGCGCGACGCAAGGGTAATCGAGCCAAGCGATTCGGGTTCGTCCATTTCGCCGTCGCCCATAAATGCCCAAACCTTACCGCCCGTCGAAGTTTTCAAGCCGCGATTCTCGAGATACTTGATGAAGCGCGCATGATAGATCGCCTGAATTGGCCCCAAGCCCATCGAGACGGTGGGAAATTCCCAGAAGTCGGGCATGAGCCAGGGATGCGGATAAGACGATAGGCCGCCGCCGGGTTTAAGCTCGCGGCGAAAATTTTCCAACTTTTGGCGAGGGATGCGGCCTTCAAGATAAGCCCGCGCATATATGCCGGGCGCCGCGTGCCCCTGAAAATAAACAATGTCGCGGTCTCCCGATTCAGTCGCAGCCTGAAAAAAATGATTGAAGGCAACTTCGTAAAGCGTGGCCGCAGACGCAAACGTCGAAATATGTCCGCCAATGCCCTCCTGAATTTTGTTGGCGCGCACCACCATCGCCATCGCATTCCACCGAACCAGGCTCTTGATGCGGCGTTCCATCTCCTGGCTGCCCGGGAACGGCGATTGGTCGCGCGGCGGAATCGTATTCTGATACGGTGTGGTCGCCGAGAATGGCAGATTAACACCGGCCTCGCGCCGCGCGTGCAGCGCCAGATGTTGCAGGAGGCGTCCGGCGCGATCGGCTCCGCCGTGTGAGAGCACATAGTCAAGCGAGTCCAGCCATTCGCGTGTTTCTACAACTTCAATCCCATTGGTCGGTTGCGTTTGCTGCGAAAGCGTTTCAGCCACTCTTATGCCACCCCTCGTAAAGAATCCAATCTTTTATAATAAGCAATTGGGCAAATTCTTGCTGGAACCGCAGGTAGCGTCTCAGTTGGACATGACCAAACCGGCAGAGCGGAAGCATAAAGATCAGGGCATGGGACATTAGCTTTTCAGCCACACCCTTATGGTTCGACGCTACAGTTTGTTTGCGCGGGACGATTGGCGAAGCGATCCTGAATCCACGCCATCTGATCGCGGACAGAATCACCGATCACTCCGCCGGGATCGGATTCCGCGTAACGGCGAAACAAAACCCGGTCCCCTGTCGCGCACAGACGTTGCACCACTTTCATCTCCGCCACCAGCGATGCTCCCTGCTCGCCGCTAACGATCAGCAAAGGCGCGCCGGCAGCCGACTCCCCGAGCCTATTTCGGTTGAAGTAATCCTGCACAAACTTGTTGTTTTGCCAATGAGGCTTCCACATCGCGGCCACCGGAACTTTTCCCGCGGCCGGGACTCCGCATTCGCTCCGCTCCTGATCGTAAAGTGGCATCGCCTGATCGCTTAAAATGTCGCCGGGGGTGAAGTCCGGATAAATCGTCTTGACGCCGTAAGCCAGCAGCAGCGGCAAATCCGCGGTCGGCGCCACGTCCCGCTGGAGCAGTTCTTCGAGGTCCGCGATTCGGGAAATCGCCACGCTGCCGAGAAAGTTCGCGTCGCGAGTCTGGTGTTCAAGTTCTGCTGCGCTCAGCGCCGCCCTGGCTCCTTCGCCAATTCCCATCGCGATCCATCGCGGACCAAGTCCAGGCACCGCGCTGCGCGCCGCGGGAATGGAATCGATCACATTCCATGCGTTCGATTGTTCGTCAGCAAATGCATTCGGAAAATTCGTCCCGAGTCCGGTGTAGTCGGTCGCGACCACCGCATAGCCCAGATTCACATACATCGACAGGAACGGCCCGTCGTCCAGGTTTCGCGAAAGCGATGGAGCGCATGTGCGCGCAACTCCATTCAAGTCGTGAGCCCATGCAATCACGGGCCAGCCCCCGGTGGGCGCCTTTAGTTCGGGAAACAGCACGACTCCCGACGTCGCCACCATGGCGCCGCTTGCGGAACGCGTGTAATACAAAATCCGTGTCGCCGAAATACCCGGAGGCAGCAGATAGTTATCAAATGATTCCGATCGCATCAGCTCGCCCGGCTTGCCGGAAGGGAGTGGAGCTGGAGTGTCATAGAACTTTGTGAGCGGAAAACCGGCGAGAATTTTCGAACGATTCCGTAAAGTATTGCCTTGCGCTTGCCCCTGCGCCATAGCGGCTACGGCCACGCAAACCAAGAGTGCGGCCGAGCAGACCCGCCATGGCCCGATCCGAAAGACAAACATCAATGGGGGAGAAATGACCATTCGAATCCAGGCTTCTGCATCCTGCCGGCGGCTCTGCTTCAACTATACCCGCATCGAGCGGCAGAACTATAGATCGGGCGCCGCACCTCGGAGCCAGCGCTGCGGGTGCCTCATTCATTCGCGCTCCGTGCGAATGTGGGCTTGCAGGCGTCGGTCACTTTCGCGCGCGAAGATATTTCTCAATCTCCGGCTTCCCTTCGTGCCGCGCCCAATCCGCCGGCGTCCCATTCCAGAGAATATCTTTCATGTCCAGTCGCGCCCCGCGTTCCACCAGCAACCGCACCATTTCTTCGTTGCCTGCGCCCGCGGCCTGATGCAGAGGCGTTGCATGAGAATGTCCTCCGACCGGGTTATATCGATTCGGATCTTCGCCCGCGCCGAGCAGTATCCGCATGATTTCGATTTGCCCACGATCTGCGGCGAGCGCAACGGCGAGATGCCGTTCCTCGTTACCTGCCACCGGAAGCAGTCGGCAGAAATCATCAACCAGCCCAAGCGCCACGGCGACGGGCAGTGTAATGCGTGCGCCGCGTTTGATCAAATGACGCACCGCCTCGATCTCGCCGAGCACAGCCGCCGTCGCAATCGCGCTGTCGGGGTCGGCTCCACGCTCGCAAAGAAGATCGATCAATGGCAACTGCTGGCGGAATTCACGCGGCACGCTGCCGGTCGCGAGCAGCATGAGCGTCTCATTCATTTCCGATTTATCGTTGTCCGCACCCGCGTCGAGAATCACCGTGGCGATTTCGACGATGTTTTTCGGCAACGTTCCATGCCGCACGGGATTCTCCGCGACGAATTCGAGCAGCGTCGGATTGTAAAAGTAGTTCCAGCCTTCAAACACAATGTGCTGATGTACGAGCTTCGGATGCGCGCCGAGCCACGAGCGTAAATCGGCCGCATCGCCGGCATCGATCAGATCGACGGCTCGGCGAAACACGGCGTCTTCAATGCGCTCGTGGTGTGGAAGATTCAGACGATCGGTGAGCGTGGGCTTCTCAATATGCCGCTTAAGCCGCGCCCAGCTGTGGAATCCCGATTCGCGTGCGATCGCGAATTGCGCATCGCTGAGCTTTAAACGAGCGTCGAAGATCTCCGCATCCGTCGATCGCCGGAACCGCGGATGAAATTCGCGCAGCCGCTGTGCCGCTCCTAAATTGCGCGCAGCGTGATCCTTCAGCAGGTCTTTGGCTTGATGTTTGAGATGGTCGAGGTTGGGAGTTAATGGCAGGCGTCGTACAGGCATGGCGAACTTCCTTTCGTGGTCCCGAGGTCCGCATTGACGGGCAGAAAGTAAGTTCGTGAAGCTCAGTTGTATCGATCAAGGTGGACTTCTGTCCTTTCCGCGGACCGGATGCGCCCTTTTGCGCAAAAAGAATATTAGCACGAGCTTGGGCCCCTTCGGCATTCGGGTTACATTGCGGAGGGCGTGGCGCATGACACGTCCAGTCCCGTTTCGGCTTTCCAATTTCCACTTGCCTACTGTGATTAACTATGGTTAACTATAAATAATCATCCATGGTTAACGCATCCCCGCTTCGTCTTGCCCTTCTGACGGCCAGTGTCGCGTGCCTGCTCTCCTCGCAAGCGTTAGGGCAAGGGGAAACCACGAGTGCCATCGTGGGCCAGGTTCGGGATACCTCCAACGCCGTAGTTCCGCGCGCCACCGTGACCATCGTCAGCCCCGAGACGGGCTTCAAGCGCAGCGCCCAGACCGACGAAGCGGGCCGCTTCAATTTTCCGCAGTTAAAGCCCGGCGCCTACTCAGTCCGAGCGGAAGCACCCGGTTTCGAGCCCCAGCAAGATGACAACGTCATCTCGGGCTTGGGCCAGAAACAGACCGTCGATTTCACACTGCAAGTCGCCAGGGCCAGCCAGTCGGTGGAAGTAAAAAGCGAAACTCCGATCATCAACCTGGAAAATGCCAACACCTCGACCACTCTGAGCGCGCCGGCGCTTGAAAATCTTCCGAATCCAGGCGGCGATCTTACCTACCCCTTGCAGTTTGCTCCGGGCGCGCTCATCAACACCGCGGGCAGCGGCAACGATTTCGTCGGCGGTACCAACGGATACGGCAACGTGGAGTTCAACGGCCTGCCCGCGCTTTCCAACGGCTACATCGTCGACGGGCTCGAAACCAACGACCCGCTCACCAACCTCAACAGCGGCCTTTCGACCAATCTCGTCCTCGGGCTGAATTCGATTTCAGAAGTGACCGTCAACACTCTTTCCTATGCCGTTGATCAAGGCCGCTATGGAGCGTCCCAGGTCAACTATGTCACGAAGTCTGGCACCAACCGGTTTCATGGCAACCTCTACGAACTGTGGAATGGTTCCTTGCTCAACGCAGCCGACTACTTTACGAATGCGACCGCAGGGAATCACAAGCCTAGATCGACGGTGAATCATTTCGGAGGCAGCGTCGGCGGTCCGATTGTGCACGACAAGCTGTTCTTTTTCTTTGACAGCGAATGGGTGCGAATCGCGCTCCCCATCGTGACGCCGACAATAGTTCCCAGCCCGGCGTTTCAGCAGTACGTCTTGCAGCAACTTTCCGGAGGTCAGTCATCCGGCTGCGGTTCCAATCCGAACGCGAGTTGTTTGTTCTATCGACAAATGTTCTCGCTCTATGGAAATACCGGCGGCACGCCCATCGCCGTCCTCGGCTGCCCGCTGGGCGCGGCCGCGGATGACTGCGCCGACCGGCAAAGTGTCTCGCACTCCAGCGACGACCACGAACAGGTGCAGACCGTGCGCGTCGACTACAACATCAACCAGAAAGATTCAGCCTGGGCTCGTTTTCAGGTCGATAATGGCGTGCAAGCCGCCTACACGGATCCCGTCAACTCGCTGTTTGATGCGGTGTCGCCTCAACCCCTTTATTCGTTTGCCGCCGGATATACGCACGTCTTCTCGCAGAATCTGGTGAACTACTTCAATCCAGCATTTTCGTGGTACGAAAGCTTGTTCGGCCCGAGCAACTTTCAGAAGACGCTGGCGGCTTTTCCGCTCGTCTTGCAGGGTACCGGGGCCAATCCCTTCACGCCCATCGGCGGCCTCGACAACACTTGGGTACAAGGCCGCCGCGCCACGCGCTTCTTCATCAACGACAATCTCGCCTGGAGCCGCGGCGCTCACGAATTCCGCTTTGGCACAAATACTCGCATCTTCCGCCTGAACGACTACGACTTCGGCGAAGGCACGGTGCCGACCGTGACCTACGCGAACTTGCAGCAATTTATCGATGGCGTGGCCAACACCGCGTCGGAGACTTTTCCCTCGAACGTGAACGAGCCTTTCAACTTCCTTAATCTCGATGTCTACGCGCAAGACACTTGGAAAGTGACGCCCACACTGACCTGGACATTCGGCGTGCGCGACACCTTCAACTCCAATCCACTTAATCCGCACGATGAGGTCGCGCGGCTTCCGGGCTCGTTCGCTTCGATCTCGCACGATCTCAATCAGCCGCTGAACGCCGCGATTCAAACTCATCTCGGCAATCTGTTCTCATCCACGCCGCTCGCCATTCTCCAGCCGAGGACCGCGATCGCTTGGCAATTCGATCCGAACACTGTGCTCCGAACGGGCTTCGGAATTTTCAGCGACATCCTACCCGGCACGGTGGCCGACCTGATCGGCACCAATCCTCCCTATGACAAGACGTTTCAGGGTGGAGTGCTGGGTGCCGTGGGCGGCACGACCATCGCGCCCGGAGCGTCCGACAGCGCAGTCGGCGCAACCGTTGCCGCGAATCAGACTTTTACTTCGGGATTCCCCCAGGGCCTGTTGTCCTGCGCTGCTCAGCCCATGCCACCGTGCCTTCCACCGGTCGCCATCACCGCCGTGCCCGACGGCAAGTTGCATGCGCCCTACTTCATGGAGTGGAGTCTCGGCATTGAACATCAGTTGGGAACGACGGGAAGTTTGCAGGCGCGGTACGTAGGCACGCGCGCTGTGAACCAGCCCTATCTCACGCAAGTGAACGGTTACCAAACCGTGTGCCAGGGATGCTTCGCGCCCTTCCCTTACCAGCAGGCCACCGACGGGCGGTTCGCTGCCGTGACGCAGTTTTCCACGGGCGCGAACAGTCACTACAATGGTCTGCAACTGACCGCGGCGAAGCGCCTCGGCCACGGTCTCGAAGGCCAGCTCAACTACACCTTCAGCCGCTGCATGGATACCGTTTCAAACGGAGGATTCCTTCCATTCTCCGCGGGCGGAATTCTTTCGCCTCTGCCGGGAGATCTGGCGCGCGACTATGGCCCCTGCGACTACGACATTCGGCACAACCTTAATGGCCAGTATGTGTATCAATTGCCGCTCAAGCTGCGAAATCACCTGCTGGCTCCGGCGCTCAATGGCTGGCAAATTTCGGGAACAATGTTTTGGCACAGCGGAGTTCCGTTCTCGGTGTTGAGCACGCCCTATTCCGCTAACGGAGATGGCATCGTTCAAGGCAGCGGCCCGCAATTCGCCAGCGTAGTGCCCGGCGTCGATCCCTATTGCCGCCATTGCAGCCTTCCGAACGTGACGCAATCGGGCACGATTCAGTGGCTTAATCCTGACGCTTTCGTCTCGGTCGTCGATCCGAGTACCGGGCAATGCAACGGCGGCGACGACCCGCAGCATTGCCAGTTCGGAAACCTCGGCCGCAACGCCCTGCGCGGCCCAGATTTTTTCTGGAACGACCTCTACCTCACAAAATGGTTTCCCATGAGTGAGCATGTCAAACTCAGGATAGAAGCTCAGTTCTTCAATCTCTTTAACCATCCGAACTTTGGTCTGCCCAGCACGGTACTGGCGGGCATTCCAGGAGAGCCATCCACCCAAACCGGCTTTGGAGCGCTTACCTACACAACGTCTCCCCCCACCGGCCTGTTGGGAGTTGGCCTCGGTGGCGACAGCAGTCCACGAATGATCGCCTTTCAAGCGCGCATAGAGTTCTGAGCCGAGCTGCCTCGGGGGTTTTCTGCAGGTCGCGTTTCCGCGATTTATTAATTCATAATCCAGCCAAGTCTTGAAGCAGCAACGGTCGCGACCGCGTGATTTTGAGTATGCTATATACTGTTAAGCAGCCGTGGCGTTCCAGCCGCGACTGACATCCTGCCATCCGTCGGGGAGTGGCTCAGCCTGGTAGAGCACCTGGTTCGGGACCAGGGGGTCGGAGGTTCAAATCCTCTCTCCCCGACCAATATTTTCAATAAGATATCCGGCCATTCTGGTTTTTCGTCTGCATCGGTGTAGATGAAAACGTCACGGTTGCCGCATCTCGGGATGTTTTTGGGCAAGCCATCAGAATCCTCTTTATTTCTGCATCTTTAGACCTTTGTCTTGCCTTGAAGCGGTTGCCGATACAATTCGGCGGTTCTCAGTCCGTGAAGAGCAATTGCAATACAATTGGCGGCCGTTGCTTTGGATGCGTTCTGATCGAAGATACCGTGACCATCGCCCCGCGGCGGTTCTACTCAAGAAACGCATCCCATTTCTGTGAAAATGGATCGACTTCGACGCCCCCTGCGTTTACCTTTGATCCTGCCCCGACGACCTCTGTCACTTGGAGCGGGCCGACGTTTGCTGGCAATGAAACGGAGGCTGGAGAAAGTCCGCTGGCTCGATCGAACCGTAACCGCCAGCCTCGCGCACCGGCAGGTTCGAGTTCGAGATTGATTCTTCCAAAGCGGGTTGGAGAATTCTGCAGGCTGAAGTGAGCGGTGGGAATTAACTCCGCCGCGGTGATCCCATTAAGAAGTCGTAGAGACTTATCGTCTTCGAGTGCCAGCATGTGCCGCAGGTATCGGACGCATTCGGCACTTGCCCAGTTGTGAGGCATATCGCCCCAGTCCTGGCCGACCAAAGCGTGTTGCAGCGGTTGCTCCTCGCGCCAGCAGTATAGAGGTGAGGCATGATTGAGGAAGCCAGTGAAGGTGCGATGCGCCCAATCGCGCAGCCCAGCCCACAAATAGACATGCGCGGTGAACGAAGCGTTGTAGGTCCATAGACTGTCGTGCCAGAGCCAGCCGGTTTCGGCCGGCACATCTTCCTGCGTGCATGATTGCATCAAGGCAATGTATCCGCGCACAATCGGGTCATTTTTCTCGAACACTTCGCCCGGAAAAATGGCATGGGCGAGGGCCCACTGAGCGGTTTGAGGACGAGGACGGTTCCACGGATCGGAGTCGGTAACCGATGGATCGTCGTGTGCAATCATCGGCAGATACTCGAATCCCGCGGGGTGCCGCACCATCTCTCGTTTTGCCATTTGTTGAAATGATCCGTAGAGTTCGCGAAAGAATTCGCGGGCTTTCGCGAGCGATGGCATCTTCAGTCGATCCGCGGCATTCGCGACCGTGCGAAGCGCGGCCAGTGTCCAGACGGTATTGGTAAATTCGGAGCGGACGCCGCCAACGCCGCCGTCCGCGAAGCCGGGAGCGAGTAACCCATAGCGTCCGTTGGTGCTGGATCCCGAACGCGCTTTGTCGCGAAGGCTGATTAGAAAATCGAGAGCGTGCACGACATTTGGTTCGAGCTCGCGGAAAAACGTCCAGTCCTGTTTGAGTTCGCATTGGCGGACGAGCGTGAACATGGCGATCGCGGTATCTTTCCAGTGCTCACCGCCGCTCTCCGCGATGACCTGCCCGCTCTCCGCCTGCTTGGACCATTCCGAGCGCAAACCCTCATCAGCGGCCTGGTCATAGCCGAGATACCGCGCTGCCTCGAGAAGAAAGTTGCCATCGACGATCCACAATCCGCGGTACTGAGTAGGACCAACCTCAAAGACGAGTCGACCATTCTTGACCTCACGTGCCTGTTGAATGTTGCGCGCGCACGCGGTAAGAAATTCACCGTGCCGACTTGGGATGCTCCAGTTCGTGGTTCCAAAGGGCTTCCAACTCTTCCAGAACTCGCGAACTTCGGCCAAAAGCATTTCGGCATCCTGCAAATGTTCGGTCAGGGTTTCGGCGGATTGGTTTTCCTGCGGGAGCCGGACGAAGTAGCATGCCGGCAATTCTTCGGTAGCTTCGCCATGCGGCAGATAAAGACTGAATCCCTCCTCCTCCCATAACATGCAGCTCTCGAGATGGTTGTTGAGCTGCGCGGCGACGAGCAGTGGCGATTTGCTGCCCAGTGCGCGGACGGTGGCCGTGGGCACGGTATAGCTCTCAAGTTCGAGCCGCTCACAGGTCCGAATATGGATCTTCGGAACCACCGCAACGCGGCTAGTCTTCGATTTTGACTTCAACTGCGGCTTAGACTTAATGGAGAGCAGGACGTTGTCGACCCGGCCTTCGCCGGCATGACGGGTTGCGAATGCGGTCAGTTCGAACGTGGCGGCGGGACGATCGATGAGCGTGTGCACGATAGGAACCGCGGGGGATTCGACCCATTGCCGAAGAATCTTGTCGTCCTGAAAGCCCGCGAGCGAAAATTCCACGACCGTTCCGAAGTTTTCCATGCCGGCGGAGAACGACTTGACGTACCCATATCGCAAGTCACCAGCTTGGCCAATGACTGTCTTCCTGGAATCGTCTGGAAAGCAGATTGTGGCTTGCTGGTTCCGTGGCGCATAGCGGAAATCCACTATCGCGTCGCGAGAATCCGCGAGAGAGGTTGGCAGCGGCGGGGAAGAAGGATCCCTGTCGGCGCTCGGTATCGGCAGAGCGGCGGCAGCGCTGGAAGCGATCACGGCAGTTACGAATTGTCGGCGATCTAAGGTCATTCGTTTTCCTCGCGAAACCTGCATTGCGACATGCAGCTTGTACGGAACTTTCTAAGTCCCCCCAAAAATCAATCATTTTACTATTTTATTTACCCAGAAAACGACCATCATTATGATTGGAAATCCTGAAATAGAAATCTTCCTAGGCGATTGGCAGGCACTCATTTGACGATACGATCTTTTTGTAATCCCGGGAATTCGGAGTAGTATGCTGCAACGGCACTTTCGTTTTGGGCTGAATCGCAAGATGTCAGTCCGAAGAGTTTTCGATTTCTTGACTGCAATGTAGAGGAACGACATTGATTATGAATCGTGAACGGTCCACACGGCCAGGAATGGGACCGAATGGACAACCAGAGTCCGAAGGCGCTACACAGGATAAACAACGGGTGCGCTTTACCACGATTCTCACCGGATTGCAGCAAACCGGACGTGTTTCGGTGGAAACTCTCAGCGAACAACTGGGTGTCTCGGTCGTAACCGTACGGCGAGATCTGGATGCCTTGGAAGAGAAAGGACTGTTGCGGCGTACCCACGGCGGGGCGGTTT
Source organism: Terriglobales bacterium (assembly GCA_049300195.1). Taxonomy (GTDB): domain Bacteria; phylum Acidobacteriota; class Terriglobia; order Terriglobales; family Acidobacteriaceae; genus Acidiflorens. The sequence goes on along the minus strand of JBAQJF010000104.1, from coordinate 10,745 downwards.
CGATCGAACCACTTTTTTACGAGCCATTCCGGCGCGATCAATCATTCATGGCACAGGTGGAGCACGCCGCTGACGAAAAGCGCCGCATTGGGCGAGCTGCCGCGGCGCTCATCACCTCGGGAGAGACGATCGCACTGACTCCCGGAACTACAACCACCGAAGTGATTCGTGGCCTGCCGATCAACTCCAATATCACGGTCGTCACAAATACAGTCAACGTAGCGATGGAGCTGTCCCAGCGCAAAGATGTGTATGTTTTCGTGACAGGGGGACACCTTCACGGCGAATGGTTTTCGCTGGTTGGCACGGCCGCGTTGCGATCGCTCGATAACATGCTGATCAACACCATGTTCATCGGCGCCGACGGCATGGATGCTACTTGGGGTGCAAGTTGTTTCAACGCCGATGAAGCCGAACTCAATTCGACGATGATGAAGTTGGCGCGACGTCGCGTAGCGGTGGTCGATAGCGGCAAACTGGGCAAGGTGGCGAACTGGCGAATCTGCAAACCGGAAGAATTGCACGTCCTAGTTACTGACACAGCGGCCAACGACGAGTCAGTTGCGCCCTTCCTGAAGCTGGGCATCAAGGTGATGCGCGTCTGATCTGGTTCTGAGCGGGTCACGCTTTCTCGCGCTTTGCTCCATCTTTCGTGATCGTGTACAAACCTCCCTGGTAGCGCAATCCCTCTAGTCGCGCGTTGGAATCGAAGGTGCCGAGGTGAGGGTTCACCCTGATTCCATCCGAGAGAGTAAGGTCCGCGCCGAAGATCGAGTCAATTACAAGTTCCGTAAAAGCGCCGCCAGCGATGCAGCACCAGTCTTCTATGAAGGGCGCGTCTTCTGAAGACTTAAAGGCTCCGCCATTGACTGGCGGATATACATCCTCGACGAAATGCGCCTGGCCAATCGGGCCCTGATTGCCAGCTTTTGCCATCTCCCGCAGCCAAGGCGTAATTCGCTCGGGAGAGTCGATCTTGTAAAGACCTTTGGCCGTCATCGGCGGCCACGCCGCATAGGCACCTAAGCAGCTATGGTCGGGGCGGATGTTCCAGGTCGAGTCGGCGTCGCCTTGCGCGAGCGCCCGCATCCATTTCTTGCTGTACAGTTGACTCCAGAAAAACGCTCCCATTTCCCGTTTCTGTGTCGGCGTGAGATCCTCCGCCATGTCGTCGAGGACCGAGAGAAAGTCATAGCAGTGCCGAACTTCGTTGAATGTTCCATCCGGCTGGCCGCAACGCCAATAGCCCTTGCCATTGACGTAAAGCAACCGATTGATCCGTTCCGCCACATCGGTTGCCTCGCTGCGTAGTTGCCTGGCGCGCGCCGCATTGCCGCGACGTTCGTGCAGATCGGCAACCACGCGCATGCTGCGCACGTTGCCGGCATTCATTCCGGCCACCTCGTGCAAATAAGTACTGACGACCTCAAGCAGGTTCTCGATCGTCCCGTAGTCGGCGAGCCCGTGTCCCAGGTGGTCGAGTTTCTTCCAATAGACGGCATGCTCATCGAGGTGATCGAGAACGGTGCGATCGGAAATCTTTTTGTCGAGCCAGGCAAAATCTCCGGTCACGCAGAGATAGCGCCAGGCGCAGCGAACAATCGCGGCGTCATTCGCCGCATACCACGGACCCACAGGCTCTCCCGACACATAGTCGGTGGAATGATGTTCGTGCATTCCACCTTTCAACCAGACCTCGACGAGGTTGCGCAGCGGAATCGGATCGAGCAGCGCCAGCGCCAGAGAGGTCAACGAGGTATCCCACGGGAAACTTAAAGTTGGAAGCACATGTCCGCTCAGGGTCAGATAAGTCGGGCCGTATGCCGAATCAGGAGACTGCCGGCGAGCAAACAGCAGATTGGCAAAACCGTTGTGGTATAGCTTCCAGAGCGATTCATCGTTTGTAATCAGCCGCGGAAGGTTGCCACTGAAAGCTGAATTGCCTGGCGTAAACGCAGATCGAACGAGACTGGTAAACATAGCCTCGTTTTCGTTTTCGAGATCGGTAAAGTGCGCTTGGAGGCTATCGTAAACGTCAATGGCGGCACGGCCCGTTTCAGCAATCGCGAGAACGAAGTTGAGTTGCTTCCGTTCTCTTGGGCCGAGTTCCATATCGAAGTGCAGCATCCGTATTTGCTCCACGCGATTGGGCGCGGGATGGAAGCCCTGCGCGGCGGCGATTTCGGAGTGTTGCGCCTCAAAAAGAAGACAGCCTCGCCGGGCGTCCCATGTGATGCGGTTGTCAGCCTCGCCCGGAGAATTTACGAACCACGGTTTCGTTTTCTTCGCGACTGCTCCTCGCATATCGAACGCCATCGTGAAGCGCCGTTGCGCCGCGCTAAGATTTTCTACAGTGATCGATTGCACGACGGCCCGGTGCTTGCCAGGGAGGAACATGCGCGTGGAAAATCGCAGATTCTCGGCTGTTTGCGTGCGAACAACACAATTCGGAAACCACTGATACTCGACGTTGCCGTCAGGGGCACCCACGATCGCGAGGAAACGGCCATTCAGGAAAATTTCACACGTCAGCAGGAATCCGGGACTCCAAGCGGTCTCAGGCACACCGCAGCAAGCGTACGGTGGGAACGAAATGGCAGTAATCGCGGAGACTGATTTCGCGACTTGCGCGTAGCCCCATTCGTTCATCGCAACGGGACAGTTGAAAAGGTCGCGCAGCCGGTAGGTCAGCCGATCCGCAGCCATGTCAGCCAGAGTTGGGGGAGACGAAAGCGTGCGAGTCGCGCCTACGGCAGCCTTGCCTATCGAAGGGTTCATCGCGGCCAAAGCTGTTCCGGCCGCCCCTAGTTTCAGAAATCTGCGACGATCCAGGTCCCTGCCAGATCGCATCGATACTCCTCGAATCCATACTTGTCGAACGATTAAACCCGACCTGTCAAATAAATAGCTATCGTAAGTTTATACCGTCTAAATGCGCTATTTCGTAGACCAATTTTGTTCTTTTCGCTAGTATTCGTTCATTCCATGTGAGGGAACGGGGCTCATGGGCATAAATCGATACCTGGTAAAAAGCACCTTCGTAAGTGCTCTGGGTGGGCTGTTGTTCGGGTTCGACACGGCCGTTATCGCGGGAACTACGCACCAATTGACTGAGGTTTATCGACTCACTCCTTCTTTATTGGGGTTGACCGTCTCCAGCGCTTTGTGGGGCACCGTGATCGGCGCGATGACGGCCGGGTATCCCGGGGAGCGGTGGGGTCGCCGCAACAGTCTGCGAATGATGGCCGTGTTTTATTTGTTGTCAGCCCTCGGCTGCGCGTCGGCATGGAATTGGGGATCCCTGATTGCCTTCCGCATCATAGGAGGGTTAGGCATTGGTGGGTCGTCGGTGCTTGCACCTATGTATATCGCCGAGTTGGCGCCTGCAAAGTGGCGCGGACGTCTGGTTGGGTGCTTTCAAATCACTATTGTTGTGGGCATTCTGCTGGCCTATTTGTCGAACTTCCTTATTGTGCAAATGAAGCTGGGGGCGCTGGAATGGCGTTGGATGTTGGGAGTTGCGGCTGTGCCGGCGCTGTTCTTTTTACTGATGTTGTTTTTCATTCCACGAAGCCCGCGTTGGTTGGCCCTGAAAAATAGAACGAAGGAAGCGCTCGAGGTTTTGCGCCTCACCGGCAACGCAAATCCTGAGCAGGAGCTGAACTCGATCGTCGCCTCGATTCATCTGGAGCGCAGTTCCGTCCGCGAGTCGATTCTCCAGCGGAAGTATGCGCTGCCAATCGTACTGGCCGTGACTGCGGGAGCCTTCAATCAGCTGACCGGCATCAATGCGTGCCTGTACTACCTGAATGACATTTTTGCGGCCGCCGGAGCGAGCAAGTATTCGGCCGGCATGCAGTCGGTGGCAATTGGATGTACGAACCTGATTTTCACGCTGATTGCGATGACCATGATCGACAACTTTGGCCGCAAGAAGCTTCTGCTCACCGGGACCGCGGGAGTCTGCATCTTCCTGGCCGCGATCGGAGAAATGTTCCGCACCGGCACACACCAGTCATGGCTGGTCTGGATGGTGATGGCGTTCATGGGTTTCTTCGCCATCTCTCAAGGCGCCGTGATCTGGGTCTACATGAGCGAAGTTTTTCCGACGCGCGTTCGCGCCAAGGGGCAGGCGATTGGCACATCGACATTGTGGGTCATGAATGCGTTGATATCTGCCCTGTTTCCGGTGCTCGCCAAGAAATCGACTGCAACGCCGTTCTTCTTCTTCGCGACGATGATGCTGATTGACTTTGTTCTGGTGGCCGCCATTTATCCCGAAACGAAGGGAGTGTCGCTGGAGCAACTGGAGCAGAAGCTCGGCGCCGCTGACTGATGTCGTTAGCTGATAAAGAGCGCCGGCATTCAAACCAGGCCTACATTTCGAAATTAGGCCACAGCGATGCGACGCGCGCCGGCTCCGAGACCCACTGGACGCTATCGGGATCGTTGGCAAATTGCTCGTAGATGGGTGTAGCCGGATCGAGTCCCAGTTCGGGGTAGGCGCGTGGAGTGCGAATCGAGAGCTCGCTGGAGCGATAAGAAGGATTTGCCTCCCAGCGAATCTTTTGCTCACCATCCAGGGTCCGACGATCAAGGATCGGGAACCACGCCAGACCATGGTGCGCACGGATCGCGTCATAGACAAATCCGTACTGCCGATCGCACCAGGCCCCGAACATCATGCGGGTCTTAGGATCGGGATTGATGACGGCATGCGCCCAGCCCGGCGGCACAACGACCTTGTCTCCTGGCCCGGCCGTTACAGCGAAGCAGCGTCCCGGATCGTCGTCGGCGTTCTCTTGCGCATAGATGATCGCGCGTCCGTCCCATATCTCGAATAATTCCGGAGTCGACCATCCACAATGAGGCGCGACCGCGTGAATATGACCCTGGCTGCGGACTGGTTCTTCTCCTAGTTGGCCTGCGGCATAAACGACTACGCCAAACAAAAGCATGCGCCGCGCGAGTTCATCGGTGTGTTCTCGACGGCCCACATCCATTACGATCGAGTACACGGGGTCGGGACCATCGCAGTCGGGGTCCCTCAAACTGCGGCGAATCTGATCGAGGCGCCGGAATTCCGGCTGCGGCCCGAACACGCCTTCGTCGTAACTGAATGTGAGATCGTCGGCGTGGCTGCGCACACCCAGCTTGGGATCGAACGTTCTCTCGAACTTCGGATCGAATTTGCGTTCCACCTCGAACGCCGACTTCTGGCTATCGCGGCTCACAGTCAGTCCTGGGCATCGACGAGAATCGGGGCACCGCGTTCTTCAACGATCCGCGCCCCGAATCCTCGTCCCCCCCCAACTTCATAGTCGTGACCCGCATCGCTCGGCCAGCAGGCGGTCACGCGAATTGGCTGGTCTCCGGTATTCACGATGCGGTGAGCAATTTCGCCCGCAACGTAATGCAGACTGCCCGGCGTCATATCTTCAGCCCAGGCATGTCCCGTGCGATCCATGAGGAGAAGTTTGCCGCTGCCGGCGACGGTGCCGTAGAATTCGGCACGATTGCGGATCATGTGCCAGTGCCCGCGCGTCATAAAATACTCGTCGCCGACCCGGCCAGGTTGGATTTCGGTGAGGCCCCAAAATAAGCCGCCCTCCGTGCCTGCCGGGACGGGTTCCCACCACCAGACTCGATACACTATCGTTTCGGGATCAAGCTGCTGCCACGCTTGATGGTCGCGAAAGATTCCCGTCAACTGACCGAGTTTCTTTTCCGATCGCTGGAGCCCGGGGACCTGTAACGCGCCGTCGGCCCAGTTCACGAAGGCAGGAATGGGGTTCATAATGGCAATAGGCTAATGGCCTAGCCTCTCGAATGCAAACAAAAAGAACAAAATTTTGATCATTATCTGCTCAAAGCGACTAATATTGCGCTGTTTGAAACCCGAAGCGATTCAATTTTCGGTATGACTCTTTAATGTGACTTTCTCTGATCTGACTGCTTTTCTATTATGAAAAGACCGGCCATCGGAATTGATCTAGGCGGCAGCCATGCCGCCATTGCGCTCGTCAACGCCAACCAGATCCTTGGCTCGCGAAGCGTCTCCCTCGATTCGGCGCAGCCGCTGCGCCCCGCACTCGCTGTGTTCGCGGAGGCGATCCGCAATCTGCTGGCAGAACTCAGGATGGACGCTTCCGACTGTGAAGGATTGGCGCTGGGATTCTGCGGGCTCGCCGATGCGCGGATCGGCCGAGTGGTTTCGACCAACAAGAAATACGAAGACGCTCCGTCAATCGATTTCGAAGCGTGGTGCAGGCAGGAGTTTGGTCTGCGCTTTGCCATCGAGAACGACGCCCGCATGGCACTCCTCGGCGAACGTCACGCGGGAGCAGCGCGCGATTGTGACAATGTGGTAATGATCACGCTGGGCACGGGGATCGGTGGCGCGACGATGATCGAGGGCAAACTGCTGCGCGGAAAGCACGCGCAAGCCGGCTGTCTTGGTGGTCACTTGCCGGCAAAAGTCGGTGGCCGTCCCTGTACCTGCGGCGCGATTGGATGCCTTGAGGCCGAAGCCTCCGGCTGGTCTCTGCCCTTCCTGGCGAGCGAATGGCCCGGTTTCTCGGCGAGCAAGTTGGCGGGTCAGCACAACATAGATTTCAAGATGCTCTTTGAACTGGCTGACGCAGGGGACCGCGTTGCGGTAGATGTTCTCGACTACTGTCTCAAGGTTTGGGCAACCGGAGCGGTTGGATTGATTCATGCCTATGATCCGGAGCGGATCGTAATTGGAGGTGGCGTAATGCGCGGTGCTGCCATCATCGTTCCTTACATTCAGGCGTACGTGAAGCAGCACGCCTGGACGCCGTGGGGCACCGTCGAGATAGTCGCCGCACAACTCGGAAACGACGCAGGACTGTTCGGCGCGATCCCGTTACTGACAGGAAACGTGTAGACCAGCATGGCCAAACACTTCCCCAATGCCCAGCTTTCACGTCCGATCCCGGGAAATGAGAGTCTGCGCTTTTTGAATTTTCGCGGCGAGGCTTTGGGATCGCGCGGCGATGTCGTTCTGTTCTGCCCGCCGGGAATGGATTCGTTGGACCGCGTGCCGCTGCTGCTCCTGTTACATGGCGTCTACGGATGCCAGTGGAACTGGTGGCTGAACGCGGGCCTCGACACCATCGCGATGGAGATGCTGCGTGACAGAACGATCATTCCAATGATGATCGCCATGCCGTCGGACGGACTCTTGGGCGACGGGAGTGGATATGTTCCCCACGCGGATGCCGACTACGAAAGGTGGATTGTTGAGGACATTCCGCGCTGCCTGCGCGAATTGTTCCCGCAATTGTATCCGCAAAAGTTTCTTCTCGCTGGGCTCTCGATGGGCGGCTACGGAGCTTTGCGCTTGGGCATGAAGTATGCGTCACAGGTGCAGGGAATTTCTGCGCACTCCTCGATAACAAAGGTCGAGCAGTTGTCGCAGTTCATTCCGTTCCCGGCGCAGGCGTTTCAGTATGCCGGCGAGGTCGACACCGACTTGCTGCACTGGGCGAAGGTGAATCTTGACACGCTTCCGCCGATCCGCTTCGATTGTGGGACCGAGGATCCACTCATCGAGCCGAACCGTGCGCTGCACGCGGCACTTACCGAATTGCGCGTGCCTCATGCCTATGAAGAGTTTCCCGGCGGCCATGACTGGCCGTATTGGACGGAACACGTTCGGCGCACTCTCACGTTCTGCAAACAAGTTCTCGCGTAAGAATGGTTCCATTAACTGGCTTTGGCAAGGGCACGGCTTCAAGCCGTGCGATCAGAAGGCAAGAAAACATGCGGGCTCTAGCCCCTGACCTCCAGGACCCTTCCCACTGCGGACACTTATGACTTGGAAGCTACTTATTTCTTCGCCACATCCGGCATCGGCATGCGCACCACCTGCGGGAAGTAAATGTATGTCTCGGTCACCAGCTTTTTTGGCTTCATCGTGTTGCACACATAGGTGAACAGCAATTCGCCCGGCTGCTCGAACTCGGGATGCTCCTTGCCGGCGTAGCAGAAAGTGTCTGGATCGTATTTCGGATCGCTCTTTTGCAGAATCGGGATGCGATAGATCACTTCGCCATCGGTCCACGGACCGATCAAACTCGGCGACGTCCGAAGGATCACTTTGTCGGAAAAGATCTGAGGATCGACCATCACGGCGACCCACTTCTTGAGCTCGGGATGATAGCGCACCGACATCTCCGAAGCTCCGCTCTTCATGATAACTTTTGCCTTCGCCGGCTCAATGCCGTCGTGCCACTTATCGTCGCTGCCGAGGTACTCCAGATTCTTCCTGGGGTCTCCAAGACCTTGCAGCGGAATTCGCGTGAGGATCTGCGGCCTGCTTCCCACTTCGTACAGCGTGTAGATGTAAAGATAGTCGTCCTCGATCAACGCGGAAGCCGAAGGATTTGCGTGCACACCCTCCGCCACGAGCGGAAAGTACGCAACCTTCCAGTTCTGGGGATCGCCTTCCATGCCCGTCACGTGCGCGAGATCGGTTCCGCAGATTTCGAAACCGAGCGCAAAAGCGTTTGAGTTCGGCACGTTGCGTACGCAGACCAGCGTAATCCACAGTTCGTGGTTATGCTCGACTCCATCGAGCGCCCAATAGTAGGTACCTTTGTTCTGCTGCGGTTTGAAAAAGCTGTCGGGATTGCCTTTGGCGTCTTTTTTAATCGTGTAGTCGATCTTCCACTTCCCGTCCTGACACGTCGAAATGCCGATCGTGTTGTGCACCATCCGAGGCTCTTCGCCGGTGACCAGCCGTTCATCGCCATAGAGAGTGTCGCCGAAGATCCAGGCCACACGGCCGTCCTGCAGCGGAATTGAATAGGCGGCGTCAGCTCCTTGCCATTGCTGTTGAAACGGGAACGACGGGACGCAATTGAAGTGCGTGCTTTCGGCGAGCACGACACCCGCGGAAAAAAGAACAAAGAGGAATAAAGTGCAACGCAATAGTCGTCTCATAAGTTGCTCCCGGAATTTTGGTCGACTGCTGAAGATCGTTTACTGGTCATCTTTAACGTGTTGATCATGGTTTTCGGGCGCCGCTTCGTTCGGCGGCGCTTGAGCCGGTGGTCGTTGCCCGACACGCCCTTGCCCAAGGAGGCGGCATGCTTGCGAAGTAAAGTCTCGGCGTATTGCAGATCGTCCAGCACCGCTTTGCGGGCCAGCGCCGGCTTGTGATCACGAATGTGAGCAAACACGCGTTCATGCCGGCGCCAGTGCCGATCCCAATCATCGATAAATGGCAGCACGGCCTTTCGAGCCTCGGACGTTGCGTGATACAGCATGCGCATCGTGGTTTGGATCGCGGCGTTGCCCGACGCCTGGGCGAGCGCATCGTGAAACTGAATATCAAACGCGTGAAACGCTACAGGATTCCCGCGAGCTCCCTCCATGCCGTCCAGCGCGGCCTCCAGGTTTTCAATGTCGGATCGGGTGGCGCGCTTGGCGGCGAGAGCGGCGGCATCGGGTTCGATGATTTTCCGCAGTTCGTAGATTTCGAAGTGCTTCACTTCATCGAGCAGGATCATCCACTGGAAGTGTTGATTGAGCACTCGGCTTAAAGAAGACTGAATATAGGTTCCGTCACCAGCTCGGGACTTGATGAGGCCGAGATACATCAGACCTTTCAGCGCTTCACGGAGCGAGCCGCGGCTGACACGCAACATCTGGGCGAGATCGGGCTCCGGAGGCAATCGATCTCCAGCCCTCAGATCGCCGTTGCGCACGAGTTGCTCAATCCTGCGCGCGACCATGCTCATTACGGTTTCGCGCTGAATCGGCTCAAGCTGCTCAGCGGTGATTGCAATATTGCGGTATGACGCCATGTGCTTCTCTCGTCCCGAATGCTTGACCCGGAACCAAAATCACTATATATGTTCAAATGTCAGACAAACAAGTGGAGAGCGGATTTTCTTCCAAAACGGTTCAGCATGCAGCCCGAAATTTCGTTGCAGAAATTCGAAGTCTTCGCGGACGGCCTCGACCATCCTGAGGGACTGGCATTCGATGCTGATGGCAACCTTTGGGCAGGCGGCGAACTCGGCCAGATCTACAAAATCACTCAAAAAGGCAAGGTCCGAACCGTCGCCACTCTCGGCGGCTTCAATCTCGGACTTACTTTTTCCGCGCGCCAGGATCTGTTCGTTTGCAACTTCAAACTGGGCGCATTGATAGAGTTGGACCGGTCCGGCAAAACGATTCGTTCCTGGGAAAGAGCGGGACGATATCGCTTTCGTACGCCGAATTTCTCGGTGTTCGATCGCGAGGGCAACCTATACTTCAGCGATTCCGGCGAGTTCGGGAAACATGACGGCTTTCTCTTTGTCCTGAGACCGAACGGCAAGATCGAGCAACTGCTTGACCGCCTGTCGTTTCCAAATGGGCTTTCGCTGAGCGCGGACGAACGTACGCTGTACGTCGTGCAGAGTACTAAAAACAATGTACTCGCGGTGCCCCTGCTGGATACGGGAGCGACCGGAAAGCCGCATGTTTATGCTGGCGGCTTAAACAATGTGCCGGACGGCGCAGTACTCGACGCAGACGGCAATTTGTACGTGACTTGTTACGCCTCGCACAATGTCTACCGCGTGACGCCGGATGGGAAAGTTTCGCTGTTCGCGGTGGATCCGGAAGGGACGATGCTTGCCAGCCCAACGAATGCAGCGTTCGGCGGCGCAAATTTTGACGAAATGTATTTTGCCAATCTGAGCCGATGGCATATCTGCCGGGCGCGG
>JBAQJF010000103.1:0-25121 GCA_049300195.1 Terriglobales bacterium | reverse complement strand
GATCTGGCTTCGCAAATCGCTCATACGTCCATAACGCTAGCGCGGTTTCTGCGGGCTGGCAAGCCCAGCGCGTACCAGCACCTAAACTCACCCAACAACCGAGAATGCTAGCCCTAGCTTCGACATAACTGAAGTCAACTCCGGCGCCTATGCCGGATTGCGTCGTATCCTTGTTTCCCCAAGAAGAAGATCATGGCAAAACCTACCAGGAGAAATAGAACGCCCAGCCCCGGCACTACCCAATCCGGAATATGGGGAACCTTGATCGCAGCCGCCATCACGAAGACAAGTACAAGGGCAATACCTCCGCACTCGACGACCCTATTTCCCGGATTGCGCTTGACGATTCGCCAAAGCACCATAGCATAGAAGCCGACTAGGGCAATACCGCCGACGACATTTACAAGCACATTGCCTGTGGGTGCGGTCATGAGAACACCAATCGTTCGTCGAATACGGTGAAGAGTCTGCCGTCGTTGAGGGCATCAACTGCAGATCCCTCGCTGCGCTCGGGATGACAATCCTAAGTAGCTAAGATTTTCTCGGTGTCTCTGTGTCTCCGTGGTGGACGTTCTCTTCAGGGCTACTGAAAGCTCTCCACCACCATAGCGATCCCCTGCCCGCCGCCAATACAAGCGGTAGCCAGCCCATATTTCTTCTTCCGCCGACGCAACTCATACAGCAGAGTAATCACGAGCCGCGTCCCGGTCGCGCCCAGCGGATGCCCCAGCGCAATCGCTCCACCGTTGACGTTGACCTTCTCGCGATCGAGCCCCAGCTCTTTCTCCACCGCCAGATACTGAGCCGCAAACGCTTCGTTGACTTCAATCAGGTCGATGGAATCCAAAGTCATCCCCGCCCGCTGGAGCGCCGCCTTCGTCGCCGGAACCGGACCGCTTCCCATAATTTTCGGATCGACGCCCGCAATCCCCCAATTCACAATCCGCCCCAGCGGCTTGAGGTTGCGCTTCTGCGCCTCTTCCAGGGCCATGACGACAACAGCCGCGGCGCCATCCACAATTCCGCTGGCATTCCCGGCTGTGACGGTTCCATTTTTTCCGAACGAAGCCCGCAGTTTTGCGAGTCCCTCCATCGTCGTCTGCGGACGCCGATGATCATCCTCCGTCAACTGCTCACCGGTGGCCTCGCCCTTCGAATTGCGCAGCGCAACGGGCGTCAGCTCTTCCTGAATGCGTCCTTCTTTATAGGCGGCCTCGGCGTTCTGCTGCGAGCGCAACGCAAACTCATCCTGCGCCTGCCGAGTAATCCCCTGCTGCTCTCCATACAACTCCGCGGTAGCGGCCATCTGCATTCCGCAATAGGAATCGAGCAGCGCCACCATCAGCGAATCTTCCAGCTTGCCGCCCGGCGCCAGCGTAAATCCGTCGCGGCCGCGAATGGAAAACGGCGCCTGCGACATCGACTCCATCCCGCCCGCCAGCACTACCTTCGCTTCGTCGGTCTGAATCATCTGCGCCGCGTTGACGATCGCCTGCATCCCCGACCCGCAAAGCCGATTGACGGTCAGCGCCGGAGTCTCAATCGGCAGGCCCGCGCGCAGCCCCACGTGGCGTGCGCCGTAGAGGGCATCGCCTGACGTCTGCTGCGCGTTGCCGAAAACAACATGATCGAATTCTTTCGGATCAATCGCCGCGCCGTCACTGCCCGCTCGTGCAATCGCAGCCTTCCCCGCGATCGCCCCCAATTCCTGCGCCGTGTAGTCTTTGATTTTTCCGCAATAGCGTCCAAAGGGCGTGCGCGCCCCGCTGACAATCGCAATGTCTCCAGGTTTTAGCATGGGTCCTGTTCTTGAATCCCGCTCTGCCGATGAGGCGGCTGGCCAGAAGCCAACCTGTGAGTTTAGCAGGAGGGAATTGATTGGGTAATTGAGTAATTTCGTAATTGAGTAATTTTTAAGATCGAGACGCAGCGGAGCCTGTTGATCGGAGTCAGAAGGTTTCAAATTACCCAATTACAAAATTACTCAATTACTCAATCGCCCTACGCTACCGCGGCCGCCGCCACCTGCGCAGCCTCGCAAACAATCTTCCCCGGACCCTGCATAATCGCAAGTTCCAGCGCATGGTCGGCGCGATTCACAACTTCCGTGACGATGTCGATGGGATCAAAATGTTGCCGCATCACGGCCTGCGCCAGGGCGGCGCAGAACTCCACGGACTGATCTTTCCCCGGCAGCTTTACTTCCTTCAGCAGACGGCGCAGTTTCTCGATCGCCATCAATGCTTCCTTTTCGCCCGTGTCGCCGAGCACCAACGCGACCGTGGTCGCTTCATATCGAAATGCCAGATCGTTCGAGCGGATGTTCGCCGAAAATAGTTGCCCAATCTGATCCATCACCTCGCGCACTGCCGCCTCGCCAAATTCTTTGACGAGCGCGCTGCGCTTCCCGAACTGCATCAGCAGCACGGTGACGGCCGTTCCCTGTTGCAATCCACGCCGCGTCTCCGCCTGGAGCAAATCGAGGTAAGAAGCGCGCTTCAGCAGCCCCGACTTCTCATCGGTTACAGAAAGATTCTTTACCAGCCTTCGCAGTCCGACATTGTTGAGCGCAATCACCGTCTGGTCCGTGAGCGTGCGGATTACGAGCGCCTCCGATTCCTGCCAGGTGCGGTTCGCATTTTGTGCCAAAATCAACACGCCGATCTGATCTTCGCCCTCGGCCAGCGGGAGCGCCATTAGCGACTTGATCTGCGACTCTTCGATCGCCGCCTTCACGCTCAAAAGTTCCGGAGCGTTGGCCGCGTCGCCGATCGTCACCGTGCCCCGCGCGACCGCCAGATCCTGCACCGCCTCGACAAGCGTGGCCAGCGCGGCCGCACTCACCGGCATCAGCCCCTCGCCGTGATATTCCTGCACGCTCGAAGGCGGCAGCCCAGGCTTTCGCAACGCCGCAATGCAGCGCGACGCACGCCACTGGGCGCCAATCTCGTTGGCGGCGGTTTTCAAAACGCCTTCCGCATTTCCCTGGTGATAAAGCTTGCGCGTAATCTCCGCGACCTTCGCCAGGCTGCTGACGTCGGCTGCCTCAACTACCGTCACGGGCTGCGCTGCGGGTTGCGCCGCGGCTGGTGCCGCTGGCGCACCGCTCACTGCGGCCGCTGCCGGAGATCCCCTCGCCGGTTCAATCCCTGCGGAAATGTAGAGCCGCTGCAAATCCTGGTTGCGCTGCTCCTCGCCCGGAAACAATTCCTGAATACGCTGGATGCGCTCGATCGCCTTCGATCGCATTCCGTACTGCACCAGAATTTCCGCTTGCAGCATCAGGTCCTGAAGGGCCGCCGCTCCCAGTGTCGGTTCGGTAATCTTCACCGTCGGCTGCTCTTCTTTTTTCACCGTCGAGAAGCGCGCCGCAATCACCCGGAAGCGCTGGTCGTCGATCTTTCCACGCAACATCTCAACCCGCTTCTGATGTCCCGGCTCATACGGATCTACTTCCGCCGCCCGGTCCAGGCACTCCCCGGCCTTCATGTAGTCATGCTTTTCGCAGTAGAGATCGAAAAGTTTCAACAGCGCCTGCGCGTAGTCGGCTTCGCGGTTCGAGGCGTTGAACAGTTCCGCCAGAAACTCCAGCATCTCCACCGTCGGCCGGTGCGCCGCCAGAATCTCCTGCATGGTCGCAATGAACGATCGCCGCTCCCCGCGCCGCCGTTGGAATACCTCCAGCTTGCGCGCCAGCGTTACGGCTTCCGAATCGAGCTCGCAATCGATCATCTTTCCAATGAGGTTTAAGACCTGATGAATGCGCGCCGGGTTCCGCTCGAACATCTGCCACACCAGCGGCTCAGCCTCGATGCAACGTTCCGCCGCCAGCAGCGCCTGCGCATAAAGGTCCCGCAGTTCGGGCGAGGTCGCGCCGCCATTCACCAGTGGCTCGAAGATGAAGATCGCCGCGCCCGCATCGCCCTGTGTTAAAAGGCTCTTGCCATAGGCCATCGCGACTTTTTCGTCCGAAGGATTCTCGGCGTAGGCGCGCTCGTAATAACGGCCCGCATTATCGCCCGCCGTCTCCGCCAGCTCCGCCAGCTTCAGGAACGACTCTGCCGCCATCACGTGTTCGCCCAGCTCGGCCGAGAGCTCCGCCAGCCGCAGATGATTCGCCGGGGTCGGCTCCAAACTCACAATCCTTCGCAGAACCAGCAGACTTTCTTCCTTCCGGTCCTGCTTGCGCAAATCGTCGAGCGCGTTTTCATAGGTTCCGACTGCTACCTTTTTATTGGACTGCTCGAGCAATTGCCCAAAGCGCACCTTCTGTTCCCACGTCGGATTGGCATAACGCGCCAGCTTTTTGTACGTCAGACTTGCCCGCGCAGCCTCCCCTGCGGTCACCTGCCGGTCAAACAACTCTCCCATCAACTGCACCGCCAGTCCCCCTTTGTTCACCGAGAGGCACAGGTCGGCCGCCAGTTGCCGCACGTTGTCGTTACCCGGATCGTCTTGCAGGACCAGCAGGTATTCCGCCAATGCATCGGGAGTCTTTCCCTTCTGCAACAGCTTCTCCGCCTTGTCGATGCGGCGCGTAATGTCGGCCCGACTGGGATTTTCAGACATGGACGGTCGCCCCCCATCCAAGACAGGGAGACCCGTTTCGATTCTAGGTTTCAGCCCAGGCAGCGGCAACGCGCATCGAGCTGGCCTCAATTACGAAGGTCACTCGCGTTTCCCTTCCCCACGTCCATAAGGCTAGCGGTTGCAAACCGCTAATCCGCCTAGACTGAAGCCCAACCGCAATCCCGCCGATTTAATTATGGAAGGACTATGCCCCCCTGCGACGAACGAACCGGTTCTCGATGTATCCGGCCACAAAAAAAATGGTGATTGCAACCAATCCCGCTCGAAGCCTCACGGCTCGCTTCGCCGAGTTCATGAGCCTGCCTTATGCCGGGCTCGCCAGCCTGCTCTTCGCGACGCTCCTCACCGCCCAAATTGCGGCCTTTCTCATATTCGGAACCGCCCGCACCGGCTCCGCATTGGCACAGATCACGATTGTTTCCGCCAGTCTGCTCACACTCTCTTGTACCTGGATTGCTTTCCGGCGCGCCCAGGGCATCGACGCCGTGTTCTGGGTGCTCTTCGCGATTACTCTGCTGATCCTGCTGGTGCCTACCACCATCCAGGTCCATGACACGCTCTACGATCCGGATATCCTGGCGGACTCCACCTGGCGTCTTCTGTTTTGCGTCTATGGCGCCCCCATCCTGATGATGCTTTTCCTTTCCGAGACGCATCGCCAAGCCACCATTAAATCGGCCGTCTTTCTCGACCTCTTTCAGGTGGCGATTGTGGTTGCTCTGGTCTATTCCAGCCTCTTCTTTTTTCCCAGCCAACCGATGTCCTCCGCCGAGCGGCTTCACCGCGACATTGGGATCAGCGATGCGCAAAGCTTCCTCCTGCTGGTCGCCGTTTTTGTGCGGCTGCAATTCGCCCATCGGCCCAGTTCGCGCAAATTGCTGCTTCGCTTGGGATTGTTCCTGCTCACCTGTGCGGTCGTCACCACCATTGGCGACTGGATCGACCTCCATAACTACCCGACCGCCGCTGTCTGGTTTAGCATCGGCTGGACGCTTCCCCAGGTGGTCGCCGGGCTGATCGCCATCACCTGGACACCTCAACCCGAGCCGCTATCCGCTCCCGAGCCAGCGAAATTCCTGAGTTTTCTCGGCATCAATCTCGCCCTGGTCGCGATGCTCGTAGCCCTCAATCTGTTGATGGACCGTTGGAAACAAGCCTACGGAGCGATCTTTACCGACACTGCGATCGCCGCGTCGCTCCTTGCCTTCACCCTTCGCCTCGCGCTCACCCAGTACCACCAGCAGCAGGAAATTTTCGAGCGCAAGGCCGCCCAGGACCAGTTATCCACCTCCAATAAAAGGGTCAGCCGCCTCCTCGAAGACTCCCGCCGCCAGACCGCCGAGATCACTCAAATCAGCGAACTCGGAAGCCTGCTCCAGGCCTGCGCTTCCCGCGAAGAGGTGTTCCGCCTGATCCCCGAACGCTTGCGCCGTCTCTTCCCAGACGCCTCCGGTTCCGTTTCCCTTCTCACTGCCTCTAAGGCGCGCCTCGAAACCGTTGCCCCCTGGGGTATCGGCTCCGCCGGCCAGATCGTCTCGCCCACCGATTGCTGGGCCCTGCGCCGCGGGTCCGTCCACCTTCATCCCCGCGGCCGCTCAGGCGCGCGTTGCTCCCACTTTCTGGGCGACGGCGCTTCCATCTGCATTCCGCTCATCGCGATCGGGGAGCCCATCGGAATCCTGGCCATTCAGGACAATGACTTTCCACAGACCGAGCCTCGGAAAGCCGATTTCCAGAACGATTTCCAGCACAAAGGAGGCTCTCAAAATAATACAAGTCGGAATAATGAGGTTCGGAACGATGATCTTCAGAATGGCGACGCAGCGTCGGCGGCTCCCGAACC
Source organism: Terriglobales bacterium (assembly GCA_049300195.1). Classification (GTDB taxonomy): domain Bacteria; phylum Acidobacteriota; class Terriglobia; order Terriglobales; family Acidobacteriaceae; genus Acidiflorens. Next base: position 18,688 of record JBAQJF010000103.1, on the reverse strand, counting down.
AAACTCCGACTCCGACCACAGCGCCCGCCGCCTCCATCTCGCCAGCGCAGTCGCCGAACACGTCGCGGTGGCGATTGCCAATCTCGGCCTCCGCGAAACTCTCCGCCTCCAGGCCGTGCGCGATCCACTCACCGGACTTTACAACCGCCGCTACATGCAGGAATTCCTCGAACGCGAACTGCATTCGGCGCGCCGCCGGCATCGTCCCGTCTCGGTCATGATGCTCGATCTCGATCGCTTCAAGCGCTACAACGACTCCTTCGGCCATGCCGCCGGCGACCGTGCCCTGGCCTCTGTCGGCGATATTCTTCAACGTTCCGTCCGCGCCGAAGACATCGCATGCCGCTACGGCGGGGAGGAATTCACTTTGATTCTGCCCGAGTGCAATCTTCAGCAGGCCAATGTGCGCGCCGAGATTATCCGCAAACGCGTGGCCGAAAGCAGCTCCCGCATGGAAAAAGGCCCCGCGCACGACGTGACCATCTCCATTGGCGTCGCCGCCTTTGATGAAACCACCGATCGGGTTGACCTGCTCCTCAAGTTCGCCGACGATGCTCTCTACGAAGCCAAGCGCAAAGGCCGCAACCGCGTCGTCCAGGCCCGCCCCGCTTCGGATGTGCCGGATGAGAATTTCCGAGAAGAAAATTCTGCGGCCGCCGCGGCCGCCAGGCCCGAGTAACGCCGGAAGGTAGCGCCGTCCCGCCCGCCATCACACCCCCAACGCATCTGTGATAGGAATAGAACGCTCCGTTGCCCGATCAACCTAATCCCGAATCCGGCCTGCGCCGCCAACTCACCGCCGGACAGATGACCATGGTCGCAGTCGGCGGCTCGATCGGCACGGGTCTGCTACTTGGCACCGCCTCCGCCATCTCGCTGGCCGGCCCCGCGGTCATCCTCACCTTCGTCCTGGCGGCCTTCATCAGTTGGACGGTGGCTCTAGCTCTCGGAGAACTCGCCAGCGCTCATCCCGCCGCTGGCTCCTTCGGGGTCTATGCCGACCTCTATCTCAACCAATGGGCAAGCTTCCTCTCCCGCGCCGGATACTGGCTCTCCATCTCCTTTTCCATCGGAGCCGAGATGGTCGCCTCCGCCACCTACATGCAATTCTGGTTTCCGAAAAGTCCGACGCTACTCTGGATCGCCCTCTTCTCGGTATTTCTTTTGTCGACAAACCTGCTGAGCGTACACCGCTACGGCCGCTTCGAATTCTGGTTTGCCATGATCAAGGTAGCGGTCATCGCGGCCTTCATAGTTCTCGGCGCGGCGCTTCTCCTCACCGGTCGCGCCGCACCCCAATACACGGCTCACGGCGGATTTTTTCCGTTAGGCGTAACCGCACCGCTGCTCGCCATCACCTTCGCGATCTACACCTTCGGCGGAGTCGAATTCGTAGCCGTCACCTCGGGCGAATCCGCCTCGGCGCGAGAAGTCGCGCGCGCCGTGCGTTTCACCTTCCTGACTCTCACCGCCGTCTATCTCGGAGCCATCGTCATCCTGGTCGGCATCATGCCGTGGAACCGCGCGGGCGTGAGCGAGAGCCCCTTCGTCACCGTCTTCCGCTCCGTCAATCTTCCCGGTGCCACGCACTTCATGAACTTCGTAGTCCTCACCGCCGCGCTCTCGGGAGCGAACGCCGCTCTCTATATTTCCTCCCGCATGTTGTTCTCGTTAGCCCGCACCGGATGGGCTCCGCGCGGCCTCGGCCATTTGAGCCGCAGCGGCGCTCCCACCTATGCGCTCATCGTCTCGTCTTATGCCATCATCGCGGCGCTCATTCTCGAACGCTATGCCCCAGCGCGCGCTTTCGAATACATCCTGCGCGGCGCATTCTTCGGCATGATGCTGTCGTGGATCGTCTCGCTCGCCGCCCACATTCAATTCCGCCGCCGCATGACCCCGGAACAAGCCGCGGAAGTTGCAGCCCGCTCGCCGCTCGGCCAATGGGGATCAATCATCGGCCTGGTGCTAGTTCTAGCCTGCGTAGCAAAAACCTGGTTCGATTCGCGCGTCAATCTGATCAGCGGCCTGACGATGCTGATCGGACTGACCGTGGCATATGCCGTGATTAAGCGATCCCGCCAGAACAGCCCGTAAGCTCGGTCAGCAGCAGTCTTAATCTTGATCTTGATCTTGATCTTGATTTTGATTTGACTTTGATTTTGATCCTGATTTTGATTTGATCTTGACTTTGATTTGATCTTGACTTTGATTTGACTTTGATCCTGATTTTGGAGTTTGATTTTGGGTGGCGCAGCGGTTCACCGCTGCGATAAGGATCGCTTTCGAACTTCGGCTTTAGCCGCTGAGGTAAGACGGGCGAAGAGCGTCTCTCCGGCAGTGAGCTAGGCGACTGCAAATTCGAACACCGCATCGATATGCGCCGCCAAAGTATTGATATAAGTCACGCCGGCATCCTCGAGCGCAGCAACCACTTTCTCATCCACAAACGCGAGCGGCAACTCAGTGCAAGCCAGGCACACAACCGGCGGTCCGGGGAATTCAGCCGCGAACGACTCGCGCGCAATCTTCCCCAATCGCTCCGCCGCCCCGGCAGTCTTGCCGGCCTGTAATTCTCGAATCAGATCCTCCGTCATCGACCGCGCCCGCTCATCGCGCGGCCCGCGCGCCTCGAGCCCGTGCTTCGCAAATCCCTCGCGAAATTTTGCCGACCGCATGGTCACCGGCGTTCCCAGAATCAGCACCTCGCGCGTCCCCAGCCGAGCCGCCGCCTTCGCCGACGCATCCACAATGCTGATTACCGGAATCCCGATCCCCCGAACGATTGCGTCGAAGCGATGGTGCGGCGTGTTACTGGCCATCGCCGCAACCTCGACGCCGGAGGCTTCAAGCCTCTTAAGCGCGTCGCGATGGTACTCATCAAATCGGGCCCACGATGCCTCGTCGTCATCCCGGCCCCAATAGGAGATGGCGCGATTCAGATCCAGAGACTCAATCGTCATCTCGAACGCCAAAGCCGCATTCGCCCGTGCGGATCGCAGTTCATCGCCGCGGCGGCAGAGTTCGGAATAATAGACGACGGTAGACGGCCAAGCCACGCCGCCCACAATGCCAATCTTCTTGATTACGGATTCTGATTTCATGCTTGCACATGGGATGCGGCAATTGTCTCGCCGGACTCGCGTCACTTCATCGTCGAAGGCAATTCAAAAGTCCCGTCAACCACCTGCACAAAGTTTCTCTCCTCGCGCAGGATTAGCCGTTTGCTCTGCGCCATCGTGAAGTTTTCCATCGCTTCCTTGTCGGTTCGCAGCCGCGCGCGATACGCCTCATAGGATGCAAGGCTGTCGAAGGCGATCAGCCCCCAGGCAACATCGTTCGTCCCTTCATGCGGAAGAAAATATCCAATCAAATGCCCACCGCAACGCGGAATAATGCGCCCCCAATTCTCCGCATATTTCCGGAATTCGTCTTTTTGAAACGGATCGATCTGATACCGGATGAAACAAGTAATCGTCATAACCGTCCTCTCGCCGTTCTCTCGTTCGCCTAAACCATCCGCGCGCAAACCAACCGGCGCCGGCATCGGTCGGGTCAGCGGCACCATCAGCGCCCCCATCAGCGAAAGCACCGTGCGCCGGTCAATCTGCATAAGGCCTCCGACTCAATCGAGTATCCCGCTTGCCGGACGGACACACTTCGTCTACTATCAAACTATGAATGTAGGCATAAATGCGCGCCCCGACGCCAATCTCGCGCTTTCCAGAATTGCCTCAGCCATCGGCGAGCCTGCCCGTGCGCGCATGCTCTCTTCTTTATTGGACGGCCACGCCCGCACCAGCACCGAACTGGCGGTATTGGCCGAGGTCAGCCCTTCAACCGCCAGCGTTCACCTCGGCCGCCTGAAGTCAGAAAATCTCATCAAAGTTCTGGTGCAAGGCAAGCATCGTTACTACAGCCTGCAAGGCGCCGAGGTCGCATCCGCTCTCGAAGCGCTGAGCGTCCTGGCGGGCAATCCACGTGCCCGCTTCGCGCCGAACACACCCAACCACCTGCGCGCCGCGCGCACCTGCTACGACCACATCGCCGGAACGTTGGGAGTCGCGCTCCACGACCGCATAAAGATGATGGGCTGGCTTTCAAATCACCCCGCCGCGTCAGATGACGCCTATGACTTGTCAGAAAAGGGCGCAAAGGCGCTTGACGCGCTGGGAGTCGACGTAACAGAGGCCCGAGCCCTGCGCCGCCGTTTCGCCTTCGCATGTCTCGATTGGAGTGAGCGCAGATCGCATCTGGGCGGAGCAATCGGCGCCGCGCTCCTGAATGTCGCACTGAAAAGAAAATGGCTGACCCAGCATCTGGACAGCCGAGCCCTTTACATCACCAGCCACGGGAGACGCGAACTGCAAGCCCGATTCGGCCTGAAGATTTGATTGGGGCCTCAAGCTCGCGGCTCATAGCTCATAGCCCGAAGCTCGAAGCCCGCAACTCGAATTACAATCACTTTATGCCCGATTCGCTCCTTCACTACCGCTCCGAGTTCCCCATCCTCGAGCGCACCAACTACATGATCTCGAACTCCCTGGGAGCCATGCCCCGCAACGTCTACGCGGCGCTGCACGACTACGCCGAAATCTGGGCCACGCGCGGCGTGCGCGCCTGGGAAGAACGCTGGTGGATGCTAGCCCTCGAAGTCGGCAACGAAATCGGCACGCTCATGAATGCGCCCAAAGATTCCGTCTCCGTCCATCAGAACGTCACCACCTGCCAGGCCGTAGTCGCCTCGTGTTTCGATTTTTCACGCAAGCGCAACAAAATCGTTTACAGCGACATGAACTTCCCTTCAGTAATGTATTTCTGGGAAGCGCAGCGCCCGCTCGGCGCACGCGTGAACATGGTCAAGACCGACGACGGCATCCATGTCCCGACCGATCGCCTGCTCGACGCGATCGACGACGAAACGCTGCTCGTCCCGATCTCGCACGTCATCTTCCGCAGCTCTTATATTCAGGACGCGCGCGCCATCGTCGAAAAGGCGCACAAAGTTGGCGCCCACGTCGTCCTCGACACCTATCAATCGCTGGGCGCGGTCCCCGTCGATGTCCAGGCCCTCAACGTCGACTTCTGTTGTGGTGGCGTTCTCAAATGGCTCTGCGGCGGCCCGGGCGTCGCGTATCTCTACGTCCGTCCCGATCTCGGCAAAAAGCTCGAACCAAAATTAACCGGATGGTTCGCCCACGAAAACTCTTTCGACTTCGCGACCGGCCCCATCCGCTACACCGCGCCACCCCTGCGCTTCATGAACGGAACCACCCACATCCCGGCGCTCGAAGCCTGCCGCCCGGGCTTGCAGATCATCACCGAAGTAGGGGTCGACAAAATCCGCGAAAAATCCAAGCGCCACACTGCCCGCCTGATCGAGCTTGCCGAACATCACGGCTGGCGTGTCAACACGCCCCGCAATCCAGAGCAGCGCGGCGGCACCGTCTCCATCGACATGCCGGACTCGCAAGCCGTCAGCCGCGAACTCCTGGCCCGCGAAATTCTTGTCGACTGGCGCCCCAAAGCCGGAGTCCGCTTCTCGCCCCACTTCTACAATACCGATGAAGAAGTCGACGCGGCCATCGCCGCCGTTGCCGCGATTCTGAAGGAAAAAGAAGCGCGCGTGAGCGCGTAACCTCCCGAAAGAACGTTCTTCAGTTACCTCCGTAAGCCCGCACGAGGCGTTTTTACGTCTGCTTTCCCGCGCCCTTTCTTATGCTCTTAAGTGAGGTTCCCCAGTCTTGAGGGCCCTTCGAGGCGGGCTTCGAAGGCGCGGGGTTCCTCGATGCTCACGTGAACCCCATCCTTCAACTCATCGCGGCGAACCATCTCACGCTCGCCGCCGGCGGCGCAGCCGGAGTCGGCATGTGCTTCTTCTTTTGTGGGGTCCAACTGCTCGCGCGCACAAATTCTTCTCACCACGTTTCAAAGATCAGCATTGGCGCCGCGACACCCGGCCTCGCCGCCATCGCCGGCAAGACAACCGGCGCGCGAACGCTCACGGCTCCGATCAGCGGAAGACCGTGCTATGCCTACCAAACATCCATTTTGCAGCGAGAATCAACCGGAAAAAAAGAATGGAAGAACGTCGCCGAGGAAACCGGCCACGTTACATTCCTCATCCAAGACGAGACCGGAGAATTGCTGGTGGAACCGAGTGGCGCCGAACTCGATTTGGGACAGAATTTCGGCGAAGAATATGGGTCGCCATCCTTGCCTTCCGAGACTTCAAATCAGATTTCAAATAATGAGATCGTTCCCGCCGTTTCAAGCTTCCTGGCGCGTAACGGAATCAGCCTGGACCGTCCCACCCGCGTTGAAGAGTATTGCCTGGAGCCCGAAACGAGCGTAGTCATCACCGGAACGGTAACCAGGAATTCGGGCGTCCCAGCGGACTCGTTGGCGTCCACTTTCGCCAGCTCTTCAAGGAACGCGCAACCCGCCATCGCAAAGGCGGCCGCCAACCTGCCGCCGCAGCAACCCGAAATCGTTCGCCTCGCCAGCGGAAGCGCCGTCCAATCCACCACGCAAATGAGTCAGCAGGCAAAAATCGCCGCGGCTCTGGCGAAAGCCGGGATTGCGACCGCGGACCTGTGGGCGACAAGCGAAGACGGCGTGCAAGCCATCAATCTCTTGATCGACGGCCATTCGAGGCCAACGCAATCATCGTCCGACTCGAACGCTACCGCAATGCCCGCCCTCGCCTTGACGGGGACGATGACGATGACGAAAGGCTCCGACGACCCCACCTTCATAATTTCAAACCGCAATCAGGCCTCGAAGCCGACATCCATCGGCTGGAAGTCTGTTGCTCTGGTGCTGGCCGGCTCAACTATCACCACCCTAAGCGTCTACCTCCTGCTGGTCGCACACCTGCATTGATTTCAGTCTCGCGCAGCTCCGGCGGCGGCCGACGAGCAAAAATCTACCGCTTGGCAGGAATGGTGGGGTTCTTTGTCTTTTGATCGCACGAGTCAAAACGATCCCGCATGTCATCAAAACAGGCCTGAACAGTAGAGACAATGGCGCTCTTCGGACTGAATAATTTCCGGCGTGCTAGCGGTCGCCGGCGCGACCAAGCCGTTTCAGGAGAGCGCCACGCATCATCTTCAAGGAGGACCAATCATGAACAGTCTTGACTCTATGCTGGAACGTAACAAAAGCTTCGCCGCTCAACAGTCTGCTGCGGGCGAGCTGATGCCCTCGCTTCCGGGGGCGATGCCAAATGTTAAGGCAATCATTATCGGTTGCGCCGATATGCGTGTGGACCCGGCCCATGTACTCGGAATAAAACCGGGCGAAGCCATCGTGATCCGTAACATCGGGGGGCGAATCACGCCGGGGCTGTTGGAGCAGTTGGGACTACTCGGACGAATCGGTCAAGTTGCCAGAGAGATTCCCGGAGGCGGTGGAGAATTTCACCTCATCGTCCTCCAGCACACCGATTGCGGCATCACCCGCCTTGCTGGCGACAACGCCATGCTGGCGCACTATTTTCAAATACAGGAAGGGGAACTCAAGAAAAAAGCGGTCACCGATCCCCGCGCGGCGGTTGCTGTCGACGTCGCCGCCCTCCGGTCGATTCCCGCGTTGCCGAGCGACTGGCTTATCTCAGGCCTCGTCTACGACGTGGCGACCGGGCTTGCTGAGATCGTCGTGCCGCCAGCGCTGAAACGCGCCGCATGAATCTCGGGATCGTATCACGGGAGTGTGGCCAACACTGGGCATAGCCAACACTCCTATAAAGAACATTGAGCCAAAACCGGGTTGATCTCACAGCCCGCCGGTGTCCCCTACTTTGATGCCGTCCCGAAGGCATGAAGTCAACTACGACGTAACCGTTTCCCCGCCAAACCCCACCCTGATTTACAATATTGCAAAGATGGCCGCGCTGAATGATCCCGTCCGCATCGGAATCCTCGGCGACTTCAACCCTGAATTCCGTTCTCACCACGCCACCACCGACTCCATCCAGCACGCCGCCCGCAAGCTAGCCATCGAAGTCGAATCCACCTGGCTCTCCACGCCGTCGCTGCTCGAGCCGGGCGCCGATGCCGTGCTCAATTCCTACGACGGCCTTTGGGGGTCACCCGGCAGTCCCTACAAAAGTTTTGACGGCATGCTGAAAGGGATCCAGTTCGCCCGCGTCCACGATCGCCCCTATCTTGGAACCTGCGGCGGGTTTCAATACGCGCTCATCGAGTGCGCCCGCAATGTCATCGGCATCCCCGACGCCAATACCGCCGAGGAAGATCCGCAGGGCAAGAACATCGTCATCTATCCGGTGGCCTGCGCCGTTCCCAACCGCAAAAAGGGCGCGCCCAAGCTTTCCGGCATCGGTCCCGAAATCCGTCTCGCGCCGGGCTCCTATCTGGCCGCGTGCTACGGCGACAAAGAGGTCATCAAAGAAGAGTTCTTCTGCAACTTCGAGGTGAACCCCGAATTCGAATGGACCGCGATGGAAGCCGGCTTTCCGGTCGTAGCCCGCGGCCCGCAGGGAGAATGCCGAGCCATCGAGTCGCCCGCCCACGAGTTCTACATCGCGACTTTATTCCAGCCGCAATTAACCTCGCGCAAAGACCATCCGCATCCGCTCGTCATGGCCTTCGTTCAAGCGGTAGCCGACTATCGCCGCAAGCGCCTCGACGACTCGATCCTGGCGTAAAAAAGTCAGCCAGAGCGAGATCCATCTCCACCGCAGAGTCACAGAGAAAATTTAATGTTTTGGCTTTCTCTGTGTCTCTGTGACTCTGTGGTGAACTGATGTGGTGAACTGAGACCCCGTAATGACTTTCGTTACCATAAGAGCAAGTTACCTCGCCCTGCCATCTCCACCTGTCTGCGAGACTTGATCAAGCACGACAAGGAGTAACTGTGAGTTCTAAGCCGATGCCGGCCATGGACGTTGCGCGGCCCCAATCCGGGACGAAAGCACCCGAACAAGCCACCCCCACCGGCGCCCGAAACTGGTATTTCTGCCTCTTTTTCGTCTCCGGATTCTGTAGCATCCTTTACGAACTTATCTGGCTTCGTCTCGCCATGGCGCAATTTGGTGTCACCACTCCCATGGTGTCCATTGTGCTCTCGAGCTTCATGGGCGGGCTGGGCGTCGGCTCACTGGCTGCCGGGCGGCTGATCCGCAAGTATGCTCACCGTCTTACCATGCCGCCCCTCCAACTTTACGCCGCGACCGAAATCCTGATCGGCTGCTCCGCCGTGGTCGTGCCCCTCGAATTACTGGCCGGCCGCTTCGTGCTGGAACATATAGGCCGCAGCTTGTCTTTGTCGTCCGCCGGATACTACGTCGCCGCCGGCCTCTGGCTGGCCTGCACGATCGTTCCCTGGTGCGCGTGTATGGGCGCCACGATTCCGCTCGGCATGTTTGCCATTCGCAGCGGCAAGCAGCTTGAATCGCGCCGCTCCTTCAGCTTCCTGTATCTCGCCAACGTTCTCGGCGCGGTCGCAGGCACCTTGATCCCCCTTCTCCTGATCGAAGAGTTCGGCTTTACCGCGACCTTGCAATGCGGAATGGTGCTCAATCTCGGCATCTGTGCCGCCGCTCTTCGGCTAGCCGGCAAGCAGACTCCAGGAGCACCCAACACCAGTGCCGCCCATAACTCCGCCACCGAGAATTATTTCGAAACGGAAGCGAATTCCCCAGGGATGTCAGCCAGCCGTTGGCGCCAACTGCTGGCGAACGGAACCCTGTGGCTCTTGTTCGCCACCGGTCTTACCAGCATGGGTCTGGAAGTAGTTTGGATCCGTCTCTATACGATCTACGTTGGCACGCTGGTCTACTCGTTCGCGACCATCCTGGGCGTTTACCTGGCAGCTACCTTTATCGGATCCACCATTTACCGTGCCTGGAGCCGCCGCCACACCGGCGAACCACCACTTGTCTGGCTGTTCGTCTGGCTGGCTGCCGTCGCGCCTTTACTTACCGCAGATCCGCGCGTTGGAATTCCAGCATGGCTGCGCGTCCCTCTCGGCATCGCGGCATTCAGCGGCCTTCTCGGATTCCTGACTCCAAAGCTGGTCGACCGTTTCTCCGAAGGCGATCCCGACCGCGCCGGATTCGGTTACGCCGTGAACGTCGCCGGATGCATCCTCGGCCCGCTGGTCGCAGGTTTTGTCTTATTGCCGCGCCTCGATGAGCGTTACGCGCTGGCGGCGTTGGCTCTCCCGTGGCTGTTGGTTGGAGTGTGGTCGGCCGCGCGTCCAGCTCGAGACTCATACAGCGGGCCAGGTTCGGCCAAGCCCCGCTACGGCCAGCGCGCCGTCCTCGCGGGCATCATTTTGCTGGCGTCCTTCGCATTGGTCTACCGGACGCGCAGCTACGTCCAGGAAATTCCCGGCGCGCAGGTTCGCCGCGACAGCACAGCCACCGTCATCGCCGCAGGCGAGGGAATGCAAAAGCGGCTGTTCGTGAATGGCGTGAGCATGACGATCCTGACGCCGATCACCAAAATGATGTCCGCCCTGCCGCTTGCGTTCCTCGATCATCGTCCGCAAAACGCGCTGGTGATTTGCTTCGGCATGGGCACCACCCATCGTTCCATGCTGTCCTGGGGAATTGATTCCACCGTGGTCGATCTGGTTCCGAGCGTGCCGGCACTCTTCTGGTACTACCACGCCGATGCCCCGCAGCTGATTAAGTCGCCGCACTCGCATATCGTAGTCGACGATGGCCGGCGCTTCCTCGAGCGAACGACTGGCCAGTATGACGTGATCATCATCGATCCGCCCCCGCCCATCGGCGCCGCCGGATCAAGCCTGCTCTACTCGCGCGAATTCTATACCGCCGCAAAAAAGCGCCTGCGCCCGGACGGCATCCTCCAGCAGTGGTATCCCGGCGGAGACCTCACGACCGCCGCCTCGGTGGCGCGCGCCCTGAAGGAATCGTTCCCCTATGTTCGCGCCTTTAAGTCGGTCGCGGGCTGGGGCGTGCATTATCTCGCCAGCAATCAACCCATCCCCGATCGATCCGCCGCCGACCTGGCAAAGCGCATGCCGCCGGCCGCCGCCGCGGACCTGGTGGAATGGGGCCCATACTCCACGCCCGAGCAGCAATTCGCCGCCGTTCTAAAAAACGAACTCCCGATTAACTGGATTATCTCGCTCGATAAGAACGCGCCCGCCTTGCAGGACGACCGCCCGGTCAACGAGTATGACCTGCTCCGCCGGCTCCGAGCCTCGCTTCACTAGCAAGCGCAGGTAGGTGCCCTACAGCGTGAACCCCGACCCGAGCAAGCTATAAAGCAGAATCGCCAGCACGACACACGTGAACCCCACATACAGTCGATCCCGCTCAATCGAGAATCCGACGATCGAAAATGCCACCCGCGCAATCGGCGTAGCAATCAGCAGCAGCAATCCCAACTGAATCCATCCCCGCCCATGCCAGCCGCGCACGCTGTGGATGACTCCCGGAATCGTCCGAAAATCCGACGGCTCGCCGCGAAAAATCCTGTAATCCGCCGCTTCATGCCAATGCCGAAACAAATAAATGCAAGCCCCCCACAAGACCACCGCCGCCGAGATCATAACCCCCGTCCGCAGCAGGTTGCCGAGAATCACCTCCATGCGCCGGTCTCGCCAGGGCTGCGGCTTAAACTCGTGATGTTGCTTCTGCGCATCGCTCGGCATCAGAAGTTCCCCCAAATTCCCTTATAGAGCATCTGCAACCCCAGCACCAGAATCACGATGCTGAACACCAGCCGCAAAGATTTCGTCTCCGCCTTCACCAGAATCCGCGTGCCCAGCAGCGACCCCGCCAGCACACCCAACATCACCGGCATCGCAAGTCCGGGATCGACATACCCGCGGCTCAAATAAACGCCCGCGCTGGCCGCCGCCGTCACGCCGATCATGAAGTTGCTGGTGGTAGTCGAAACCTTAAACGGAATCCGCATCGCCTGGTCCATTGCCAAGACCTTCACCGCGCCCGAACCGATTCCGAGCAGCCCGGAAAGCGTGCCCGCCCCAAACATCAGGCCAAATCCGGTAGGCACGCCCTGGACGTTATAGGTGCGGTGCCCCGACAGATCCTCAAAGCTGCCGTTCAACCGCAGCCGCGTAGCCAGCGCATCGGGCGGCATATTCCGTTGCGCTTCCGTGCGCGTCCGCCGCGAAAGATACGCCGAGTAGAGCAGCACCAATCCAAAAATAACGGCAATCACCCGGATCGGCATCCAGGTCGCAAGAAAAGCTCCCAGCAGCGCGCCCGCGGTAGTCGCCATCTCCAGAAACATGCCGATGCGAATATTCGAAATCCCCTCCTTCACATAAGCCGCCGCCGCGCCCGATGAAGTAGCGATCACCGACACGAGCGACGCCCCGATCGCATAACGAATATCGACATGAAAAAAGATAGTAAGCAGCGGCACCAAAACCACTCCGCCCCCGAGGCCGGTGAGCGATCCGAGAAGCCCCGCCGCAAACGATACGGCGGCGACCACAAGAGTGAAGATCGGGATGGTCATTGGATAGGCAGTCGGATTTTGTAGAGTAACACTTCCGCGAAGGAACCCGGACGGCAAGCCTGCCCTGAGCCTGGTCGAAGGCAGGTGTCCTCGCCGCCCCCTCCGACCGGCGCCGTCCGACGCTTTGCGACCTCCGAGGCCGCGCTGCATCAAATGAACAGTGCTAGGATAGATGGTTCGCCCCGAAGGGCCACCGCGCCGTCCGGGCAACTTTAAGTTCCATAAACTCTGGAGGATGAATGGCTGGCAACGGCATCGTCGAGGTAACCGACGCAAATTTTGATTCGGATGTATTGAAGTCCGAAAAACCGGTATTAGTGGATTTCTGGGCCGCCTGGTGTGGCCCCTGCCGCGCAATCGCTCCCATCGTAGAGGAGCTGGCCGGCGAATATCAGGGCAAAGTCACCATCGGTAAAATGGATGTTGACCGCAACGGCGCCACTCCCATGCGCTACAAAGTCACCGGCATTCCCACCTTGCTGGTCTTCAAGGGCGGACAAGTAGTCGAGCAACTGGTAGGCTACCGCTCCAAAGACGACATTCAGAAGGCCCTCGACAAGCACCTAACCTAATAACAATTGCAGAGGTTAGAGGTCAGATTGCAGAAGTAAAAACCATAGGGTTTAACGGTGCTATCTACCCCTAGGGGTTTAACCTCTGCAATCTGACCTCTGACTTCTGCAATCTGACTTCTGACCTCTGCAATCGCAAGCCGCCGCGTCAATATTTCCGAAGCACTCCAATCACCCGCCCCTGCACCTCGACCGCCGCCGCCGGAAAAATCATCGGCTTCATCTTGGCATTCGAAGGCTGCAACCGAATCTTGTCGCCCTCGTGGAAAAATCTCTTCAAAGTAGCGTCGGAGCCGTCGACCAGCGCCACCACAATATCCCCGTTATGCGCAGTCTTGGTTTTCTCGACCAGCACATAGTCGCCGTCGAGAATCGCCTCGTCCTGCATCGACTCGCCGCGCACCTCGAGCACAAACACTTCCTTCGACCGCACAAAATCCGCCAGCGAAATCGTCTCCGGATTCTCCACCGCCTCAATCGGATGCCCGGCCGCGATCCGCCCCAAAAGCGGCAGCACCATCCCGGTATTCACCGCCATCGACTGCTTCAACTTCCCCCGCGGAGGCAGCAGATCAATCGACCGGCTGCGATTGTAGTCGCGCGTCAGCAGTCCCTTTTTCTCAAGGTTGGTGATGTGCTTGTGAACGGTAGCCAGCGAATTGAGCCCCATCGCTTCCTTGATCTCTTCAAACGAAGGAGAGTATCCCTTCTCCGAAACGAAGCGCGAAAGAAAGTCATAAACCTCATGCTGTCGCCGAGTGATCGCCATGCGCGCAGCATAGGCGAAGAAGAGGCGAATGTCAAGGAGGAAGGGGCAAGCATAATAACCCTCTTCAGCGTGCCTTACCCTGGGACCTTGTCTGAACAACGACGGGGACGCGTGATGATTCGCTTTCGTCTATGCCATACAAGTTTTCCCTGGTTCTTGAGCGGGTAGTAGTTATGCCATAACAACGATCGATCTCGCCGATTGCTCCCTGGGAGCGGCGGAAAACGGCTTGCGAACCGTTCCCGGTCTTAATCGTTCGCTTTGTCCTTTCTCAAGTCAACAAGGTCGTGCGGAGAACACGGTCGATTCTGCGCCCTTGCATGATCGTTTTGGGAGGATGGCGTCGCAGGGTTGGGCCCGTCCATCGTCGAAGGCGATAAGGATGGCGAGAAACCTGGCGAGAGAGCTGGCTGTGATGTCGTTATTGGAGCGTCTTTTGATGGGACGGTTGCGACTAGCTGTGGCGGCGCCGGCTGCTCCAAGGTCTTTGAGGGCTGCGACTTGATCTCGTCGCCCGGAGCCGCTGCGGGAATGGAACCTGAATCGTCCGCGGCAGTCAGATTGCTTCGACACGAATCGGAGTCCGCAGACGATGAAAGGTCGGTCGGCGAAGCGTCCTCGGCGGGAGCGGGAATGAACTCGGGGACGGCCACGAATTCCGGGGATGCGTCTTCCAGGATGGATGAGGATGCGTTGAACGGCAGGAAGAATCGAGTCGCTGGCGATGCGGCTCGCCTCACGGGCTGCTGCGAACTTGACGGCAGCGCGTCCACGTTCTCGAGCTCGTACTGCGCGCTCGCGATGCCGGCCGTCACGGTGATGAATGCATCACAGGGACCGAGAGTTCCTACAGTGGGCGTGATAGTCGCCAATCCATTCTGGTCGCTCCCAACTTGCGTTTGCGACGTTCCAAGGATAATCGGCTGTCCGTCTTGTGGGCTGCCGCTCTGTTGCATGGCGTTCCCCTGCGGCCCTCCTCCCGTGCCTTGCGGGATGCGTTCCAGCGTAGTCAAGAATGTGACATTCACTCCCTGTACCGGATTGTCCGAGGCGGACCCGTCGGTGACTCGCATCACCAGCGGCTGAAACGGCAGTCCGTTGGGCATAATCTGGGAGGCGCCGCTGACGGCCGCAAGCGTCCACGAAGTCGGCGGCACGGCAAAGAGCGCGAAGGTCTGGCAAGGGCTGCCTGCCGGAGTAACACAGGCGCTCACCTGCACGGTCGCATTGAAATTTGTAACCTGCGCAGTGACGGTCGCGAAGCCGGAACTGTTAGTCGTGCCGTTGCTCGACGAGAGCGAGGCCGCCCCGTTCGTGACCGTGAACTTGATGTTGACGTTCGCCTGCGGCACCCCCATATTGAGCGCCTCGACCGTGATTGGAACGCCCAGAGTTCCACCCTGCGCCAGCCAGCGCAGCGGCGCGACGGCGGCCAGGTCCAGAGTGCTGGCCGTTCCGATAAGCGTGGCGAACTGCGTTTGCGCTGGCTGATATGCGGCGGGCGCGAGAGCGATGGTGATGGTCGCCTGGCCCAGCGCGGCGGCGGTGGCCCAGGTAGCGGATTCGCCGGCTCCATCAGTAAGCACGGAGCAGGACATGCCACCGCCGCAGACGGATAGTTCCGCGCCGTTAGTCGTGCTCCAGGCAATGGTTGCGCCGTTGACGCGCGTCACGCCGTCCGAGGCGGTGGCGCGGACGCGGATCATATTCGGTGACTGCGCTCCGATGGGCGAAGTTTGGCTGCCACCATTGAGCAGAATAAGAAGGTCGCTGGTGGCCGCGCCGTAAGTCAGCGCGCCCTGCATCTGCGAGAACGATCCAGTTGCGGGATCGGTGACTTGAATAGTGGCAATGCCATCGACCGCCGCGGACGGGAGCGAGATCTGTAACTGGCTCGCGGACTGAGCGAAAACCGCGCCGTTGCTCGTGCCATTCGTCGTAGCCGCGCTGACTTGCAGACCGGGGACGAAGCCGATTCCGCTCAGCGAGGTGACACCTCCCGCCACGCTAAGGCGCGCCGGGCTGACCGTATCCGAATATAGGACGCTGGCCCGGTAAGCGTAGTCGGGGCGGCCGTCGCCGCGATAATCCGCGATCCCAACTTTGTAAGCTTCGCTCACCGTGAATGCGGCGTCCAGGCGGCTCACCGCAAAGGTCTGCGAATTGAATGCCGACGGAGTCGAAGCGGGCGCAGGATTGCCGGTCTCGTCGCTTAGTTCCCAGACTCCGATAATGGGCAGAAGCTTCGACTCGGTGGGCGCCCCGGTTTCATCGAGCGCGGTAACCGCGATCGACGCCGTGCGGTTTGCCTGCACGTTGAATTCAAAAAAGTCGGCGGATCCGTAGCCAGAGGTCCATGATGCCCAGCCTCCGCCTTGCGGGAGCGGTGCTGGATTCGTATAGCTCGAGCCACTGCCCGGATGGATCTGCGCAATTTCGCTCCCGAGCATGAGAACATCGCGCTCCATATTCGAGCCGCTTTGAATCGTGACCACAACCGGTGCGAACGATCCCGAGGGCGCGACCTGAGTGGGCCCGTAGGGCTCAACTCCCCACGACCAGTTCGGGTCGATCGCTTCGACGCTCAGCTGATATTGCGCCGTGGTCTGGCCGGTGGGGATCGTCAATTGTCCGAGATCGTAGAAGCCTTCGACCGAAGTATCGTTCGAGCCGAAGCGGTTGAACGGCAGACCATTCGCGTCGTCGTATCCAGTAATAATGTTGCCGGCGTTGCCGGCGAAGCCGAATCCCGACACCGAGGTGACGACATACTGCCGCGAAGGATTGTTGTTGTTATCCAGCAGCCGCGCGACGACGTTAACCCCCTGCATCTGCTGGGCGGCGCCGCCCGAGGAATTCGTGAAGTAGACATTTCCGTAAATTCTGCCGGTCGCTTGCGGATTGTTGCCGCCGGGGTAAAGTCGGGCAAGGGCGGTAATGTCGTCCATCTTGGGAATAGCCGCATTCGGATAGCAGAGGCTGATGGGGATGCAATTCACGGGATCAAGAAAGTGCATGACCGGAAAGCCGGCGTAGTCGGCGGAGCCCGGTTCGGGATCGTGGGTGAGCACGTTGTCGTTGGCCTGCGACCATGCCAGGCCGAAGATGCGTCCGAGCACGCGCACCAGCCGATATTGCACGTCGGGCAACTGCGTGTTGGTCGCAGCGCAAACGCCGTTGATGATGGCCGCCGCATGAACGATGTTGCCGCTCGCCGAGAAATTATCGGGGCCGCCATAGACGGCGTTGTAAAAACATTCCTCCTCACCTCCGGCGCCCTCGCCGAGGAGCGCATCGGTAACCGTGCCGTCGAAGTCGTAAACAATGCCGAGCGGCGTGCCGGTGGCCGAAGACGTGATGTCGGCGGGCGCGGTAATGACGCCGAATTCTCCCTGAATATTGCTCCCGTTGACGTCTTCGGCGAGGTGCCCGCCCTGCGTTGCCGTCAGGCCGACGCCGGGTGCGGTGGTCCATGCAGCGATCGCGGCAGCCACGAAGGCGTCAGCTTGGGCGTTGGTGAGGATTGGGCTCAGGTCGCCCTGATCGGTGAAGTATTGGACCGTGGCACCGGTCCAGAGGATCGGTTGTCCTTCAACTCCGGAGTTGTAGCCGGCGCCGGCAACCCATGCCGGCCCTCCGGCGCGAAGGACGCCGGGGAACAGCAGCATGAGCGCAGGGACGATGAGGAGAAGGATCGGTGGTCGCATGATTGGCTTCATCCCGTTCATGTTGGCCTTCATCGTGGCTTTCATGGTCACTCTCCCCGCGCCGCGCGGAGGGCGCGCTCGAGTTGCGAGACGCGAATTCGTTCGTGGGAGGCAGACGCATTCGCCACAGCCGGCGAGTCCTGATCATGCTCACCTTGTGATTTTGATTCAGCCGGCGACGCTGGCTCGGCGATGCTTCGCACGGCGATGCTGGGACCGGCCATGCTGGGACCGACGATGCTGGGACCGGCGATGCTCTGGCCGGTCGAATCCAGACGAATTTGGCCGCGCGCGCCTCCGACCGGACTGGTCAGCCCAAGACGGCTCGGCGGATATAAGAAGAGCAGAACGCGCTCACCCGAGCGCAGAGCGGGCTGACGCGACAATGCTCCGGTCCATTCGCGGATAGCGAGAATCTGGCCGCGTTGAACGCCGGCGATCGGGCGGTCAATCCGGAATTTGAACTCCACAAAATCCTCGCCCTGACGAAGGTTGGACAAGGCGCCCGCCGGCTCAACCGCGCTGCCGGAATTAAGCACGGTGGCTGTAAAGATCATTCCAGCGCGTTGGGCCAACTGCTCCCATTGCGGCCCGAGAACGCGCTCGGCGGCGGCCCGGTCAGAAGCGGTGGCGGCAGCCGATAGCGGACAGAGAATCAGACAAACGAGGGCGATTCGGGACAGTCGTCTCCACACACGCATAGCGGCGCTCTTTCTGGAGAGGACGGACCGTGAGCGGTCCTGGGAGTGGGATCAATGTAGCGCGCGGCAAAGCGGGAAGATATGCGCTTCGTCACTGTGGAATTGTGATGAATCGGAAAAAGTAAGGTCAGAGGTGAGAGGTCAGATCGCAGAGGTAGAGCCAGGCCCCTGCGCTACTCGACGTCTATTTGAAAACACTCTGGTTATTGCGCCGTTTGCGGAGATCCTTGTTGGCTTTCTTGTTCGCCTTCCTCTGCGCCTTCTCGAATTTCTTCTCGGCCTTGCTTTGATTCTTGTTGGCCTTCTTCAGCATCTTCTCCTGCTTCTTGGCGTCCTTGCGGGATTGCTTCGCGTATTGTTCAGGCGTCATGCGCTGGGCAAACGCAGGCACGCAGCATCCGGCGCTCAAGGCGGCGAGCAGAAGAAAGGCGGCGATTCGTTTCATGACGTCTCC
>JBAQJF010000102.1:0-27620 GCA_049300195.1 Terriglobales bacterium | reverse complement strand
GGAGTGCCCATCAGCTCCATGCGCCCGGCGCGATTTTGCGCGCGCGCCGAGAGGCCCGGCTTGCACGGAGTGCGCAGCATAAAGAGGACCATCGGCTCTTCGGGATGGCTGGGGAAATGATAGTCGCCGATGCTGACCGGGAAATCGAGATGGGTGAAGCTGTGAAAGCTGCCGGGCGAGACGATCTGGTGCACGCCCAGCTTGTGGAAGCTGGTCCAGTTGGAAATCGCGACGTGCGTGTAAACCAGCGGCGACTTCACCAGGTACGAGAGCCCCTTCCGCTGCTTCTCCGGTAGCTCGGGACAAATGTACGGGATCATCACGTTGTAGCACGCGAGGATGCAGTGCTCGGCACGCGCCGATTGCAGCTTGCCGCCGCGGTCGTAGGCGATCTCGACTTGCTTTGCGGTATCCGCCGGGCCGACGTGGGCGACATGAACGGCAGTTGTGTTAAGGCGGATGCGCACCGCCGAACTCGCATCGTCGATCCGGCTGTAGTCGGCGCGCGCGGTTACGATGTCATCCATGGTGTGGCCGGGAATCGAGCCGGGCACCAGGCTCCGCACCAGCATCCGCGCGATCGAAGCGTTGCCGTCGGGGAAATGAAAAATGTAAGGCTCCGTCTGGCGATATTTAAGATGCGTCGAATCGTCCGAAGTCTCTTCGAGCTTCAGCCCGTCGAAACCGGCGAAAGTGATGGCGCGGTAGTCATCGCCCGCCTGGTAGCAATCGAGGGCAGACACGCCGTCGATGCGGAGGGCGAACAGGTCGTTGGTATAGGTCTGGAAGAAAGGCAAAGCGGCGGGAGTGAGGCCGCAAATCTTCGTCAGGAAATCGGAGTAGCTGATCTTGCGCAGGCGCGCGATCTTCTGTGCGCGCGTAAGGTCCGGAAGATAATCTTTTTTCTCGGTGTAAACGCGGACGATGTCGTCGCGCACCGCTTCGGGCAGCGGCGAATTCGCCAGAAATTTCGCCCATGGCGTTGTGCCCATGCCGGCGACGATGCGATCCTCGCCAAAGGTAGCCTTGTCATAGAACATTGCCGTGCCGAGTTTGCTGTAAAGCTTCTGATCGAAATCCTTGTAAAACTCCTGCACGTTGATGCCGAGATCGACCAGCAGTCCCATGGCAACCTTGCTATACAAAGACGGATGCTCGATCGACATCGTGCCGCCGTGCGCGATCAGCATGCGGTCGCCGACGCGAAATTCGTTGCGCTTGGCATGGCCTCCGAAGTCGTCGTGATTGTCGAGGATGAGGATGCGGGGCGGACGAGATTTTTTCCCAGCGGCCTTGTCGGCTGCTTCCACATGCTTGCGATAGAAATAGGCCGCGGCCAGGCCGCTGATGCCGCCGCCAACGACAACCAGGTCGTAGCTTTCGCCGGTGCTTTGAGGTTTGCCCGCCGCGTCCCACGCATCGCCGTCGCGCAGTTGGTGCGCATAGGTGTAGGAACCATCGTGGTTCCCGCGCATGCCCATCAGCGCCGGTGGATAGTAGCCCGCGGCTTTTTCTGGAGCGTAGGGCGCTTCGTCGAGCGCCAAAGCGGCGGGCGGAATCATGGTGCTTCCGATGGTGAGCGCAACTCCGTTAAGGAAGTCGCGGCGCGAGATGGGGCAGTGCATTCCGAGGTCTTTGTCGTTTTTGTTGGGGCTATTCTTGGTTAGGGCGTTCTTGCTTAGGTCGTTGTTGCTTAAATCATCGTTGCTCATAGGAGGGCCCAAATCGCGTCCATTATAGCGCCGGGCCGGAGCATGTCGCTCCTGATGCTGACGCTTGTCGCGCCACCTAGTTCTTCCTTGCCACCAGATACCGCGCCAGCTCCTTCAACGTCCCGGCGCGTTCGCCGAATTTATCGAGCTGTCCGCACGCCCTCTCCACCAGTGCGTCAGCTTTGCGCAGCGACTCGTCGATCCCAAACAATGCCGGATATGTCGTCTTCTCCGCCGCTGTGTCCTTGCCCGCCGTCTTCCCCAGTTGCTCTGACGTTTGCGTCACGTCAAGCACGTCGTCGACAATCTGAAATGCGAGTCCGATCGACTGGCCATAAATTCGCAGGCGCTCGGTGTCAGCCAGATCGGCGCCGGCATAAATTCCTCCGCTGACGACGCTGGCCGTAATCAGCGCCGCCGTCTTTGCGCGATGAATGTATTCGAGTGTGGCGAGGTCGGGCTTCTTATGCTCGGCTTCGAGATCGGCCACCTGGCCTCCGATCATGCCGTCGATCGTGCCCGTCCCATGCGCGATCTCGCGGATGATCGCGACCCGCGCCTCGGCCGGGCAACGCAGTTGCGCGAGCACCTCGTAAGCCTGCGTCTGGAGCGCGTCGCCCGCTAGGATGGCGGTTGCCTCGCCGAAGACTTTGTGGCACGTAGGTCGTCCGCGGCGCAGGTCGTCATTGTCGAGCGCGGGCAGATCGTCATGGATGAGCGAATAGGTATGCAGCATTTCAAGCGCCGCGCCCAGGCTTTCAATTCCGATCGGGAGCTGCGCCTCGACGGATGCCGCCCCAATCATCCGCCCGGCTTCCATGCACAGAATTGGCCGCAGGCGCTTGCCGCCCGCGAATACGCTGTGGCGCATCGCCTGATGAATGGAAGCCGGATGTTGCGTTGCCGGCGGCAAAAGCTGTTCCAGCGCGGTATCGGCGGCGGCGCGCCCCTGTTCGAGGATCTGTTTCAGCATCGCCCCGAAGTATAACAACTCGGCGAATGAAAAAAGGACGCCCGCAGGCGTCCGCTTCTTCGAGCTATCTTTCTATGCTGCGGCCGCCGCGCAATGTACGCATTCGCGCGTCACTGCGCGTACAACCTCTTCGTCACGGGGCTCGCATACATCTGCGGCGCCCTGATTCATGGCTTCGGTCCAGACTTGATCGTCGGCCAGCCGGTGCGTGGCTACGATGCACAGCGCGGGAAATTCGCGATGCAAATCCTTCAGTGCATTCGACCACGAACTCTCACCGCCCATCGCCTCCAAATCTAAAACCAGCACATCGGCGTGCTGCCGCGAAATAACGGCGCGAACTTCTTCGTACCTTCTAACCAGCTTGACTGGACCAAAATATTCGGAAAGACTGACCGCCAAACTTTGAGCAGTTCTGGGGTCGCTGTGATAGACAATGAGGCTAACTGGTTCCATATATCCCCCTGATTCACCGCGGTGTGCGCGGCGGCCTTTGGCTGCGACAGCAAACTGCCACCACAGGCGTTTACGTCTCCGAGCGCGAACAGCGTTACTTGCGCAACGCCTTCTCGGTCGGGGGCTCGAACGGCTCAGCCTGGAGCTTGCCGTTCTGTTTTAAAAGTATTTCTACTTTCCCTTCCGCTTCCTCCAGTTGCTTGCGGCAGGAGGCGGAGAGTTCCATGCCTTCTTCAAACAGGGTCAGAGACTTTTCCAGCGGAACTTCACCTTTCTCCAGTTCCAGCACAATCTTCTCTAACCGATCGAGGCACTCTTCAAACTTTGCCAATCGCTTTGCTCCGTCTCTATTGTAATGCCGTTCGCGGCGCGACATGTCCAGCAAATTTCGTAGAGATTTGTAATAAGTTGGACGCGGCCCCTCCCAAGAATGGACTGCTCCACATATTGTTGAAAAAGTCTTACGGAAGGTTATTTGGGGAAAATATTGTTGACAAGATACAGCGATCTACACCGACGTCGGCCGATTCGAGCCCAAAGCCTCCAGCACATCGATCGCGGAAGTGTAGCGCCCAAGTGGAGCGCTGATCTGCGCGCCCTGCACCCGGTCGCGAACCGCGCTGAGCATCTCGCGGGCAATGGCCACGCCCTCCTCGCGCGCCGCCTCGGGCGTGGTGGACCGGGTCATCCGGCTGAGAATTTCATCGGGCACGGAAACCCGCAACTCGTTCTTCATGAACTCGGCGTTGCGCGCGCTGACCAGCGGCCAGATGCCGGCCACCACCGGAATCCGGCAGTGCTCGATGCGCTTCAGAAAAATCTCCAGCAGCCGCAGGT
The DNA here is from genome assembly GCA_049300195.1 of Terriglobales bacterium. Lineage (GTDB taxonomy): Bacteria > Acidobacteriota > Terriglobia > Terriglobales > Acidobacteriaceae > Acidiflorens. The sequence continues at coordinate 23,642 of JBAQJF010000102.1, read as the reverse complement.
CGAAGACTGGCTGCGTCACGGCATACTCCGCGCCCGCCTCCACTTTATATTCGAAGCGCTTGATCTCCTCGTCGAGGTCGGACAAGCCCGGATTTGCCCCCACCCCGATCACAAAGCTTGTCCCAATACCAATCGGATTGCCGCCCAGGTCGAGTCCGCGATTCAGATTGTGAACAATGTTGACCAGGCCGATCGCGTCCACGTCGAACACCGCCGTCGCGTCGGGATAATTCCCCATCTTCGGCGGATCGCCGGTGATACAGATCAGATTGTTGATGCCGGTGGCCGCCGCCCCGAGCAAGTCCGATTGAATGCCGAGCACATTGCGGTCGCGGCATGTGTAGTGCAGCACCGCTTCGATGCCGACCGACTGCTGCATGAGCAGCGACAGCGCCTGGTTGCTCATGCGCGCCGACGCGCGCGGGCTGTCGGGAATGTTCACCGCATCCACGCCCACGGATTTAACGAACTTCGCGCCGTCGATCTCCTTCTTAATGTCGATGCCTTTGGGCGGGACGATCTCAACCATGGTGACGAACTCGCCGGCTGCCAGCTTTGCGCCCAGGCGCGAGCGCTTGGCCATCGGAATACTCGCAGGCGCGGACGGCGCAGTTGCAGAATGCGCTGCCCCAGAAGCAGCCTTGTTGCCGCGTGCTCCCTGAACCCGCAACGACGACTTCATCGCGCGGATATGCTCGGGCGTCGTGCCGCAGCATCCACCAACCAGCTGCACGCCCGCCGCCACAAACTTGCGCGTATAACTCGCCATGTATTCCGGCGAACACAAATAAATATTTCGTCCCTCCACCGAGCGCGGCATGCCGGCGTTCGGCTGCGCAGCCAGCGGCAGGGAAGTGGCGGCACGCAGGCGTTCGATGGCGTCAAGCATGGCAACCGGCCCTACGCTGCAATTGATGCCCGCCACGTCCACGTTCCATTCCGTCAGCCGCGCCCCAAATGTTTCTGGATCGGACCCGTCGAGGCAGTTGCCGTCTTCGTCGATCGTGACATGCGCAACGATCGGAATTTTCGGATTCACGTCACGGCAGGCGAGGATGGCCTGATGCAGTTCTTCAAGGTAGCCAAACGTCTCGAGCATGAACAGATCGACGCCGCCTTCGACCAGAGCCGTAACCTGATCTCGAAACGAGGCCCGGGCTTCCTCAAATGAAGTCTTGCCGAGCGGCTCGATGCGAATTCCAAGCGGCCCTATCGAGCCTGCGACCCAAACATCGAAACTCTTCGCCGCCTCGCGGGCCACGCGCGCTCCCGCCAGATTGATTTCGCGGACACGATCGGCAATGCTGTGCCGGGCCAGGCGAAAGCTGTTTCCGCCGAATGTGTTGGTCTCGACAATCTCCGCGCCGGCCTGGAGATACTCGTGGTGAATGCCGCGAATCAGGTCAGGCTGCGAGACATTCAGCTCGTCATAGCAGCGATTGATGAAAATTCCCTTGGCATAGAGCAGCGTCCCCATGGCTCCATCGCACAGCACGGGGGCGCGTTGTAGTCGCGCTTTAAAGTCTTGCGGCATCATTATGAGAATACCGGAAGGCGGAGGAATCTGGCATTCATCCCGAAGAGTCGTCGCTTACCGGCAGCCGCCTTTCCATTGCGGGTTAGCCCGGTAGCCGTCTTAATTTCAGGCTTCCGGGCTCCATCGCAATTTTGCCTTTGTTATAATCCCTGTTCTTGCATCCAACGGATTATTCCCCTATGAAGCTGGAGTATTTGGCTTGAGCAAAACCGGTTCGAGAAGGCCACGTTTGACCAACGCCACTTTACCCAAAATCCTGATTTCCCTGTCCTGTTTGCTGCCCGTCAGCCTGATCCTGTCGAACTGCGGCGGAGCGGCCGGCGGCAGCAGCGGGCACACCAGCGGCCTGCACACTCGCGCTTTCCTCTCCAATAGCGTCTCGGGCAGCCGTCCGGCAGGGGTCTACATTGTCAATGACGAGACGGACGTTTACCCACTCGGCCTCCAGCCGATTTCGGGCGGGAACTCTCCCGGAATGATGGTGGTTACGCCCAACCGCGCACAAACGCTGGTCTTCAGCGGGACGAATACTCAGTCTTCCGATAACCAATTCAGTATTATTAATAACGTCAGCGAGACCAATGCCGCCCACGTTACGTTGCCCTCCTATACCGAGAGTTTCGTGGTGTCGCCGGACAGCGCCACAGCCTACGTCGCCATCCCCAACGCCCCCATAGTGGGACAAAACCCCGGCTACATTCAGGTTGTAAATCTCCTCCAGGGCGCGCTGGCGGGTCAGATTAATGTCCCCTCGGTTCATTATCTCTGGATGAACAACGGCGGCAACCGGCTACTGGCATTCACCGATGTATTGGCCACGCTCGACGGACAGGGCTGCACTCTGACCCCAGCCTTCGCCTTTGTGATTATCCCGAGCGAAGTCGGCATCGAACCCTGCCCGGTGATCCCGGTCCCAGGCTTCGACCGTCCGGTACAGGCCTATTTCACACCCGATGACACCACGGCATACGTCGTGAATTGCGGCGCCGAATGTGGTGGTACGCAAGCCAGCGTGCAGCCTTTTGACATGACGTCGTGCGACCCCAATCGGTTGACGTGCGGCGCTCCCGGCGTTGCAGCTCCAGTGCCCGCGTCGACTGTGGCACTGGTCCAGGGGTCCACCATGTATCTGGCGGGCACTCCATATGCCGATGGTGCGCCCTCGCAGCCCTGCACCGGTGAGGTGACCGCGGCCACCACCTGCGGACTGCTCACGATCTTCGACCTCGCCAGTATGACCTACCAAACTCCGATCGTCATCACCGACGGCTATCACAATCGCATCGCGATGGGCGCCAACGGACAGCTCTTCATCGGCGCTCACACCTGCACAGAGATCGTTCCCCAGCAGCCCCCGCCGCCCGGTGCGGAAATCCGCGGCTGCCTTTCCGTCTATAACAGTTTGAGCACGCAAGTGGGCAGCGTTCCGCCCGGCGGCGTCTTAATTCCTCCCGAGAACGGCGACGCCACCGGCATCCAGCCGATTCCCCAGCGCACGGTCGTCTACGTTGTGCAAGGTGGATCGCTCCTCATCTACGACGTCACCATCGACGCGCTCTATTACAACCCCAACAATCCGACTAATCCGGGCGAGATCTTTGGCCTGGTCGGCGACTTCATCGACGTGAAGACGGTGGATTTCTGAACGTGGGTCACAGGTCACAGGCGACAGGTCACAGTCGCCAGTCTAGGTTTTCCTGAAGCCGGTGACCCGTGAGCCGTGACCGGCGACCCGTGACCGGTGACCGGTTTCTTCACTTCGGCTCGAGCGTCATCTCATGCGCCCGACGCTTCTCCTCCGCCGCCGCTGAGAACGGAAACATAAACGTCGACCCGCCGTACCACGCCGTCCACTGATCCATATAGTAGGGGCTGGGGAAGACTCCGCTTTCTCCCGTTACAAGATTCAACGTGCTCCTGTCGAAGTTCGCGAAGTTCCAGGTCGCGCGCTCCGACGCGCCAAAGTGCCGGCCCACGGCCTTAACCGTGTAACTGTCCCCGCTCAAGGGATGCCGTCCCGGCCCTGTGAAGGGTCCAACGAGCGGCAACTGGCTGAGCACGGGATGATCGATCTCCACCGGATAATTTTCGCCCCACTTCCATTTCGCAAGGTCGGAAGGAACTCCCGGTTGTTTCAGAGCGCCCTCCATCGCCGTCGTGAGCACCGCGCCATAATCGGAATACCCCGGCGGCAGCCAGCGCGCCGGCTGCTTGTTGAGCGTGTTCTCCAGCCACACCGTCGACATGCCCCATCGATAACTCTTCCAGGTCAGTGCGCCGGTTTCCTTGACAGTTCCGGCGTTGGGTGCCGACCCCGTGGCCTTGCCGGCCCCGCTCTTCGCTAAATCATCCGGCGCGGCGCCCAGTTTCGGCTCGAGCAGCATGCGCACCAATTCCGCGCGCGCCCTGGTCTCAATCGTCGGGGCCGGCGAGTCGGACGACATGCGTCCATCCCAGTCGCGCAAAATGTCCGTCGCGCGCTTGGCTCGGTTGGATAACTTCGGCGCATGATCGAGCGCGTAAACAAACTTGTCCGCGATCAGCCGGTCATAAGTCGACGACACATCCATCTGGAGCGCCAGCATATCCGCGGCCGAGAACTTCTTGCCCGATTCCAGCACCCGATAAATGCGGTCCGTCCGCCATGGCGCCTCCCACTCGGTGCTGATCGAATACTTGTAATCTTCCGGCGCAATGCGGCCATTGGCCGTCGCCAAAATCCCGGTCGGCGGATCGTAAGCGTGCGGCATATCGTCGAAGGGAATGTATCCCTTCCACTCATGCGCATCGTCGCTACCGCTCACGGGCAGACTGCCATCGCCCGCGACGCGAATCGGCACGTGCCCGGTCGCCTGGTACCCGATGTTGCCGTCCACGTCGGCATACATGACGTTTTGTCCGGGCGCGTCCAGCTTGGAAAATGCCGCGCGAAACGAATCCCAATTGTCGGCGGAATCGACATCGAAAAACGCCAGCCCGATCCCGTCATACAGCGTCCAGCGCAGGGCAATTTGCCGCGTCTCGCCCGGAATCAGATCGGTGATGATCGGCCCGTGCCGTGTAGTCACCACGTCGAGCGTCACGTCCGGCTTCCCCTTGACGTGAATAATTTCCTGCCGATGCTGCGGGTTCACCCAGCCCGCGGGAGTTTTGTATTGCCCTTGCGCGTTGAACTCTTCGATGTAATCGTCCTCAACCGTCGGTCCAACGTTGGTAAATCCCCAACCGATTCGCGCATTGTGCCCAACGATGACAAAAGGCACTCCCGGCAAAGTAACTCCGGCAACGTCGAACTTCCCGCTTTTTAAATGCGCCGCGAACCACAAATTCGGCATTTGATGATCGAGGTGCATATCGTTCGAAAGCAGCGGCTTGCCGGTAACCGTGTGCTGCCCCGAGACCACCCAGTCATTCGATCCCGGCCGGAACGTATCGGCCTCTTCGGCTTCAAATGCGGCGGCCAGCGCGCCCGGATTTAAGACTGCCCGCGCAGTATTCGCGAGCCGCGGCTCCGCCAATGTAATGTTCGTGGGTGCGCCCTCGGGATCGACTTCATCATCGTCGTCATCATCTTTGTCCCCCGCCGCTGGTTCCTCGTCGATGCCGCGCGCATCCGTCGGCGGGCGATCTCGCCAGGAAGAATTCACGTAAAGATCGCCCGTCATCTCCGGCCCGATCTTCGCCAGGATTTTCTCCCGCGTCAACGCTCGCGCATAGCTGTAGTGGTTCAACTCCTGAATCATGCTGGCGCCAATCAGCAGCGAATCCGCGATCGTCCAGGGACGCACCCGGTACCGCGCCGCCTCGGCGCTCGGGCAGTGCACAAGATAGAGCGCATCCGACTGCGCGCACATCACCCGGAATTCGAGCGGCAGTCGGTCTCCCTGCGCTGAAATGAACGCGTTGACGCCCCGCGCGTAAGCTTCGAGATAAGTACGATCGCGCCCGGTTACATTCTTCGCTCCGGCTTCGGCCACCGCGCGCAGGCCCAAAATCCGCTGGGTACGGTCGATCTTCAGGGTCGCCTCGCCCACGATCTCAGAAAGTTCGCCCGCCGCCGCCCGCCGCATCACATCCATCTGCCACAGCCGGTCCTGCGCCGTCACATAGCCCTGCGCGAAAAATAAATCTTCCAGCGTCGCGGCCTCAATTGTTGGCACGCCTTGCTGATCGCGCACCACGCGCACCTTCGCGGAAAGCCCCAGCACAACAGTGCTTCCATCCACCTGCGGCAAGCCGGAACGTCCCATCCACCACGCCCATGCCGCAACGCATGCCAGCAGAATCACCGCCAGCAAAATGATGGCGAAGACCATCCGCGCCAGCCCGCTTTTGGCTCGAACTTCCGGCAACGATGCAGTCACTGACATTGATCACGATTGTAGCCGATCCGTTCCGACCTTCTCTGCGTTCTCAGCGGCTTTTCTCGGCGAACTCTGCGGTTTATGGTTCTTGGTTTATTCCACGATAATTGGCGTAACTCAACCGCGCCCAGTATCATGTTTGCGAAGCGGAACAAAGAGTTTTCGCCGTAACTATACGTCGTCCCACATGCTACAAAAGCGCATCGACGATCAACCCAGCATCTCCCGCGAGAGCATGCGCGCGGCCGAGGCAATTTTTCTCCAGCACCTGCGCCGCGTCGGCCTGAAGCAGACCGGTCAGCGCAACACCATCCTGCGCACCTTCCTCGAAACGCGCGAGCATCTCTCCACCGACGAACTGCACCGCCTCGTCAAGAAAAAAGATCCCGGCATCGGATTCACCACCGTCTACCGGACTCTCAAACTGCTTGCCGGATGCGGCCTGGCCAGCGAAGTTGCCTTCCACGACGGCATTGCCCGCTACGAACATCAATACAATCGTCGCAGCCATCACCACATGGTATGCACCGAGTGCGGCGCGTCCGTCGAATTTTTCTCGCCCGAGGTTGGAGAGATCGAGCGAGAGATCGGCCGCAAACACCAGTATCTAACCACCCGCCACACCTTTCAGATTTACGGTGTCTGCGCGGATTGCAGCGAGAGTGAAGCGGATGCCGGGAAGGATTCCCGCCCGAACATCTCAAGAAAGAAGGCTCACAGCCACGAACAGGATCACGAACAGGATCGGGATCGGGATAATGAGCGGCGAATCGTATAGCGACCCGAATCCGTCGTCAGCCGCGGCGAGCCAGGTAGAAGCTTCCGTCGCCTGCCCGCACTGCGGAACTGAGATGCCTCCCAGCGCTGCTTTCTGCCCCGCCTGCGGATGGTCGATGAAACCGCTTCCCGCGGAAGACCGCATCCTCGCCGCGGTCGCCTACTTCACCTTTGTTCCAGCCGGCGTTTTATTACTCCTTCCGGGATTTCGCCCTCATCGCTTCATCCGTTTTCACGCCTGGCAGAGCGCGCTGATCTGGGGAGTTTTCTTCGTCCTCACAATCTTCGCCCTCTTGCTGTCGAACCTGGCGGCCGCCATGGCCTTTCTGATCTTCGGAATCCTGGCCTCGTTGGCCATGCTTTTTCTGTGGATTGTTCTCTCCATCAAAGCCTGGCAAGGCGAACGCTTCGAACTCCCCTGGTTCGGAACACTTGCCGGGCGTCTGCGCTAGGGGAAAGCGTTCGACGCAACCCTAACGCTCGGATTGGTCGTGCTCCTCTTCGACCGAAAGCGGCCAAGCCTGATCCAGCGCCGTGAGCAGCAAGACCACGACCACCGGGAGCAGCAAAGCACGTACGTCCCATCGCTCATGAACTGCGCTGCCCAGAGCGGCCCCTGCCAGATAGCAAAACCAGACTCCAAAGATGAAACGGGCTTCGCGCAGCCGCGCCACTCGCACCCTCTTTGCGCCCCCGGAACCCCGTACAGCGTCGTAGGTCAGGAACGAAACATGGGAAACCAGCTGTGCCAGCTTGTTGATCATCCCTGTCACAAAGGTGGTGTGCACAGTCAGCGAGCCAACCCGCGTCAGAGTGGCGGTCTGCACCCCCATTGCTACGGCAAGCAGAAAGACGAAATAAAAGCGGCTGCCGCCGGAGACCGCCACCGCGCCGATCAGCACAGCCTCCAGCAATAGGGTCGCCGTCGCCACACTGCGCACGCGGAGGCGCGATGCAACTTCGATCATGGCGCGGCCAATGATCGAGCCCGCAAAAAATGCCAGGATGATCGCCCCCGCCTTGGCAGCCTGCTCCCAGCGCGCGTCAAAAAGATTTTGTCCGAGGTGAACCGTATCGCCCGTCAGATGGGCTGTGAAGAGTTGTCCAAAACTGACGTAGCCGATGATATCGACGGAACCCGCTGCCAGCGCGAGCGACAACGCCGCAAAAGCTTTGATTCCCCGTGATGCGGGAGCGCCGGCCATAGAGCTTTTGGATGCAGGGAGGAATTCCCAAGAGTTTACTTTAATTCTCTTCGGCATTCCCATGACTCAGGTCGTCGAGCCTTGCATGGAACAAACGCTTCCCGATCTGCGTAAAACGTGTTGGTGGGAACGCAATTCGTGAGAGTGGTCAACTTTGTTTACAGCGATTTACGCATCGTAGCAAGGCGGGCGGCGGCCGCGAAATTGGCGCCCGCCTGCCTGTCAGTACTATCCGGGGGCGTACAATAGCCTTTCTTCGAAAACAGCGATCCTTCCGGGTCAAAAATTAAGGAGATTCATCATGCTTAAGAAACTCTGTCTGGCGGCTGTGGCTTTGGCTGTTCTGGTCCCTGTCCTCTCGGCCCAGACCGTCGACGAAATCATTGCAAAAAATATTCAGGCGCGCGGTGGCATGGAAAAGCTTAAGAGCATTAAGTCCATCAAGACGATCGCCACCATGACCATGGGAACGATGGAAGCGCCGGGCGTGATGATTCAAAAGCGCCCTGAGATGGCGCGCCTCGAATTCACCATTCAAGGATTGACTGCGGTTCAGGCCTATGATGGCTCGAAGGCCTGGCAGATCATGCCCTTCATGGGCAAGAAAGATGCCGAACTCATGTCGGCCGACGAGACGAAAGAGATGGAAGAGACCGCCGACCTCGACGGCCCGCTCGTCGACTACAAAGCCAAGGGCAACACGGTCGAGCTGCTCGGCAAAGAAAAAATCGAGGGCACTGACGCCTACAAGCTGAAAGTTACGCTCAAGAATGGCGATGTGCAGACCATGTACATCGACACCGATTCCTTCCTCGAAATCAAGGAAGATACCAAGCGTATGGTGCGCGGAACCGAGCACGACTTCGAATCGTCCATCGGCGACTACAAAGACGTCGACGGAATTATCTTCCCCTTCGCCGTCGAGAGCGGCATGAAGGGAAGCGACCAGAAGCAAAAGATCACAATTTCCAAGATCGAACTGAACGTGCCGGCGGACGATTCCATCTTTAAAATGCCGCCGCCCGCTCCGGTTGCGCCCGCCGCCGCGCCGGCTGCTGGCGCGCCAAAGACGGATGCGCCAAAAGCAGATCCTCCGAAGCCGCCCAGCCAGTAGAAGACGGTAATTGCTTTGCGGACCAGAAGATTTGCGGGTCAGCGAAAAAGAAGGACCACGTTCCATAGCTGCTGAGAGATTGTGCATTTGGGTGGCGCAGCGCTTCAGCGCTGCGATACGCAGTCCAACAAGCGTGGGCTTTAGCCCCTGAGGGCGCGAGTACTTTAACCCTCTATCTCATCGCGACGGCGATGCATTCAATCTTTAACTCCGTCGCGCGACTTCATTCGAGGTGATCATGCTCCTTCGTTTTCGTTTGTTTTGCCTTGCGACGTTCGTCTTCACGTTAACCCTCCTTCTCACCATTCCCGTTCCCGCTCAAGACGTCACCTTCGACTCCGACGTGATCAGCGGACTCCCCATCCGGGCCATCGGCCCGGCCGTCATGGGCGGCCGCATTTCCGACATCACCGGCGTCCGCCAGGGCGAGCGTCTGACCATCTACATCGGCTCCGCCAGCGGCGGCGTCTGGAGATCGCGCGACGGCGGCACCACCTTCAAGCCCGTCTTCGACAAGGAGCCCTCGCTTTCCATCGGCTCGGTCGCCATCGATCCCTCCGACCCGAAGACCGTCTGGGTCGGCACCGGCGAGTCATGGGTCCGTAACAGCGTCTCCGTCGGCACCGGCGTCTACCGTTCGCACGACGAAGGCGATAACTGGGATTCGATGGGCCTCAAAGACTCCGAGCACGTCAGCCGCATTCTCATCGACCCGAAAAATGGCAACACCGTCTATGCCTGCGCCCTCGGCCACCTCTGGAATTCCAACACCGAGCGCGGCGTCTACAAAACCACCGACGGCGGCAAAACCTGGAACAAGATTCTCTACCGCAATGACAGCACCGGCTGCGCCGACATGGCAATGGATCCGCAGGATCCCGGCATCGTCTACGCCGCCATGTGGGACGTTCGCCGCGAACCCTGGAACTTCCGCTCCGGCGGCCCCGGCAGCGGCCTCTTCAAATCGACTGACGCCGGCGCCACCTGGCACGAACTGCGCAAAGGCCTGCCCGAAGGCGATCTCGGACGCATCGGCGTAGCCGTCGCGCCCAGCAACCCCAAGCGCATGTACGCCGTAGTCGAGGCCCGTAATCACACCGCCCTCTTCCGTTCCGAAGACGCCGGCGACAGTTGGACCGAAGTCAACAACTCGTTCAACATCAGTGGCCGCCCCTTCTACTTCGCGCGCATCATTGTCGACCCCAAAGATCCCGACCGCGTCTACAAGCCCGGCTTCTTTTTCACCGTCAGCGAAGACGCAGGCAAAAGCTTCAGTTCAGCGATCGATACTCAGGGCCCCGATGAAGGCGTACACGGGGACTTCCATACGCTCTGGATCAATCCCAACAATCCTGATCAGATGCTGGTCGGCACCGATGGCGGCGTCTACCAGTCGCTCGATCAGGCCACCCACTGGCGTTTCCTGAACAACATTCCAGTCGCGCAGTTCTACCACATCAGCGCTGACATGGCCGATCCCTACAATGTCTACGGTGGCCTCCAGGACAATGGCACATGGATGGGAGCGTCGCGCGGGGTCGATGGAATCCCCAACCGCGCCTGGCGGGTGATCGGCATGGGAGACGGTTTCTGGTCATTTTCCGATCCCTCCGATCCCGACTACGCCTACGCCGAATATCAGGGCGGCAGAATCTCGCGCTTTCGCAAGAGCACGGGTGAATCCCGCGACATCAAGCCGCTGCCCCGCGGCGGTGAGCCAGACTTCCGGTTCAACTGGAACTCGCCCATCGCTCTCAGCCCGAATCAAAAAGGCACAATCTATCTCGGCGGACAATTTCTCTTCCGCTCGCGCGATCACGGCGAATCCTGGGATCGCATCTCTCCCGATCTAACCACCAACAATCCCGCCCGCCAGCATCAGGAACTTTCCGGCGGCCTCACCATCGACAACTCCGACGCCGAAAAATACGAAACCATATACACCATCGCCGAGTCTCCGAAAAATGGCGAAGTCATCTGGGCCGGCACCGACGACGGTAACGTGCAAGTCACGCGCGACGGCGGCAAGCGTTGGACCAACGTCGTAAAGAACATTCCCGGCCTCCCCGTCGATACCTGGGTATCGACCATAGAGGCCGGCCACTTCGATCCGGCGACAGCCTATGCAACCTTCGACGGCCACGCCACCGGCGACATGAAGACCTACGTCTACCGCACCAAAGATTACGGCAAGACATGGACCTCCATCTCCACGCCCGAACTCAGCGGCTACGCGCACGTAGTCCGCGAAGATCTGGTCAATCCGAATCTTCTTTTCGTCGGCACCGAGTTCGGCCTCTTCATCTCCATCGACTCTGGCGCGCACTGGGCGCAGTTCAAAGGCGACCTGCCGAACGTTGCCGTGCGCGATATCGCAATTCAGCCGCGCGAGTCCGACCTGATCCTCGCCACTCACGGTCGCGGCGTCTACATCCTCGACGACCTGACTCCTCTGCGCGCTCTCACCCCGGATATGCTCTCCAAGGATCTCGTCATGCTGCCCTCGCGTCCCTCGGTTCTCGAGTTACCCGCCGACGAGCAGAGATTCGACGGCGACTCGGCCTTCATGGGCCGCACCCTCGAAGAGGCCGCTTCCATTGTCTATTACCAGAGAAAGCGCCACATCTTTGGCGATCTCAAGCTCGACATCTACGACGACAAAGGCAATCTTCTGACTTCAATCCAGGGCGACAAGCGCCGCGGCCTCAACCGCATCGAGTGGCCGGAGCGCGCCAAGCCGCCCAAGGTTCCACCCGCCGCCGGTCTCGTCGAAAACGAATTCCTCTTCTTCGGTCCGCAGGCGCAGGAGGGCACTTACACCGTCAAACTGACCAAGGGCAAGGAAGTTTATACTTCCACCTTCAAGCTGGTGCCCGATCCGCGCAGCAAGAGCACGCCCGCCGATCGCGCCCTGCAACACAAGGTCGTAACCAAGCTCTACAACGACCTCGCGCAATTGACCTACGTGGTCGATGCCACCAACGACCTGCGCAATCAGGTGAAGGCGCGAACGGCTGCCGCCAGCGATGCGCAGTTGAAGGATCAGCTCAACCAACTGCTCGAGCAGCTTAACGATTTCCGCGAGACTCTCGTCTCTGTAAAAGAAGGAGGCGCGATCACCGGCGAAGAGAAGCTGCGCGAGCACCTCGGTGACCTCTACGGCGCCATCAACGGCTACTCCGGACGCCCGACGGAATCGGAAATCGATCGCGTAACCGTGATCGAAAAGCAGCTCGACGACGCCGGAGCGAAACTCAAATCCATTAGCACGACGGCATTGCCGCCCGTAAACACCGCGCTGCAAGGCAAGAACCAGCAGCCGATCAAAGCCATGTCGCGCGAGGACTGGGACAAAAAGCAAAAATAACTTTGCTTCGTCACCAATAAAAACGGCGGACAGCTGGTTGGCTGTCCGCCGCCTGCCGGATCCTATCGACTACTGGATGACTTTCAGAAGTTCCGAAGTCGCGGTGCTGTACACGGAGATCGAGTTCCCGTTGGTATTCGAGAAGTAAATCCGTCCATGCATGTTGTCGATCGCGATTCCACCAGGGCTGAAGGACAGCTGAGCGAAGGGACCAGCCTCGTAACCCGCGGGGAACGAAATGTTCACCACGCCGCTGGAATTCCCCATGTAGACGTTGCCGCTGGCGTCAGTCGCGAGCGCAACGCCGTTGTCATTGCCAAAGCTGTACCCGGTCTGTAGGCTGCCGCTGACCAGACCTGCCGTGGCAGGCGCGAAGTATGTCCCCGCGTTGCTTCCCCACGAGACCGTGTTGTCTCCAACCGTCAGTCCATAGATAGGAAAGGTCGGACTAAACGTTCTTACCGGAGTCGTCGACGGAGCGTACACGGAAGTGGGAGCATACACGGTGATATTCGTGTAGTCGTTCTCCACCCAGATATTGCCGGCTCCATCGACCGCCAGCGCTTCCGGCCCCAGAATGCCGCTGGTGATCGAGGCGCTCGTGTTCTGTTTGCCGGCAGTGTATTCGGCGACGCTGCCATTGGAACCGCCGTTGCTTGTGCCATAGTTCGCGACCCAAACATTCCCTTGCGCGTCGATCGCAACCGCCGACGGATTGATGATGTTCGATGTAATCGCGTCTTTTGCTACCTGCGCGTAGTTCGTGTTGTAAACCAGAATGTCGTTGCCGCCCGAGTTGGCAACGTAGAGATTGCCCTTGGCGTCAACCGCCAGCCCTTTCGGGTAGCTGAGAGGCTTCTTGGCGGCAAAGCCGGCCGTGGCGAAGCCAAGGCACAGCGCGGTGAAGGCCACATTGCGAACAATGTTGCGAACGAAACTGCGGGCGAACTTGGAAGTCGTTTTCATGATCGTTCTCCTGAAAGGTTGATTTGAATTTTGGCGTTGCCAAAATTGCTGCTCACCCTGGAAAGCGACAAGCCCGCGCGAATTCCCTCACCCCCACAAATTATTTTTTCTCGTCTTCGATGGTTGGCCAGACTTCCTAAATCGCTCGTCTGCATCTAACAGCCGCCATGTCTACCTCGATCTCGGTCGCTTCGTCCGCCCCAAACCGTCGCCATCCAACCCTCGGCCTCTGCTGGACCGTCTATGGAATCCTGCGGCTCGCAGGTGGAATCTTCCTCATCCTGTTTACGCCCACTGCAACCGTCATGTTCGGCGCGCTGCTCAGCCGGGTCGCCAATCCCTTCCCGCTGATGACCGCTTTTCACTTCTTCTACGGATGCGCGATCGTCCTGGCGGCTGTCGCCGGAGTCATTGGGCTTATCACGGGCCTGATGTTACTCGGCGGAAATAAATCCGCCCGCCTCCTGGCGATCGTCGCCGCCATTCTCTCCGTCTCCGACCCGATCGTCGGCGTGACTCTCGGGATTTACACGCTGGTCGTTTTCCTCCCGCACGCTTAGGGCAGTCTCGGCCTTCTTCACCGCAGAGTTACGGAGACAGCGAGAAAACCGACGGCAAGGCGATCCTCCTGTTTCCAAGATTCAGGTTTTCTCTGTGACTCTGTGTCTCTGTGGTGAAGAACTTGATCAAGATGTTGCCGTCTCGTTAGACATTCCCGCCCCGATCATTCAAAATAACTAATTCGCTTTCATCAGCTCTTCATACCAGGAGACCTAATTGACCCAGCTACAGCGCGCCAAGATCAGCGCTCTCGGCGTCTATGTTCCGCCCCGTCTACTCACCAACGCCGACCTCGAGAAAATGGTCGACACCAACAACGAATGGATCATGTCCCGCGTCGGCATCAAAGAGCGTCACATCGCCGACAAAGGCGTTGGCACAAGCGATCTGGCCGCCGAAGCCGCCCGCCGCGCGCTGGCCCAGCGCGGCATCGAAGCCAGCGAACTCGACGCCATCATCGTAGCCACTGTGACGCCCGACATGATGTTCCCCGCCGCCGCCTGCCTCGTCCAGGACAAGATCGGCGCAAAGAACGTCTGGGGCTTCGATCTCCAGGCCGGATGCTCCCAATTCGTCTACGCCCTGCAAGTAGGCGCGCAATTCATCCAGACCGGCGCGCACAAAAAAGTCATGGTCATCGGCGCCGACGTAATGTCGTCGATCATCGACTACACCGACCGCGCCACCTGCGTCCTCTTCGGAGACGGCGCCGGCGCAGTCATCCTCGAGCCCGCCACCGAAGACGATGGCGATGTCGGTCTGATCGACTTCATGCACGAAGTCGACGGCGCCGGCGGTTGTTCGCTCTTCATGCCCGCCGGAGGAAGCCTCAACCCCGCCTCGCACGAAACCGTCAACAAGAAGATGCACTTCGTTCATCAGGACGGAGCTGCCGTCTTCAAGTTCGCGGTCCGCAAGATGTCCGAGTCCTGCGTCGATATCCTGAAACGCAACCACCTCACCGGCGACGACATCGACATAATGATCCCGCACCAGGCCAATCTCCGCATCATCAACGCGACCGCCGAGCGTCTGAAACTCCCGCCCGAAAAAGTAGTCATCAACATCGAGCGTTACGGCAACACCACGGGAGCGACGATCCCGCTGGCCATGCACACCGCCATCGAAGAGGGCCGGTTAAAAAAAGGAGACCTTGTGCTGCTCGCCGCCGTGGGCGCGGGATTCACCGTCGGGACGACGCTCCTTCGCTGGGCGTATTGACTGGGTCTAGTGACTGGGCCCTGAACGGGCGGGCCCCTTCAGTGCGGAGAGCATGACGTGGTTCTTTGGGGTGCGCCACTTCTCGCGGTTTTCGAGAAGTGGCTTCCCGCCACGACGGCGCGTCCGCCTGATCTCGTCACTCTCCGATAATGTCCGCCATCACCGCCTCCGCCTTCGTGTTCTGGGCCGGACCGGCGGAGGTTAACAAGTTGGACGTCCTCAAGATGAAAATTCGCGCGCCCGCGGCGTAACAGCAAAGCCTCACGCTGCAAGGCGCGGATGGGCCACTTCTCGAAAAGCGCGAGAAGTGGCGCACCCCGAGTTCTCTTGCGTCAGCATTCAAAGGCTGGTCCGCTTTGTACTTTCGGCGCGGATGTGGTCCAACCGGCCCTGGGGCCGCAACATTTCACGTCAATTGCCCCCGTTACCTTCGTACCGCGATCTGCAGCCAATCTGCGACCTCCTGTAATTGTCCTGCCAGATACTTACTATGTCGCTCGAGGTGACGAGTTGTCGCCCGGCCATTCTTGCTGAACGGCGACCCTCGCCCTGGGGCACTCGCTTGAAAGCGCACCCTTCGGAAGAGACTCCGGAGAAGGGATCCTGGGGAAGATATTTCGGCCCATGACATTTCGCTATTTACTGCTCAACAAGTATCCACAGAAGTCCTGCCTTTCATCGTCCTCAAGTTTTCTGTTTCTGGCGAGTATGTTTCTAGTCCTGTTAGCGGCCTTCTTCACTCCTCCAGTTGCGCAGGCCGCTGACGAACCTGCGGCAATCGAATCCGTATCGACCTCAGACCTATCACTCAGGCGCTATTCCATCAACATGCCGACCGGCGACGCCCTTGCTTTCGACGCCCGTGGGTTCCATGAAAATGAATTGCTTCCGGTCTTCTTTCCGGCCTTCCTTCCGGACCCTGGGACAGCGAACACCGCAACCACGTCTTCTGCGATCTTCAAAACCGAACCGTGGCGCACGAATAAAGCGGTTATCGCCTCCAGCATCTTTGCGGCGGCCTGGCTAACGGCTGACGGAATTACCACCGTGGGGATGAACCGAGGCGCAAGCGAAGGAGGTTCCGTCTGGGCCTACGGCAGGCATCCGACCGCTGGCCGGACGGCTGCCATGATGGCTGCTGAATTTGTGGGCGTTGAAGCGACTTCCTACGTGTTGCACAAGATGAGGGCTCCGAAATGGGTCTATATCGCCCCCATGATTGTCAGCGGAAGCTTCCACGCTTCCGGAGCAATCCCTAACATCAAAATTGGGCAATAGGATATGGGGCAACAGGATATGGGGCAACAGGATATGGAACAGTCTTCAGGCTTGCGCCCCGCCATGTCAGCATCAATCCACGGATCGAGTTGTCGTCGAATAATCGTCCGCGGCTGACGCGCCTTCACTTTTTTCTTGACCGCGCTTTCAACCCTTGTCACCATCAAATCAGCGACCACAAGCACTCAGAAGATTCGAAAAGCCGGAGAGCCAGCGGTCAGCTCAGGCGAATCAACAAAGCAGGTTGCAACATCTAAACCCTAGGCGCTCAGGACTTTGCCTGTAAGTCCTTATTCCACAAAGACCTGGCGGGATAGATTCAGCTAACGGCATAAATATACTTGACAAACCCACGCCAATTTGATAATGTCTGGATATGGACAGCCCAAAGACATTACAGCAAGCGATTCAATACTTTAGCGACGAACAGGTCTGCATTGACGCTGTAGCTGCGATGCGATGGTCCGATGGGCCGCGTTGTCCTGATTGTCACTTCGACGAAGCCAAGAATCCGTATTACCTCAAGACCCAGAAGCGTTGGAAGTGTCGCACCTGTAGACGCCAGTTCTCAGTCAAGGTCGGCACTATCTTCGAGGATTCTCCAATCCCTTTGCAGAAATGGCTGCCTGCGCTTTGGCTGCTCACTAGCTGCAAGAATGGCGTTAGTAGCTGGGAGCTGCATCGCGCTCTTGGCGTGTCCCAAAAGACAGCATGGTTCATGCTTCACAGACTCAGACTCGCGCTCAAAGCCCCAAACATGGGAACCAAGCTCGGATCGAATGACGGCGGCGAAGTCGAAGTCGATGAAACATTTGTTGGTGGCCGTATCCAGAACATGCACAAGGATCGCAAGTTTCGCTATCTGCAATCAGGTGGAGCGCATGGCGGGAAGACAATCGTTGCTGGCATTCTGGATCGGGACGCACGCAAGGTGCGTGCCAGTATCGTTCCCAACGTCAAGCGTGAGACCTTGCAGAGCAATATTCTCAAGAATGTGAAGCATGGTTCCAAGGTTTATAGCGACGATGCTGTAGCTTATTTCGACGGCCTGCAATCGCGCTATGTCCATGAAGTAGTCAACAAGACTGAGACTTACGTTCGCGGACAGGTACACGTCAACGGAATGGAGAACTTTTGGAGTTTGCTCAAGCGTGGCCTCAAAGGCACATACGTAGCAGTCGAGCCGTTTCACTTGGAAAGATACGTTGACGAACAGATTTTCAGATTCAATAACCGCGCTACTGCTGACAATCCTCTGGATGACTCGGATCGCTTTCTGCTGGCCTTGTCTCAGGTCGCAAACAAGCGGCTAACCTACAAGGAATTGACTGGCAAGGACACTACGACGCCTTTCTAAAGCGTATCGGAAGCGTGGGCCAAAGCCTAAGACTTCGGTTTAGGGCCACGCTTTGGGTGCGTGGCTCTCTCCGCCTGGTATTGCTTTTCGCGCTCTGCCAGTTCAGGCTTGGAAACGGTTAAAACTTGGCGCAATCCATCCTGAAATATCTGCATTTTCTGGCGTGGCGTCGTGTCTGGATCTGGACTAGACTTCATGGGCTCATCATAAACCCGTTCAGGAGATTTGCATGGGTGATAAATCAATTGACTACCTTCAACTGGTTCGAACAGCGACACAGATGATGGAAATATGCGTCCAAGCAAGTGCGAGGTCGGAGGCATTGGAATATCTGCTGATTGATAAAGGCGTCGTAACGAAGGCAGAATTGAACGCAAAAGTCCAAGAGTGCGCGGAAAAAGCGAAAAAGATGACGGATGCTCTAGGGACTTCCGTTGAACACGAATCCTAGGACGGTTTGACACAAAACTACCCTTGGCGCTAATCTGCGCTCTAGAGGGTAGTTAGTGCCCGCCTAATACTGCAAATTAGCCCGGACTGGCATCCGGGCTTTTCTATTTCATTAAATCAATTTCGACAGAAAATCTCTAAGTCTTTCTTCATTCCAGCGATTCATGAACAGCGGAGTCTTGTTCAGCATGTCGTACTCTTTTCGAGCAGCAGTAACATTCCTTGTGTTGAATTCGTCCAATCGTCTACGAGTTTGCCATGCAATCATGTCAGCCGCCTGCAAGGGTGAAAACAATTTGTCATCGCGATGAACGGGCTCATTTGGAAAGTATTTGTCGTAAGCAGCTACCATCCCTAGTTCTTTCATCCCCTGCCACCACTCCACAGCGCGAGGACCCTGTCCTACTTGCACGTCAAAAATGAAATCTACAATTTCTTCCGATTGCTCGGCAGCAAGACGGTTTCCGTAGTCACTCATGATTAGATCGAACGCCAGAAAATAAGGGTCTTCAAATAAATCCTTGATTTTCTTAAACTCAAGCGGGTGCATCTTACGTCTCATCTCGCCAAGGAACCACTTGATAGCAGAGTCGTAATGTTCCTGCCAGAATATGCACTCGATTCTGTTAGTCGCATGATCCACAATGACGGGTATGAGCGCCGCGATCTTGGCGTCTACCTCCCCTTCAGACCATCCTTCAAATTGACACTTACGGCTTTCAGCCTCCCTCATCTTGAAATATTCAATGGATGGCTCTTCGTCCAAGACTTTTCGCCATAAAACTGAGAATTTCTCCCAAGACGATATGCTAGACACGTATCCGGCCAGTAGATAAACAGGCCCCTGCCTGTCACTTCCACTGTCGTCAACGAACGCCTGTAGCACAGCAAACCTCCATCTTGGCCTGAGCAGAGGGTCTAGACCGCTAACCAGCGATCTTATCTGTAGAGACGAATTTTGCACTCATCTGATACCATCCTTACTTGTTAGAGTGCAATAATATACAAGCTATCCTAGACCTACGGTCATGGTTAGGCAAGTCTATTATCGCCCAGCTAAGTCTTTTGTTTTCAAAGACCACGTCGGGGGGGTACCCCGCGAAGCCGAACCGAGAAGCAAGTAGCGAAAAGCTTTAACTGAGAACTGACAACTGAGAGCTGAGAGCTAAAAAAATGAAATTCGGCATAATCATCTTCCCAGGTTCCAATTGCGATCACGATGCCTTCTGGACAGTCGAGCACGTAGCCCGGCAGGAAGCCACCTTCCTCTGGCACGACTCGCAGGACCTCCAGAACTGCGACGCCATCATCGTCCCCGGAGGCTTCGCCTTCGGCGACTACCTCCGCACGGGCGCCATTGCGAAGTTTTCACCGGTCATGCAAGCGGTGCGCAAGTTTGCCGATGGCGGCGGCCTGGTGATTGGAATTTGCAACGGCTTCCAGATTTTGTGCGAGGCCGGCCTGTTGCCGGGGGCGCTCATGCGCAACGTCGGACTGAAATATGTCTGCAAGCCGGTGCACGTGCGCGTCGAAAATAATCGGACGCCGTTCACGGGCGCCTGCAAAAAGGGAGAAGTCCTGACCATCCCCATCGGCCACATGGAAGGAAATTATTTTTGCGATGACGCGACGCTCGCCGAACTGAAGCGCGACGATCGCATCGTCTTCCGTTACGTAAACGCGCAAGGCGAGACTACCGCGGAAGCAAATCCGAATGGATCGCTAGAAAACATCGCCGGCATCTGTAGCCCGGGACGCAATGTCCTCGGAATGATGCCGCACCCCGAACGCTCCGCCGAACCGGAACTCGGCTGCACCGACGGCTACAAGATTTTCGAGTCGCTGGTCGGAGCAATGGCGACGAAGTAGATTTTTCACCGCAGAGGCACGGAGTCACAGAGAAAAACGCAAATAGATTTTCTCTGTGACTCTGTGGTGAGAAGAGCCTTAATACTTAACAATCGCCGCAAACGATTTCGGATCGAGCGATGCCCCGCCCACCAGCGCGCCGTCGATCCCTTCCGCGCTCATCAGGGCGTGCGCGTTATCCGGCTTGACCGAGCCGCCGTAGAGAATGCGGAGGTGATTTGCGAACTCCTCGCCAAATGATTGCTCGACCTCGCTGCGAATGATGGCGTGAGCGTCGGCCGCGATTTCGGGCGTCGCAGTCTTGCCGGTCCCAATAGCCCACACCGGCTCGTAGGCGACAACCATGTGCCCAGCCTTCTTGGCGGAGACTTTGTTAAACGCGCGCAGACACTGCCGCCGCAGAACGTCGCCGGTGAGCCCGGCTTCGCGCTCCTCGAGCACTTCGCCGACGCAGACGATCGGAATGAGCCCGGCTTCGAGCGCGGCCTTGAGTTTGAGATTGACCGTGTCGTCGGTCTCGCCAAAATATTGGCGGCGCTCGGAGTGCCCGATGATGACATGGGTGACGCCAACCGCGACCAGCATGCTGGCGCAGATTTCGCCGGTGAAAGCGCCTTCCGATTGCCAGTTCATGTTTTGCGCGCCGACCGCCACGTGGGTGCCGTTCGTGGCATGAACCGCAACATCGAGCGCAAGGTACGTGGGGCAGACGACGATTTCATCGCGGTCGTGACCTTTGACGAGCGGCATGAAGTGGAAGAAGAAGTCGCGGGCTTCGTCGGGCGTCTTGTACATCTTCCAGTTCGCGGCGATGACTTTCTTTCTCATGAAGGACCTTTCTCAGGACTTGTTTTCGAAGATAGCGGAATTTGCGAGAAGTTCGCGGGAAAGCTCTTCGGCGGCACGCACGTAAGTCTTGCAGTCTGCGATGTCGAAGAGCACGAAGCGAACAAGTTGCACGTGAGTCGTGCCGGGCAGCGAATCGGCAATCGTTTTGATGGCAACAGCCGCCGCCTCGTGCACCGGATAGCCATAAGCTCCAGTCGAGATCGCAGGGAAAGCGAGCGATTGAATGCCGTGGTCGTCGGCGACGCGAATCGCCTCGCGATAGCAACTGGCGAGCGTTTCGGCCTCGCGCTGCTTGCCTCCGCGGTAAATCGGTCCGACGGTGTGCACGACGTATTTTGCAGCGAGACGGCCTCCGGTGGTGATGACGGCTTTGCCAGCGGGCAGCGTGCCGATCTTCCCTACGATGCGCCGGCAGTCGGCGAGGATGGATGGTCCGCCGGCGCGATGAATCGCGCCATCGACGCCGCCTCCGCCAAGAAGCGATGAGTTGGCCGCGTTGACGATGGCTTCGGTGGTTTCTTTGGTGATGTCGGCCGGCCCCGCGAGTTCGAGCGTCTTGCCGTTCGTGAATGTCAGTCGAGCCGCAAAGTCGGGCATGGCGGTTGTGGAAGGCGATAACCTATTTCTTATCGGTCAACGCCTCCACTCCGGGCAATTTCTTGCCTTCCAAAAATTCGAGCGAAGCTCCGCCGCCGGTGGAGATGTGGGTAATCTTGTCGGCTACGCCGGCTGCTTTTACCGCGGCCACCGAATCGCCGCCGCCGACGATAGTCGTTGCCCCGGCATTTTCGGCCACCGCATTTGCGATCTTGTTCGTGCCCCTCGCAAAGGGCGGCAGTTCGAAGACGCCCATCGGCCCGTTCCAGACAATGGTGCGAGCGCGGCCGACCTCTTCTGAAAACGCCTCGATCGTTTCCGGCCCAATGTCGAGCGCCATCATGTTGTCGGGGATCGCATGGCCCGGGCCGATGACTTTCGTTAGCGCGCTCGCTTCGACGCGATCGGCGATCACGTGATCGGTCGGCAGCAGGAACTTTACCTTGTGAGCATTGGCCTGCTGCAAAAGATCTTTCGCCAGCTGAATTTTGTCTTCCTCGACCAGCGATTTGCCGACGGCCTGGCCCTGCGCCTTGAGAAATGTGTAGGCCATGCCGCCGCCAATGATCAGGACGTCGACCTTACTCAGCAAATGTTGGATAACTCCGATCTTGTCGCTGACTTTCGCTCCTCCCAGAATCGCGACGAAGGGTCGCTCGGGATCATGCAGGGCGCGGCCGAGATACTCCAACTCTTTTTCCATGAGCAGGCCGCAGGCGGATTTTTGCACGAATTTCGTAATGCCCGCCGTCGAAGCATGCGCCCGGTGCGAGGCGCCAAAAGCGTCGTCAACGTAAAACTCGGCAAGCTTCGCAAGCTGCTTCGAAAAATTAACGTCGTTGGCCTCCTCTTCCGCATGGAAGCGCAAATTTTCCAGCAGCAGCGCCTGGCCCTTTTCGAGCTTCATCGCAACTTCTTCCGCCTCGGGACCGACGCAGTCCGGGCAGAACCCGACATTCTCTCCCCGCGATAGTTCGCGGTCGAGCAACATGCGCAGGCGTTCGGCGACCGGCTTAAGGCTCAACTTGGGATTAGGCTTACCCTTCGGGCGGCCTAAATGCGAAGCGAGAATCAGCCGCGCACCATGGCGCAGAGCGTACTCGATCGAAGGCAGCGTTTCGCGGATGCGAGTGTCGTCCATGACCCGGCCGTCGTCCAGCGGCACGTTGAAGTCGACGCGCATAAAGACGCGACGATCGTTGATCGGAAGATCGCGGATGGAGAGTTTGGACATTAATAATTCCTTAAAACCGCTGTTCGCGAAATCCGCTAATCGCTCATCGCAGAATCTCTCAAAAGCCGTACACCCAGTAGCGAGCGAACAACGAGTTTTGCGAACAGCGATCAGCGATCAGCGAATAGCGAGTTTCACGAACAGCGATTTCCGGCTGCCCGGATCTCATAATCCCTTCGCTGCCATGTAATTAATCAGATCCCGCACGCGGCAGGAGTATCCCCACTCATTGTCATACCAGGAGATCACCTTGACGCAATTGCCGCCGACTACCAGAGTCATCTGCGAGTCGACGATGGAGGAGCGCGAGTCGCCTTTGAAATCGGACGAGACCAGCTCCTCTGCCTCATATCCGAGATAGCCTTTGAGCGGGCCGGACTCGGAAGCCTTCTTCAACGCGGCGTTCACCTCATCTTTATTAGTAGCCTTTTCGACCCAGACCACGAGATCGACGACCGAAACATTCGGCGTAGGCACGCGCATCGAAAAGCCGTCGAGCTTCCCGGCAAGTTCAGGCAGGACAAGCTTAAGAGCCTTGGCGGCGCCGGTCGTCGTAGGAATCATGTTCAGTGCGGCGGCGCGGGCGCGGCGCAGATCCTTGTGCGGAAAGTCGAGAATGACCTGATCGTTCGTGTAGGAGTGAATGGTCGTCATCGTTCCGGCCACGATCTTGAAAGTCTCGTGGATCACCTTGGCGACGGGCGCAAGGCAGTTCGTGGTGCATGACGCATTCGAAATCACGTGATGCTTGGCGGCTTCGTATTTCCCCTCGTTCACGCCGAGCACGACGGTGATGTCTTCGTTCTTCGCAGGCGCGGAGATGATGACTTTCTTGACCGATCCGCGTAGATGCTTCTTGGCGTCGTTCGCGTCGGTAAAGCGGCCGGTCGACTCGA
>JBAQJF010000101.1:0-27931 GCA_049300195.1 Terriglobales bacterium | reverse complement strand
CCAATCGCTCATACAGAGTGCGAATGGAAGCATGGCGACAGTGGCAAACTCGGCGGGAGAAAAAACCTTGTCCAACAAAACCAAAACCGAATCCACTTGACTCCGACCGGCCTTCTCATGGAAGGCGATTTCACTCGTTGAGAATCCTGCCGCCGCGTTGACTTGCTCCCCTCGCCCACGTAAGATTTCGCGCAGTGATTGGAACCACCATCTCGCATTACCGCATCGTCGAAAAGCTTGGTGGCGGCGGCATGGGGGTGGTCTACAAAGCGGAAGACACGTCTCTTGGACGCTTCGTAGCCCTCAAATTCCTTCCCGAGGAAGTTGCCAAAGACCCGCAGGCGCTCGAACGATTTCGGCGCGAGGCGCGGGCGGCGTCCGCGCTCAACCATCCCAACATCTGCACCATCTACGAAATCGGCGAGCACGATGGCCTGCGTTTCATCGCCATGGAGTTTCTCGATGGCCTGACGCTCAAGCACCGCATCGCGGGCCGTCCGCTGGAGACGGAAATCGCTCTCGCGCTGGCGATTGAAATCGCCGACGCGCTCGATAGCGCGCACAGCGAAGGCATCATCCATCGCGACATCAAGCCTGCGAATATTTTTGTGACCAAGCGCGGCCATGCCAAGGTCCTCGACTTCGGCCTCGCCAAACTGACGGGCGCGCAACAATCCGATGCCGCCGGCATCGAAGCCACCGCCGGCGTCAGCCTCGAGCACCTGACCAATCCCGGCTCGGCGGTAGGAACGGTGGCCTACATGTCACCGGAGCAGGCCAAGGGCAAGGAACTCGACGTGCGCACCGACCTGTTCTCCTTTGGAGCCGTGCTCTACGAGATGGTGACGGGCGCAGTGCCGTTCCGCGGCGATACGTCGGCAGTCATCTTCGAAGCGATTCTGAATCGCGCGCCGGTGCAGCCGCTCCGCCTCAATCCGGATGTGCCGGCAAGGCTGGAAGAAATCATCAACAAAGCGCTGGAGAAGGACCGCGATCTGCGCTACCAGCATGCGTCCGAGATGCGCAGCGACTTGAAACGCTTGCAGCGCGACAGCGGATCGGGGCATCGGCCGGGAGCGCAGAGTCAGGACACGACGGAAGTCCCGGCTGGTTCGGGAGCGCCAGCGGCAGCATCTTTTCCGGGGTCGAATGTTGCCGGACCAAAGCCGGCGAGCGGAGCGAGCGTGAGCGCCGCGCAATCTTCCGCTGCACAGTCATCTGGTGGGCAATCATTTCCTAGGGAATCCTCGGCGGCGCAGTCTTCTTCTCATCTCACCGCCAGCGGCTCGAGCGTCAGTGCGGTGGCTCGCGAACACAAGTTTGGACTGGCTACGATTGTCGCAGTGGCGCTGGTTCTCCTAGCAGCGGCAGGGTTCGGCATCTACACGCTCCTTACACGGACCGGCCCCGCGCCCTTCCAGAATTTCACGATGACGCAGATCACGAGCACCGGCAAGGCGGAAGAAGCGGCGATCTCGCCGGATGGCAAGTACATTCTGAACGTTCAAAACGACAACGGCCTTCGCAGCTTGTGGCTGCGCAATGTGCCGACCGGGAGCGATGCTCAAATTCTGCCAGCCGACTCGGCCGTTTATGAGGCGCTGACCTTTTCTCCCGATGGCAATTACGTTTACTTCCGCAAAGCTGGTCTCGCAACCCAGAGTGAATGGGATCTCTACCGGATGCCGGTGCTGGGCGGCGCGCCGCAACTGGTGGTACGTGACGTCGATAGCAATATCACGTTTTCGCCCGACGGCCATCGTATAGCCTACGTCCGCGGCAACGATCCGGAAGTGGGTAAGACCCGCCTGCTGAGCGCCAATCTCGATGGCAGCGATGAAACCATCCTGCGCATCGCGCCGCTGAATGATGAATTTTCCCGCTTCGTCGGTTGGTCCCCGGATGGCAAGAAGATCGCATTCAGCCGTACCCCCACCAAGGATGCCTTGGGTACGATCAAAGCGTTTGAGGTTTCCTCCAAACAAGTCGAACCTCTTGCATCCTTCAAGAACGATCAGGTGCGAGAGATCGCGTGGCTGCCGAACGGGCAATGGCTGGCAGCCAAATTTCTGGAAAAGGGCTCGAGCCTCGGCCACGGGCAGATCGGGCTCGTCCCCGGCCGAGGCGGCCAGATTCAGCCCGTCACGCGCGATACGAATGCCTATCAGTCGCTCACGCTCTCGGCGGACGGCAAAGAGATCGCGACCGTGCAAGTCAGAAGCACGCGCAATCTGGAACTGCTCACCGGGCCTGAAAAACCAGGAAACAATCCGGTGCAATCTTTGCCGCAGGTTGAGGACGCTTTGGCTGTCGGCTGGACAGGCGATGGCAAATTGCTGGTCTCAGACGGACAGAGAGTGAAGCGGGTCGGGACGGGTGGTGAGGTTGAGAGCACGCTGGTGGGCGATTCGAATGCGTGGATGCCAGGATTTTCGGGATGCGGCAATCGCTATATTGTCGTCTCGTGGGCGTTTCACGACGCCGGTAACGAGGTCAGAATCTGGCGCGCCAATGCCGACGGCTCGAATCTGAAGGAACTGACCAGCGAAGATTTTAATATTCAACCCATCTGCTCACCTGACGGGAAATGGGTTTACTACTATTCCGGCACGCCCCATTTTCTGATGCGGGTGCCGCTCGAGGGCGGGGCAGCTGAGCCGGTGCCGGGCAGCGACGTCCCGCGAATGTTCGGCGGAGGCGTGGGCTTTGCCATTTCGCCGGATGGGAAGCTGCTGGTTTTTAATGCCGATATCAATGCCCCGGACAATCCCCAGACCGCGGAAAGCAAGCTGGCGATCGTAAACCTCGATTCCAATTCCCAATCCACCGCTTCTCAATCCACACCGCGCCTGATTGTGCCCGATCCGCGGATGGCGGGCGGTCCCAGCAGCAACGACTTTAACAACAACCTGAGCTTCACTCCCGACGGAAAATCGGTGGCTTACATCATTCGGGACAAGGGCGTGGATAACATTTTCGAACAGCCCCTCGACGGCTCACCCGGGCGCCAGATCACGAACTTCACCTCTGAAAACATCTCCCAGTTTCGCTGGTCGCCCGACGGCAAGACTCTGGCTGTGGCCCGCGTGCAGGATACCTCTGACGTCGTTTTGCTACGCGAGAAGTAGCCATCTACCATAGGAGGAAGATAGCGACAAAGCCCCGTACTGTAGACTGTCCTGATGCTACGCCGGGCCCTTCCCAAGGAACTTTTCACTTCCCAAGAGTTGGTAAGCGATTTTTTCAACAATTGCACGGTTGGGCTGGCTATCTTCGATGACCAGTTGCGTTATCAGGCGCTCAATCCTTGCCTGGCCGCAATACACGGTACGTCAGTGGATTCGCATTTGGGCCGGAGTGTGCGCGACGTGCTGGGAGAAGTCGCGCTGCGAGTCGAGCCCGCGATCAAGCATGTCCTTAGCACCGGGCGCCCCCTCTGGAACTTTGAGATCGCGGGCGCGCTGCCGGCAAAGAAAAGGCCGGGACGCTGGGTGGACAGTCTGTTTCCCGCCAAGGATACCAATGGCCGGGTCAAGCAGGTGGGCGTGGTCGTCGTGCCGCTCGCCCCAGAGACAAAGCTGCGGCAAGCGGCTTACAGCGAAACGGAAGTGCTGCGCTCGTGGAAAGAAATCGCCGATTACCTCGGCGCCTGCGTCAAGACCGTCCAACGCTGGGAACAGGAATTCAAGTTTCCGATTCGGCGCTTAAAGGCCGGTAAAGGCGCCATGGTCTTTGCTTTCAAGACCGACGTCGACGAATGGCTGCGAACCGAAACGCGGGCCGCGAAGCGCTAGTCCGTGCCGTCGTTTGCCGACCGTTTGACTCGCGTGTCGTTTCTTTACGTTACTTTCCTGGTTTGGATTTCGGCTATTGTTCTGTTGCCAACTCGCTTTGCACAAGCCACCTTGGCGGACGCAGATCGAGCGAGGCCCTCCCCCGAGGGATTTCAGCGGGACTTACGGATGCGGATCTCTTTCACGGAAGCAATCGGGAATTCAATACCCATGGAGGTGGTCCGCAACCGTGCCCGATGATCCCGGCGCAGGATTCAAGCCTAACCCTCCTGGAAAGAACGGAAGCTTGAATCACGTCGCTCTTTTCTGGAATCCCTCGACTCTGGAATGGTACTGCCGCGATTGTGGTCGCACTTCGGATCACCAGGACATTGAGGACGCCCGCACCGAGGTCGAACAATTTGCCTGCGTGCCCCCGGTTTATAAAATCGGTGGTTCCGCCCGCGGCACAAATGCAAAATGAATGATCAGCGGAAGCGGCCGCAATAGTATGCGGGCCGAAGTCTCAGGGCCGCGATGCGTTGTGTGCGGCACGTTGGGGAAACCGCTCCAGGGCAAAGCCCTAATGGCCGAGCCAATATGACGTAGCCAAGCGTCCCCGGTTGTGGCAAGCTCTCCTCATGGCAAAGAGCAAACTGACAGCACGTGAGAAGTCCCGGCAGGAAGGCGAGCGGGCCAAGTCGCTCGAAAACTACTCCCGCCAACTCATGAAGAAGGCGGGTCAACTTCAGCAAAAAGCTCAGCGCGCAGATATCCGAAAAGCGGTTGCGAGGGTCGCGAAACAGGCGGCCGACAAAACCTAGATCGTCGCTCACCGCCCCAGGCGATTGGCCTGCCGGACTTCGCCCACGGACCTTGCACAGCAAAGAAAAAGGCCGCTGCCAGGCGGCAGCGGCCAATTCGCCTAAAGGGTTAGTCGTGCTCCTTGCGGATCTTCTTCCGCGCGCGTTTCTGCGCCAGCGCCTGCTTCACCCGCTTCCGCTCTCCCGGCTTCAGATAATAGGAGTGACGCTTCACTTCCTTAATAATGTCCTCAGTCTGAACCTTCCGCTTGAACCGACGCAGGGCGTTCTCGAGCGACTCGCCCTCTTGCAGTCGAATTTCAGCCAATCTCATCACCCCCCAACCAGCATCATCTGACAAATTAAAGTTTACCCTATTTTCTCCACCGAGCACTTACTCCGAATACCCGTCGCCCTCATCGTCTTCATCATCCGAGTCGTCCTCATCCGTGTCGCGCTCGTCTTCTTCTTCGTCCTCATCATCGTCGTCATCATCATGGGGCTCCTGACGAAGGCGAACGAGGGAGCTCACGAGGAGATGAAAGGGATCGGAGCCGGAGCATTCCGGATATATTCTGTCCATGTCGCGATGGTACGCTCAAGTGCTGCGGAACGGCACATCGTACGATTGGAAGGTGCGTGCCACACGGATACATGCCCATGATCAAACTTGTGTACTGCATCACCAAAAAGCCGGGCTTGGCCGACCCGGACTTCTTCCACTACTGGAAAAACATCCACGGCCCAATCGGCGCCCGAATCCCCGGACTCCGCAGGCTGGTGCAGAGCCACCGTCTAAGCCTCCCCGGCGACAATCGGCACCCCGATTACGACGGCATGGCAGAACTCTGGTTCGACGACTTAGATGCCTTGCTGGCAGCCCGCAAATCGGCGGAATGGAAAGCATCCACCGAAGACGAAAACAACTTCATCGACCAAAACAAAACCAGCTCCTTCATCTCCGAGGAGCACGTGATCCTCGGGGGGTCGAAGTCATAGTGCATTGTCATTGGGAACGAACCGATGGCGATTTTCGCCGAGGCGTGGGCTTCGGCTTACTCTTGCCCTCGAGATTGAGCGCCACC
This sequence comes from Terriglobales bacterium, assembly GCA_049300195.1. GTDB lineage: Bacteria > Acidobacteriota > Terriglobia > Terriglobales > Acidobacteriaceae > Acidiflorens. Next base: position 22,270 of record JBAQJF010000101.1, on the reverse strand, counting down.
GCCGCGCGTATAAGGCCCTTCAGCGCCGCCTCATCGACCTTCTCGCCTTCGTGGATGTCGATGGCTCGCCTCACATTTCCCTCGAGGCTGGAGTTAAATAGACGCGAGGGGTCTTTCAAAGCAGCTCCCTTGGCAAATGTCATCTTGACGACGTTCTTGTAAGTCTCTCCGGTGCAGACGATACCTGAGTGGGAAAAGACCGGCGTTCCGGGCGATGTTGGCTTGACCCACTTCAACTCTTCGACGATCTCGGGATCTGCGGCGTGTATGATTCCGCGCACTTTCGCGAGCATTTTTCCGCGCCAATCCCCAAGATTCTTGATCCTCTGGTCGATTGAGGCGGAGGCAGATTCCACCGCACTGGTCTTTTTCATGGCGCCTCCAATTTCAAATTCAGATTCGTGGTAGCTCCAACTCACGACAGCCGCAACTTTTGCACCTACTTTAGCTCCGCTCAACGCAGGCTGCAAATCCGCCAGTTTTGGGATTACCTGGTAAATAGGCACGCACCCGGCCGGTGCCCTTAGTCTCCTCTAGTTACAACTCTTGAGCCGGCTTCGGGCGGCCATTTGGCTGTTTCAGCGCCGAACTGCTTCCCATATTCGGCAACCAGCCGCTGCCAGCTCTCGAGCCTCATGGCATCGCTACCAACCATGCGGCCGATGGCGGTTCCGCTCAGGAGACGATCCAGAACGTCGAAAGCGATGTGCCAGCCTGCCGCGCCCCACGAGATGAAGCGGCGATCGATGTTGTGCCATAGCGTCAGGCGTGTGCCGCCGGCGGAGGCTTCGAGTTCCCACCGCATATCGCCGACCTCGAGCAGGTAAGGAGCGTCGGCCCGGGTCACTCTTGTGTCGAGCGGCGTCGGCGCCCCTACCCAGTGGAGCTTCACCGTAGTTCCAGCCGTATCCAGGCTTCCATCGGCGTCGAAGGGCGCCCACTCGCGCAGATGCGCCGGGTCGGTCAGCGCCTGCCAGACTTTTTCCGGCGAGTGGCGCAGTTCGCGGACGAGAATGAGCGTCCACTTGCTCTCGTCCTTTGCCCAGTCCTTTAGTACTCGGGCCCCGCCGGCCGGACCCGGGGTGTACTGCTCGCGCTCCATCATCCTCTTCTCCTCGCATCTTCCTTATCTTTTGCCCTTTGCCCTTTTGCGCGGGCGCGATTCTGCTGAATCGTCCGCCCTACCAGCGCTTCAACTGCGTCATTTGGATGAGGTTGCCGCAAGTGTCCTTCAGCATGGCAATGGTCGAGGCAGTGACGTCGGTGGGCGGCATCGTGAACTCGGCGCCGCGCGCCTTGATCCGCTCGTAATCGCCCTTGATGTCGTCGGTGAAAAACATGGCGGCGGGCTGGTTTTGCTGGAACAGGGCCTGCTGGTAGGTCTTGGCCGCCGGATTGTTGTTGAGTGCCAGTTGCAGCTCGGTGCCGTCCGGCTCTTCGGCTGAGGCTAGGGTCAGCCAGCGATATGGGCCCTGACTGAAATCGGTCTTCTTCACGAAGCCCAGCACATCGGTATAGAAGCGCAGGGCCTTCTCCTGGTCGTCCACGTATAGGCTGATCACTTTGATTTTCATTTCGTTTCTCCTTTATTTATTACGTTGTTACGTTCGCGGTTCGAGCCGCGTCGTCTTCTCCTTTGTTCTTGCCGGTGTGCGATTAGATGGCCCGCTTTTCGCAAGCGTGCTTTTCTTGCCTGCTGGTGGATCCATGCGGTCAAGGTGCCGTTCGAGAGCATCCAGGTGAGCGGACCAGAACCGGCGGAACTGAGCCAGCCAGGCATCCACCTCGCGGAATGGTTCCGGTTTCAGGCGGTAGAGACGGCGCTGTGCGTCCACCGTCGATTCCACGAAACCCGCCTCGCGCAGCACGCGCAAGTGCTTCGACACGGCCGGCTGCGTCATCCGAAGCCGCCGCTCGATTTCTCCCACCGACTGTTCTGACAAGACCAGAAGGCTCAAGATCGCACGCCGGTTCGGTTCAGCGATGATTTCGAAGACCGATTCCACTCTTTGAATATACTCCAACAAGCATATACGTGTCAAGGTATATATTAAGAAATTGGAACCCATTTCAAAATTGAGTCGGGCGCGGATTGCGGGTAAGCGGAAAACCGAACATTTTTGTAGTACGCGCATCACATCCCCGGCCGGCGGAACATTGATATACAGACGACAAGGGTTTTCTGGAATCCCCTCCGATTCCGAGGTCTCGAGAACGAGGGGATTGCCATGCGCCGCCGCTTCGAGTCTGCTCTGGTTCCAGCTAACGGCATTTTCCTGCGCCATGTTCCCAATGTGATTCCGTTTCGAATCATAGTGTTGGCCCTGGCCTTCCTGATGTTTGTTCTGCTGATACTTGTTTTGGGCGTGACCCTGGCTTGGGGGCAGGACGCATCGACAGGGGCGCTGCGGGGCTCAGTGCTGGACGCGCAGGGTAAAGCCGTGACCAATGCCGATGTCATAGCAATTTGTGTGGAGACCGGAGTTCGCTATCACACCGCGACCGATGTGGCTGGGCGATTTGTAGTGGACCTGCTGCCTCCGGGGAACTATTCGGCCCGCGCAGAAGCGGAAGGAATGTCCCCGGAGGTATCTCCGGTGATCAAGGTTGAAGTCGGGGCGGCCCGCCAGTTGATCTTCAAACTCGCGGTGGCTGGGCCAAAGGAGACGGTGACCGTTTCAGGGGCGCCATCGACTGTGGACACGAGCCCGACCGGCGCTTCGGCGTTGATCGACGAGTCGGCGATCGTGAATTTGCCTTTGAGCGGGCGGAGATTCACAGATCTAGCGCTGCTCACACCGGGAGTTACACAGGATCCGCGGGGCCTGACTTCGGGATCGAACGGCGATCTTTCTTTTGGCGGGATACGCGGCTACAACACAAGTTATCTGATCGATGGAACCGACGATAACAATGGATTCTTCGCGCAGGCGCGAGGGCGCTATCGAGCGCCGTATCAGTTTTCGAACGAGGTGGTGCAGCAGTTCCGAGTCTCGTCAAACAGTTATGGGGCAGAATCGGGGCGCTCGGGCGGAGCGGTGGTAAATGTCGTGACGAAATCGGGATCGAACAGCTGGCATGGGAGTGCGTTTTACTATCTGCGGGACAGTTCCATCGGTGGGGCCGCGCCTCCCTTCGTAGGCTTCAATCCAAGCGGCCAGCAGCATCAGTTCGGGGGTACAGTCGGGGGCCCGATTGAGCGCAATAAGATGTTCTTTTTCGCAGGCTACGATCAGCACATTTTTCATCTGCCTACGGTAGTGGAGTTTGAAAACGGCGCGATGTCAGTGGTGCCGCAGTTGGGCACGCCCGGCTTTCCCTTGGATTATGAGATTTGCGATCCCCATATTGGCGGCTCGGCCTGCGACCAGACGCTGGTGGCCGGGGCGTCGTCGCTGCTTTCGCAGCAGGGCGGAACTTTCCCCGCGACCATGCTGGGGAACACGGGATTTTTGAAGATTGACCGGGTACTGGGATCGCGCAATTTGCTCTCGGTGCGGCTGAGCACGTCGCGTTATTACGGAACCAACAATGTGTTTCTCGATCCGTCGAGTCCGGTTACAAACGACGCGCTGAGCGGGAACGGGCAAGAGCAGGTGAGGACGGAGAGCGCGGCGTTGACGCTGACGAGCACGCTGTCGGCGCGCTGGACCAGCCATCTGCGGGGGCAGTTTTCGCGGGACTTGCAACAGTCGTTTCCGAATTCGACCGCGCCGCTGGCAGAAATCTATAACTGGATTGCCGACATGGGAGAGTCGTCGATTTTGCCGCGGCAGACCCGCGAACACCGGCTGCATCTGGCCGAGACAATGAGCTTCAGCCGCGGACGCCATCAATGGAAGTTTGGGGGCGACGGGATGCGGACCTGGGACTACAACTATTTTCCGTCGCTGTATGGGGGCGAATATATTTTCGATTACATCTCGGTCAACCCGTGGTTTTTCGTGCCTATGGAGGAAGGATTGGATTTGACGCCCTTGCGGTCATGGGCGCACACGGTGATGCCGAGCTGGAATGCGGACGCCGGGACATGGACAGGTCCGAGCGCGAATCTGGCGCGGTATTACGTTCAAAATTTCGGCAACCCGGTCTCGCATCCGGACAGCAATGACTATGCCGGGTTCGTGCAGGATACGGTGCGGTTGACCAACCGTCTGTCGGCGAGCCTGGGCGTGCGCTATGACCTGCAAACCTTTTCGCGAGCGGGGATGGTGAGCAATTCGTTCTGGCCGCTGGCGGGAAAAATGCCGGAGCCGAACAAGAACTTTGCGCCGCGCATTGGGCTCGCTTATGCAATCGGAGATAAGCGTCCGGTAATGGTGCGGGCGGGGTTCGGGATTTTCTACACGCGGATTCCGCAGATTTATCAGTCGGCGGTCATTAACGACAATGGCGTGAACGACCAATTTCTATCGCTCGACAATACGGACTACTATCAGAACCAGGTTTTTCCGCAGTATCCGAATGCGGCGGTGAACTGTCCGCGAGGGCCGATCACTTGCGTGCTGCCGGCGTCGTGGCAGCCGTATGCTACGAAGGAAGTGGCGGCGTTTGGGCCGGGATTCAAGACGCCGCGGGTGCAGCAGGCGAGCCTGCGACTGGAGCGCGAACTGGCGGATGGATTCACCGGTGAGATTTCCTACCTGTTTGTTCACGGTGTGGATCTGATTCGGGCACGGGACGTGAATCTGCCGGCGCCGACGTTGTACAGTTACCCGGTTTACGATCCGACGGGCAGCACTTTCCAGAATTCGTTTTATGACGTGGAGTCGTTCTCGACCTGGCAGACTACATACAGCCTTAGCTGTCCATATCCTCCGTGCATCAATGCGTTGGCGCGGCCGATTCCCCAACTCGGGGCGATCGATCAGTTTGAGAGCGGAGCGTCGAGCGTGTATCACGGGATGACGGTCTCGCTCAATAAGAGAATGTCGAATGGGCTTTCGTTCCGGCTGGGATATACCTGGGCGCATGCGATTGACGATGGGCAGGACGCGCTGGTGGCGGGACAGCCGGCGACGGTGCAGAACTCAGCGGCGGCGAACAGTGAACGTGGGCCGAGCGTCACGGATCAGCGGAGCCGGTTGACGATTGCTGCCATTGGGGAGCCGCACCTGTTCGATCCGGGGCGGAAGGTTTTGGCGGCCATGCTGAATCACTGGAAAATTTCAGGCATCATGACCTACGGGTCGGGTCGTCCGGCAAATGCCGAGGTGTCCGGCGATCCGAATCAGGATGGCAACACCAGCAACGACCGACTGGCCGGATATGGCCGCAACGCCTTCACGGGGCCCGATTATGCGACCATGAATTTGCGGGTAGGCAAGAGGATCAAGCTGACCGGACATTGCCGGCTGGATCTTAATGCCGAGTCATTCAATCTGTTTAACCGCGATAACCAGACTTATGTAATTTCAGCCAGCGGATTTTATAACTCGGCAGGACAGTTTATTAAGTACACACAGTACGCGGGTGGGACTTACTTTCCGGCGTATTACCAGCAGCCCACGAGTTTCCTGAAGCTGAATAGCGCATACGCCCCGCGGCAGATGCAGTTTTCAATGCGGCTGAATTTCTAGGGCGCGGAGCTGCGTCGCGAGGGCGGCTAATACGGATGTTGAAGATGGGCAGCTTCCGAGTGCGGCTGCCGAGGGTTCCCGACATGTAGGCGGTTCGACTTCACTTCGCGGATATCATCGAGAGTGGCTTGAATTGCTTTAAGTTCAACGGCATAGAGAGGAGAGGCCGCCAGGGCGTCACGACAAAGCAAAAGTGTGGGCTCGGCCTTTTCGATGAGTTTGAATAAATCTTTGAGGGCTTCACGATCAGAAGAATCGCCTACGCCCGATAAATTGGCTGCATCTTCCAATTCAACGGCCAAAGTCAATGCCGGCTGCGCTGTCATCATGAACTCCAGGTTGTTAGAGACTACGAGCGATTGTTAGTCTGTTTGAAGACTACTCGCGTCCTTCGCCAAAAGGTGCACGCCAAGGTGCGCCATAAAAACCGCCAAAATTCGCAGAAAATATGTAAAAGACGAAAATTTCTGCACATTCCACTTGACTTACTCGGCAAGGCTTGCCATAACTGAGTGGTCCCGTCAGGGCGAGTACGGGGTGTAGAATCGCTGGCTGAAGCTCGGCTTCGAGGGGGTGAATCTCTCGAGAACGGGCTCTGCCGTTTCAAGCGGAAGGCACAAACCGAGGACACCATACAAGAGGTAAAACGTCACTCGAAGCGGCCCAGTCTTCTTACTCGCGGCTTTACAAGTTGTTTCTGGCAGGTCGTCTTAGCAGTATCCAGGCGGTGCACACCGCATGGCGGGCCGAATCCTAGGGGTGTCAATTAAGAGGGGGATCGTAATCTCCTGCCCACGTTGTGAACCGGATCCTTCCCATTCGGGTCTCCCGTGCTGCGCAGGGTCGGGGAATGGGAGCGCCTCTTGCAATGGAATTCCAGGACAAGATTCTGAAATGTGTGGATTGTGGTTCGGATTTCGTATTTACAGCCGGGGAACAGTTGTTCTTCCACGATAAGCAGTTCAAGAACGAACCCAAGCGCTGCAAGAACTGCAAAGGCAAGCGGGTGGCTAGTCCGGGCATGGGTTCGCACGGGCACTCGTTTGCGAAAACGGAAACGCGGACGAACTGCTCGCAGTGCGGCAAAGAGACCACGGTGCCGTTTCGGCCAACCCAGGGGCGGCCGGTACTGTGTCGCGAGTGTTTCCAGCAGGGACGGCGCGTTGCCAGCGCCTGACATTTCCTGAACAGACTTAAGGCGCGTGCCGCGGATTAAGGAGCGGAACGCTTCTGTATTTGTGTCCGCGAATTGCGCCGGTGATCCTGCTGCTGGTCGGCGTTGCGAATGAGTAGCGCTTCGATCTGGCGAACCAGGTCGCGCGTGCCGAGCGGCTTGACGAGCAGGGAATCGGGATGATCGGGGCCGCGTCCGTCCGTCCAATATTCGTCGGAAGGCGGAAAGGCTGTGAGCAGGGCGGTTGCCGGCGCATAGCTCTGGCGGTGCGCGGCGCGGATGACTTCGAGACCGGCCTCTTCGGTTTCCATCCGCAGGTCGCTGATCACCATGTGATAAACGCCCGTGTCCATGCGGGTGAATGCCTCGGCTGTGCTTTCGGCAATTTCCACTTCAAAATCGTGGAGTTCCAGGACAGCTTTCAGCGTCAGCAGGACGGCGAGATCGTCGTCGACGAGAAGAATGCGGCGTTTCATGGTTGCACCTCTCAACGGCCTTGAGATGCAGAGCAGGCAACTGAGGGCGAGCCAATCCTCGCGCTTCCTGCGTCTACCTAGTCAGTTAGTATATGAAGGTGGCTCGCTTCTACATAGAGAATTTTGGCTGCCGGGCGACGCAGGCGGATGGCGCTGCGCTGGAGCGCCAGTTTCTGGAGCGGGGACTGGAGCGCGCTCAGGTTGCGCGAGACGCCGAAGTTGTGGTGCTTAACACTTGCACCGTGACATCGGGCGCGGACAAAGATGCGCGCGCGGCGATCCGGCGGTTGCAGCGGACGAATCCGGACTGCAAGATTCTGGTGACCGGGTGCTATGCGCAGCGGGCGCCGGAGGAATTGGCGGCGCTGCCGGGCGTGACCTGGGTGGTGGGGAATTCGCACAAGCATCGGGCGGCGGAGATCGCGATGGCTTCTTTCTCACGGTCGTTACTTTCCTCTGGGTCAGGATCGGGCGGGTTTGTTTCGCTCGCTCAACTTTCGAGGTCGGCAGAGAGCCGGCACATTGCGGAAAACGCGACGTATGGCGGACCCTCGGATGGGGAGCACGCTGAGATCGTGGTCGGAGATATTTTTGCCCATACCGAGTTGATGGCAGCTCCAGTGTTTGAGGCGGCGAATGAACGGACGCGCCCGAACCTGAAGGTGCAGGACGGATGCGACAACCGCTGCTCGTTCTGCGTGATTCCGTATGTGCGTGGGCAGAGCCGGTCGCTGCCGATGGAGGGCGTGCTCGCGGAAGTGCGGACGCTGGTTGCGGCTGGTTATCGCGAGGTGGTGATTTCGGGGATTAATCTTGGGAGGTGGGGAAGAGAATTCAGCCATCAGGCATCAGCCATCAGTCATCAGGTACCCCAGGCGTCGGGCGATCCGACGCTTGTGAATCTGATTCGCGCCATTCTTTCGGAAACATCTTTGGAGAAGTTGCGCATCAGTTCGGTCGAGCCGATGGACTGGAGCGACGAACTGATTGAGTTCGTCGCGTGCTCGCCGCGCATTGCCAAGCATGCTCATGTGCCGATGCAGTCCGGGAGCGATGCGGTGTTGCGGCGCATGCATCGCAAATACCGGCCGTGGCACTACCGGGAAAAGATTCTGAAGATACGGGAGGCGATGCCCCACGCCGCTATTGGAGCCGACGTGATGGTCGGATTTCCGGGTGAAAACGAGGCGGAGTTTGAAGAGACGCGCCGCATGATTGAGGAACTGCCGTTTACTTATTTGCATGTCTTTACTTATTCGGCGCGGCCTGGAACTCCGGCCGCGGAACAGCCGCGACAAATTCCAGTCTCAGTCGCACGTGGGAGAAACAGAGTGCTGCGCGAGATCGCGTCCGGCAAGAAGGCTGCGTTTTTGTGCGCGATGGTGGGGATGGAAATCGACGTGATCACGCTCCAATCTGGAGGCGGCGCAGGTTTCACTGAGGCACTGACGGATAATTATCTGAGGGCTAAGGTTGCCGGGAACTTCGATCCGAACAGGTGGTTGCGGCTACGTGTCGAAACGGTGGATGGTGAGTGGTTGGTCGGACGTCCCGCGGCGTTCTCGCACGAAGGGGCGGAGCGTCTGCTCCTCCCTGACGCTAGTTACTCCGAAGTTCCCCGAAGCGCACAAACTCATTGACCTGTAACCCTTTGCCCCTTACGATGGGCTGAATTCAAACATGCGGGAGCCATTCTCAGTCATGTCATCGTCAGTATTCCGATCAGCTGTGTGTTTTTTGCTGGCCTTTTCGTTCCCTGCGTATGTGCTGGGAGATGAGGCCGCGTCGGCGATGTTGTATACGGCTGGCTCGGCGTGGCTGAATGGCAGCGCGGTGCCGAAGTCGGCGGCACTTTATTCCGGCGACTTGCTACAGACGCGGTCCGATTCCACGGCCAGCATTCAGGCGAACGGTTCGAGCGTGATGGTAATGGCCGATTCGCTGGTGAAGTTCGAGGGGCCGGCGGTCGAGCTCGAACATGGCGGAGTTCGGGTTACGACGTCGAAGGCCCTAGCGGCGCATGCGGGCGACGTGACGATCAAGCCGGCGGGGAACGCATGGACTGAGTTCCAGGTGGTTGATGTCGATGGGCGGGTGCAGATTGCGGCCAACAAAGGCGACGTGACGGTACAAGACGACCAGGGGACGACGACTGTATCCCAAGGCCAGCAGACAACACGCGATGACACGGTGGATCCCCAGAAAAAGAAAAAGAAAAAGCGCAAGGCCGGGGCCGCAGTGCCGGGAACGGGCGGGATTATGAGCTCGCCGTGGGTGGTCTATGGAGCAACCGGCGTGGTAGTCGGGGGCGCCATCTGGGTATTGCTGCAACATAATCCGCCGGCCAGTCCATCGTGCCCGACGGATCCCTGTCAATGAATTCCTCCCAGAGTTCTTGCCAGAGTATGATCGAATAAGTCCTGTGGTGGGCGACTGAATTTATGTCGCGCTACGTTTCCTTCCGAGATTTCGACTGGGTCCTGCTGAGCTTTGTGCTGGCGATCTGCACGCTGGGCGTGTTTCAGATTCACAGCGCGACCGAGCACACCAAGTTTGCCGGCGCTCACCTCAAGCAAATCTATTGGATTGCGGGCGGAGTGGGGGCCATGTTTCTCGTCAGCCTGGTCAACTATCAAGCACTACTTGAACAAGTTCATTGGATGTACTTGATAGCGGTCGCTTCGCTGATTGCCGTCCTGCTTTTTGGGCAGAGATATTTGGGGGCAAAACGCTGGATCAAAATGCCTGCGGGCGTGCATTTCCAACCTTCGGAGTGGGTCAAGCTCATCCTGATTCTGGCGGTGGCCAAATACTTTGCCGATTTGCAGCAGCGAGAGCTTTCATGGCCTGATTTTCTAAAAGCTGGCGCGATTGTAAGCATCCCGATGCTTCTGGTACTGAAGCAGCCGGATCTCGGGACAGCGCTGACCTATCTTCCTGTGGCCATCATGGGATTGTTTCTGGGCGGGATGCGATGGAAGCAGGCGCTGGTCATCGTACTGATTCTCGCGGCGCTCCTTCCGGTGGCGTGGGTGAAGGTTTTGAAGCCGTATCAGAAAGAGCGGTTGAGCAGTTTTCGAGATCCGGATGCGGACAGCCAGGGATCCGGTTATCAGGTGAAGCAATCTTTAATCGCGGTCGGTTCGGGCGGGATCTGGGGTAGCGCTCAGGGGTCGCAGACTCACCTGGCGTTTCTGCCGGTGCCACAAACGGACTTTATTTTTGCCGCGTTTGCCGAGGAGCACGGGTTTGTAGGAGCTCTGGGGGTACTGCTGTTATACTTTATAGTGCTGATGCGTTTGACGCAGAATGCGCAAACGGCGCCTGATCGCGCTGGCGCATTTTTGGTAATGGGTGTGGTGGCTGTGCTTAGCTTTCATATCCTGGTCAACGTCGGCATGGTGGTCGGCTTTATGCCCGTCACCGGAATACCTCTGCCGCTCATGAGTTACGGTGGGTCTTCCGTTCTTTTCATGTTTTTGGCGCTGGGGATTGTGATGAACGTCAGGATGCGCCGGTTTGTGAACTGAAACGGAGAATTGAGCCGGGGAAGGCAGAGCATGGGCGTCTCGCTCTTCAACGAGGACGGCGCCGCGAAAGAGGATTTAGCAGGCAACGTTTTGCAGGAAGCAAAGATTAGCTGGAAGAAGATTAGTTAGAAACAAGTACGAGCCGCCCTCGCGAAAAGTAGGGCAGATTACCGGCGAAGCAGAAGCCGGACAGGATTAAAGCCAGCCAGGCGGGGAACGGCCCCCTCGATACGAGTGAGTGGCCACAGGCCTGGCAGAACGGCTTAACGCGATCAGTGCAGAGACTTAGAAACATTCACTGCGATGCAGCTTCCGGCACGAGTGCCGGAACCGCGTCCGTTCCCACCCGGAACGGCGCTGAACGCCACCAATCCCTCCGTCCGCCTTGCGCTTCCAGTCCGGTGAGCAGTAACTGGAGTAGCAATGAACAAAGAATTGTTTGTATCAGCGACACCCCATGAAACCAAAGTTGGAATCACGGAAGACGATCAATTAGCGGAAATTTACCTCGAACGGGAAAACGAATACACCTTAGCGGGATCGATTTATAAAGGCCGTGTAACGCGCGTGCTGCCAGGCATGCAATCGGCCTTTGTGGATATCGGGCTGGAACGCGACGCGTTTCTCTACGTCTCCGATTTCATGGACCTCGAACAGCAGGATGAAGACTTAGACGAGGCGATTCCAGCGAATCGCCCGGCGCAGGGGTCGCGTGGGGACGCGCAGGCGCAGCGCACGAATGGCGACGAGGTTGCCGGTTCCGGTGGTGAAGCGCAGCATGCGAACTCGGGGAACGACGCGGGCAACGAAATTGAAGCGACCTCGGCGGAGCAGGGCAGTGCGGAGTCAAGTCGCGATAGCCGTGATTTTCGCGGACGTCGACGCCGGCGCGGGCGTCGGCCTGAAGGGGGGGATCGCGGGCGACCCTCTGCTGGGGACCGGGGTTCGGATCGGAGTGAGACCCGCTCGGATTCGCGAAGTGTTGACTCACGAAACAGCCAATCTCGAAATGAAGTCAGCGGCGAGCGCCCTGGACATTCCGAATCGCGCGGCGGATCGGGGTCACGTTTTCAGCGTCCGGCATCAACCGGCCGGCCTGGCCGCGATTATGATTACGGTCCACCTCCCGGCTATCAGCCGATCATTCTTCCCGGCGAATCCATCTCAAAGTATCAGCGGCAGGCGCGGAATGCAGCTCCGGCGGGAGTTGAGGCGGCAGCTGAGTCAGCAGCAGACATCTCGATTACGTCAAGCTTTCCCGACGACGAACCCATTTTCGCGACTGCGGTAACTGAGCCGCTGCATGAGGAACATGATTCGGCTCCGCAGACCGAGGCTTATGAAGAACCATTGCCGACGGTTGAAAGAGCGCATTCGGCGGTGGTGAGTGCCGAGCCGCGAATCGCTGAATTCCGCGGCGAAGCGCAAGCCGCAGCGGAGGCGGAGACTGGATCGTACGAAATCGTTCAGGAAGCGGGCTTCTCGACGGAGTCGGTTCCCGACAATCCGATGCCTCCTGCTCCCGGGTTAAGTGTTGGTGAAGAGGAAGCGACGGAAGAAGCTCGCTACGACGCGCAACGGGGCCACGTCGAGGAACAGGAGATCGAGGAAGAGGAAGCCGATCTGATCGCGTACAGCGAAGAGCCGAGCGACGACTACAGCTTTGAAGAGGTGGAAGAGGAAACGCGCGGGGCGAGTGGAGAGTTGCTGTCGGCTACCGTCGAAGAGACGAGTGCCGGGACTGAGCCGGCGGGGACGGGCGAGAACGGCGAGGTGCCCGAGGCGATCCTGGAAGCTGAAGAGCGCGAGGCCGAAGAACTGGAATTGGAAGAAGCACAGGCGGAAGCCGAGGCGTTGCTTGAGGCGGAGGCGATCGGCGATGGCACCGTCGATGCCAGCGCGCAAGTTCGCAGCGCGGCGCCTGAGGCGAGGTTGCTCCAACGCACGCAGCGGCGCGGTTTTGAGCGCGGCGGCGACAGCGACCGGCAGCGGCGCGGTGGACGGCGCGGCGGGCAACGCAGACGGTTCAGAAGCCGCGAGAATCAGGTTGTCCCGCAGATCAGCGAACTGCTGAAAGAAGGACAGGAGATTCTGGTTCAGATCGCCAAGGAACCGATCGGCAAGAAAGGCGCGCGTATCACCAGCCACATCGCGCTGCCGGGGCGGTTTCTGGTATTCATGCCGACGGTGAACCACACGGGTGTCTCGCGCAAGATTTCTTCCGAGGAAGAGCGACAGCGGCTGAAGCACATCATCCAGAGCGAGCGCGAAAATGGCGCGGGTGGATTTATTGTTCGCACGGCGGCAGCGGGTGCGAGCGACGACGAGCTGCGCGCGGATATTCGCTTCCTGAAGAATCTGTGGAACGAGATCAAGTCGCGATCGGAGTCGAGCAAGCCGCCGGCGCTAATCTATCACGATTTGAACGTGGTCGAGCGGGTTCTGCGCGATCAGGTGAGCTCGGACTTCTCGGTGATCTGGGTGGATACGGAAACCGAATACGAGCGCATTCTGCGTTTTGCCAACCGGTTTCAGCCGGCTTTGGTCAAGCGCGTAAAGCTCTACACGAAAGAGACGCCGCTCTACGAGCAATTTGGCTTGAACGAAGAACTCAACAAGGCTTTGAAGTCCAAAGTCTGGTTGAAGAGCGGCGGTTATATCGTCATCAACCAGACGGAAGCGCTGGTCGCGATCGACGTGAACACGGGAAAGTATGTCGGCAAGACGTCGCGCCTGGAAGACACGATCGTCAAGACGAACGTCGATGCCATCCGCGAAATTGTGCGGCAGATTCGGCTGCGCGACCTCGGCGGCATCATCATCATCGACTTCATCGACATGGACGAGCGCCGCAACCGGCAGAAAGTGATGCAAGCGCTGGAAGAAGCGCTGCGGGCGGATCGGGCGCCATCGAAGGTGCTGCAGTTTAATGATTTCGGGCTGGTGGCGATTACGCGGAAACGCGTGAAGCAATCGCTCGAGCGCACCATTGGATCTCCGTGCCCGTATTGCCAGGCCACCGGCTTTGTGAAAGCCGTAAATACGGTCTGTAACGAGATTTACGTGGAGATGCGGAAGATTTCGCAGCATCTGGAGCATAGCGACGTGATGCTACGCGTGAATCCGGAAGTGGGGAAGGCGCTGAAGGCCGGCAATGCCAAGCTCCTGAATGAAATGGAAGAGCTGACTAAGAAGACGATTATCGTGAAGTCGGATCCGGCGCTGCACCAGGAGCAGTTCGACATTCACTAAACATGTTTCCATAACGCAGCAAAAGGGGACGAGCTATCGCTCGTCCCCTTTTGTTTTGAGGTGCGTCAATCCGGCGTACAGGGGAGAATGGTACATCAAATGGTATAAGTCATGGGATTATGTGTGGTATTATGGCAACCATGAATGCTACGATTAGCGTCGATCGGGCGGGGCGTCTGGTTCTTCCCAAGCCAGTTCGCGAACAGTTGCAACTCGAACCCGGACAGCCGCTCGAAATGGAATCATTCGAGGACCACGTCGTTTTGCGTCCCGTGCGAGGCAAAGCAAGGGCATATAGGAAACAGGGCATCCTGGTGTTTCGAACCGGCCCGTTGAAGGCGTCAATTGTCAATGAGACTATTCGTAAGGTCCGGAGGGAACGGGAGCGGCAAATAACGGGCGCGAAACGGTGAAATCGTTTTTCGACACATCGGTGCTGTTGGCATCGTTCCTTGATGGCCATCAGCACTATCAACGGAGCTTTGACGTTCTTGCCGATGCCAACCGAAAAAACTCGTGCTGCGCGGCTCATAGTCTTGCCGAACTTTATGCGACCCTAACACGACTGCCCGGACGATCGGGCTTAAGCGTCGAACAGGCGCTGTGGTCGCTCGATTCAGTCGCCGAGCGGCTAGAGCTAATCTCGTTGGAGCCCATTGAATATCGGCATGCGATTCGGGAGGCCGGCCACAACCGTGTCATGGGCGGTACGATTTACGACGCCTTACTGGGGCAGTGTGCCTTAAAGGCTCACGCAACGACAATCTACACCTGGAATGTGACCCACTTCCGGATGCTCGGCAGTGACATCGCCGAAAAGGTGCGAACGCCGTAGTCGGTAGAGCCAGGGGGGCCTACGTTAGCGATCGAGACAACAGTGATCGTTACAGCGTGACGAGCACTTTTTCCGCTTCCGCAGCTCGAGTCCGTAGTTTGTCGAGCGTGTGCCGAATCGAACCGTCGCTGTCTTTTACCGCGGTCCAACGGTTCGGAGTCGGGGTGAGGCTGGCAACTCCCTCGGGAACTCGCTTGGTCATATCGAGCAGAACCGTCAGAGAATCCGCGTGCAGCTTCCAGAGGGTGCTGAAACGCGGCGCGCGTTTCAATTCTTCCATTTCCGTCGTCATGCGCGCAGACATCGCAACCAGCCGCAGAAGTGCGCGCGCTACATCAGCGCGCGGGCTGTTCTGTCCGATAAAGTCAGCGGTGCAGGCGTCGATTTCAGCCGGGCTTAGCATCAGGTTGAAATAACGCATGGGCACGATCTGGCGAAAGTTTGGGTCGGCGACACGCACGAAAACGCGAATTGACTCTTCCACCCGCTGTACTTTGGCTTCTTCCATCGATACCGCTTGAGGAGTAATAGAAGCCGGCACATATTTGAGGGCGCGCGCGGGAGCGGCAGCAGCTCCGCCTCCGCCGGTGACGCTATTAGACCCTGTATCTGAGGAGCTGAATGGAACCTGTGAGCGCCGGATGGGGGGCCGGCGTTCCAGTTCTTTTTTCAGTTGGGCGAAGCGGCGAAATTTGTCAAGAGCCGCGGCGTAATCAATTTGCAGCAACGCATCTTCGTTCAATGACGCAACGTGATCGACCGTGACTTCAAATCCGTCGACCGTCGTCAGAATGCTGCCGCCCAGCTCTTCGAGTTGCCGCGCGAAGTCTCTGATCTCGCGAGCTGCGGTCGAGAATAGTACGTCGAATCGCCGGCCGAAGGCGGCGTTGTAGGGAGCGAGCGTCGCCAGGACCCCGGGATGATAGATCGATTCGCCGAGCGATGCCTTTAGCTCGCGAACGCGAGAGATGATGCCCGAATCCATAAGTGTGTCGAAATCCTCGAAACGATTGGCCTGCTCGAGCAGCGGGCCGAATTCGCGGAGCAATTGCACGTGCTGCTCAGGCAGCGCGGGCACGTCGGATTCGGAGAGAATTTCGAGCAGCGCGATCTCCAGCGGAGACAATGGTATAGAGCCGTCGAGCCCGTAGCCACGCCGCTCCCATTGACCGGGAACGCGCGGGTGGCGATACAGAAAGGTTGCGACTAGATCGGTCTTGTCGCGATTGGCGGCCGAGTCGTCGCGGTGGCGCGCGAAATAGCGCAGGAGGGCTTCGGCAACTTCCGCATCGAGATCGGGCTTCATGCCCACGCGCAGCATGGCCGGAGAAATCGCCATGTCAAGGAGCTGGACCCAGAGATGCATTTTCTGGAGAATCAGGCTCGCGTCCGCGACGTGGCCGATGGCGTCGGAAGCGAGTTCAGCGGGAGCGGGTATCTCTCCGCCGAGCTGGTCGCTCAGCAGACGCTGGTAAAAGGCCTGGACAGTGGCCAGAAGAGCAAGCTCCCAGTTGGGATCCTCAACCAACAGTCAACTCCTTTGAGATGGTGAAGCCAAATCGCCAGGGAACTTCTTCAAGTAAAACCGAAAGTGGCGGGCAGCGCAATTGGTTAGGTGGTTACCGAGGTCACAGACCAGCTATGCTTTGGAGCAATCGAAAGCGAGCCTTGAGGTTTATTGGAAGACGACGGTCTTATTCCCATAAAGCAGCACGCGGTTTTCGACGTGCCACCGGACGGCGCGCGAGAGGACGATTTTCTCGATGTCGCGGCCCTTCTGGATGAGGTCGTCAACCGTGTCGCGGTGATAGATGCGGACGACATCCTGCTCGATGATGGGGCCATCGTCGAGGACCTGCGTGACGTAGTGCGAGGTTGCGCCGATCAACTTGACTCCGCGGTGAAATGCCTGGTGGTAAGGTTTGGAGCCGACAAATGCCGGCAGAAACGAATGGTGAATATTGATCAGGTTCCGCGAGCCCAGGGTGGAAATGAAGTCGTTCGAGAGGACCTGCATGTAGCGGGCGAGTACAACCAGATTGCAATTGTGTTCGCGGAGGAGAGCGAGCTGCTTTTGCTCGACTTCGTGTTTGTTGTCTTTCGTGACGGGCATGAAGAAGAACGGGATGCGATGAAAGTCGGCCATGCGTTGGCTGTCGGGGTGATTGGAGACGATCAGCGGGATCTCACATTGCAATTCGCCGCTCTGGTAGCGATAGAGCAGGTCCTGGAGACAATGGTCGTACTTGGAGACGAAGATCGCAATGCGGTGACGGTCGGCGGATCGGGCGATACGCCAGTCCATTTTGTAGTCGCGCGCCATGGGCGAAAAGCGCTCGGTAAATTCCGAAAAATCGAACGAGAGGCCGTCTAGATCGAATTCGACGCGTGTGAGGAAAAGATTCGATTCGTCGTCCGCGTGCTCGTCATTGGAGAGGATGTTGCCATTGTGGCGGAAGATGAAATCGGCAATCGAAGCGACTACGCCTTTGCGGTCGGGGCAGGAGACGAGAAGGATGGCGGAATTATGCATAAAAGCTTCCGGCGGTCGGCTTAGATCTTAGATCAACGATCGAGCTAGCCGACCTCAACGGCCGGGTAGTCCTCGATATACTCTTCACCGTTGCAGCCGTAGTAAGCGACCTTGCGTGCCACAAAATCGACGTCGTAGCGTACGACACCGGCGCGCCAAGAGGCCGCCAGGAATTCTGGGAACGTGCTTTTCCCAGCTTGATCGGTACGCAAGGCCGCGACCAGAGTCTCTCGGTTGAATGCAGGCACATCAACGGTGCCCGAGGACAGAGGCGCTCCTAATGTTACGACCGGCCCATCCTCGGTGAGATAGAGACTCTGACATGCGGGCAGGTACCAGAGGTTGCGCGTCACACCTGCGCGCCGCAGAGTTTCGGCCAGATACGGGAAGCCGCCCACTTTTGGCCTGCCGGCCATGGCCCGCTCCTGGGCCGCTCTCAGGTTGTCTATGGCTTTGCTCACTGAACTTCTCCTTCAGGCTGCTCCATCGCCCTGGCAAAATTACTTCTTCAGCGCCTTCACGATCTCTCTTGCGGCGTTGGCGCCGGAACCGCCGGTCAGGCCAGTGCCGGGATGTGTGCCGCTTCCACACAGGAATAGACGTTCGATGGGCGTTTTGTAGCGCGCCCAATCGAGCAGGGGACGCATGGTGAAGAATTGGTCGAGCGCCAACTCGCCGTGAAAGATGTGGCCGCCGGTGAGACCGTAAGTTTCCTCGAGATCCTTGGGAGTGATGATCTGATGGCGCAAAATTGTTTGCGGCAGATTGGGCGCGTACTGCGCAATCGTCTTCACAACCGTTTCGCCGAGCGCCTTGCGCTGGCTTTCCCAATCGCTGTCTTTCAGATTATAGGGAGCATATTGCATGTAGATCGACATGACGTGCCGGCCTGCGGGCGCTAGCGAAGGATCAGAGAGCGAGGGAAAGGTAAGTTCGAGATACGGCTTGCGCGAGAAATTCCCATATTTCGATTCGTCGAAGGCGCGTTCCAGGTAGTCGATCTCGGGACTGATCTGGAGGCGGCCTTGCAGAAGATTGCCTTCAGTTCTGGATTTCAGCGCGCTGAATTCCGGAAGAGCGGAGAGCGCGAGGTTGATCTTTGCCACCGTTCCGAAGGAGCGGTAATTTTTTATTTTCTGTACAAAATCGGGCGGCAGGTGGATGGGATCGACTAAGCGCATGAGCGTGCGCTTGGGATCGGCATTGGAGACTATCGCTTTGGCGGCAATTTCCTCGCCGGAGTTCAGCACGACGCCCGTAGCGACGCCATCTTTTACGCGGATTTCAGAGACGGCCGCGTCGGTGCGAATTTCAGCGCCTGCCGCCTTGGCGGCGGCGGCCATGGCTGCGGTGATCGCGCCCACGCCGCCGATCGGAAACTGAACGGTGCCTGCCGGCGTCGGATCGGCAGATGCGCGCAACAGCAGAACCAGGGCGCTGCCTGCCGACCACGGGCCGAGAAAAGTTCCGAAAATTCCGCGAGCGGCAATGGTTGCACGCAGGGGTTCGGTGTCGAAGAACTCGGCGACTAAATCCGCGACTGCCATGGGACCCCAGCGCAACACGCGATACAGATCTTTCTTGCCGAGATTGCGGATGGAGCGGCCCGTCTTCAACATTCCCCAGAGATCGGCGCTCGATGGATCGTCGATATTCGGCGGCGTTTGCAGGAGCGCTTCACCGATGACCTTGCCGATCTTGCCCAGCGCCGCTGCAAAGTCACCATACGAGGCAGCGTCTTTCGCGGACCACTGCGAAATTTCCTGGGCAGCTTTCTTATAGTCAGAGTAAAGCGCGAGCGCGCGGCCGTCTGGCAGGAGAGACACGGTACTCACGTCAGGCGTGATTAGCTTCAATCCGTGACCTGCCAGTTGCATATCGCGCACGACGTCGGCCCGAAGGGGCCCGGCGCTGTGCGCGAGAGTTGAGCAGCGAAATCCGGGATGGAATTCTTCGGTGATCGCCGCTCCGCCTACTTGCGGACGGCGCTCGAGTACGAGCGGTTTGTATCCGGCCTTGGCCAGATAGAACGCTGTGACCAGACCATTGTGTCCGCCACCGACGATGATGATGTCGTGCGTTTCGGCCATCGGTTACGCGGCCTTCCCGTCTTTGAGGATTTCCAGCGCCGCGAGACGGCCGGGAGCGCCCATGATGCCACCGCCGGGATGGGTGGCCGATCCGCACATATAGAGATTTTTTATCGGGGAGCGGAATTGCGCCCAGCCAGCGACCGGCCGCAGGAAGAACAATTGTTCGAGCGAGAGTTCTCCCTGGAAGATGTTGCCTTCTGTCAATCCCCATTCGCGCTCCAGATCGAGCGGCGTTACCACCTGGCGATGGAGAATGATGTCTTTTATGTTCGGCGCGTATTCGGCGATTGTGTTGACTACGTTATCGCCGAATTTCTCTTTCTCGGTATCCCAATCCAGGCCGGGTGCGAGCTTGTAGGGTGCGTACTGCACGAAGCACGACAGGATGTGTTTTCCCGGTGGCGCGAGCGACGTATCGGTGAGGGTGGGAATCACCATGTCGATGTAGGGATGCGAAGACCAGTGGCCGTATTTGGCTTCGTCATAGGCCTTTTCCATGTACTCGACGCTGGGCGAGATGGACATTGCGCCGCGCAGATGCGCGCCGACGCCGGGCAGGCATTTAAAATTCGGGAGGCCGTCGAGCGCCATATTCACTTTGCCTGATGAACCGCGGAATTTGTAACGCCTGACGCCGTCCATGAATTCGTCGGGCAGATGGCCTGGCTCAATCATCTTAGTGAAGGTAAGGCGCGGGTCAACGCTGGACGAAATAACTTCGGCAAGAATCTCGTCGCCGTTTGCCAGCGTTACTCCGTATGCGCGGCCGTTCTTGACGAGAATTTGTGCGATTGGCGCTTCGGTGCGAATTTCGACTCCGGCTTCGCGGGCCGCGTCGGCAATCGCGTTCGAGATGGCGCCGGTGCCGCCGCGCGCAAATCCCCAGGCGCGGAACGCGCCGTCGATCTCACCCATGTAGTGATGGAGCAGAACGTAGGCCGTCCCCGGCGAACGCACGCCGAGGAATGTGCCGATAATTCCCGACGCGGACATCGTGGCCTTGAGCACGTCGGTCTCGAACCACTGATCGAGAAAGTCGATCGCGCTCATGGTCATGAGCTGAACCTGGTTATATTTGTCTTCGCTCGACATGCCCTGAAATCGGCGGCCGATGAAAAGCAGCTTCATGAGTTCGCGCGGGTTGAGCGTCGAGGGGTCGGGCGGGATCATACTGAGAATCGGTTTCACGAAGCGGCACATCGCCTGCATCGCCTTGCCGAATTCGTCATAGGCCTCGGCGTCAACGCGCGAGTGGCGGGCGATTTCGCGGTGCGTTTTGCCGTGATCGTTTACGCGCCAGAGATAGTCGCCGCTTGGCATCGGCGTGAAGGTGCCATCGAGCGGGAGAATTTCGAGCCCGTGTCTTGGCAGATCGAGATCGCGAATAATTTCCGGGCGCAGCAGCGAGACCACGTATGAGCACACCGAAAACTTGAAACCGGGAAAGACTTCTTCCGTGCAGGCGGCGCCACCGAGAACGTAGCGGCGCTCTAGCACGAGCACTTTCTTGCCCGCTTTGGCGAGATAGGCGGCGTTGGTGAGGCCGTTGTGGCCTCCGCCGATCACGATCACGTCGTACTTAGAAGCAGCCACTAGCTTCTAGCTCCTGGGTTTTAGCTGTCAGCTCTCAGCTATCAGCTTTCAGTTCTGAAAATCATCTGCTAACAAAATTGCGCGGAATCTTTTACGGGCGTTAGAAAGTGCAGACGTACGATATCACTGGGGCGGTTCAGAGGCCACTTGGGAGGACTGTCCACTGGATCAATCGGCGCATGGGAATCAGGTCCCCATTCTATTTGAGAAGTACAAACTTGTCGCGTTGAATCGCACTTCCTTGCTCGATGCGGCGACGCTGCATATAATCCGGCTTCGGGATTTCCAAGCTCTGAACGCTTCTTCGACCTCCAGAAAGAACTCTTACCACGGAGTACACGGAGGGTCACAGAGGAAACCCGACAGCGAGGTTGCTTTGCCCATCGGAACCGCTTTTCACGAGAGAACGTTTGCGCTTTGCCAGAGCTTGAACTACCGGGAGTGGTCGGGCTTTTATACGGTCAGCGTGTATGAGGTACATCATGAGCACGAGTACAACGCCATACGCAATGCCTGCGCGCTGATTGATATCTCGCCGCTTTATAAATATTTGATCACCGGTAAGGATGCCTCCAAGCTCGTGAATCGGGTGATTACTCGTGACATCAACAAGGTTGCGATTGGGCAGGTGATCTACGCCTGCTGGTGCGATGAAGAGGGCAAGGTCATCGACGACGGGACGATCACGCGCCTCGAAGAAAACAAATATCGCTGGACGGCGGCCGACCCTAGCCTGCGCTGGTTCCGGCAAAACGGGCTGAACATGGATGTTCAGATCGAGGACATCTCGGAGCAGACGGCTGCGCTGGCACTACAAGGACCAGCGTCGGCGAAGCTGCTGAAGAGCGTGGCCGAGGCGGACATCGCCAACTTGAAATATTTCCGCAAGACGAGCGGGAAAATTGCTGGCGTGCCGGTCGACATTTCGCGCACCGGGTATACGGGCGACCTCGGGTATGAAGTCTGGATTCCATGGAATGACGCCGTCAAAGTTTGGGACGCGCTGATGGAGAAAGGGAAGCAGTTCGACATTCACGCGGCGGGAATGCTGGCGCTGGACGTGGCGCGCGTCGAAGCCGGGCTTTTGCTGATTGAAGTGGATTACATCAGTTCGAAGAAGGCGCTGATTCCGTCGCAGAAGTATTCGCCCTACGAGCTTGGCTTCGGAAAGATGGTGCATCTGGAAAAAGAGAATTTTATCGGCA
>JBAQJF010000100.1:0-1979 GCA_049300195.1 Terriglobales bacterium | reverse complement strand
GGGACCAATAATCGTTCGACAACACCGCGACCGGATGCGCGCCCGGATGCAGGTCGTCGGTCTCGGTAATCAGACGTCCCAGTGCCGGATGGATTCCGAAGGAGCCGAACATGCTTCCCGAAACGTATTGCACCTGCGCTTTCTCGAACTCCTGCTCCGATCCGTAAGTCACATCCACGCGCTCCGCGAAAGAGATCGCGATCAAGGTGGCTTGATCCGCCGCCGAGTCACGCAGCCGGCGGAACAAAGGATATTCCCAACTGTCCACCGTTGCAGGCTTGCCGTACAATTGGAATCCCTCGCGCGACAGACCATAAAGCCGCTCGGGATGCGCGATCGGTAAAGGCCGCAGCAGCAGAGCATCGATGAGCCGGAACGCGGACGCGCACGCTCCGATCGCCAGCGCGAGCGAAATGATCGCAGCCGCCGAAGCAATTCGGTTCTTCGCGAGTTGCCGCAACCCGAATGTAACGTCCGCGCGAAGTGAATCGAGCCACCCGAAAAGCAGGGCCACGCCCCATGCTACCTGAACCTGGCAGTTCGTTCTCTCCGCGCAAACTTGTCGATGGAATTAGGTCGAACCACTCAACTGGGCCTCAGGACCCACTTCGGCCCAGGTAATCGCCAATCGCGCGACGGGCTTTCTCGCAGGCTCTTTGGGCGTCTTCGATCTTCTGGTGTTCCTCTTCGAATTCCTTACCCATCAATCGCCTGGAGCGTTTGACCGTGGAGTCGAGACGGTCCACCGCCGCGCGATAATTCTGGACCAGTCGGTCCCACTCCTTGCCTTGCACTGCTCTTGTTAAGGCACGCGGCGTGCCCAGCCTTTTCGAGGTCCCCGATCCGCGCCTGTCCTACAATCGCAATATGGTAAAGTCCAGTGACATCCAGATCTCCACGGAGCGAAGTTGATGAGCAAAGGGCGTGAAATTC
This sequence comes from Terriglobales bacterium, assembly GCA_049300195.1. Classification (GTDB taxonomy): domain Bacteria; phylum Acidobacteriota; class Terriglobia; order Terriglobales; family Acidobacteriaceae; genus Acidiflorens. The sequence continues at coordinate 1,046 of JBAQJF010000100.1, read as the reverse complement.
GCTGCTACGATTACGTGAACCATCCCTACGAGCAGGTTCGAGACGAGTTGAGCCATCACGCGCTCAGCGTGTTCCAGTCGGCCACCAAAGCTGCCGCCGACCGGGCCCAATCGATCGCCGCCGAATTGCATGTCGATATCGGCGGCCTCGGAGTGCAGGCCGATATCAAGATCAACGTCAAAAAAGTCGAGGAGAAGGTCTCTGACGCGTTGTCGACTCCCACCACAAGGCTCCTGCTCGAATGGGAGGCCGCAACCCTGCCTCACCTGTTTCCGCTGATGAAAGCCGAGTTGTCCGTCTATCCTTTGACCGCCACCGAAACGCAACTGGATTTCTCCGGAGTTTACGAGCCGCCGTTCGGCGCACTGGGAAAAGCGATGAACGCCGTCGTCGGCTATCGCATCGCGGAGGTTTCCGTGCATCGCTTTGTGAGCGACGTCGCCGGATACCTGCGCCGCGTGCACGCCAGGTAGCCGCCGCGCTGCTAAAGCGCTGGACCGAATCAGCCGATCATACGCCAACAGTAGGAGGATCGGAACAATGGCGCGCAAAAAATCCAAGACGCTGGCGCCGGAGACCAGCGCGGCGGACACGAATAATAAACCGTTGAGTGAACAAATCGCCGCGCTCGCGCATGCGCTCTGGTGTGAGCGAGGCTGCCCGCAAGGCTCGCCCGAAGAAGATTGGTACAGAGCCGAGCAGGAAATCAGGGAACAGCGCAAGGGTGAAATCGTCACCTTGCTGCAGCACGTCCGGGGAATCGGCAACGGAGTTTGATCGCGCCTTCACGGCGCATTCGCGATGGAATCGACTGCTCTCAATTCGGACTTGCGCTGCTCCCGCGCCGCCGCCTTCGAGTCAGTCCGCGTCGCCTGGGTCGATGAGCAGGGTCAGGTTCGATGCATGACCGGACGATGTATCGACATTTCCGCCCGTCGCATTCATCTCGAAGTTCCCGAGCAGGTTCCCTTGCAGACCCACGTCGCGCTCCGCGCCGGACGCAAGAGCATTGCCGGTCCGAATTCCGTGAAATACCTCACCAAGTG
>JBAQJF010000099.1:0-5568 GCA_049300195.1 Terriglobales bacterium | reverse complement strand
TCGCCCATCTTCTCTCGACCCAGTACCGCATTCATCGCACCAAGGGTAATTTCAACAATCATTTCGGGCTTCCGCTCGGGTTGCTTACGCTCGAGCCGGAATATGACCTGGCGGTCGTTGAGATGGGAATGTCGCACGCCGGCGAGATTGCCGCCCTCGCGCATATTGCGCTGCCAAGTCAGGGTGTCGTCACCAACGTCGCTCCTGTCCATCTCGAATATTTCGAATCGATCGCCGGCATCGCGCGCGCCAAGTATGAGTTGATCGAATCACTGCCCGGGTCCGGCACCGCATTTCTCAACTCCGACGACGAGTACGTCAGCCAGTTTGGCCGCGATTTCAAAGGCAAAGTCGTGCTCTTCGGCCTCAAGCCCATCGCCGATGTGCGCGCAGAAAAAATCGAACCGGCGGGAACCGAAGGCACGCGCTTCGACCTGATCTGCGGTGGAATGCGTCAACCCGTACACAGCCCGTTGCTCGGCCAACACAACATCTACAACGTGCTCGCGGCTGCGGCCGTCGCGACGGAGCACGGCATCACCCCCTCTCAAATAGCCGAAGGCCTGCCTACTCTTGCTCCGGCCGATAAACGGGGAGAGGTCGTTCAGCTTGGCAACATCACGGCCATCAACGATTGCTACAATTGCAATCCGCAGGCATTAAACGCCATGGTCGACACGCTGGCGTCGATGGCGGCCAAGCGCCGGATCGTGGTCGCGGGCGAGATGCTGGAGCTGGGGCCAGAGGGTGAAGAACTTCATCGCCAGTGCGGCGAGCACATTGCGAAGAAGGCTATTGACGTGCTTTTAGGAGTACGTGGCGAGGCCGCAGCCATGGTCGAAGCCGCGCGCAAAGCGGGAATCCGCGCCGAGTTCGTTGCAACGCCCGAGGAAGCCGGTGATTGGTTAGCGCGTGAAGCCCGCGACGGCGATGTAGTGTTGCTCAAAGCATCAAGAGGCGTGAAGCTGGAAAAAGCGCTGGAGATGTGGAAACAGAAAATCGGGATCGCCAAGAATGCGGTCGCGAACAAGAATTAACTGAGAGCTGACAGCTGAAAGCTGACAGCGATTTTCCGGAGGCGGATTGCTTTATTGGCTCCTATATCTGAAGCTTTTTCATTACTTTCCGCCATTCCGCATCTTCCGCTATTTAACTTTTCGGACTGCCTTCGCGAGTCTCACTGCGCTCTTCACTGGACTGATAGTCGGCCCGATCGTGATCCAGCGTCTGCGCGATTTTCAGATCGGCCAATACATCCGCGAAGAGGGCCCGCAAGCGCATCAGAAGAAAGCCGGCACGCCCACGATGGGCGGCCTACTCATTGCGATCGCAATCCTCGTGCCCACACTGCTCTGGGCCGATCTCAGCAATCCGTTCGTCTGGATTGCCATCTTCGCGACGTTAGCGTTTGCGGCCATCGGCTTCACTGACGACTACCTGAAAGTCGTTCATCGCCGCAATCTCGGCCTTACCGCGCGCGCCAAACTTGGCTATCAGGTCGCGTCCAGCGTCATGATTGCCCTCGCGCTCATCGTCCTCGAGCATCGTGGAGAGTATTCCACCAAGCTGGTCGTTCCGTTTTTCAAGCAGTTCAAGCCGGACCTGGTGATCGAGCGCTGGGCCGCGAACCCGCACCTCTGGCCGCTAGCTTTTCTTCCGTTTGTGGCTTTTGTGGTGCTCGTGATTGTCGGATCGAGCAACGCTGTCAACCTTACGGACGGCCTCGATGGCCTCGCCATCGGCTGTACGGTCATTGCAGCCGGGGCGCTTGCGGTGCTTACCTACCTCAGTGGCCACGCCACTTTTGCAGCGTATCTCGAACTCCAGCGCATGCCGCAGATCGGCGAGCTGACCATTTTCTGCGGGGCCATGGTCGGCTCCGCCATCGGATTTCTCTGGTACAACGCGCACCCAGCAGAAGTGTTCATGGGCGATGTCGGCTCACTCGCTCTGGGCGGCGCCATTGGTACGGTTGCCGTCATGATCAAGCAGGAGCTTCTTCTCCCGTTTATTGGCGGAGTGTTCGTGATAGAGGCGCTCTCTGTGATTCTCCAGGTGGGCTCGTATAAGCTGCGCAAGAAACGAATTTTCAAGATGGCGCCCATTCACCATCATTTCGAATTGCTCGGCTGGTCGGAGTCGAAGGTGATTGTGCGCTTCTGGATTGCATCGCTGGTGTTCGCGTTGTTCGCGCTGACGACACTGAAGCTAAGGTGAGTTTTTCACCACAGAGTCACAGAGAGGCAGAGGAACCTAAATTCCAGACCCGCTTTTCTCTGCGTCTCCGTATCTCTGTGGTGAAATAGACTTTGATGGAACTTAAAGACCAACGCGTGCTCGTGGTCGGCCTCGGCAAATCCGGCGTCGCTTCGGCTTTGTTTCTCAAGTCCCGAGGCGCGCGCGTAACCGTCTCCGATTCCAAGCCTGAAGCCGAACTTCGCCAGGAAATTCTGCTCCTCCTCGAGCACGGAATCATCGTCGAAACCGGCGGCCATGGCGACCGCACCTTCCGTGACCAGGATTTGATCGTCGTGAGCCCTGGCGTTCCGTTCGACGCGCCGCAACTGGTCCAGGCTCGCAGTCTCGGTGAAAAGGTAATCGGCGAGATCGAGCTAGCCACGCAGTTTTTGCCCGGCCCCATCGCTGCGATCACCGGAGCAAATGGCAAGACTACGACGACTACGCTTGCCGGCGAGATCCTCGCCGCAGCCAAGCTCCCCGTAATCGTCGGCGGAAACATCGGCACGCCGGCGATCACTTTTGTCGATCAGGCAACTCCGAAGACCTGGGTTGTCCTCGAAGTCTCCAGCTTTCAACTCGAAACCATCGTCGATTTCCGTCCTCGCATCGCCGTGATCCTCAACATCACGTCCGATCATCTCGACCGTCACAAGACCTTCGCGAATTATGTCGGAGCCAAAGCGCGCATCTTCGAAAACCAGAGCCCCGAAGACTTTACGGTGTTGAACGCCGATGATCCCACAACCGTCGATCTGGCGGAGCGCACGCTTGCCCAGCGTTTTCTCTTCAGCCGTAAAAAAGAAGTCGGTACCGGAGCCTTCGTTCGCGGCGCCCACATTTTCTTTCGCGATGGCCAGCGCGAGCTCGAAATCATGCCGCTTAGCGAAATCCCGCTGAAGGGCGCGCACAATGTGGAAAACGTGCTTGCGGGAATTTCCGTCGCAATGTTGGCGGGCTGCCAGCCCGACCAAATCCGCCATGCGGTCCAGCATTTCAAGGCCGTCGAGCACCGCCTCGAATTCGTTGCGAAAGTAGCCGGCGTCGACTATTACAACGATTCGAAAGCCACCAACGTCGACGCCACCATTAAAGCTCTCGAATCTTTCCCGGCGAACATCCACATCATCCTTGGCGGAAAAGACAAGGGGAGCGACTATACCCTCCTCAACGATCTGCTGCGAGCGCGTGTGAAACGCGTCTATACAATCGGCGCCGCTGCCGCCAAGATTGAGTCGCACATTCAAGGCGCGGCCGAAATCGATCACGCCGAAACTCTTGAGATTGCCGTCCAGCGCGCCTCTGCATCTGCCGTTGCCGGAGATATCGTCCTGCTCGCCCCCGCCTGCTCCAGCTTTGACCAGTTCAAGAATTACGAGCATCGTGGCAGCGTCTTTAAAGAAGCTGTGTGCTCGCTCGCAAGCGCGCAGAATCCCGCGACCCGGAAATGACGAATAGCATTGGGGGGCTGGTCTATCTTTCGCTCGGCTCGAATCTGGGAGACCGCGAGGCTAACCTGCGCGAGGCGATCGGGCAACTGAAGGGAGCGGGCTCTGTTCGCGCGCTCTCAGCGATCTTCGAGACGCAGCCAGTCGACCTCCCAAACCAGCCCTGGTTTTTGAACTGTGTCGTCGAACTCGAGACCGGAAAAACTCCGCGCGAGCTACTGACTTTCGCGCTCTCCATTGAAGCGACCATGGGCCGTTTGCGATTTCGCGACAAGGGGCCGCGCAAAATCGACATCGACCTGCTGCTGTTCGATGACCGCATCGTAAACGAGGCGGGCCTGCAAATCCCACATCCCGCAATGCATGAGAGAAGGTTTGTCCTGGAGCCACTAGCTGAGATCGCGTCCGAAGTCCGGCATCCGGTGCTCGGCAAAACAGCGGGTGAACTGCTAGCTGCCCTCCCTGAAGGTCAGATTGTGCGCCGAGTGTGATCGAATGCTCAATGCAAGAAGAGAGCGGTGGCAGATGTCGCGAACCGAAACTCGGACGTCAATGGCGATAATTACGGAATGACAATTCTGCTCCCGGCATCCTCTGGAGCCGCAAGCCCCGATGCTTTTTCTGGAAATTGCGAGAACAGGAAGTCCACAAACGCCCGCGACTTGGGTCGTCCCGATGTGCGCGTCACCGCCATCCGTACCCAGAATACGAGCGACTTCAGTACATCCGAATCCTTGAGCCGCGAATACCCCAGGTGCTTCACTTCTTCCACGCGAAACTCGTTCACCATCGCTCCGACTTCGCGCGCAATTTTCTGTTGCGCCAGACTCGCCGTCGCCTGCTCATAAATTAAGTTCGATTCAACCAGCGTGCGATAACTCTGAACCAGCGAACTGAGCGCGGCAATTAAATCTCGATCCGTGAGCGAGCGATTTCCAACCGATCCATCGAGCGAGCTTCCAAGCGAACTGCCGGCCCGCGCACAATTCGCCAGCGCAAAACTGATGCCCATGATCAACTCTTTATGCTTGTAGAGAAAATGCTCTGGAATTTCGATGTCGGAAAACATCGCCGCCTGATCCACATCCGCGACCGTGCGCAGCTTTTCGTGCTCGCGCGCCTGCCGCAGGTAAGTACAGTCACTCGGGCAATCGATTGTGACCTCGCGCTGCTCCCCGCAGCACTGCGCGCAGATTCGCCCGTGCAATGCGGGACAGAAGCGCTTCTCCTTACGCACCTCGCATATTGCGCAGCTCACAAGCATTCCTCGGACCCGATTATTTCACGAAACTCGGGGTTGCCCGGTCGCTCTGGACATGAGCGCACAATGCTGCGTCAAAAGGTCAGGAAGTCGAATTTGCACCACAATCGCTGCATTCTTGCGGAATAATCTTCCCTAATCCCTCCCATAACCGATTTCTATTTGTCTTGGTTGCTCCTGACGCGATAGCCTATCTCGTTCCCCCGGTCATTGAATCCGTCGAATCCGGCAAACCTTAAGGAGAGGCATGTCAACTGAACTGCGCAATTTTTTGTCCATCCCCTACGACGAACTTGAAGAGATGAATCTTAAGGCGAAGAAGCAGCGACTGGATCGCGTCTCGCCGTCCAAGATTCAGGATGAGCGGCTGGGGTATCTCTCCGATGAAGGACGCATCAAGGCCGTGACCGTTATGTTCAGCGACCTCGAAGGCCGCCTGCACATGCTCGACTACGACAAGAAATTTCTTCTGAACAGCTACGATAACCTGACCTTCGATGGCTCTTCGATTCGCGGCTTCACGGCGCAGCGCGAAAGCGATCTGCGCCTCGGCATCGACTGGTCCGCGTTTTACTGGGGCCCGGCCGACATTTTTGGGCCCGGCAAAGTCATGGTATTCGG
>JBAQJF010000098.1:0-2311 GCA_049300195.1 Terriglobales bacterium | reverse complement strand
GACGACACGATTTCTCTCTTCCCCGTCATCTGGGCTTTCCAACCGGTGTCGAACCTGCTGCTTGGCCTGCCTTTCTCGCTGACGCTGATGTTCATTCTTTTTTCGCACGAGATGGGGCACTATCTTTACTGTCGCTACTATCGCGTGTACGCCACGCCGCCATTTTTTGTGCCGTTTCCCAGCTTGATCGGGACCATGGGCGCTTTCATCCGCATCAAGAGTCCGATTCCGTCGCGGGCGGCGCTCTTTGACATTGGAATAGCGGGGCCGATTGCGGGGTTCATTCCGGCCTGCGTTGCGTTGTTGGTGGGGTTGTCGCTGTCGCATCCGATGCCGCGTCCGGCGGCTTCGGAATTTCAACTTGGCTTCCCGCTGGTTTTCGATTGCGCCCGATGGGTGCTCGGCATTCATGCGCCGCTCTCCGCTCTGTCGCTGAACCCCATCGCGGCGGCTGCGTGGGTTGGGATGTTTGCCACCGCGCTGAACCTTTTGCCGGGTGGTCAGCTCGACGGAGGGCACATTCTGAATTCGCTCTCGCCGAGACTGCATCGCTGGGCCACGATTTTGACCGTGCTCGCGCTCGTGCCGCTCGGGAAATATTTTTGGACCGGCTGGTTCTTGTGGGCCGTGCTATTGGGGATTACGGCTCGACATCCCAGAGTGCCGCGTTATCCGCAGGTTGAGGGACGACGGCTCGGAATTGCCCTTTGCGGATTGTTGATTTTGATTCTGAGTTTTACGCCTGCGCCTTTTACCCATAGCTCGGGGAAAGAAGTCTGGCCCGAATTTCGCGACGATACGCGCGATGCTGCACGCGGCTTCGGCCAGGATGTGCGGCATCTGCTGCATCGCAGATAGGGTTGCGATTTCTTTGGTTGGTCGCTCGAGGCTCGTCGCTTCTCCTACATCAACCACACCGCATCCACATCCACAATGATCTGCGTGCGGGGAATTTTGCGTGCGACGGCTTCTATGAGCATGGCGCGCAGCAGCGTGTTCATTTTTTCGCGGCTTGGGGATTTCAGAATGAAGTGATAGCGGTAGTCGCGCTTTAGTCGCGTGATGGGCGCGGCGGCGGGGCCGAGTACGCGAATGCCTTCATGGCGCGTCTTTTCAAACCAGCGGCCCAGTTCGCCCGACCAGGCGAGGGCTTCATCGAGCTTCTCGCTGCGAACGATTACGTTCGCGATCGCGCTGTAGGGCGGGTAGTGCATCCAGCTGCGGAACTGGAGTTCCTTGTCGTAGAAGCCGGCGAAATCGTGTCGCGCCGCGAACTGAACCGCGTAGTGATCGGGAAAATAAGTTTGCAGCACGACCTTGCCCGGCGAATTGCCGCGGCCAGCGCGGCCTGCCACTTGAGTCAAGAGCTGGAACGTTCTCTCGGCGGCGCGAAAGTCCGGCAGGCCCAGCGCCGTGTCGGCGCCAACCACGCCGACCAGCGTTACTCCGTGCACGTCATGGCCCTTGGCGATCATCTGGGTGCCCACTAACATGTCGAGTTCGCCTTCGTTGAGCGCGTTTAGAGCGCGCTCGAAATCTTCGCGGCCGCGAACCGTGTCGCGATCGAGGCGGCCAATGCGCGCTTGCGGGAACATGCCGTGGAGTAACTCTTCTAATTTCTCCGATCCGGTGCCGACGAAATAGACATACTCGCTGCCGCACTCGGCGCATTTGTTCGGAACCGGCGCGATGAATCCGCAGTAATGACATTCCATTTTGTGTTCGCGCTTGTGGTGCGTCATGGAGACGGCGCAGTTCTTGCACTGCAAAGCCTGACCGCAGGCGCGGCAGAGCGCCACTGGGGAATAGCCGCGCCGATTGAGCAGCACCATGACCTGCTCTTTCTTGTCGAGCCGCTCGCGGATCTCTTCCGCCAACTTACGGGAGATGACCTGCTCCTTACCGGTTTCCTGAAACTCCTGGCGCATGTCGAGAATCTCGACCTCGGGTAGCGGACGCTGCTCCACGCGGTCGGGAAGTTCGAGCAGCGCATATTTATGTTTCTTGGCGTTGTAGTAGGACTCGAGCGAAGGCGTCGCGGAGCCTAGCACTACGACGGCGCTAGCCATTTTTGCCCGCATCACTGCAACATCGCGCGCATGATAACGCGGCGTCTCCTCCTGCTTGTACGACGAGTCCTGCTCTTCGTCGACGATGAGCAGTGCGAGATCGCTGACCGGAGCAAAGACCGCGGAGCGCGTGCCGACCACGACGCGAGCTTCTCCACGCTTGATGCGATGCCACTGCTCGGCGCGCTCGTCGTGCGAGAGGCCCGAATGTAGGATGGCTACTTCGTCGCCGAAAACCTGGA
>JBAQJF010000097.1:0-1555 GCA_049300195.1 Terriglobales bacterium | reverse complement strand
CGTCGGTGGTGATCTGTGGACGCCGTCAGGAATCCGTCGAGAGAACCGTCGGTGAGCTTTGCGCCGAGACCGAAAGCCTGCGCAAAAAGAGTGGCGGTAAAGTCGAGGGCAAAGCAGCCGATGTTAGGAACAATGCGGACGTGAGCGAGCTTTTCCAGTTTGCCGACGCGCAGTTTGGTGGTCTCGACGTGTTGGTGAATAACGCAGGCGTTGGCATTTTTCGTCCCATAACGGAGTTGACGGTAGAGGACTGGCAGTACACCATCGAAACGAATCTCACCGGAGTGTTTCTTTGTTGCCGCGAAGCTTTGACCCGGTTTGCGTCGCGCAGCGGTGGATACATCATCAACATCAGCAGTCTCGCGGGAAAGAATCCGTTCGCGGGAGGCGCCGCGTACAACGCTTCCAAGTTCGCGCTCACGGGTTTCAGTGAAGCGGTGATGCAGGACACCAGGCAACAAAATGTCCGCGTCAGCTACATAATGCCCGGCAGCGTGGCCACCGATTTCAACCAAAGCAGCGTTGCTTCGGAATCCGGCCGCGGCTCAGAAAGCGGCCGCGATTGGAAGATTTGGCCGGAAGACATCGCGGAAATGGTTCGAATGCTTCTGCGGATGCCTCCGCGAACGCTGATAAGTCGGCTAGAAGTTCGTCCGGCAAGACCGAAGAGATAAGCGAAGGATAGATGTAACGTCGAATCGAGCGACTACGGGGAGCATCTAAAGAAATGGCAATTGGGTTGCCTGAGAGTTTGTGGAAGGGGGCCGGAAGGCAGCCGGCCCAGAGAGGTTCGAGAAAGGCGGTGGACAAAATGGTACGGCTGAACATCCCATTGGATCCAGCGAAGACTGGGCGAGACGCGATGTCCTTGGACACGAATCTGCGACGCATGATCATTGGACAAGATGAAGCGATCGAACAGATTGTGAACATCTATCAGATGAATCTGACCGGGATGAGCGCTCCTGGTCGTCCTATAGGGAATTTCCTATTCCTTGGCCCAACCGGTTCAGGAAAAACCCGAATCGTTGAAGCCACCGCTGAAGCGCTCCTGAAGAATCCGCGCGCCGTCATCAAAATCGATTGCGCCGAGTTCCAGCACAGCCACGAAATCGCAAAGCTGATCGGTTCGCCTCCCGGATACCTGGGGCATCGCGAGACGCATCCCCTGTTATCCCAGGAAGTGCTCAATCAGTACCATACCGAAACGATAAAGCTGAGCTTTGTGCTTTTCGACGAGATCGAAAAGGCCTCCGACGCCTTGTGGAACCTGCTGCTCGGCATTCTGGACAAAGCGACGCTGACGCTCGGCGACAACCGCAAGGTCGATTTTTCGCGCGCCATGATTTTCATGACCAGCAATCTCGGGGCGTCCGAGATGAGCAACATCATGAACCCGAAGCTCGGTTTCAACGTGCGCGAAGCGCGTGAGAAGACTGCGGGCGGCGCCATGGACGAGCAAACTAGCGGCAAGCTGGCGCGAACCGGCCTCGAAGCGGCGCGCCGGAAGTTCACGCCCGAGTTCATGAATCGGCTCGATAAGATCGTCACATTC
>JBAQJF010000096.1:0-12554 GCA_049300195.1 Terriglobales bacterium | reverse complement strand
CTGGGTTCCTAGAACAAGTTCGGCGAATCAGAGATCCGCGTTAACAGAATCAAGAACGGACCGAGTCATAAATACAACTCCAGACTGCAGTTTCAGTTATCCCACACGTGCCGGGTTAAGACAGGATTACGGAAGTCACTCAGGTTGCTTTTGCGAGGAGCCATGGAGCGGGTTAGTTAACGGACGGCTTCGGGTGACGGTTTCGATCCACCGAAGGAGAAGTGGCGATGGCCAACGAAACTAAACACTATGGAAAACACGAGCACGATCGCGCCGGCGATGTAAGGCGCGGTGCGTGCGTTTCCGGTTTGCCGCCGAACGATAGGAACGAGTACTGGAAGGGAAGCAGCGGAGAGCAACATGCTGCCAGCGTAGACCCCAACGCAGCGAATCCACTCTTTGAGGTAGTGGCCATGCGTTTTGAAAACAAACCATTTATATCCGAGAAATGCGAACGTGATGGCGACTAGGTTTGAAAGCAGGCTGGCAACAACATACCCGTACGCGACCAGAGGCATCAGTAGCATCGTGAAAAAAGCAAAGCAGCCATAGCCAAAAACGGTATTACAAGCGCCCACTGCAACAAAACGAAACAGAGTCGAAGGACTCGCGCGAAGCTGGGCAAGCGTAGGCATTTGCGTTAACGGCTGGCGGGGGGTCGGCAAACACACTAATACCGAAGCCGATCGCAAGTCATCATCCGCTGCGATCATATCCGGATAGGAGGGAGTTCTGAAGGTTACGATCGTTACCAGGTAACGTTGCCGGCTAGCCTTTAGGAGGCTCTCGTCGGCGAAGTGTGCAGCCGGAGAGATACCGGACGGATCGCTCTTGCTCAGACGCAGCTGGTTTGACTGTGAAGTCTTGGGATTCGATGGTTCAATCATGAGGAGATTGAAGACTCTCGACCCAACCACCTGGCACAAGAGATTCATTCGACCGATGACGGTGTTTGCAAGCTAGGCTCCAAGACTCAGGATCATCCGCTTGCACACGATTGAAAGTGACTAAGGTTTGTCCTGCAAGAAAGATCGTGCTGCGTGTGCTCCAGCTTGGCAGTTCTCAACGTCCCTCGAAAGAGGAATCCCGTCATGTAATGGAGTATTGGTTCGGGCTGAGTCTGTGCAAGCTTTATACACCGCCCCAAACATTTCACTTGGGTTGACCTCTTTGTGCCTTTGGAGATTGCATCCATCATTCTGAAGCAAGAACAGCGACAAGAAGAATAGTAAGGATGTTTTCATAGGAAAGATCGTTAACCACCAGAAACGGTAAGTGATTCACCATCACAATGTACGGAAATCCAAAGGGACTTGGCGTTGGAAATGTACTCCCACGATGCTTTCGCTGTGTGATCGCCCGATGCTAGAATCTCCCGAGAAGTAGAAGGAGAAATTACATGGTAAAGCAGATGATAGTGTTCTGTCCCGACTGTAAAGGCAAGCAAGTATCAGTTCAGATCGGAGTGTTTGGACCAGACCTCAAGTTCGAAGACGGCAAATGCCCTATGTGTCATAAAGAATTTTCGGGATGGGTTCTACCTAATGAACACGAACCTGGCACCGACATTCCGAAGATTAAACTAGAGGAGAAGAAGAAACTGCGGTTCAGGTCTGTGATGCAACCGATCTAGTTGTCTCCCAACCTTGGCCTCAAGCATCTTGAGACCCTCCGTCAGCTTCGATCGGTCGGCCACAAGCTAGTGCTTGTTCACTGTCGGTGCGGTGTGCCGCAACAGTCGTTGAGATGCTTCAGCCTTTAGATGCCCTGCGCACGCCGCTTCGGAAAGATGTCTCCGACCCGCCGAATTTCCGCGCCGACGCCTTTCAGCTTCTCTTCGATGTTTTCGTATCCGCGGTCGATGTGATAGACGCGATCGATGATGGTCTCGCCATCAGCCACCAACGCAGCGAGCACCAGCGACGCGGAGGCGCGTAGATCCGAAGCGAGCACGGCGGCCGCGCTCAGCGGCGTCTTCCCACGGACGATGGCGCGACGCCCTTCAATCTTGATGTTGGCACCCATGCGCACCAGTTCTTGTGCGTGCATGAAGCGGTTTTCGAAAATATTCTCGACCACGATCGAAGTGCCATCGGCCTGCGTCGCCAGCGCCATGTACTGCGCTTGCATATCGGTGGGGAAACCGGGATATTCCTCCGTGTTCATGTCGGCGGCTTTGAGCGGGTGATCGCCCATCACGCGGATTGAGTCCGACCTTAACGCGGTCTTCACGCCGGTTTCTTCTAGCTTCTGAAGGATTGCCGTGAGATGTTGCGGGTCGCAGCCTGTGACGTTGATGTCCCCTCCACTCAGCGCCCCAGCGATGATGAACGTTCCCGCTTCGACGCGGTCGGGAATAACACGATGTTTGGCGCCGTGCAGTTTACTGACACCTTTGATGCGAATCGTCGTAGTTCCCGCACCCTCGATCTGTGCTCCCATCGCGTTGAGCAGGGCCGCGAGGTCAGCAACCTCGGGCTCGCGAGCGCAATTCTGCATCACGGTCTCTCCGTCGGCGAGGGTCGCCGCCATGAGCAGGTCTTCCGTGCCAGTGACCGTGATCTTGTCGAAGACAATTTCGGCGCCGCGAAGCCGGTCCGTCATGGCTTCCACGTATCCGTGTTCCTGAGTGATCTTTGCACCGAGACGCTCTAGCCCTTTTATATGCAGATCAATCGGACGCGCGCCGATAGCGCAACCGCCAGGCAGCGAAACGCGAGCGCGCCCACAACGCGCAACCAGCGGCCCGAGAACAAGGGTGGAAGCGCGCATCGTCTTAACAAGTTCATACGAGGCCTCGGGGCTGGCGAGATTCTTGGCGCATATTGTCGTGCGATGCTGCGCGCGCCCGTAGCCGAGTTCGACCTCGGCGCCCATGGCGGCGAGCAGCTTGCGGGTGGTCTCAATGTCGCGCACCTGCGGAATGTTTTCGAGGATGACCGGCTCGTCGGTGAGAAGGGCCGCGGCCATACATGGCAGTGCTGCATTTTTTGCTCCGCTTATGCGGACTGTGCCGAGCAACGGATTGCCACCGCGGATTACGAGTTTATCCATAGGATGGTGATAGGCCGCGTCGAAACGCTCAATTTCATTCTAGCGAGGAACTCGGATAGGCGCGTGATGAGATTGGGAGGATGAGTTCCGTTTGTAACCTGGCGAGAGTCGCAGGCAACTCGGAGTACATTCCTCGCGACGAAGGAGACGGCATGCCTCGAGATCACGCGTCCGCCTACAGAGATCGCGCCATTTGTATTGCGCTACGCACGTGGCCGCGCGACAGTATCAGAGCGTTCACCGCTATCATCCAGCTCACTCCCGCCTTTGCCATAACGAGGCCCACCGGAACGCTATAATGCGCCGCCTGTATTAACTTGCTGGATTTTGCACGGCTGAGCTTTGCGGCCGTTTCCAGAATGCTCACTCCGCGAGCCGACAACTTCTCGTTCTTCAAGTGGAGATTGACCATCAGATTGCCGTAGACGTAGCCGAGACGCGTCATGGCGCCGGTGGTGAGCGTATTCAGAATCATTTTCTGTGCCGTGCCCGCTTTCATGCGCGTCGAACCGGTGACGACCTCAGGCCCCACTTCGGCCACAATCGCCATGTGGGCAGCTCTTTCCAGGGGAGAACTGCGATTGCAGACGACGGCCACCGTCTTGGCCCCATGGGTGCGCGCGTATTCGATGGCGGCAATCGTGAACGGAGTTCGGCCACTGGCGGCGACGCCTACAATTACGTCGTTGCTGCGAGGTTTTTTCTTCCCCATTTCGCGACGGCCAAGAGAGCGCGAATCCTCGCTTGCCTCGGTCGCTTCCGCGAGCGCCTTGGAGCCACCCGCCATGATGAATTGGACCATCTTTCGATTCGTGTTGAAGGTAGGCGGGCATTCGGCGGCATCGAGTGCGGCAATGCGGCCGCTGGTTCCGGTGCCAACGTAAATCAGGCGGCCACCGCTTGAGAGCGCGGCGGCGATCCAGTCAATCGCCTGTGCAATCTGGGGCAACGCACGAGCCACGGCGCCCGCCACTTTGGAATCTTCGACGTTGATGATGCGTGCGATTTCCAGCGACGACTTGCGATCCAGATCGGTGGATGCGGAGTTTGGCTTTTCAGTTACGAGACGCCGGAGATCGGACGTATTCATCTCGCCTCTCAGAGTTCTTCCGCGTTTCGCGCCTCCCGCTTTCATTGTTGCGTCTCCGGGCTTCCAGAGGATTCGTTCGCGTTCAGCGCTTTAATAATCGCATCGTGAAAGGCGGGCCGCACTTGCTTGATTGCCTGATTCTGACAGTCCGGCCAGGTTCGGTTCGTGAGCAAGGTGATCGAAAGCTGCCGGTCCGGGTCGATCCAAAGTGAAGTCCCCGTGTAGCCGAGATGCCCGAAAGAGCGCGATCCGAAATACTTGCCTGATTGAGAAGGAGTGGAAGGCGTATCCCAACCGAGCGCGCGAGATGTGCCCTCCGGCGCGGTCTCTCGCTGGGTGAAGAGGTTCACCGTTTCCGGGCGCAGAATTGGGTAGCCGCCATTGAGCATTGCGTGAGCGAATAGCGCCAGGTCGTCGGCAGTAGAGAACAGTCCGGCATGGCCGGCCACACCGCCGAGGACACTTGCGTTCTCGTCTTGCACCTCGCCTTGAATGACGCGATGGCGGAAAGTGCGGTCATCGGCGGTGGGCAGAATGCTTCCTCGCAGCCCTTTCGCGGGCTGGAACATGGTGTGCGACATGGCGAGCGGACCAAAGATCTCGCGCTGGCAAAATGTGTCGAGCGGTTCATCCGCGAGACGCTCAAGGGCGATGCCCAGAAGGATGAATCCTATGTCGCTGTATTCGGCATGTGCGCCCGGCTCGGCTGTGAGTTCGGCGCCAAATACGCGCCGCACAAGATCTCTCGGCGTCTGCGCTTGCAGAAAAAGCTTCTCATAGGCGGGCAGGCCGGAGCTATGCGCCAGCAACATGCGGAGAGTGACGTCGGCCCGGCACGCATCTCCGGATAAGAACTCCGGAACAATGGCGGTGACTGGTGCTCCCAGATCGAGCACGCCGCGTTCGTAAAGGATCATCGCCATTGCGGTCGTGGCCACCGCTTTAGTCAGCGAGGCCAGATCGAATATGCTCGCATTGGTGACTTGGGGAGAAGATGAGTCGTACGTGAACCGTCCCAAAGCTTTGTGGGCCACGAGTTCTCCGCGATAAGTGACGGCGAGGGAGCACGCCGGGAAGGCGCGGCCCGCGATGGCGTCACAAAGAATACCGAAGGCATTGCGGAAGCAAAGGTCCTGCGCAGCGGTGTTTCGTACCAGGAAGGAGAAGCCCGAGCTCGCGTTTGAGGCGGATGTCAAAACAACAGTGTAGCGCGGACATTCATACCGGGGGACCTACGTTCTTTTCCGATGTTGCGCTGTCGGATGCTGCCGACAGTCGGCGGAATCGACAAACTCAGTGTTACCAAAGAAAATCCCCTCGCTGGTAGTGCTTGAGCGCGCTCTCGCCGCTAGTGTAGAGTCGCAGCAATCGTGAAAATTGCGACGGTAATTCCAATCGTCTTGTTGCTGTGCTCTGCCCTAGTTGTTGCCCAGCCGCCGTTTGATACGCGTCTCGTTGTAGTCGATCCCATTATCAACGACGCCATCACGCTGCAACAAATCCCAGGCGCAGTTCTCATCGTCGGGCACAATGGGAAAATTGTTTATCGTAAAGCGTATGGAAGTCGCGCGATTTTGCCAAACCGCGAGGCCATGACACTCGACACTATCTTCGACTGCGCTTCGCTCACTAAGGTGGTGGTGACGACGACCGCGTTAATGCAGCTTTGGGAGCAGGGGAAGTTTCGCACGGCCGATCCGGTAGCGAAGTACCTGCCGGACTTTGCGCAAAATGGCAAGCAGGACATTACGATTCGCCAGTTGCTGGTGCATTATTCGGGACTGCCCGAAGATCTTGATCTGGCGAAAAAGTGGGAGGGCAAGGATACCGCGTATTACATGGCATTCGAGGACGCGCCGGCTCGGCCTCCCGGCTCGGCCTTCGTGTACAGCGATGTCAATTTCATCGTTCTTGGCGCGTTGGTCGAGCGTCTGTCCGGCGAGACCCTCGATGAATATGCAGCGAACCATATTTTCGGTCCGCTCGGTATGAAAATCACGCGCTTCCTGCCTCCGGCTTCCTGGTTGTCACGGATCGCGCCCACCGAAGAGGACGAGGATCATCACCTGCTGCGCGGGGTGGTGCATGACCCGACTGCGCGTCGCATGGGCGGAGTGGCTGGCCACGCGGGCATGTTTTCGACCGCCGACGATCTGGCGACATTTGCGCAGGCGCTACTCGATGGCGGGCGCGGCGTGCTGACCTCCGCCACGATTGCGAAGATGACGGCGCCGCAGCAGCCGGTCAACGGGACGGTCTTGCGCGGATTCGGTTGGGACATCGACTCTCCATTTTCGACAAATCGTGGTGAGCTGTTGCCGGTCGGAAGCTTTGGACATACCGGATTCACGGGAACGTCCTTGTGGATCGATCCCACGACCGAGACTTATATCGTGCTGCTCACGAACGCTGTCCACATGAACGCGATTCCAGGCAACGAGAAGGGAAGTGCTGTCTCGCTACGGACGAAGGTCGCAACCGCTGTCGCGGCGGCACTCGCGCTTGAGCCCTCGGAAGCGGAGAAGATGCGAGAGGCGACGATTACAGGCTACAACGAGATGCAGAGCGCGGCACGCAAACTTTCGGCGCGGAATGGAACCGTCATGACGGGAATCGACGTGCTCGAGGAAACGAGCTTTGCCGCGTTGCGTCCCGCATTACACCCGGCCAAAGGAGATGCTCCGCGCCGCGTCGGCTTGCTGACGAACCAAACGGGTCTTGATGCGAAAGGCCGGCGCACGATCGACGTCCTCGCCGGGGTGCCGGGGATTTCCCTCGATACGATCTTCAGCCCAGAACACGGCGCAACCGGAACTCTCGACACCACAGACGTTAAGAATCAAAAAGATCAAACCACGGGAATCACCGTCTATAGCCTGTACGGTGGCAAAGATTCCGCGCGGCGCCCCTCGCTTGATGTCCTGAAGCGGTTGGACGCGGTCGTTATCGACCTTGCTGACGCGGGAGTGCGCTTCTACACCTACGAAACCACCATGGGATATTTTCTGGAAGCGGCAGCCAAGGTGGGAATTGAGGTTGTCGTTCTGGATCGGCCAAATCCAATCACCGGATCGTTCGTTGAAGGCCCGGTTTCAGAAGAAGGCCGGGAGAATTTCAACAACTATTTTCCAGAGCCGGTACGGCACGGCATGACGATGGGCGAATTGGCAAAGATGTTTAATGCCGAGCGACAGATTGGGGCGCGGCTCCAAGTCGTTCCGATGGAAGGCTGGCAGCGCGGCGACTGGTTTGATTCGACCGCGGTGACTTGGATCAATCCTTCGCCCAACCTGCGCGATCTGAATGAGGCGACGCTCTACCCGGGCGTCGGCATGATCGAGGGCGCTAACATCTCAGTTGGACGCGGTACCGACACGCCATTTGAAGTAGTAGGCGCGCCGTGGGTCAAGAGCCGCGAGTTTGCCAGCTACTTGAATAGCCGCGCAATTCAAAGCGTGCGCTTTGTTCCGGTCGACTTCACTCCTTCGTCCAGCAACTATGCGGGCGAGCGCTGCCAGGGAGTTAGCATCATTGTGCTCGATCGCGATCTGTTCGACGCGACCGAACTCGGTATCGAGCTTGCCTCCGCGCTACACAAGCTGTATCCCGCGGACTTCAAGCTAGAGCGCATGGCTACTCTACTGGTGAATCAGCCGGTGCTGCAAGCGATTGACGCGGGCCAAGATCCGCGGCGCATTGTGAGCGACTGGCAGGAGCGGCTGCAACAGTTTCTTGTTATGCGCGAGAAGTATCTGCTCTACAAATAAGACATATCTTCAGGCGCGAAATCCACAGGTGAGTGCGCTCTTCCATCCTTCCGTTGCTAACTTCGTGCGCTAGAATGTTGGCAACGGAAAACAGCAATGTCAGACCAGGTTGTGCAACTCCCAAGTTCTTTCTACCGCTGTGCCGGCCCGAATTGCGGGGTTCTGAAAGGCGTGAGCGATCGCTGGTGGGTCATGTGGACCTCGCTTAGCGACCGCAAGATTCCGCTGATGCACTTGGCTCCATGGGACGAGAAGCTGGCGGTGCAGGAAGGCGCTCTTCCGGTTTGCGGCGAAGGCTGCGCCCAAAAGCTCCAGTCGCAGTTTATGGGCAACGTGATGTCAAACCGGCCCCGCCGGCGCGAAGGTTGAGAGCAAGACTGGATCATCTGGCGCCGTGTCGGCTAACTCGGCATTCCGATCGCCGCATCTGAATTTGCAGGCTCGATTCCAAGGCGATCGAAAAGGTAGGCCATCTCATGAGGATGATTGCGTTACTGCTGCTAAGCGGAATGGCGTTGGCACAAACCGCCCCAGCTCCCGCTTCAGCTCCGGCGGTAGCCTCGACGGATGCGAAGCCGACCCTGACAATCCCAGCCGGAACGAGAATCCCCATCTCTCTCAAGCAGGCGATTTCCACCAAAACCGCGCGCGAAGGCGATCCGGTCTATGCCGAAACTTCGTTTCCGTTTGTTGTGAATGATCGGATCGTGGTTCCAGTCGGCACTTACATTCAAGGAAAGATTGCGCGCGTGCAGCGTGGAGGACATGTGAAAGGCCGGGCAGAGCTGCTGATTCACTTCACATCGATGATCTATCCAAGCGGCTACACGGTGATGCTGGGCGGGAACATCGAAAACGCTCCCGGAGCCGAAAAGACTTCCATGAAGGATCAGGAAGGAACGATCCGCGAAGATAGCGACGCGGGCAGGAAGGCGAAAGAAGCGGCCGGAGGCGCGACCACCGGAGCCGTAATTGGTGCGGTGACCGCCGGTGGCAGGGGAGCGGGAATCGGAGCCGGAGCTGGCGGCGTGGCTGGACTCGCCATCGCCATGCTCTCGCGCGGAGCCGATGTGCGGCTTGAACCTGGAACCTCTCTTGAGATGGAGATTCAGCGGGAAGTTCCACTTGACCCGAGCCGCATCAAGGCCGCATCCGCCAAGAGTGATTAAAATCGGCGACCTCATTGACATGCTTCGCGACGGATTTCCTACTTCAAATTAAACATCGCGTTTACGTGCGCGGTCACGGTTACGTCCTGAGGGCTGAATTCCTCGGTGGGTGACGGGGCTTGCGCGCCTGCTACCATCGCGGTCGCACGCCGGGCCATGGGAGCGAATATGCGGAGGTTCTCCTGCGTGTCGACTGAAGCGTAGGATAATTCGCCGAGCGTGCGTCCGCTGGCAATTGCGAGGGCTTCGGCGGATGAGCGGGCGCGGCGGTAGGCGTCGGCTACGGCTTTGCGCTTGGCCGCTTCGGGCGACTCGAGCGTGTAGCTGAGCGATTGGCTTTCGCCGACACTGGCATCGGCGAGTTGCTGCGTGATGGGTGCGACTTTCGAGAAATCCTTAAGCTTGAGAGTGGCGCTGGTCGTGACCTGATAGCCGATCAGCTTCTGCTTCCGATCACGATAGTCATAGCGCGGGTTCACCGAATAGAAACCGATTTCGGCTTCCTTCGGATCGACTCCATTGGCCCGTAGGATCTGGCGTGTCTGCTCGGCTTGCTTTTCAGCCTCGGCGTTCGCTTCTTTCGCCGTGTCGCCTTGCGCCGAAATGTTGAACTGGATGATCGCGGTATCGGGAGCGGCTTCAAATTTCCCGTCCGCGCCGACATAGACGGTGTTGGGTTGCGCTGTGACGGTGGGATTCTGGGCGAGCAGGGAAAGGCTCAAAAACCCCAGGATGAAAGCTGCAAGCGGCGCGTTTTTCATTGAGTCATTCCTGATCTTGCAAATCGCATTGAAGTTGACCACGAGAATTTTATCTGTTCCTTCAGGGAACGGTCGGGAGTTGTGAAGTTGCGTTGGCTGGTAAGGCTCTCGGGCCATAGTTCCTAGCTCGGATTGCTCTTGGGGCTACGCGAGATTGTTTACTTTCGTGTTACTCCCTCCCCCCCTCCCCGTGCTCGCCGTCAAGATCTTGAAAGCAAACGAGTTGGCGAGTAGACCCTCGCAAGATCTTGAGCCGCAAAGGGTTAGAGGCAAGATCTTGAGCGCGTGCGACTTAGCTTGGAAAATTGGTCCGTTCCAAAAAATCGTTCTATTGGCATCAATAACTTAGGGGCAAAGCATTCAATGCGTATGAGGGTTAACTCGGCCGGTTCCGTTGTTTTCTCTTTAAGATACTGATGCGATTAGGCTTGCGGCGTAAAGTGGCTCTTTTCAAAGATCGGCGCTTGCCAGCCTGGGCGGGCTCATGAGTTACTTGCTGGTTAATGGTCGATCCATTCCAGGGCTTAAGTCAAGAATAAAATTGCTGTCGTTTACATAGCTCTGCGCGCAGAGGGCATCCTCGTTTCGTGCGGGAGTGCATAACTTAAAGTGCTCTCGGAGGTTGCAACAAATGATGGCCGCACCGGCGCTCGTCATTCTCTTCTCCGTGCTGTGTCTCGGCTCGGCACAAGAGGCCACCACGTACGTCGAACGGAGAAAGGCAAGGGCGATGACAGAGCCGCACGACTATTGCGGGAGACCCGTTTTATAGTGATGGCTTTATGGCGCAGGTCAGGGCTGTAGGGGATCGTATACTGGAGCGCCTTTACATCGATAACTGCTTGCCTTTAATAGTGGAATTATTTCATCAGCTTGCCGTTTTCATTCTGAGCTGCAAGCCCTTCTCGTATTGCCGCTTCGAGCGTATCGATGTTTATGTCCTTTAGAGCTTTAAACCGAATGCAATATCCAGTCACGCTCGCCTTGCCTAGTTTCTTTCCATAGGTTTTGGCTAAGTACTTTTTATCTTTGAGGCCAAGAATATAGACAGAGATTCCGGTTTTGTTTCCGCTCACACCAATTTGAAATAACTCTCTACTTTTTCCATTGGCATATTTTATTGTGTGAAACCCATATCCAATCGTAGGGTTGGAAACAGTATGATTTTCGCTGTCTTTACCATCGAAGAACCATAATTTGCATTCTGGTGACACTTGAAGTGTGAGCCGATGCAACTCGCGCATGTCAGTGCGTTTTGACTCCGGTTGGCCGGTAATATACTGCTTGATTTGTTCTTCTACGTTCATATGTTCTCCTCCCGAGTTTCGCGCACGGGATTATACGACGTTTAGTTCTTCTCTTCCTTGCAAGGGCGGTCCTGACCATTGAGCCGCAAGTCGATTGGTGAAAAATTGCGATTTCACTCACGAAAGGGGTCCTGGGTGAAATCGCCTCTTAACGACAGTCCATCTCACCTAGAGCACGGATTTCACTTGGGCCGCCCCAGACGCCTCGCGTACCATGGCAGGCGTAGCGAAACTGAGATAACGATGAAACGCACCCTCGCGTTCATGGGGCACCTGCTCATAGCGACACTCGCGGTGCCATGGCTGACCCTCTTGGCAGGCGGCTTGACATACGGTGTCTTCAGCCCTTTTCTTAGCTCCGTTAACACGCCACAGAAGTTCCTTTCTGACCATTTGATGTTTCTGGTTGTCGTCGTGGGAGCATTGCTTGCATACGCAGTGAGTGGCACCTTCACGAGCGGGGCTGCCCTGTGGGTCTGGGTTCCGGCCAGTATAGTTTTCGCTTTCCGTGTCTTAGACTGGCGAGCGACTGGCAGTGTCCTTGTTGGGTCGGGCTCCTTATCGAGCATTTCTTCACGGCGAACTGCCAGTTCAATAGCTGGCGCGAAGCAGGATTCGACTCAAGATGCCCCGACAAGCTCTTTCTGACACCGCTCTTTATCGGAGGGTTGTCCTATTCGGCTGGAGCCGCGATTCATCGCGTCATCCACTATTGGCGTCCTCCGAAAGACGCACCTACGACCCCGGTCAGAGCTATGCCTGGTCAACTTCAGATCGTCACCACTCCATTCGCGGCGATCTTCGCTCTCGCTTTTGCAGGTAGTGTCCTTGGTAATCGGATTCATGAAGAGGTAGCAGCGCAACCCTCTTCGTGGACGTGGCTGGGTTTTGGAATCCTTCCAACTTGGCTTGTGGTGACATTCAACATCGCGATATGGGGGGGTATCTACGCCATCGGGATTCAATTTGCCCGTGCCCCGTATCGAAGGGACGAGAAGGCCCTGTTCGTTTCACTTGTCGGAAGCTTTATGCTGCTTCCGGTCGCTGCTTTGCTCCCAAGAACCAGTGGACTTGTCCATATCGCTCAGACGATGCTCAGTCTGACGGCATTTCTCGCAGCACTGGCAATCCTGTTGTCGCTTTGGAAAGGACACTCTGATTCGGCCCCATCCGAAAACAGTCAAGGGTAGCCTCCGCGCAAAAGGGCAGGTTCACTGCGCGGTAGTTGACGTAATATCTCGATTTCACCAACAACCCCGCGGTCGTTCATTAGTGTTAGCGCCTTCCATGAGAAGGCCGGTCGGAGTCAAGTGGATTCGGTTTTGGTTTTGTTGGACAAGGTTTTTTCTCCCGCCGAGTTTGCCACTGTCGCCATGCTTCCATTCGCACTCTGTATGAGCGATTGG
>JBAQJF010000095.1:0-5587 GCA_049300195.1 Terriglobales bacterium | reverse complement strand
TGGAACATGAGGTTCCTCGCTCCTTTGCGGCCGTTGCCGGTACATGCGTCTCGGTTGGTCGCTCGGAATGACAATGCGTTTAGAGGGACCGACGCGAGGCCCGCGGAATGTCCGAGTCAATCTCGGGGGCTGGGCCGCCATTTCAAGGCTTTCGGGCCGCGATATCAGCTCGGATCACATCCAAGTAGTCGCCGGCGGATTCGAGAGATTGCTCGGCTTCATGGTGCGAAACAAATCCAGTGTCATCATAAAGGGCTGTGTTGCGCTTCCGGCGGAGACGATCAAAGACGACCAGCAGACCGGCATTTTTCTTGCCGATGCGCGACCGCACGAAGTCGATGATAGCGATGTGGTGCCCAGGCTGACTTCTCGCACGGAATCCATGGCTGAACATGAACCCCAGTGAAGCTTTGAGCATTGCTTCGTAGGCCTGTTGAAGACATGCTTCTTCATCAAAAGCGAGAATTTTGCGAGCCGAGGCCAGCTTCTTATCGGCGCTTGCGAGGAAGCGGTCGATCTGCGCCCAGTCAACCGCGTGCGCCTTTAGCTTCTTCATTCGGACTTATGAGGGAAACACGCTTATTGTGCCAGACGTTTTCCAGAAACGCATCCTTGCGAGCGCGGCGCAACCCGAATTCCTTCGGTGTTAAAACCGTGTAGTTGATTTCGCGCCCTAGCTGCCGCTCAAGCCTTCCCACGGCCTGTGCTAAGTCTTTCTCGCGCGGGGAGCCAATTACGAGCACGTCTATATCGCTGGCAGCGTCCTGCTGGTTGCTTGCAAACGAGCCGTACAAGTATGCCTCGTCTATTCCCTCAATTGTTTTGAGGGATTGTGCGATCAAGTGTGCCGCACCAATGGTCTTGGCAACGATCTTGCGCACTTCATCAAAAAGCGGATACTCCCGGTTTAGTTGAAAATACTTTTGGCGGCCACTGATTTCTGACCGAAATAGACCGTCGCGCTCCAGGCGTCCCAGCTCTTTCGACAGGTTAGACGGATCGAGGCTCAGCCGCGCAGCCAAGTCCCGCAGATGGTGGCGTGCCGTCGGATTCGTGAAGTAGTAGGCCAGCAGTTGTTGGCGCGCCTTGGAGCGAAGGTCAAGCATGTGGTAGAATCATACCACATGTGTGGTAATAACTGACAACGCGATCCCAATCAAGTACGTCGCGAGTTGGCGAACCGCAAACAAACCCGTTCCAACAATCCTTAAGTTTGCGCCGCACTACCCCAATTACCTGATCGTCTATGACCTGAAGCCACCCCTCTTCAAATCATCCGCATCCTAAACACTCCACAACATCCGACCGCCCGGCAAACCGCAGAGACTCATTTGCATCCAAAGGCAGCGCAAGAAACTGACCTCATGAACCACTCGACCCTCGGCAGATTGAGTCCCGTCAAATTCCTGAAGGTTCTCGCGATTTCGCTGCTCGTTATTCTCTCTGCCTGCCAGCAAAAGGAAAGCCCGCAGCAATTGCGCGAGCAGACCGCCCAGGCCACGGCGGAAGTGAAGACCGATGCCAAGGCGGTCGCGGACGGGATTCGCGAAGGCTGGAACCGCAATCAGGCAGTCGAGCTGAACTCAGCCTCCAAAGCACAATTGGAGAGCCTGCCGGGCATGACTTCAGCCGAAGCCGATCGAGTAATTGCGGGTCGTCCCTATAGCGCGCCGGACGACCTGGTGACGCGGCGCATCGTATCCAAGGCTGAATACGACAAGATTGCCGGCCGTGTTACTGCGAAGAAATAATTCACCCCGCGCCAGGGATTGCCTGCCCGGACGGGCAAAACAACCGTCCCTGCGCATACCTCGCTAGGCGCTAGCTTTCCAGACGTAGAAATTCTTGTCGTCGGCTAGCGTCTCGATCATGATGCTGGCCGAACTTGCCCCGCGATGTACGGCGGACCGGAGATTCGCCAGCCCAATGTCGCCGACGTCGCTGAGCGGAATTTCAAGGGCGGAGTCCGGATCCGCCATTTCCAATTCCTTCAGTATCCCCTGCACAAGTTCGTGATGCTTGCCGCGCCGGCCGCGGTCGAGAGCGGAAACCTCGACGCGCCGGTACTTTCTTGCGGCGGGCTTTTGCGATCTGCTGTTTTCTTCCTTCGCCATAGACGACCCCCTCACTTCCGATGGCGCAACGATACCGAAACCGAATCAGTGTGTCAAGGATATTTTATGTATACGATATGTCAGAATGTTGGTACCGCATATATATAAAATATGTTTAAAATACGATACTCGTTCGACACCGGGATGTCGATTCTGAATTCCGCATCGTTTCTTCTCCCATGGCTACGCCACACAAACCCAATATCTTCACCTTTTTTTAGTGGCGGAGGTATGCTCGACCTGGGTATCAGGTGAGGCGGTTGAATGGAAGAAATCTACTCATGGCAACAGTCCTATCACGATGCGTTGCTTGAATTGAATCCGGCCGAATTGCGCGTGAAGATCATTCGCGCGGTTTCGGAGTTGGAGCGGCGAAATCGGGAGTTGTTGTCCGCCCAGGAGGCCGAATCTCTCGCCGAGAGACAGGCGATCGTCGACGCCTTGAACGGTCTCGGTGCGATCGAAAGATTCGAATTGCTCGCGCCTTTCGAACTGCCGGTCAGCGGCGATCCGGCACCGCGTAAAAGGAAGGCTCTATGAAACAAACATGCCGCAATTTTTCTTCGAACTGGCGCGACGAGCGCCTGGCTTCGCAGGTTCTCTTGCATGCTCGAATCGTGACCGACCCGAAAAAGCTGGCTCAACTGCGGGCCGAGGCAGGCCGGCGAAAACGTCGCGCGGAAGCCGTTTCGGGAGTTAAAATACAAGAAAGCTCGATTCGTGGGGACTTCTGGATAATCTAAATAATCATCTTCACGATCCGGGCGCCCTTCGTGGAGCGGGTATGGCGACTCAAATTTCCTCAACTCGCGAGCAACAGTGGGGTGGTATGCAGACAGAAGCTCCGACGCCGAAAGAAAGCGTTGGCGCTGAAGTCGGCCGTTATGGCGTAGCGATCCTGACTGCTATCCTCGCCCTGACCCTGCGCGGCCTCTTGACCCCGATTCTTGGAACCACCGACCCCTATCACACAGTCTGGGCTGCGGTTGTTTTTGCTGCCTGGTATTGCGGCGTGGGGCCGGCAATCGTTACTACCGTGTTGAGCGCGGCCGGCGTCTGGTATTGGTTTCTTCCCCCGGAGCATAGCTTTGTGGTCTTGGATCCGAAGGTCCAGTTCACGGGATTGGGGGGATTCCTGTTCTTGTCTGCCTTTATCATTGCGCTCGGCGAGGCCAACCGCCGATCCAAAATAAGATCCGAGATCGAGATTCGGGAGCGCGTGCACACCGAGCAGCGGCTCAGAGCGCGAGAACGAGACCTGGAAACTCTGCACGCGGCGCTGGCCGACCGTGTGGAAGAAAGAACGATGGAGTTGAATGCGGCGATCGCGGGACTTCGTCAACTTTCGGCCCGATTATTGCAGGCGCAGGACGATGAACGCAGGCGTCTGGCGCGCGAACTGCATGACAGCGTCGGGCAGTTGCTCGCCGCCATCACCATGAACATTCAAACCGTGCAATCGACGGCACTCGAGCCGGCGGCGGTAGCCGCGGCCGCTGAAAACGCCAAGCTGATTGACCAGATCAGCTCGGAAATCCGCACCATGTCGCATCTTCTGCATCCGCCCTTGCTGGACGAGGTCGGTCTGGCCTCCGCCTTGCGCTGGTATATTGACGGCTTCTCGAAGCGCAGCAAGATTTCGGTGAATCTGGAAATTGCGGGAGATTTCGGCCGCTTGTCGGATGACATGGAAATCGCCATCTTCCGCATGGTGCAGGAGTGCCTGACCAATGTTCATCGTCATTCGAACAGCAGTACGGGCGAAGTACGCCTGGGGCGCGACGCCGAGCGGGTTATTGTGGAGATAAAAGATGCGGGTAAGGGCATCCCGCTTGAAAAACAGAAAGCGCTCAGTTCCTCGCAGCAAGCCGGCGTGGGCTTCCGCGGAATGCGCGAGCGCATTCAACAGCTGGGCGGCCGCCTTGAAATCCAATCGGATGAACGGGGCACAATCGTAAAGGCCGCCATGCCGGTGGAAGATATTGCGGCGTCTGCTATGAGCAGGGAAGTCGCCTGAGTCTTTTATCCTTATCCTCTTCATCCTCTTCCCGCCGCCGCTCATGCTCGTTCGCAAAGTTTCCGGCACGAATCCTTTCTGCGGGGATTTCCTTCGCAAGTTTGAAGAGTTTCCTTCTTGCACCTTCGTGGCCTTAGTGGTTGACGCTTTTGCAAGCTGAGCCCCAACCCAAATTTTCCGTCACACTCAATATTCCCCTGAAAGCGTTATTCTGAAACGTTCACTTCGAACCAGCGAAGCATGGGAAAAATTCACGTATTACCGGAGCGCGTAGCCAACCAGATCGCCGCGGGCGAGGTGGTCGAGCGCCCGGCGTCAGTAGTAAAAGAATTGCTCGAAAACTCGCTCGACGCAGGCTCGACGCGAATTCGCATCAACGTCGAGGCGGGTGGAAAGAAGCTGATCCAGATCACCGACAACGGCTGCGGCATGGTGCGCGACGACGCCATGCTGGCCTTCGAGCGGCATGCGACTTCGAAGATCAAAGACACGGACGATCTGCTGACCATCGCGACCCTCGGCTTCCGCGGCGAGGCGCTGCCTTCGATTGCGTCGGTAGCGCGGCTGCATCTGGAGACGCGCGCCGAAGAAGAAGCCGCTGGGACCGTGATTGAGATCAACGGTGGCAAGATGATTCGCGTGGACGAGGCCGGCCTGCCGCTTGGAACCTCGATCACCATTCGCGATCTCTTCTTTAATACTCCGGCGCGGAAAAAGTTCTTGCGGTCGGAGTCGACCGAGTTGTCGCACATCGCGTCGCTGGTGACGCATTACGCGCTGGCGCATCCCGACAAGCATTTCGAATTG
The DNA here is from genome assembly GCA_049300195.1 of Terriglobales bacterium. GTDB lineage: Bacteria > Acidobacteriota > Terriglobia > Terriglobales > Acidobacteriaceae > Acidiflorens. Next base: position 649 of record JBAQJF010000095.1, on the reverse strand, counting down.
CATTCGGCGACGAATGCGCTGCTGGTTGCGCCTCCCGTGGCCGGCCATCGCGAGCGTGTCTATCAGGTCTTTGGCAAAGAGACGCTCGATCAGTTGATTCCTCTCGCGGCGGTCCAGCCGCTGGAGCGGGTTGGCCTTCCGCAGCCTCCGCCTTGGCGGCGCGATCCGGACGACGATCTCGAAAAGCGTGAGCCCGGCGAAATGCGGCTGCACGGCTTTGTTTCGAAGCCCGAGATTCAGAAACTCAACCGCAATTCGATTTACATTTTTATAAACGGCCGCCTGATTCGGGATCGGCTAATTCAACACGCGCTGACTGAGGCTTACCGAAATATTCTGCCGCCTACGGTTTTTCCGGTGGTGCTGCTGTTTATTGAAATGCCGGCGGCTGAAGTCGATGTGAATGTGCATCCTTCGAAGACCGAGGTGCGTTTCCGGCAGCAAACGGTCATGCACGATTTTATTCGCGACGCGGTGCGCGAGGCGCTGATGAAGGCGCGTCCCGTGCCGCAGTTCCTCGCCGAGATCAGAGCGCAGCCAACCGCAAGTCAGGGACTTACTCCGGGTGCGCTGCCAAGCGACGGGCCGAGCCGCAGCGATGACGGGCTCCATCTCGCGCCCGGGTTCGCATTGCGGGCGCGCGCGATTC
>JBAQJF010000094.1:0-2715 GCA_049300195.1 Terriglobales bacterium | reverse complement strand
GCTGCTGGCGGCCGTCGTCGGCTCCGGCACTATGGGCGACCGCTTGAGCGGCGGAAACGTCGCAATCGCGCTGTTGGCTAATACCATTGCCACTGGGGCCACGCTCGTGACGCTGATCTTGACGTTCGGCCCTGTATCGGGGGCGCATTTCAATCCAGCCGTTACGCTCGCGGACGCCAGCCAAGGGGGCATCAGTTGGCGCGAAGCGCCGGGCTACATCGCGGCTCAGGTCGTAGGTGCGCTGCTCGGGGTTTGGGCGGCTCACCTGATGTTCGGGGAGGCGGTCCTACAGGTTTCGCAACATGTGCGCGCGGGCGGCGCCCAGATGTTCAGCGAATTCGTGGCGACCTTCGGACTGTTAGGCGTAATCTGGGGTTGCGGTCGCCTTCGGGCTGAAGCGGCGCCTTTCGCGGTTGGCCTTTATATAACAGGAGCGTACTGGTTTACGGCCTCGACGTCGTTCGCAAATCCGGCGGTGACGCTCGCACGATCGTTCACGAACACCTTTGCAGGCATCCGGCCGGCCGACGCTCCAGGTTTTATAGCGGCACAGCTCGGCGGCGCTTTCGCCGCGACGTTCTTATTCCGCTGGCTCGTGCCGTCGCTTCCGAGGCAGGCCCCGGACGTCGTTGTTCCCCATGCGCAGGAGAGGGAAGTCGCCCATGGCCGATAGGAAGACGGTCCTTATTCTATGCACCGGCAACTCGGCCAGGAGCCAGATTGCCGAAGGCCTGCTTCGCCATGCCGGAGACCGGTTCGAGGTCGAGAGCGCGGGTACGAAGCCAAGCCAGGTGCGGCCGGAAGCGATCGCGGTGATGAAGGAGCTGGGCATTGATATCTCGGGGCACCGCTCAAAGTCTGTAGACGAGTTCGCGGAACGGAAATTCGATTATGTGCTCACTGTCTGCGACAACGCGAAAGAAAGCTGCCCGATCTTTCCTGGGCACGCAAACCGGCTTCATCGGGATTTCGAAGATCCGGCCGCAGCCGGAGGATCGGAGAACGAGCGTCTGGCGGTCTTTCGGCGCGTGCGCGATCAGCTTCGCGACTATCTGCGCCACTTCCCGCCGGCCAGCTGAATCTATTTGCGCGCGGATCGCGCCCGGTTCAAATCGGGTCGATTGGAAGCAGGCGACAGAGCTTCCAGAATGCGGCAATTGCCGATAAGGCTTTTTCCCGGACACCGGCGCTTGATTCGGCGCAGCTCGGCCGCAAGCCTTCGCAGGTCGGCGACTTTCCGCTCAATTTCCTTCAGGTGGTTCGAAGTAATTCGATCGATCGCGGAACACTTCTGCTTGGGCTGAGTGGACAGGCGCAGAAAATCGCGGACCTGGTCAAGCGTGAACCCAAAAGTCCGGCATCGGTGAATGAACCGCAGCCGGTGCAAGTGTTCCTTCTTGTAGGCGCGGTAATTTCCCTCCGTGCGCGGCGGCGCCGGCATGAGTTTGATTTGCTCGTAATACCGGATGGTCACGACCTTGACCCCGGTCTCTTTAGAGAGATCGCCGATGCTCATATTCCCGTCCAAATTCATGCGCTTGACCCTATAGTCACTATAGGCCTCATCCTGAAAAGATGAACAGGACCAAATGCGCGTTGATCGCATCTTTGTTTCTTTGCTGTGGAAACACCTTCGCGCAGTCGGTTGACGTCGACAAGGAGCCCGAGCCTGTCGCAATCGTCGAGCTTGGGGGAGCTGGTAGCTGGAACCTCAGAGGCGGATCGAGCTTCGGCGCGGACCTCGCGGCTGAAGTTACGCCGATAGAGAACTGGCTGGAACTCGAAGCTGGCGTCACGCCGCTTTTCACCCGTCACTCGACAGAATGGGATACCGACCTTCTATTCAAAAAGCCTTGGACCCTCTCGAAAAAAGCGGAGTTCATGATCGGCATTGGCCCGGAGTGGGTTCATACGCGGCAATACGGCGTGACAACGAACTCCTTCGCTGCTGAAGCCGTGCTGGATTTTATGTACTGGCCCTCCGGCAAACATAGATTCGGCTGGTTCATCGAGCCGGGCTACGATTACAACTTTGGGCGGGGGCATGAGCGATCAATCGGCGTAAGCGGCGGTCTGCTCATTGCGATTCGATGAAGCCCAATAATTAGGTTGCGATGCCCTAGCACAAGGTTTGGAAGGGGTTGGGAGGCCGTCTCTGCGAACGACACCCGTGTCGAGAGCGCACTCAGTCCTGAGCCTCTATTGCCCGGAGCTGACGGAGCGTCTCACAATCCTGCTTAAAATCCGCCACGGTGAACTCGTAGACTTCGTGCTGCTTTAAAAAGTCGTCCACCTGCATGCGGGTTTCGAAACGGAGCAACCGGCGAAGCTGAGCGGCCGAAAGCGCGTTGGACCGGTATGCTTCGAGTGCCAGGCTTTCAACCGCCGCGCGAGGCAGATCGGTCCACTTCGTTTCCAGTCCCTGCGCGATGTCTTCCGGCAGTTCCAACATGTTCAGCATAGCCCCTTAGTGATTATCTCAAGGCATGGCTCTTTCACCACACGCTCGCTTCCGAAGCATCATGAGACAGTTTTCGCAGCTACCGCGTCTGATATCGCCCCAACGGGCGACCGTACGGGCCGTCCCTTTCGAGGTGTTCCCGTCTCGCGCGCGGCGGACTTTCGCGGCGCCGGGGCGGCCTTCCCGATGGACGGAATAGTCACCAGGTCCAACTCGTCGTGAACATCGGTGGCCGGCGCCAGGTAGCGCATCGT
>JBAQJF010000093.1:0-4404 GCA_049300195.1 Terriglobales bacterium | reverse complement strand
CCCATGGCGCAAGCCATGGGTATGCGTCCATAGAAAATCCAGCTCCGAAGGAGCGGAAGAATCGTGGGACGGGTGGCCCAGCCTCGGTGTGCACGACCACCTAGTGGGTGCCCCATCCTTCGCGCACTTTGCGAAGGGTGGGTGGCAGACTGCTTGCGCCTAGGGACTCATTTTTCAGGCCGCGCGGTCGTGTTCAACTCCGCCCTTTTTGAAAGGCCGCGTCCCACGACACGGTCTTTACCTGACGGTTACCGTCGCTGGTCATCCGTCAGTAGACATTCCTCCCGGAACATTGAACAATATCCTCAAGCAGGCAGGACTGAAATGAAATACCTGATCGTCTACGAAAAATCGCCGACCGGCTGGGGCGCTTACGCTCCCGATCTGCCGGGCCTCGGCGCGGCGGGCACGACCCTCGACGAAGTCAAGGATCTGATTCGGGAAGCTGTCGAATTTCACCTCGAAGGCATGCGCCAGAACGGTGAACCCGTTCCACCGCCGAGCGCTCAAACTGAGTACATCACGGTCTGACATTGTGATCGGCGGCCGCGAGCGCTTAGATTGCTGACCTTACGTTTCTCTCTTCCCAATACCCTGGTGTCAGTCTGCGCTAAGCTTCCACTATACTAGCCGTTCTGCCGACCCATCGCTCCCCGGAGAAATCATGTCAAGTGTGAAGGAATTTCGGTAGTGACAAGGTTTGAAATTTTCGCTGGTGGAAAATGGCCCGCGAGTTGTGGCATGATGTGTCCATGCCTAAACGCTCAAGCAGGGTCGCCAAGCGTGACACTTTTCAAAATGCGCTGAGGGTAGTAGAAGAGGCCATAGGATCTTCCCTTGGCAAGAACCCAGCCGCCGTAGCCTTGGGGCGGAAGGGCGGTCTAAAGGGTGGCAAGGCGAGAGCGGCCAAACTGAGCCCCGCTAGACGGAAAGAAATAGCCACTCAGGCAGCCGCGAAGCGATGGAATAGCAACAAAGAATAAGCCTTTCGGGGAGGCCGTACCCCTAAAGATCGTGCCTCCCGTACTAGGTTAGCTTCTACTGTTCGAGTACAATCAGGCGGGCCTGTTTCTTGCAATACCTGCAATCGCAGTCGCCATCAAGTTCATGAACTTCGACGCTGTCCAAACTGTCCTCTGACAGGTACAGAATGGGGTCTTTCTTTACAACAATTTGCGTATTCATTTTTGATAACCCTCGCCCAGTTAAGGGCTTTAAAAATGCGTTGATGTTACCGATGTAATGCCGGGTGGGTAATCACTCCCGCCCAATATCCATCGAGCTTTTTCGGAGCCGATGCCCCGAAACCATGCTTGACGCATAGACCGTCAGGTGCTAAGCTCTTTGTCTAGGTTTACGCAACCGCCCTAATCAAGCGGCCAAGAATAGAGCCGACCGATGATAACCCCGGTTGGCTCTTTTATTTTCCCTCCTTCGCCGCTTTTTCGGATTCATCGCACGCATTCTCTGCGGCTTCATCCGCATTCGCCTGTTTTTGCTTCGCTGCTCGCTTCAGGAAGTCTGCGTCGTACCATGATTTCAGGCCGAAACTGCCATTCTTCAGCCGATGAAATTTCACCGTGTTTTTGGCCATAGAGATCGCTAGATTTCGCAAGCGGTCTGGCCCCTTCCATCCCACCACCTCGAAATCGTAGCCACCGGCCTCCAACCCGCGTAGAATCTCCTCAGGTTGAACCGCTTGTTTTCGGCTCTCCAGGTACTCTTGAGCAGCCGTCGCCAGCGGTTTTCCGTAAAACTGATCTGGTCGGATACTGAAGCCAGTAGCGCTGTTTGCGTCTGTATCACTAAACTGCGCAGGCTGGCCGGACATTTTGAGCAAGAGATTGATAGCCTGCTTCGTCTCTGTTGCCGCCTTCGTCTGTTCGTCCAGTTTGCGTCGGAGTTGCTCAATCGCTCCGCTTAGATCGTCCGCCATAGGGCCTCCATCCAGAAACGTTTTAAGTCTAGCACAGTTTCCCAATGCTTGAGGGTTGTCGCTCAAAATAAACCCCAGCGGCGGCGTGGCACATTAGTGGTAGACAACTATTAACTTAGACTACTTAACGTGTACGTCGTTTAATGCCAGTAAAATAAGCATGTTAAGAACTTCAAGTATTGAAGAATATCCCAGAGCGGTGATTTAAGTGATCAGTCGGCCTTGATTTCGTGGGTCTACGTCGGTATTATTAATCCACGCCCCTAGGAGGGGCGCCGCGTGAAAATAATACTGGGTAGGTGTTGGCAGCTAGGGGAACCCTGCTGGTGCCGGAGACGTGAAAGCCCATAGCTCTTAGGAAGCTACGGGCCATTGGAACCCTATTTAAAGGCGCTTACTCTGAATGGGCAAGCGCCTTTGATTTTAACTTAAACCGCTGCTGCACGCGAGTTTTCTTCGAGTAGTGCGACCAGTTCCGAAATCTCCCAGATGTGGTCAGTGAGCCCGGACTCCATGGCGGGCGTGACTTTCAACGTCTGATGCACACGGGACGGGTGGCCCAGCCTCGGTGTGCACGACCACCTAGTGGGTGCCCCATCCTTCGCGCACTTTGCGAAGGGTGGGTGGCAGACTGCTTGCACCTAGGGACTTATTTTTCAGGCCGCGCGGTCGTGTTCAAACTCCGCCCTTTTTGAAAGGCCGCGTCCCATGGCACGGCCTTTACCTCGCCGGACTCAACTTCGCGCAGACGCCGCGCGATCTCTTCCTGCCATGCCGCGTCAGCATCCAAATCCACAGTTGCATCCAGACTGGCCAGCAAATTACCAGCTATTTCGGCGCGTTCCTTGTCGGGAAGGGTGAGAGCTTTTTGCAGCAGTTCTTGGGCGTCCTGCGTCATGAAGCAATTATATCCGGGAAGGCAATCGACGCCTTTAAGGTTACCGGGGGCCCAAAAAGCAGAGCTTGGACGAGGCACCCTCACAGACAAGGCGCCCTTGCTACACTTTGCCAAGCGGTATAATGCTCTCGCCGAGGTTCATATGGCGCATATCAGTCCCGAAGTTTCCAGATTGCTTGAGCAGGCGCTGGCTCTGTCTCTAGAGGAGCAGGAGGCGCTGGCTGAATCTCTGATTTCGAATCTCGCTGGCAAAGTTGACGAAGGTGTTCTCGCCGCATGGGACGAGGAGGTCAAGCTGCGCATCGCCGACCTCGATTCTGGCAAGGCGAAAACCATCCCCTGGGAAGAAGTCCGTCAACGCAATCTCTCGAAACTGTCTCGTGCCCGCTAGAGTCGCGATACTCCACGAGGCGGCCGCTGCCGACTACGACGCCGCGTTTGAGTGGTATCTGGAGCGCAATCCACAGGCAGCGCTTCGCTTCGATGCTGAATTTGAGCGGGCTCTCTCCGTGATCGCACTAGCGCCGCGCCGTTGGGTCCGTGGGCCATCAGGCACTCGGCGATTTTTACTTCGCGGTTTCCCCTATTTTCTGATCTACCGGGAGTTGGACGGACAGACCATCGAGATTCTCGCCGTCGCGCACACTAGCCGGAAGCCAGGTTATTGGACAGCACGCGTCTGATTCGGACGCGTCCGCGCAACCTCATCCGCACTACCTCATCCGCTATACTGTGCCTTTCGCTGAGCCATCGCTCCCCGGAGAAATCATGTCAACCGTGAAGGAATTTCAGTGCGAGATTTGCGGGATCACGAGCACCAACCCGATCTACTGGTTTGTGATCGAATGCGGAGACGACAAGCTCGCCGTCATCAAATGGAACCCGGCGGCCGCCAATAATCCGACCGCCCGCCATTTCTGCGGCGAAGCCCACGCGCAAGTCTATATAAGCCGGTGGTTTGAGTCGATTTGCACCCCACGCAAGCCGCTCACCAGGATCTCTTGAGCACCTCGGAGCCGTTTCGGCACCTTTACATATCATATTTCGAGGGGAAACCCGACACGTTTCACAACAATATTTTCTACGCGCTCCCATTTTAGGAATTCGCCACCTGTTCGCCCCACAGTCGCCCGATTCGCGCTTTTCATTTGCCGTCACTGCACATACAAAAATGTACGCACAACTACCCGCATGACATTCCTCGCCGAACCCTGCGCCGGAACGTCCGCATGGAACAAAAGAAAACCCCGTCCAAGCAAAGCCTGAACGGGGCGCCTACCGATCTAGCTGACAGCTGTCAGCTGAGAGCTGTCAGCTAGTCCTTAGTACATATCTCCCATGCCGCCGCCGTGGCCGCCGCCGGGCATTGGAGCTTCCTTCTTTTCGGGAATCTCCGAGACCAGGGCTTCGGTGGTCAGCATCAGGCTGGCGATCGATCCCGCGTTGGTGAGTGCGGTGCGCACTACCTTGGTCGGATCGAGGACGCCTGCCTTGACCAGGTCTTCGTACTCGCCGGACTGGGCGTTGTAGCCGAAGTTCGGATCTTTCGAGTCGTAGACTTTGCCTAGAA
>JBAQJF010000092.1:0-1573 GCA_049300195.1 Terriglobales bacterium | reverse complement strand
TCGTCATGGGCCATCCGGTTTGGTGGACTCTGGCGACGATTTGTATCTTGTTTGTCCCGGCTTGGGTCGAGCTGGCCTTTGGGTTGGCGCGTGCCGCGATGGCCGGGAATCCGCGGGCTGCTCGCGAAGCTCTCAGCAGCGTCTTTGCTTCCAACTTTAATGCGTTGCTCACGCTGACGTTGCTGGCGCACCAGACGCTGTTGTCTGTGGATGCCGTGGTGCGTGCGCTGGTCCGCCGCCTGATTACGCGGGAGCGGCTGTTGGAGTGGGAGACGGCGGCTGAAGCGGAGCTTGGAAAACGCGCAACTCCGATTGATCGATATCTCAACTGGGTGCCGTTTCTGGCAATTGCATTGGGTCTGCTCATTTGGAGGACTCGCCCGCAATCATTGCTCGCGGCGGTGCCGATTCTTGCTCTGTGGGCTTCCAGCAAGGGAATCGCGCTTTGGCTGAACGCTTCTCCGATTGAGGCGCCGCCGGAGATTACGCGGGGCGACAAACTACTCCTTCGTAGATCGACTCTTTATATCTGGCGATATTTTGCGGAATTTTCCAATGAGGAACACAACTGGCTGATTCCGGATAACGTTCAGGACGATCCACGGAAGATCGCGGCAAGCGTGTCCCCGACCAATGTTGGGCTGTTGCTGAACGCGCGGCAGGTGGCGGCCGAGCTTGGTTATCTCACACTTCCCGAGATGGTTGAGCGTGCTGGGAAGACACTGGACACGGTGAGCCGTCTTACCAAATATCGCGGTCATCTGATGAATTGGTATGACACGCATACGCTCGAACCGAAACCGCCGTTCTTTATTTCTTCGGTCGATAGCGGCAACCTGGTCGCCTCGCTCTGGACGTTGCAGCAGGGCTGCGTCGAGCATCTGCATCGGCCTTTCTTTTCGAAAGCGCTCGCCGAGGGCTTTCTTGAATATCTCCGAGCGCTGGTTAGCTTGCGGGCTCTTTCCAAGCGCGTATTGCGGCGATACGAGGCGGAGATTCGAGAAAAAGATTGGCTGACGTGCATTCTGGAGTTCCCTGAAGAAATTCTCGACGAAAAGATGCCGCGTATGCGAGGCAATGCCACCTCAGATGTGGCCTGGTTCCGAGAGCAAGCTCATGCGCGAATACAGAACTTGCGCCGCGCCGTGCAGGACTACATGCCATGGTGCCTTCCAGAGTTTGCTCCGCTGCGAGGGGAGCTGATCGGAGGCGAGCGCCACATCGACGATAGTTTGCCGCTGGAGGAATTGCCTGATCTGATTGTTGAACTTGAGACTACTGTCGGTGACACGGTTCAAGCTGCGCAAAACGGCAGCCGATCGCTTGGGCAGCAGCTGAAAGCGATGCTTCCGGAAGCGCGGCAGAATTCGCTTCGGCTTATTGAGTCGCTATCGCGGGTGCGCCATCAGGCTCGCGAACTCGCTAATCAAATGGATTTTTCATTCCTGCTGGACAAGCAGCGTCAGCTGCTCTCGGTGGGCTTCGATGCCCAGTCTGAGGAGCTGCAACCTTATTGTTACGACGTGCTCGCCACCGAGCCGCGCACGGCCGTATTCGTGGCGATCGCGAAAGA
>JBAQJF010000091.1:0-1760 GCA_049300195.1 Terriglobales bacterium | reverse complement strand
GGCCTCAGGAACCGGTCGATGGATCGATGATGCGGACCATGCCTGGCATAAACCGATCGTTCCAGAACATCTAGGAGCTCCACCTGATAGCCCATTCGTACTTTACGGTACTGGTTCGATAAGTACTGTTGGTACCTTTTCGCCAATCCGGCTCAAACCGGATAATTCAGGTGTGAAAGCAACTCTTCTTACGGCGATGCTGGCTTTGGTCCCTTCAGCTTGGGCCACCACCATCTCGTACAACTTCAATGACCCGACCGGCAAGCTGGGCACGTCGGAGATTTACACGTCGTCGGACATCTTTATCACCGCCTACGGCTTCAAGAGCGGGAAGGCGTCCGACCTGTTCGGAAATACCGACGGCCTCGGGCTGTCTTCGAATAGCGATCAGATCACCACCGGCTTCGTGCAACTCGACCTGAGCGGTTTTTGGGCCGCGGACGCGACGAATGTGATCATTACCATCGACGCCACCAAGAGTGGACAAACGTTTGAGATCTTCGGGTCGAACACGCTCGGGACCCTGGGCACCGAGCTTCAAACCGGAACGGCCAACGTCGCCACTCAGCTTACGCTTTCCGCCGATACCTACCGCTACGTGTCCATCACCGCCGCGACAGGCAGTCATGTTGTGTTGGACGAGCTTTCAGCCGTCGAGGCTTCCGAACCAGGCGACCTAGCTATGTTAGGCATCGGCGTCGGACTCCTGGGGATCGCGATTATCAGGAAGAAGGGAAAAGGCTCAGCGGGTGCCGGCTCGCCGGCTCGCAACGGCGTCAGGCTTGCGGCTCCGGGCGGGAAAAATCGGGAAGGTCAGCAATCGGGGAAATTCGAGATCCCCTCCGCGGCCATATTTGTTGAGGATCGACGCGCCCAGGTGCAGGAAAGCCGCTGAGACCATCCAAACCTGCCAGTGCGAAAACAGTCCGGTGATGGCGAACGTCCCGGCCATGCCCATGTCGGACGCAAGGCGCCAGATCCCCATCACGTAAGCCATTAGAGCCGCGGGAATTAGAAGCGAGCCAAAGGCTAGCGCCACATGGCGATTCTTTCCCTGCTTCCGCTGAATCGGACGACCCCGCTGAAGCCTGATCCGGAGGATCATATCAACAAATCTAGCACTAATTAGGTAGAAACGTTACCAGGTTTAGGTGTTTTAGGGCGAGAAAGGTCCCGCCCTATTTTTTCCAGCGCCCTAACGCCGGCAGGCGAGAGCCGCCTGCAGTTGGCGCAGAGCGGCGTCGGTGTCGCGAAGCGCGTCCGCGCGATGGCCGCAAAAATCGTGGGCGGCGTGTTGCAGTTCATTGCGGGCATCGCGAAGTTCGTTCACCGCGCCACGAATATGCGGGTATTCCGGCGGCGGCGCGGTATTCGCGTAACGCGGCGTGGCGATAGTGCCCACTACCATCAGCGCCATCCATGGTCCGAATCTCAGCAAATTCTTTTTCATTGAAGGGTCCTCCTGAGTTGGTTTTGACTCACTACGGCTGCAATCGTCCGAGATTATCACGGAACCACTCCCCGGCGAAGCGTCCGGCCTTCCCGATGAACAATGCGGAAATGTTTTCGATCCGCCGGCATCTCCTTTTCTAGTAGGCAAGCGGGCAGTTGTAAAATTGCTGTACATTCGTCCTTCATTCGATCAAGAACCCGTCGAAAGAGTGATAGAGTATAAAGCCAAGTGGAGGAGTCAGGCGATGCGACTCTTTGGGGTGTACTGCGCACTCTGTTTCGCGGCATGGGGATGTGCCGCACAGGAC
>JBAQJF010000090.1:0-2637 GCA_049300195.1 Terriglobales bacterium | reverse complement strand
AATCCTACCCCAGCAGCGACTCTACTACGCTGTACACATCGGCTAAGGCGGCATCGAGCGCGCTCGCGTCTTTCCCGCCGGCTTCGGCCAGGTCGGGACGGCCTCCACCTTTGCCGCCTACTTTTTCTGCTACTTTGCCTACGATTTTGCCGGCTTGCACGCGGCTGGTCAGATCTTTGGTGACGCCTGCGATCAGCGAGACATTGCCATCTGTGGCTGAGCCGATCACGACTACGCCCGAGCCCAGCTTGTCGCGCAGTTGATCGACAAGCGTGCGCATTTGCGCGCGCTCGAGGTTGTCGGCGCGGTGGGCCAGAACTTTTATGCCGCGTACTTCTTTTACTTTGTCGCCGAGATTGGCTGCGCTTGACGAGGCGGACTTCATGCGGACCTGGTCGAGTTCGCGCGTCAGGCGCTTGATCTCGGCGTCGCGGCGGTCGATTTCCGTGCGCAGGGCTTCGGCGGGGGAATCGGCCTCTTTGCTCGTCAGGCTCGCGACTACTCCTTCGAGCTGGTGGTCTTTGCGGAAGTGGTGGAGCGAGCCTTCGCCGGTGACGGCTTCGATTCTGCGCACTCCGGACGACACGCTGCCTTCTTTCAGGATTTTGATTAGACCGATCTCGCCGGTTTGGGCAGTGTGCGTGCCGCCGCAGAGTTCGGTGGAGAAGTCTCCTATTTTTATTACGCGCACGCGGTCGCCGTACTTTTCGCCGAAGAGGGCCATGGCGTGATACTCGTTGATGGCCACGTCGATGGGCACGTTTTCGATGACTTCGATTTTTTCGTTGGTCAGGACTTCTTTGTTGATGATGTCTTCGATGTCCTGCAATTCTTCCTCGGCGACACCGGTGAAGTGCGAGAAGTCGAAGCGCAGATGATTGGGCGCGACGAGCGACCCGGCCTGTTTGACGTGCTTACCGAGCACTTCTCGTAGACCCGCCTGGAGAAGGTGCGTGGCTGTGTGATTGCGCATGGTCGCGGCGCGGAGATCGGCATCTACAACCGCTGTGACAAATTTGCCGGCTTGTATCTCAATCGCCGATTTGTTGAGGACTGTAAGTACCGAAACGCCCTTTACCGCAGTTTGACAGTCGATGACTTCACCCAAGAGACGATTGCCGTCTGCACTGTAGAGCCATCCATGATCCGCGACTTGACCGCCGGACGTGGCATAGAACGGATTGTCTTCCAGTACTACGGAACATTTTCCTTCCGGAGCGATGACCAGGGGATAGGGATTTAACTCCGAGAACAGGGCGACGACTCTCGTCACAACTCGAAGCTTTTCATAGCCCACGAACCGCAGGATGTAGTCTTGCTTTGCCTCCTCGGCTACGCCCGGCTTATCTGCATACGGGCTTTTTCCCCCGGCTAGGGCAAGAAGCTGGGGGCTTGCTGTCTGCTTTGCAACGCCCTTCCACGAGGCGCGAGCGCGCTCGCGTTGCTCGTCCATCGCGCGATCGAATCCAGCATGATCGAACTCAATTCCCTGATCACGTGCCGCATCCTGCATGAAGTCGAGCGGTAGACCAAACGTATCGTAGAGCTTAAACGCGTCGAGACCTCGGTATCTCGCTCTCAGACCAATCTGTTCGTGCGCCCGAAGCATCGCTTCACTTGGGACTTCGATACCGAGATCTCTAATTGCAGCAATGATTGGTTTAGCCGGAAGTTCGTACGCCCCAGGGGATTTGCTGAGCCGGAGGTCAATTGCACTAGTAGGCTCACCCTTTGCCTGCAGCCACTTCCTTATCTGCAGTAGATCTTGCTCCGACAAAGCGTCGAGTATGTGAATGACATTGAGATCCAAATCCTCGGTCAAGCGTCGCAACCCCTCACCGAGGGTATTTGCGAATCGCGTCTCTTCAAGCAGAACGGCTTTCATCACGCGCTCCGCGCTTTCCTCCAGCTCCGGATACGCGTCCTTCATCAGATCGCGGACAGCGAGGACCATCTGATGTAAGAACGGCTTCGTCTGCCCGAGCAGTCGTCCATGAGTGATTGCGCGTCGGATGATCTTCCGCAGTACATAGCCGCGGCCCTCGTTAGAAGGAATCACCCCATCGGAAATTAAAAATGTGGCCGCACGGGAATGGTCCGCAATGACACGCAAGGAGGCAGCTCCGCCTTTTTCGTGAAACTCCTTGCCTAACTCCGCTAGATAGTTCTCCCGAGTCAGCCCGACAAGTTCAGCCGCGCGCTCGATCAGCGGAATGAATAGATCTGTGTCGTAATTCGAAATCACGCCCTGAAGAACCGATGCGAGGCGCTCCAGTCCCGCGCCGGTGTCAATCGATGGCTTCGGCAGTAGCGACAACGCGCCCGTCGCGTCGCGATCGAATTGCATGAAGACGAGATTCCAGAGTTCGACGTAGCGTCCGCAATCGCAGCCGAAGGTGCAGGCTGGCTCGGTCGTGCCGTGGCCTTGATCGCTGGCGATTACGCCCATGTCGTAGTGAATCTCGCTGCATGGGCCGCAGGGGCCGGTGTCGCCCATTTGCCAGAAATTATCTTTGGAGCCGAATTCGTAAATGCGTTCTTTCGGCACGCCCTGGCCTAGCCACAGGTCGTAGGCTTCGGCGTCGCGCGGCACGCCGTTCTCGCCTTTGAAGATCGTGGCGTACAACTTTTCTTTCG
>JBAQJF010000089.1:0-1775 GCA_049300195.1 Terriglobales bacterium | reverse complement strand
CGGGCGGCAACGCGGAGACCCCCACTGCTCCTGTGCCCCCGGCCAACAGTTCCGCCTTGTCACGGGGATTTATGATAGCGGGCATCGAAGAAATCGCCCGCCTGCGGGAGTGGGCTACAACGCTGGCAGCGGCTATTAAGGGTGGCTACGGCGTCACCGATGACTGGGTCAACGGGTATCGCGAGCAGGCGTCGCAGAGTCAACTGCTCACGGACGCGGCGGTCTCGACCGATGGCGACCGGAGTGCGGCGCTGCTGCTCCATCACGCGTTTGGCATGGTGCAACACTGGAGCGACAATCTCGTGGCTGCGAAGAAATCGATGGATACAGCGAAGTACACGATATCCCCGAACGCTTTGCGCGAAGATCCCGAGTCGCAGAAGCTCCTCACCTGCGGGCGCTTTCTGACCCAGATGCTGGGGAGCGCCACGTTTCAGGATGACCGTTCGTGCTACTAGTTGCAAACGCTTTTCATGGGACAGCCGGTCAGTATCAAGAACGTATCTTAGCGTTGCTTAAGGAGATCGTATGAAGAAGGTCTGGTTGGGAGTAGTTTTGGTTGCCGTGATTGCGGTGCCCGCTTTTGGGCAAAATAAAGAACAGGGTCGAGTCGAAAATGCCGGGAAGGTTATGAAAGAAATTATGAACATTCCTGACAATATTCCGCAAAGTGTAATCGACAAAGCGGACTGCGTTGTGGTTTTGCCTTCCGTGCTCAAGTTTGCCATCGGTGTGGGCGGCAGTTACGGCCGCGGTGTGATGACCTGCCGTAGGGGCAAGGCTTTCCAAGGTTCCTGGAGCGCTCCCACCATGATGGCGCTTGAGGGTGGCAGCTTTGGCTTGCAGTTGGGCGGCCAGGCGACCGACTTTGTATTGCTGTTGATGAGTGCTCAATCGGCCGATAACATCCTCACCAGCAAGGTCAAACTGGGAGGCGATGCCTCGGCTGCGGCAGGTCCGGTGGGACGGACCGCGTCCGCCGAGACGGATGCATCCTTGCGGGCTGAGATCCTCTCCTATTCTCGCGCTCGGGGATTGTTTGCTGGCATTTCTCTCACCGGCTCGACTCTTCGTCCCGATAACGACGCGAATAAGAGCCTGTACGGAAAAGAGGTGGCCGCCAAGGATATAGTGTTCAAAAGCGCGGTGGCGACCCCGCCGTCGGCACATGTGTTGTTGGCTGCGCTGAACAAGAGGTCACCTAAGAACAAATCGAAGAATTGACCAAAGGCCTGGGAACAGACGGGCCGTTCACTGTTTTTTCAGTCCACACAGCAGCCCTTATTGCGATGCCCGGACGGGACGTACCCCGATTATTCCCTCCGATCCGGACCATCGCTACCAGGAAGAAAGCACTCTAGCAGTTTCGACACGTTCGTATTCGCACCCAGATTCCTCCACAGAAGCGTCGGCTTCCTCAGCCGGCGAACGACGCGGCGATATCCCCTTCGGCCGGTAGCTCGAGACCAGACGCGCCACGACAACCGCGACGAAGAAGATGCCGGACATACTCTCCAGCGCGGCGACCATCCGCACGAATGGGTTCAGCGGCGCGATCCCGCCATAGCCAACGCTGGTCAGGGTAACCATGCTGAAGTAGAGAAATGTTCCAATCTGCGTGGACGGAATCGCCTGATTGAACGCGTGCTCCACGAAATGATTCAGAATCCAATAGAGCTGCGAATATGCCGTTGCGATGACCAGGTAGCTAATGAATGCTTCTGCGATCGCATTCCGGGGATTGTGGAAGTCGGAATGGAAATAATCGAATATAG
>JBAQJF010000088.1:0-1544 GCA_049300195.1 Terriglobales bacterium | reverse complement strand
GTCGAGCCCGCGCCATAAAGGTACAATTTCTTTCCGTCACTGCTCATGCCACAGCGGAAAGTGGCGCGCGCCGGCACTGGAACCTTCTTAATGACCATGTGGCTCGGGATGTCCCAGACCCACCACTCGGCTTCGCGGTTCCCGAGGGTGCGGTTGATCATCAGCGAATAGCCCAGCTTGCGGTCCGGTGTCAACATGAAGCCAACCATGGGGAACGCGGGGCCGAGCGGCCGATAGTCCACCTTGTGCGTATTGAGGTCGATTACGCCCAGGCCCAAAGTTTCTCTGTGAACGATGGGATCCACTGAGGTGAAGACAGAGGTTACTTTATCGGGGGCGTCGTTTGGGTCGTCGCTCGCGGCCAAGCGGTAAGGCGAAGCGCCCGGATACTCGGGTGTGGCCAGCGGAATGCGGCCCACTTCTTTCAAGGTATCCAGTTCGAACACCACGATATCGTCATCAAAGACATACAGCAGCTTGCCATCCGGCGACATCTTGTAGGTGGCGGCAAACCCGAATCCCTGGTCGTAGCCTTTGGGAAAAGGTATCGACTTCGAGATCTTTTTGTCCTGCAGGTCGATCTGGACAAACTGTGGCGGGTCGATCCTGAATTCGTCGAGCTCCTTCACCGCGAGCGAGATTGTGGCGTACAAATAACGGCCAGCGGGGTCCACCGCGATGCCCGAGAAACCTCTCCCGCCCGCGCCGCGAGTCAAGCGCGGAGAGCTTTTGCCATCGGAAAGAGGGAAGCTGCTAATGACCTTTCTGGAGGCAAGATCCACGGTTTCCACCTGCATTTCGGTGGTTACGACGTGGACCTTGGTCTTGTCCGCGGAGAGCACAGTCGTTCGTGGAATGCCGCTCAGGGAAATCTCCCCAACGATATCCCCCGAGTTTTCGTTGATCACAAGCAGCTTGCGATCCAATGTTCCGACATACATCAGCCCCTTCAGGCTGGTGGCTGTTGCGGCGGCAGCGATGCCCAGGCACAGACTGGTGAAGATGGACGCTACGGTTAGCGCGCGCCGGAGGATGAAATATTTCATTGGCAGTTCCTCGTGCTTCGTCCTTTTATGGGTAAATTACGTCGACATTACGCCAGTCGTTTGCAGCGGAGTTGCATTTGGACGTCCAGTCCGGATTGTTGCTGACGTGATCGGGAACCTGAGCCGGCCAGGCGCAACCCAGGTAGCAGTCGAACAGATCGCGTTCGACGGGCGCGCAGAGTCCAGCGGTGCCGCCGGACACGTCGACTTCCCAGCCCGGGTTGAAGCTTAGCGTGCAGCCCAGTGGGTAGTAGACGCGTCCATGCTTCTTATTCTTGTCTTGCAGCGCCTCGACGTCGCCCGTTTCGGCGACCCGGGCTTCCTCCAGCTTGCGCGCCTTTCGATTAAATGCGTGTAAGGAATTCATCTTGGTTCTTAATTAAACCTCGTGTCATATGGTCAGGTGAATTGGTTGAGGTTCCGGCCAGCGCCGCGCCGTGCCTAATTGTCGTTAAAACGCTCCAGAAAATTCGGGTTCTTCATTCCGATTTCGCCGTA
>JBAQJF010000087.1:0-4151 GCA_049300195.1 Terriglobales bacterium | reverse complement strand
GAAGTCACGCGCAAAAAAATCCATCCCGTCGAATTCATGGCCCGGTTCTTCGACGTTATTGAAATCAATACATCCTTCTATGGACACATCCGCCCCGAACTCGGGCGTCTTTGGTGCCGCAAGGCTGCTGCGGTCAACCCGAACTTTCTTTTCACAGCGAAGCTTCATCGTTCCTTCACCCACTCGCCACTCGCCGTCATGGAGCCGACTTCCGCGGCGAGCATTCGGCCCAACGATAAGGACGAGCGCCTGGCCCGCGAAGGCCTCGAATCACTAGCTGCCGAAAACATGCTCGGAGCGCTGCTCATCCAGTTCCCTGTCTCGTTCAAGAACACCAGTCTGAACCGCGAATATCTTGATGAGCTTCTCCGCCAGTTCATCGAGTATCCGCGGGTGGTCGAAGTGCGGCACGAAAGCTGGAACCAGCCAGAAACTCTGGCCCAATTTCTCCGCCACAATGTGGGCTTCTGCAACATCGATCAGCCGCTGCTTGGCCGTTCACTCGCACCCACCGAGCATGTCACGTCAAAGCTCGGCTATGTTCGCCTGCATGGCCGCAACTACGAGCATTGGTTCGAGAGCGGGTCCGACACTGACAGCCGCGACGACCGCTACAACTATCTCTACAAAGCCGCCGAACTTGAAAAGTGGAAGGACAAGATCGAAATCATTGCAAAAAAGGCGCTGTCCACTTTCGTGATCGCGAACAATCACTATCAGGCGAAAGCGCCGGTCAACGCCCTTGAGCTGCGCCATCTGCTCGACGGGAAAAAAGTCCGCGCGCCGGAAACGCTGGTAAAGCACTACCCGGAGTTGAAGCCGATCTCGGAGACGGAAGACGCCAGCGGAAACTATTCTCTACTGGCGTGAAGCAACGGCGGCCCATCTGCGTCAGCGAATCCAAAACGCAGATGTCAACATCTATGCACCATGCACGCCGATATTGCTTCACCAGATTTCCTTTCGCTGACATCACAAGACTTGTCCGGCGAATTGTGCTCCGCGCCAGTTGATCACCACTCTTTCTCTAGAGACTGCGCGCTCCTCGACGCCTACTCTCGCGCGGTCACAGACGCCGTGGAAAAGGTCAGCCCTTCGGTCGTCAACATCGAAGTTCGTCAAAGCGCGCCCACGCCGCGCTCCGGCGAGCCTCGTGAACGCCGCGGCGGTGGTTCGGGCTTTGTCTTCACTCCCGACGGCCTAATCCTCACCAACAGCCACGTCGTCCACAACGCCTCGCAAATCGAAGTCACGCTTTCGGACGGACGCCGCGTTCCCGCGCACACCATCGGCGACGACCCTGCGACTGATATCGCGGTGATTCGCATCGACGCCGCCAGCCTCACGCCCGTTCAACTTGGCGACTCTCAGCAACTCCGCCCCGGACAAATGGCCATCGCGATCGGCAATCCTTATGGCTTTCAGTCGACCGTCACCGCCGGAGTAATCAGCGCGCTGGGGCGCTCGCTGCGTTCCTACTCGGGACGACTGATTGAGGACGTCATCCAAACCGATGCCGCGCTCAACCCAGGCAATTCCGGAGGCCCGCTCGTCAACTCGCAAGGCGAAGTTATCGGTGTGAACACTGCTACTATCTTGCCCGCGCAAGGTATCTGTTTTGCGATCGGCATCAACACCGCCAAGTTTGTTACCAGCCGACTGCTGCGCGACGGGCGCATTCGCCGGAGCTATATCGGAGTCTCGGCTCAGTCAGTCCCCATCCATCGGCGCGTCGTGCGCTTCTATAACTTGCCCAAGGAAACTGGCGTCGTGATCGTCGGCATCGAGCCAAATAGCCCAGCGCGCACAGCGAGTCTGCGCGAGGGCGACCTGATTGTGGCGCTCGATGAAAAGCCCATCGCTGGAGTTGACGATTTGCACCGACTCCTGACGGACGCGCAAGTTGGAGCGCGCTGCATGTTAACAATCATCAGGCATACGGAAAGACTGGCGCTGCCCATCTTTCCTGAAGAAGCTCAGTAACGCGATCCTCAATTAGCCATTCGCTAGTGAGACTTATTGGGACTTGGTTTTTTGGCGCTCTTTACTCGTTTCTCAAATCGTTTATCGCATATTGTTTCCCCCGGCTCATGGCACGAAGCTCGCATTGCACTCCGCGGAATCCCTGTGTTAGCTTCGATTTCGGAGAGTTCCACTTGCAACACACGGTTCCGGCTGGCATGGACCGCAGGGAAAGCGAGGCTTACCTGCGGCTGGATGCGGCGCGGCTTCCCCAACACATCGCGATCATCATGGACGGAAACGGCCGCTGGGCGCGCCGCCGCCATCTGCCGCGCATCGCCGGACATCGCGCGGGCGTCGCTGCCGTGCGTTCGACAGTAGAAACGGCCGCGCGAATCGGCATTCCCGCGATCACACTCTACGCCTTCTCCGAAGAGAACTGGAGGAAGCGGCCCAAGTCCGAAGTCGATTTCCTGATGCGATTGCTCTGCCAATATCTCAAGGCGGAAATCAAGACGCTCAACGGAAACAATATTCGCCTGCGCTACATCGGGCGTCAGCATGAGTTGCCCGCGGCCGTACAGCGCGAGATGGCGGAAGCGAGCGAAGCAACTGCCGCGAACACGGGAATGATCTTGACGCTCGCGCTCAACTACAGCGCGCGCAGTGAAATCGTGGACGCCTTCCGCGCTCTTGCCGAGGCCGCCTCGCGGAACGGAGGGCTCAGTCATCTCGAAGTGACTGAGCAGGCAATCAGCGAAAATCTTTACACCCGAGATCTGCCTGATCCCGACTTGGTCGTCCGCACCAGCGGAGAGATGCGCCTTAGCAACTTTTTGCTCTGGCAGCTCGCCTATGCCGAGATCTATGTAACGCAAACCTTGTGGCCTGACTTCCGCGGACTTCAACTCCTAGAGGGCATCGAGGAATATCAAAAGCGCGAACGGCGATATGGCGGGCTGGTCCACGATCAGACCCGTGTGCGCAAGCATCCGAAAATCCACGCTCATGTCGACGCCGAGTCCTGAGCGCAAGAGGCCCTCTGTGGCCCTCCGTGCCCTCTGTGGTTTAAGATTCTCCGGACCAACCTTCACTTAATGATCCAGCGCATAGCGACTGCCGTAGTCCTCATACCCCTAGTTCTTCTCCTCGTTCTGAAAGCCCCAGTCTATTTACTGGTCATCGTCGCGGCGGCTGTTGCCCTTCTCGCCATCGCCGAGTTTCTGAAGCTGACCGCGCGCTACACAGTCCAACCGCTTTCGCAACTCACGTACGCATTCGTGGCGGTGTTTTTTGTATTCGTCGCCCTCGCTTCTTCTAACGCCACACCTCTCATGGAGGGGGCTTCGGCCATTTTCGCGATTACCCTGGCCGCCGCCCTCGCGCCCTTCCTCTTCCAAACCGCAGCCATGCGCCGCACTGATCTAGTCACGGGCTATCCCGCAGCCGCGGCGTCGACGTTTGCGTTCGGCTACATTGCCATTCCCATGGCGCTGCTGGTTGAAATCCGCCGACAGCCCGCTGGAGCGATCTGGGTCATCTACACTCTGCTCGCAGTCTGGGCGGGAGATATCTTCGCCTATTTCGTTGGCAAATCGATCGGTCGCCACCGCATGTCACCCGAGATCAGTCCGAACAAAACATGGGAAGGCGCCTTCGCGTCGATCCTGGCCAGCATCATCGTCGGTGCGCTTTGGTTTCAACACGCGCCGCTGATCAGCGCATTTTTTCTGCGGCTTGGCCTGATCGATCCGCGCAGCGGAATGTTCGGCCTCGAGCAGCCGCATCTCTGGCCGATCGTGATTCTCTCGGGCGTGGTTAATATCGCAGCACAGCTCGGCGACCTGGTCGAGTCCCTTATCAAGCGCGGCGCCGGAGTTAAAGACTCGGGCTCTATTCTCCCTGGCCACGGAGGCATGCTCGATCGCATCGACGCCATGCTCTTTGCCGTGCCGGTGGTGTGGGCGTTCCGGGCGTGGCAACTGATGCAGTAGGAATGCCTATCCTGCATCCCTACGATCACCCCCATCATCTAATAGTTGACAGTGATTCGCTCAAGTCCTATCATGGTATAGGACGCAATCATCATCACATTGATTTTAATGCACTTATTCTAACGAATGAGACTGTTTTAGGGAGGAAGCTATGGGAAAGATTATCGGAATTGACCTCGGCACCACCAACTCCTG
>JBAQJF010000086.1:0-39024 GCA_049300195.1 Terriglobales bacterium | reverse complement strand
CTTGCACTGAGTTTCCAGGTAGGCCCGCAGCTTCTCGGGGTCCATGTTGTAAGTACGCTCGTCGATATCGACAAATTCCGGCAGCGCGCCCGCCTGAGAAATGGCTTCGGTTGTGGCGATGAACGTGTGCGGAACGGTAATCGCAACGTCGCCCGGCTTTACCCCCGCGGCAACCAGCGCGAACCGCAGAGCGTCCGTGCCGCTGTTAACCGCGACCGAATATTCCGTTTGGCAGAAGGCCGCGAACTCGCGCTCGAAGTCCTCAACCATCGCGCCGCCGATAAAGCCTGCCGTGCGCAATACCTTCTGGAAAACTGCCGTTAGTTCCTGCTCCAGTTCGACATGCGGTGTAACCAGGTCGAGAAACGGAATAGCGTGTAATTGACTCATTGGGATCGACTCCAGTTAAATTTGGCGGAAGATTTTTGCCGGATTTCCGGCAACGATGGTGTTAGGGGGAACGTCTTTTGTCACTACCGCGCCCGCCCCCACGATGGCATTTTCGCCGACGCTGACGTTGGCGAGAATGGTAGCGCCCGAACCAATCGAGGCGCCCTTCTTAATGACGGTTTTCTCAATTTTCCAGTCCGCTTCGGTCTGTAGATTCCCGCCTTCGGCGGTAGCGCGCGGATACGAATCGTTTATAAACATCACGCCATGACCAACGAAGACGTTGTCTTCGATCGTCACTCCTTCGCAGATAAAGGTGTGGCTGGAGATCTTACAGCGCTTGCCCACGCTCGAATTTTTCTGGATCTCGACGAATGCGCCGATCTTGGTTTCATCCCCGATTTCGCAGCCGTACAGATTGATGAACTGCGAAAGCTTCACGTCACGTCCCAGTTTCACGCTTGGCGCAATACATACATACGGACCCATAGCTTGTTCTCGTGGACTGCTCTGATTTTCTTGATTGGACAACGGTACCTCGCGGAGAACTACTGTATGCCCAAGCGGGTTTGCCGCCGCATAGCAGGAAGGAATTTCTGTGGTTGAGAGGTTATGTGAATGCGCCGAACGTAGAAGTTATAGATAAACGAGCTCTCCTCTTTTGGCGAGGGACTCGTTGGCCGCCTCGAGCATCCGGACCACCTTCAGGCCCGCGCACCCATCATTGAACGGCGTCGTGTCTTCCCTAATGCAATCAATAAAGTAATTCAGCTCCATTTTCAGGGCTTCAATCTGCTCGACCTGGGGGGCCCACATATCGCCCGAGCGATAGCTGACCAGCAAGTTGTACACCCCTTCCTGGCTCTTCACGTCGACACCCTTGTCGTAGATCTTCAATTTCTCATCGGCCTCGAGATCATTCCAGACCAGCATCTTTTTTTCGCCGCCGATCAGCGTGGTTCGAACTTTTACCGGTGAAATCCAATTCACATTGATGTGGGCAATCACCTTGTTCGGAAAATAAATGGTAAGGAAGGCGATGTCCTCATAACCGTTCAAGTGATTTTGTCCGGTAGCCGAGATCGCCTCAGGTGCTTCCTTAATCAGATGGTCGATGATTGCCAGATCATGCGTCGCCAAATCCCAAATGACGTTGATGTCATGCTGAAAAAGCCCCAGGTTCACACGAGTTGAATCGTAGTAGTAAATCTTTCCGAGCGTTCCTTCCTCCAGTAACTGGCCGATTTTCTTGACCGCTCCCGTGAACAGAAATGTGTGGTCCACCATGATCTTGAGGTTCTTTCGAGCCGCGAGATTGATGAGTTCCTCTGCTTGGGCTGCATTGCTGGTGAAGGGCTTCTCGACAAAAACATGCTTGCCGTTTTCGAGCGCAGCCTTCGTCAGTTCGTAGTGCGTCCAAACAGGTGTGACGACAGCAATTGCATCAATGTCCGGAGACGAGATGAGGTCGGCGCTGTCGGGCGAAACTGTGACGTGGGGATATGACTTTGCGACCCGCTTCAGTGCGGCTGGGCTCTTATCGCTCACTGCCACTACCTTGGAACCCTCGATATGGTCAAGATTCCGTACCACGTTTGGCCCCCAATACCCGTAGCCAATCACGCCGAATCTTATGACGTCACTCTTTGTCTGTCGAATCCGCAAGTTATTAGGTTTTGCCAGATAGGTGGCCATGTGACCTCTTTTGGACGTGGGTTTTTATCGGGGGAGGCGCTGGAAAGCGGGACTTCGTGAGGTTAGTGCGCGCCTTCGCCAAGCAAGACGGCGCGTGGGGTAAGCAGAAGGATCTTAATATCCACCCATGGAGACCAGACTCTTGCATATTGCAAGTCCAGCCGAACCATGTCATCGAATGAGACCCGGCTGCGGCCGTTGACTTGCCACAAGCCAGTGATGCCGGGCTTGACTTCCAAAACCCGGCGCCGGTGCCAGGTCTGATACGCAGCTACTTCATACGGAATCGCTGGACGAGGTCCAACGAGCGACATGTCGCCCGTGAGAACGTTCAGAAACTGCGGCATCTCGTCCAGGCTGGTTCTTCGCAAAAACGCTCCTACGCGAGTGATTCGGCTGTCGTTGGTAAGTTTGTAGACACCGTTTCCGTTGCCGTTGGCAGATTTACGCTCCGCCTGGCCGGCGATCAGCTTCTTTACATACTCTTCATGAACGCTCGAATCGTTATCGACCTTCATCGACCGGAATTTCAGGAAGGTGAACGTCTTTCCATGTTGTCCGACGCGTTGTTGCTTAAAGAATACCGGGCCTTTCGAGGTAGCTTTGATCGCGAGAGCAATGATCGCCAAGATTGGCGAGAAAACGATCAAGGCCAATGTGCCGCCGACGATATCGAGCAGTCGTTTCATGCTCGACAACAAACGCCGGTTGCTGTGATGGCGGGCAAGATCGGGGTACAAGGTCGGATTGCTGGGTCGTTCGGAGCTGTCGTGGTCCCAGTCGTCCGGAAAGAAATGAAACGAGATACTGATTTGGTTGAACTGCTCAAAAGGCACGTTATCTCGTAGAGTTGCGCTGACCCGGGCCAGCATCGTGCTAAGGACTGTGCTCTTGTCTTCAAATTCGAGGTCCGTGAACATGACGCCCACGGTTGTGCCGTTTTCGTACCAGCCCGTGATATCGGTTTCTCTGGTGGAGGCAAGTAACGCGGACACAACACTGTTCAGCGCTTTGCTGCTCTTGGTCGAAGCCTGCCGATTGCCCCCGTCCAACAACATCAACAGGAAAGGTTTTTGAGAACGTTCCGTCCTTTTACGCTCAATCGAGATCATCCGACGAAAAGCTTCTTCACCAAGGATGGTGCGTTCGCTCTCCGCACCCGGGCGCTCCACGAACGATCGGCGTGTCTCTTCAGGAACCGAGTTTCGTAAAGTCAATGTGTTTTCTCCTTGTTCTGCGTTCTGCTTTGTATTACGAGTGGTCAATTGGGGGGCTTAGGAGTTTCCTGCGGCAAAAGCCGACAGATTTATCGGCGTCGCGACGCGATGTATCGAGGACTGCCTGGGAGATGCTTACTCCTGAGAGTCGCTTCCCGACTGCTCGGCAGCTGCTGGCTTGTAATGATAGTAGTAATCGTTGTGAGAAGCGTTCGAGGAGCAATTCAGCAGCGCGCCGATCAGCTTGGTGCGCTCAATGGCTTCCAAACCTCGTTGCAGCTGGCGCTTTTCGCTCGTTCCCTGGCGCGTAACCAAAATCACGCCGTCGGCCAGACGCATCCATACGCTGGTGTCAGCCAAAGGCAGCACCGGCGGGGTGTCGATTACGATCCAATCGAACCATGCTGTCAGCTGATCCATCATGGCGGAGAGCCTTCCGGATTGCATAAGCTCCAGAGCATTGCGCGGTGTACTGCCTGCCGGCAGAATCCACAGTCCGGCCTCTTCAAGATAATAAATACTCTCGGCTGGGCCGCTGTCCCCTTGCAGCCATTCACAGATGCCCGGAATCTTGCCCAGCCCAAATATGTTCGAGAGGGACGGCCGCCTCAAATCCCCATCTAGTAAGAGCGTTCTCTGCCGGGCTCTCCGCGCAAGCGTACACGCCAGGTTCGCCGCCACCGTGCTCTTCCCTTCCTGAGGAACCGAGCTCGTGACGAGGACTCTCTTCAGCGTTCGTGTTTGCTGCATCTGCCGCAACCGGACCGCAAGAAAGCGGAACTTTTCCGCCGCTAGACTTTCTTTGTCGGTAACGCAAACCAAGCGGCTTTGCGGTGGAACCAGAACTCGCAACGACTGAAACTGCTTGAACTGATCGACCTGCGGCTTGGTTGTAAACGGCTCTGCCTCTGTGGAAACTTGCAGTCCACCTTCGAGAGACGATCCCGCTTCTGGCAAGAACGCAGATTCGAGATCTGCAATAGCCGAGGCCTGCTCGGCGGTTGATTCCTTGAGAGCGGCCTCGCGCTGGACGGCGGCTTGACCCTCCGCTACCCGCAGCACTTCTGTCGCTGCTGTGAGCGCTTTTCTGTCCACCCCCGAGCGTTCCGCCTGCGATTTTTGCAACGCGTCAAAGATATAGCTCATAGGTCGCGCCCCCTAAATTCCAGAGGCACTCGCAACTCCGCGTCTTCCGGTGCCGCCTTGTGCAAGGCCGCGAACATTTCAAGCAACGTCTTCGCCGCGCGCCGGACGTCAGCCTCGCCGACGCCATCATCATTTCCAACAGACGACGGTTGCACCACGTCGAGGCGAAAGTCATCGGCGATTCCGTGAATGATTTCCGGAGTCACGCTGCGCATCTGCTTCGCATAGCCGGTAACGAGGGCATTCTCGCAGATGGTATTAATAAGCCGTGGGAAGCCCCGCGAATGTCGGTACACGGCGGCGACGGTCGGCGCAGGGAACAAGATTGCCGCGTTTGAAGTCGCGCCGGCGATCTGCAAACGCTTTTCGATATAGCCCCGCGTCTCTTCCAAATCCAACGGATCGAGGTGCGAGCGCAACGCGATTCTTTGCTTGAGCTGCCGCAGCCCTACGGAATCCAGCTTCTGATCAAGCTCTGGCTGTCCGACCAGAAGGATTTGTATCAGTTTGTCGTCTGTCGTTTCGAGGTTCGTCAATAAGCGAACCTCTTCCAGAATCTCGGCCGAGAGATGATGCGCCTCATCCACGATGAGTACGGTGGTCTGCTTCTTCGAACTACGCGAAATCAGGAATTGCCCAAGCTCAAGCAGCAGCTGGCTCTTGTTTTTGCCGGCCGTCGAAAGCCCGAAGTCGCTGAGAACGTATTGCAGGAACTCGGTCGGCGGCAGCAGGCTATTGAAAACATAAGCGTAGGCGACGTCTTTGCTCTGCTTGAATAACTGCAGCAGGCACCGGAGTAACAATGTCTTGCCTGTGCCGACTTCGCCGGTGAGCACGACAAAACCCTTGTGCCGACGCACACCATAATACAGAGCGGCAAGCGCTTCATTGTGCCGCTTGGTCACGAATAGAAATTCCGGGTCGGGCGTGAGCTCGAAGGGGTTTCGCGTGAGATTGAAGTAAGCCTTGTACATGGAAAAAGAACTTAGCCGAAGAGAAAGCTGACCGCTGAGCCCGCCAGGATGGCGATTAACACCACTCCCGTCATGGCCCAGGTAAAGCGCAGTTTCCTTGTGATCTTTTGTTGATCCGAAAAATTCAATACTTCAGGAATCTCTACCATGATACCGACCGGCATCAGGTCCTTGATTTCCTTTTCGCTGTGCATGCGGTCGTCAAAGAATTCAAAGCCGCCGGCAACCACCAGGCCCAACATTATGCCGACTCCGAGTCCCATACCGCAAAACTTGAGGCGGTTGGGAAAGTCCGGCTTCGAAGGCAAACCTGGAGGATCCAGAACGCGAAAGCGCTCCCCCTGCTGCAGTCTTTCCATGCTGGTGGCCATCTCCGACTCGTTTTTCTTCTTGAGCAGGTCGTCATAGTTGGCCTTGGATTGATCGTACCCCCGCGTTAAGTCGGCCAGTTCCTGCTCTCGCACTGGCTCCTGGTTCAGCCGTGCTTGATATTCGTTGATACTCGTTTTCAACTCCGCAATGGCCCGTTCACGGCTCGCGATTTCAACCTGATTGGCATGCAGCTGCCCTTGCAGTTGCATGAGAGGGGAGTTCGGCGCCAGATCGCTCGCGGTTCGATTTTTTACGCTGTTGTCCGTCGACTGCGATGCACCCTTGGTCGCCAGGTCGGCAATCAGCGCGTCTCTTGTTTTTTCCGTCTGCGCAATCTGTTCCTTCACCTTGCGAATGTCCGGATGGCGGTCGGTATAGCGAGATCTCAGTTCCGCCAGTTGCGTCTTCAATCTTTCTAGCTCTTTGTCAATCACGGGTAGGCTATCCGGAGCGTCACCACCGCTCGACACCGTTCCTTGCATGGTCCGGTACTGATCGATCAGCGTTTGAAGATAAATGCGCTGCTGGCTCGCCGTGTTCAGCGCGTCCTCTGCATTCTGAAGCTGTGACTGCAACCCGCTCAGAATTGCGAGGTTACTCTGCTGCTGCGCGGGCATTTCACCCACATGCTGCCCTTTGAACACCCGAATCTTTTCCTCCTGTTCGGAAAGCGTGTTTCGAGCTGTCTCCAACTGATTCTGAAGAAACTGCGTGGTGTCTTCGGACAGCTGCTGCCGCACTTCCACATTTTCATTGATGAATAGATTAGTCAGCTCGCTTGTAACTCTCTGTGCCAGGTGTGGATCGCGCGCTGAATAGTAAACGTTGAAGGCCGTAATCTGATCGTTGTGCGCGTCATGCACCAGTTCGATCTCAATGTTCTTGCGCATGCGCTCGATCTTTTCGTCTGGCGATAGCTGCTTATGCTCGTCGCCATAAATTTTTACCTGGTCGATGATTTGCAGGAGGCGGGTGCGGCTGAGAATTTGCTGAGTAATACTCTGCAGCCTTTCCTGAAGGTCGTCACTCACGTTGGGCGTGACGTAGGCTTTCGGCATGGTGGGCTGCTCCACCAGAATCAATGTGCCTGAGCGGTACACGGGCGGGATGATCCAGCTCACGCCCCAGACGATCAGCCAGCCAAATAGCAGCGGCACCAGAAAATGTAATTGGCGGCGCCGTGCGACGTCCAGCCAGCGCTGCACGTCGAAGGCTTCAGGAGCTTGATTGTCCAGTTCGTCTACCATTGAATTATCTTCCGAGCGGTCTTGAGAACGTGTAAGACACGGAAATGGATTCCCGGTTGGTGTCCGGAGTCGCCGCCAGAACAGCTATGTTGCTGTAGTCCTGATGAAGCCTCGTGTAGCCAAGCTGGAAGCTAAGATGTTCTCCGAGTTGTTTCGAAAGAGAAGCAGTCCCCGAAATGCTATGCCCATTGCTGCTACCCGCAAACAAAGGAGATCCCAACACGTTGTTCTGCGCATACGCGCCAGAAAGGGACGCATCGAGAGTTCGCGTGATGCGCTGCCTCAGTGAGAGGTTCGCGCTATCGGAATTTACCGCTCCCGACAAGCCTCCCCCTCCCGAGATGGAGTGTGAGTAGCTGAAGGCCACGTTTGTCCGTTGGCCCTGCCAGCTGGCACTACCTCCAACCGAAGGATTCCAGGCCACCGCGGGAGGCAGCTGCAGTCCGCCCAATGCGGCCTGGACCGTATCCGAGTGCTGCGGTCCACCAAAGAACGAGATCGACAATGTCGATGTTGGGTAGAACGTGTAATAGAAAAGTATGGCGTGCGTTTGCGTTTCGCTGTCTCCCACCGTTGCGGAGGATGAAACCAATCTCTGGTATTGATAGGTCACGCCGAAGTAGTGCAACCGCGACGCACGCAGCGAGTAGAAGACCGATGCGCCTTGGGTATCCCCGTCCGCCAGTCCTGTAACCTGATCGGAATTAAAGTAGTGCAGGTTTGTGAAGGTCCCACTGGCTCCAACCATTCCATTGGCGGCAAACTGGTAGGAAAGGTCTACATTACCCGAATTACGAATGAACGGGGATACCGGCGCAATCACCAAAGGATTTCCTCCGCCCGCGCCACCCGATACCCCACCCGATCCGTAATCCAGCTGGTTGAACACACTTGAACTCTTTTGCAGGCCATCTCCGGCACTCAACGTCACGTGTGGACTCAGTCTATCGCTGACGTGGATGGAAAAGTTCTGGTCCGCCTCATCCCGCGACGCGCTCCGCTGATAGAAGGTAAAACCCGGGGCGTAACTGAGTACGGTATGCAACCTGGTGGTCGTTTGGTCGAGTGCGATTGTCGGCCAGATCGAATAACTCACGTCGCTCATCGGAGGCGTTCCGCCCAGGGCGTTGTCGCTGTAAGCCGAGTTAAAGCTGAGGCCATATCGCAAAAAATTAGACCGCTCTTCCGATCCTGGCGCAGTCGGGTAGGATTGGCCGCTGACTGGAGGCGGAGTAAGCATTGTCGCGTCGATCAACGGACTGGCGGGCTCATTGCCATTCGAGTCGGTCTGCGCCCACAGGGGTGCAGCGATC
Source organism: Terriglobales bacterium (assembly GCA_049300195.1). Lineage (GTDB taxonomy): Bacteria > Acidobacteriota > Terriglobia > Terriglobales > Acidobacteriaceae > Acidiflorens. The sequence goes on along the minus strand of JBAQJF010000086.1, from coordinate 30,670 downwards.
AGCAGTGCCAGGGTCAAGCACAGGCGTGTCAGCATAAATCACTCTTAGGGCACAACGATGGTGTCGCGCGGCTGAAGCTTGATGTTCTGCGCGGGATTCTCGCCTTTGAGTACTTCCTTATAGTTGAAGGGAATGCGCGTCTGCGTGCCATCGGCATTCTGGCGCAGAATGTAAACCGACTTCTTCTTGGCGAAGTCGCGAAAACCGCCGGCCAGCGCAATCGCATCGAGCACCGTTGCAGAGTTGGTCAATGCGAAAGACCCCGGCTTGTTCACTTGGCCTAAAATGTTGAATTTCTGACTGTTGATCTGCTGCACCATCACGGTGACTTCGGGCTCCGAGATGTAGCTCTTCAGTTTGTCCGCGATCTCGCGCTCCAGCGCCAGAGGAGTCCGGCCAGACGCCTGAATTTCGCCCGCCAGCGGCAGTGAGATTCTTCCGTCCGAGCGCACCGGAATCGATCGCGAAATATCCGGTTCTTTCCAGACATTGATCGCCAGCACGTCGTCGTCGCCGATCACAAAAGTGTCATCGTGCGGCTTGGTGGCGCCGCCCTCCGCGGCAGGTCCTGACTGAGCATGCGCGGGTTCAACGAGCTTCACTTCAGTCGCAGTTTTTGCCGACGCAGACTTTGCTGGACCATTTTGTGCGACCACAGAACCCGGTAGGAGAGCACAAACACAAAGTAATCCAATCCGCCGCAAACCCTTCTTGCCTATCGTCATTGTCATATCCACTCCTGACGATTCATGTCTTGAATTGATCAACCGGTTTCCTTAGCCTATCGTTCCGTTGCCGTTGTAGCCATTGCCGTTGCCATTTCCGTTTGAGGGATGCCCGTCCGAAAAGTCCAGACCGCCGTTCGGCCTGAGATGGTATTGGTCGATTTTGTACAGCAAGGTCCGGTAACTCACCTTGATCATGCGTGCGGCCGCCTTGCGGTTCCATCCAGTCTTGTGCAGCGCCGCCACGATGGCGTTCCTCTCAGCCTCGATTCGTACGCTTTGTACCAGCGACTTCAACGAATCCGGCACCGAACCTTGCTCTTGCTCTGGCACCTTGACGGCAACTAGACCCGCGCCTGTCAATTGAGAAACGGAATGTGCCGCATCAGTACCAGACAGCAGGAACTCTTCGCCCATGGCCAATCCGTGATCCGGCATCACCAGGTAGCGTTTCACGAACCGTTCGAGTTCGCTCAGGTTTCCCGGCCATGAGTAATCCTGGCATGCCTCCAGCACCGCCGGAGTGAAACTACGCGTCGGGAGGTTGTAGTGTTTTGCCAGCTGCTGCATGAAGTGGTGCATCAGCAGCGGAATCTCGTCCTTTCGCTGACGCAGCGGTGGAACATGCAGCGTAAATGCACTCAGGCAGTAGTAAAGGTCTTCCCGAAATTTCTTTGAGGCGACCGCCTTTTCGATGTTCGCGCTAGTGGTCGCCAGTATTCTCACGTCCAGGTCAACCGGTCGATCCTTTCCATTTCGCGCGAGCTGCTTATTTTGCAGAGCCTGCAGCAGCGTATGCTGCAAATCAGGCGGCATCTCGACAATCTCGTCCAGCAGCAGCGTTCCCTTCTCACACCGTTCAAGCTTGCCGGTCCGGACGCGACCATTTTCTGCTTCCCGTTCGCATCCGAAAAGTTCTTCCTCCAGCAGATGCCCGGGCACTGCCCCGCAGTTTACCTTCACGAGCTTCACGCCCGAACGTACCGAAAGTCCATGAATCAGCTGCGCCGCGCTGGTCTTCCCGCTCCCGCCCTCTCCGACAATAAGAACGGGCACATCGGTCTGCGCCAAGCGCTCAGCCTGTGTTCTCAGCTTTCGCATGGCTGGGCTGGCCGCGACAAAAAATGATCCATTCCCAATCGACTCCACGTCGTCGCTGGAGATCTCACTTTCCATTTCCCCGGAAGCCGACCCGAGATGACGCCGAATCACAAATTCCATCTGCTGCTCCTCCAGAGGGCGCACAAGAATTGCCTGGGCGCCGATTTGGATCGCTTCACGCTTGCGCTCCGCGTCATCGTGGGGACAGATCAGAATGATCGGTACATCCGGGCGTACTCGGCGCAACCAGCGGAGCACATGCAAGCCGTCGCCATCACCCGACAATTCGAGAAGTAACAGATCGGGAACGGCGCCGCTTTGCAGGCGTTCCAGCGCCTCCCATCCACTCCCCGCCGTTTCCAGATGCCAGCTGTTCGACTCGCCCATCGACCAAAGCGGACGAAGCACGGCCGGTTCTCGGCTTACAACCAGAAGATGCACGGTTTCAATCGCGGTCTTGGCCACGGATCGGTCCTTGAATTGATTATCGAAAGCAGAGAAGAATCGACAGGTGAGAAATCAAAATTGCGGGAAAAACTAGACAGCCTCGATCTCGTATCCTTCTACACGAACCGCAAGAGATCGTTGGATGGCATCCACAGAAACCACGACCGACCGCTTTCCATTTCGCGAGACCAGAATTCCCTCCACTCCAGTCAACGAACCACTGCGTATGCGTACCCGCTGCCCGATCTTCAGGAACGGGTAAGTTTCCCAGTTCATGCGTTCCGTAACAATGGTCTGTACGGCCTCAATCTGCTCGTCGGGAATTGGCGTGCCTTGCCGCGGCGTGCCCACCAAGTCGAACACGCTATCGGTGCAGAGCACTCGCAAACGATCTTCGTTCGTCGCCATGATCTTGACGAACACGTAGCAGCTGAATAATGGCAGTTCTACCTCTTTCCAACGATCGCTCCAGCGACGCTTTTCGATAATGACCGGCAGGAACGCCGTCAGTCCCTTGTCCTGGAAACGCTGCATCACAACCCTTTCGTGCCGGGCGCGAGTTTGTACCGCATACCAGCTTTCTCGGAGGCCGCCGGCCTCTAACGCACCGCTCGGATTTTCGCAAAGGACAGTGTTAGCAGCCACAGCTTCGCCCTCTGAGCCACATGCGTCTTTTTGGCCCAAGAACACTAAGTTCGACGTAATAACGTGAAGTTAAACGATTTGGGGGAAAATCGAGTCCTAGGTCCGGGGAAGACCCTATTTACACTTCTCTCACGTTGTACGAAATCTATACTCGGATGCAGCCCGTTGCAAGTGGTACGCATACCCAGAGAAGCCGTTCCCAGCATTCAAGGGTCGAACTTACCTCCGCCCAGAACAGATTCTTAGAGACATTGTTCTCTTACGTCCGGCAGTCTAAAGTAACATGCCAGTAAGTCCAATTGATGACATGAGTTGCGCGACGTCAGTCGAAGGTTCGTCGATTTTTCATGAGCATCCCCACCAATTTGTGCCATTGACAGTCGTCCGAAATTGCGCAATTTCTGCTTTCATCGAGAACGATAACCCGTTCTCTCTGTAACTGTCTTCACCAAAACGGGGTCTTGCACCCGAAAGTCACTGTTCCTCGGATCCAAAAACGTGAATGTTCATGCAACAAGTCGCATAACATTGCGATATTGACTCCGAGGCATAGTGTTAATTTCTTGCCACAACCGGTCCTTTTTGCTACTCTACATTCACTTCCGGAGTGGGGTTGACTTCGAGATTCTATCTCACATCGGAAGGCCCTCTCCCTCGGTTTCTGTACGAGTAAAGAGTTGAACCTGACGTCCCCTCGTCCGGCAGCTCGTTGGAAGCCAAGTTTCATCAAGGCCACTGTGTCCCGGCTATTGCAATTGATCCCCAGGCTGTCGATCCAAGCGAGTTTGTAGGGAGATGTCAATGCAGCAGGACGTTGACCAGCGTGATCGTACCATCCGCGTGCTGGTAGCTGACAATTCGCCGTTCCATACCGAATTGCTTGCGGGCGCCCTTATGCGCGATCCCGATTTTCAGGTCGTGAGTTCCAACCTGAGCGCCGTCAACGTGGCCAGCGCTTCGAGCCACCAGATGATTGACGTGTTTGTCCTCAGCGCCTTTGGTGACGGCGACGCTCAAGTCGGATTGAAAATTCTGGAGGGGCTCCGCGAGACTAATCCGGACACCCGCGCGGTGGTCCTTCTTAATTCCTCAACGCCCGACTCCATTCTCGATGCCTTTCGCGCCGGTGCCAAAGGCGTTTTCCACATTCAGGAAGACTCCGATGTTCTCCGGCGTTGCATCCGACGGGTTCATGAGGGCCAAGCGTGGGTTAGTCGTGAGCAAATGACGCTTTTGCTCGAAGCCCTGATGTCCACACCCAAGATAAAAGCAGTTGACCGAAAAGGCATGAATCTGCTCACCAAACGCGAGGCGGAAGTGGTGAGCTTGCTCGCGGAAGGGATGACCAATCGCGAGATCGCCGAGCGTATCGGATTGAGCCAGCACACTGTCAAGAATTACCTTTTTCGTATCTTCGACAAGCTCGGCGTCTCCAACCGAATCGAACTGCTCTTCATGACCCTGAGCCAGGGAACTGCCGCACCCTTGCTCTTGCAGGGCCTGCTCATGGATCCGGCGGACGGATATGACGAAGCCACTCTTGTCTCCTGCCGGAAGCACGCGGAAAACGGTGTGATCGCGGCACAACTCGCGCTCGCGCGCATGTTCTCGATGGGACGCAAGAGCGACCGAGACCTGGTACAGGCTTATATGTGGTTTGGCATTGCCGCGGACCAGATCAGCCGCACCAAGAGCGCGCTGAAACGAGACATGAGCGCTTCCCAGACAGCCGCAGCGGAGCGCCAGGTGCGTGAATGGGTTGATAAGTTACGCTTGGCCGGCGCGGAGTCCTCGTTGGTGATCGAAGAAACTGAAACGAACGATTCAGATTCGATATCTCCCCGGGAACCGTTACAGGAACATCCGATCTTCAAAAGCAAGCGGCAGAGCAGTTTCACTGCGGACTAACATCGATGACTCTTGATGGGCGTTCTGAGTCGGGACCGAGCTTTGCTCGTGCAGCCGATTTATACCGATACGACGTAGATTTCGGCTGGGCACAAGGCCTTCTTATTCGGTGCCGCGGGGAAGATGCTCGCTTGAGTTTAGGAGAGTTTATTAGTGGTACGAACCGCTCTTATTGGGAGGCGATGCAAAGAAAACTATGCAAACTCTAGCCAGAAAACAAATCCGCGCGGCCTAAGCCGCGCGGATTTTGAATTTTCGCCCCACTGATTGCGAATCAAGCCATGGCGCGCTTGACGCGTTGGTTCCGAGAGCTGTACACCGCTACAAAACACGCAACTCCAGCCAGCAATATATACAACAACGCTGCGCCGCCCTCGTCAGCCTGCATGTTTTGCCCCCACATTTCCTGGGGGCCATTCATTGTTTGGTCAGTCGGCGTATAGAGCATGAGGTTAGCATAGGTGCTCAAACTGGGCAGCGTCTTGCAATTTGCGATCACCCAGTTATATAAAGTGAGCGCGCCAGAGCTCAGCTGACTGGTCGAAACGCCGCCCGTGAGTGCCCAGAGAACCTGCGAATAGATCGACTGTTGGGCGGAACTAGGATTCGTGGTAAACATCAGATTCACCACGTACGCCAATTCCGTGTATCCGGTAAGCCCAATGGTGGCGCCAAACTGGGTCGAGTTGATGTTCCCGGCGTTCAACCCCGAGACGTTGATCCCGTTGGCCGTCCAGCTCTCCCCGGTGTAGATATTGTGGCTATAGTCGTCGCAGATCATTCCGAGGCCGCCAGCTCCGCCCGGCCCTACCTGCTGGCCGTTGATGGTGCCGTCATACAAGCCGGTTGCTACGCAGCCCTCCGACCCACTGCACCAAACGTCCCCCTGGTAGCCCCCGTTGAATGACAAGTTAGAGTTCTGACCAAATGCGGGCAATGCGAAGCACAGAAGTACTCCGAAAATCGCTGCCGCCAAAATTTGCAGCCTGTTTCTCATTATTTGTTTCTCCTCGCCACAGCACCTACAAGGGAGAAAAATGCTCATTTCGCAATGGGTCGAGCCCACTGCTGATCGTCGGATTCTAACGCCTCCTCAGATGCTGTCAAGATTGATAATTTCTGCGACCGTTGCAAGCCTTTGCGACCACTGCATAACTAGTCTCTTATCAGCTAGATCGCTGGGCGCAGTTCGCGCTGAGCATCTAAAAACTATTCCCGCGAAATCATCACATAAATCGTGAACGCAAAGCCGCGCCTGCGCCGAGCAGATCCGAGGTCCATGTCCCTTCTTGCCCCTAGGTCTCCTCAAATGTTTTGCGGGTGGGGTTGAGGCCAACGTAGGATGGACTTACATGACGCGGATGAACCATGGTGTTCGACAATGCCTAAGGAGGTTCGAGGTGAGTTCTTCGTCGCGCCGGAATCTGATAGTAACTCTGACTCTGATCCTTTCTCTTTTATCGGGATGTTCCCGCGATCCCAACGTCCGCAAGCAGAAGTATCTTCAGAGCGGCCAAAACTACGTTGAGCATGGCAAATATCGCGAAGCCGTTGTCGAGTTCTCCAATGCCATAAAAGCCGACCCGAACTTTGCCGAGGCTCACCTCGAACTGGCAGAAGCCTACCTGCAATTGCACGACGGTGACCGCGCCTTCCGCGAACTTGCCCGTACCGTCGAGCTACAGCCCGGGAATTACCGGGCCCAACTGGAACTCACGAATCTTCTGATCGTCAACCACGAGTTTGAGCCCGCCCGGCAAAAACTCGACGCGCTCCTTCAGCAGCGTCCCAACGACCCGGCCGTCCATACCACTCAATCGAGCTTATTGGCCGCCCAGGGAAACATTCCCGGTGCGATCGCCGAAATGCAGAAGACGGTCGCCCTCAGCCCTGAGCGCTGGGAAGCCTATCTGAGCCTCGCGCTCCTGCAGTCATCGAATAATCAACCGGAAGCTGCCGAGGCGAATTTCAAAAAAGTAATTGAACTGAATCCGAAGGCCGTGCAGGCGCGCCTCTTGCTGGGCAACTATTATCAAGCCCATAACCGTTTCTCGGAGGCCGAGCAGCAGTTTCAGGCGGCGATCGCTCTCGATCCGAGCAGCGCTGATCCGCGCGCAGCCCAGGCCCGCTTGTATCTAGCCGAGGGCAAGAGGGCCGATGCCGAGCAGCTTCTTATTCAAGCCAAGCATGACCTGCCAAACAATCCAGCCGCCTATCGCCTGCTCGGAGAGTTCTACTTCCTGGATGGAGAACTCGATAAGGCCGCCGCAGAATACGCCTCGCTCTATCAGCAGCACCCTGAAGATCTGCAACTCAAGAAAAACTACATTGGACTCCTCATTCAGACGAAGCGCTTCCCCGAAGCCCGCAAGCTTGACGACGAAATTCTCAAGGCCAGCCCGAATGACGATGACGCCCTGGTCTATCAGGCACAGATGCAGATCAGTGATGGCGACGTAAACGACGCGGCCCAAAAACTGGAGACGGTAATCAAGAACTCTCCGAAGAATAGCGAGGGACACTACGCTTTGGGCGTTGCGTACGAGAAGCTAGGTTATACCGAGCGCGCCGAAAGCGAGTGGCGTGAAGCATTACGCCTTCAGCCCAACCTGCTGGATGCGGCTCGCGCCCTTGCCTCCGCCGCCATGCAACAAGGCGACGCCAATACCCTCGACGAAGCGTCGTCCCAACTCATCGTCTTGCAACCGGCTGCGCCCGAGGGCTATGCCCTGCGGGCTCTCGCCAACATCAATCGGAAGCGGTATGGCCAAGCCGAAACTGATATCCGCAAGGCAATCGCCATCGCTCCCGGCAGCGCCTTCGGCTATGTGCAACTCGGAAACTTGAAACTCGTGCAGAAGCAATATGAAGAAGCTGCCCGGGCATATCAGGACGCGCTGAATCGAAATCCCGACTCGGTCGATGCACTCCGAGGCTTGATGAATACGCGCGTGGCCCAAAACCAGACCGACAAAGCCATCGCCGCCGCTCATGCGCAAATCGCCAAATCGCCCACCAACAGCGGTTTCTATGACCTCCTCGGCACGACCCTCTATTTCAGCAAGAAAGAGCTTGCCGAAGCCGAGACCGCATTCGCCAAATCGGTCAGCCTCGACCAACACAATTCCGACGCGCTTTTCAAACTATGCGAGGTGCAGGCCACAAAAGGAGAGTTAGATCAGGCCATTGCGACCGCCAAGCAGGGTCTCAACGACAATCCGCGCAATGCCGACCTCTACGTTCTGCTGGGACGATTCTATGAGTCGAAGTCCGATTTGCCACAAGCGGAAGCCGCCTATCGGAGCGCCCTGAATCTCAATCCTGAGCATCCGCTCGCCTCGAGCGATTTGGCCAAACTGATGCTCGAGACGGGGGGCAACCTTGATGTAGCCTTATCTCTGGCTCAGACGGCACGCCGCGGCATGCCCAATTCCCCGGCCGCTGCCGACACCCTGGCATGGGCCAATTATCAGAAGGGCGCCTACCAGTCGGCCATCGGCCTTCTGCAGGAAGCTCTGAGTTTACAGGATAAAGTTCGCGCTCCCGACAATCCCGAGATTCACTATCATCTAGGAATGGCCTACGCGAAAAACGGACAGACGGCACTCGCCCGCCAGCAGCTCGAGCGGGCGTTAAAACTCAATCCCAACGCGACCGACGTCAAAAAACAGCTCGCCCAGCTCAAATCATCTTGAGGGCGGTTCCCCAGAGTGGTTCGAGCCGAGCTTCTTGCGTATGCGCCGCAGCTCCATGAAGCTTAGCGCCGTCATCGCGCACAGTACGGATCCAAACGAAACCATCAGAATCATGTCCATCTGACGCGGTCTCCTCCCCGCTTACCCCTGCATCCGATAGCCCACCCATCGTCGCGTTTTGCGATTCGATGGCTGGCCAGACCGCCGGCACTTCAGGACAACTCGTCCGTTCTGTGCGGCGCCCACGACCGCGAGCCTGCTTACGAGTTGACCCGGCTCATTGAATCGAACTGGCTACGTTCGAGAACACCGTGTTCGACTGGGTTCCAATTAAACGAACGGTTCCCACCACCAACACCAGGATCACAGCCAGCATCACTGCATATTCCGCAATGTCCTGGCCCTTGTCGTCTTGCCACAAAAGCTCGCAAAGCCTGTACAGCATCTTTACACCTCCGTCTTAACGCGCGATTGTACACCCGCCGCCGGGAACGCGCATGAAAATGATGAAGGGATTTCAACCGCGCATTAACTTGGATGGGGTACGACGAAAAAGACTCAAGAAGACGTTAGGAAAGAGGCACGATGCGACGAACCAAACCCAGCGCCGCGCTCTCGCTAACGGCCTACGGAGCCGGAATCTGCGCCTGGGCGATGTTCGAATATGCGCTTTCGCCTGACGGGTCGACGGCCGTCGTCGCATAGCAGTAAGTCGTACCGTCGGTCACGTTGTTATCGGTAAACGTAGTGGTCGGAACAACCGTTGAACCGACATTCGAGTACGTCCCGCAGGAAGTGGCAAACACCGCACGATAGACGTTGTAGCTCGTGACGTCCCCAGTCGGGCTCGCAATCCATGTCAACTGGACGCTGTGTACGGGCGCCGCCGTACCAGTGCCGTTCAAGGTGGAAGAAGTTGGCGAGTTCGAGGCATTGCTGACAAACGAAGCCGTTGCCGACGCAGCCCCGGTAGCCGTCGGAGTGAAGTTCACAATAAATGACACCGGCGAACCGACGTTGACGGTCACAGGGAACGTCAGGCCGGTAACTGAAAACTCTGTTGCATTCGCGCCCGTCACGCCGACCGATGAAACCATCACGGTTGCCGAGCTCGCAGTCAACGTTCCAGTCGCCGTTCCGCCTGTCCCCACTACCACGTTGCCCACGTTGATCGGGCTGGTCACGCTCAAGGTCCCCTGCGCGCTGATCGCTGTACCTGACACTGGGATATTCAGCGTCGGGTTCTGCGCATTCGACGTAACCGCCACGTTGCCGCTAAAACTTCCCGCCGCCGGCGGCGTGAACGTCACATTGAACGAAACGCTTTGCCCCGCTCCGAGTGATACCGGCAGGGTAATTCCAGAAACGCTGAAGCCTGTTCCGGTCGCCGCCACCCCAGTGATCTGAGCGCTCGTACCGCCGGTATTCTTGATCGTTTCCGTCTGCGTAGAACTCTTCCCAACCACGATGTTCGTAAAGGTCAAGCTCGTCGGATTGGCCATTAGGGTCGCGGGGGTCAGTCCGTCGCCCGTCAGCGGAATACCCACATTCGCCGATCCGGTCACCGTCAGCGACATCGTGCCATTGACCACGCCCGCCGAAGCCGGCGTGAACTTCACGTTGAACCCCGAAGTCTGATTTGGGGTGAGCGTCAGCGGCAAAGTCAATCCGTTAAAGCTGAAGCCCGTGCCCGAGATCGACGCCGCCGTGACCGTCACATTCGCGCCGCCGGTGTTCTTCAAGGTCACGGTTTGTGATGCGCTGCTCCCTATTACGACATTGCCGAAATTGATACTTGTTGGACTGGCCGTCAGATTCCCCGCCGCTACTGCCGTTCCCGAGACCGGAATATTCAAAGTCGGGTTCTGGGCATTCGACGTAACGGCAACGTTGCCGTTGAAGCTGCCCGCCGCCTGGGGCGCAAACGTCACGTTGAACGTAACGCTTTGCCCCGCTCCGAGTGTCGCTGGCAGCGTAATTCCAGAAACGCTGAAGCCCGTACCGGTCGCCGTCACGGCGGTGATCTGGGCGCTCGCACCGCCAGTATTCTTGATGGTCTCCGTTTGGGTTGAATTCGTGCCCACCACGATATTCGTGAAAGTCAGGCTGGTCGGGCTCGCGGTCAAAATCGCGGGAGCCAAACCCATGCCGGCAAGGGGAACGTCCAGCTCCGGTTCTCCCGTGACTGTCAGCGCAACATTGCCGTTTACAGTGCCAGTAATCGTCGGCGCAAAGCTAACACTAAAAGTCGATGTTTGATTGGGTGTAAGAGTTAGCGGCAAGATCAATCCACTATCGCTGAAGCCCGTTCCCGAGACCGCCGCCGCGGTGATGGTGACATTGGCGCCCCCGGTGTTTTTCAGTGTCACCGTTTGGGACGCGGCGCTGCCGATTACAACGCTACCGAAATTAATGCTCGATGGACTGGCCGTTATGTCCCCTGCCTCCACTCCGGTTCCTGAGAGAGGAAGATTCACCGTGCCATTGTCCGTGGCGAAGGCGATATTGCCGCTGACCGCGCCGTCCGTAGTCGGCGCGAACTGCAACGTAAAGCTGGCGCTATCTCCGGCCGCGAGGGTCACTGGAGCCGTGATGCCGCTGATGCTGAACCCGGCCCCGGTGATTGTGATCTGCGATATAGTGAGGCTCGATTGGCCCGTGTTGGTAACCGTGTCGCTCTTGGTCTGGCTGGTTCCCGTCTGCACATTGCCAAAGCTCAGGCTGGAGGGCGATGGCGTAAGCACCCCCGGACCTTGGTCCTGCGTCTTCCCGCCCAGTCCCTGGCAACCTGCCAGCCCGATCAGACCAGCAACCACAAGCAACGCACTCCAGCCACTTTTTCTGGTAGCCGATGAGCACAAGAGCTTCAGTATTCGCCTGCCAAGCATAAGTTTGCGTGTGGATGAAAAGACGAGTCTAAGCTCCAGTTGGTCGCGCCGTAAGGTTCCAAAAGGGCATTCCGCACCCGACAACCGGCCAGCCTTAGGCGCGATTCAAGACGCCCAAATGGTCGTATGCAAACATCACTTTGGTTCTGCGAGGCTAGGTCGCCTTGGAGGAAGTGTCAAGGATGGGCGCTACTTGTGAGTATTCAGAATGGCGGGCCGATACCCTACTGGGCACCAAAATGAGCAGTATTCGGCAAGTTTCCCAATTCTTGCCGAAGATTTAGATTTGGCGTCCCCGACGGGATTTGAACCCGCGTTACGCCGTGAAAGGGCGCAGATTTGTTGTATCACGTTGTAATTACAAGGCAGCGGTCGCAACGCAACGCCCTGTAAGGAATCATTAATGATGCGAAGGAACAGACTCAACTTGTACCGTCCTTGTACCGCGAAGCTTGGCACTAGAAGTTGGAAGAACTCCCTGAGCCCTTAAACGCCCACGGAAACCCTCATCGAACCTTTCTCAAATACCATGCCAGTGCCGCGGTACACGGTGCTTTCCCCGCGGCACCTGGCATTTCAAGAGTTCACTGGTCTCTCTGCGATTGTCGAGTGAAGCTAAACCAATCTACTCTGGGCGGCTCATGGCGATAGATACCGAGGTGTTGGAGGTGTTGAAGGCATGGAAGCGAACCAGTCAATTCTCGGCCCGATGAGGATTGGATTTTTTCTTCACCCGTTCAGCTTGGGGCGCTGCCCTGGTCTTATCAGTGGCTTTCGCGTGCTTTTTAGAAGGCGGCAGCCGCCGCCTAGATCAGCAAGCTAGCCACGCACACGATCAGGCGCGCCTAATTGCAGCTGATCGGACGCAGTACGCACCGGATATCTGTCGAAGCTTACGGCATCATCGGCGACTGCCACACAGCAGTGCTGGTTTCAAAACAGGGTTCGATCGACTGGCTTTGTCTTCGGCACTTTGATTCCGCAGGCTGTTTCGCGCCGCTGGTCGAAACGGAACGATACCAAACAGACAGCATGGGCAAAACCAATCTTGCAAACATGAAGTTATCCATTAAATGGGCAGCCTTTCAACCAGGCTGCCCCTCATAGTGGACGAACCCTTCTTACACGGTTGCGAGGGAATGGAGAGTCGAGGTGACGGCTTCAAACGTCTGAACCCTCGGCGTTCCATCGATCACTTTTGCAAATGCTCGCAACACTTCCGGGTACTGATTGGTGTTGTAGGCTTCCGCATTGGCTTTCGTGTCCCACAGACTGATCGCAGTCGCGTGGCTGCCGGGATTCGACAACGTGATCTCTTCCTGAAAACCCTTCTGCTTGCGGAGTAAAGGTAAAATTTCATTCTCAACGATCCGGTTATAGTCAGAAAGCATATTCGACTTCAAATGAAAATAGACATTGCGTGCAAACATATTGAACCTCCTAAAGGTTGTAGTAGCGAACGCTAAGGGGAGAAAACTTCAGATGGGCTGACTTAATTTCAGGGAACCTGAAAGAGGTGGATACCACCTCACTAACCCACCGTCGACCCCCGCAACACGATTGTCAAACTCTTGGTACGGGATCGTGAGTCACAATGATTCTTTCTGGCTCATTCCGCGCTACTAATCTAAGTTATCGATCCGGTAGATCGGCACTAATTCGATCACAAGTCTGCGGCGAACGCGGGCGTCTTGCGGCCGGTCTATGTTTTCGCTTTGACGGACATGGGCCGAGTCTGCAGGAAGCTAGTGATCAGCGGCCCGTTTATTTGCAAGCCGCCGTTGTAGCGGATGAAGCCCCTTCTCTTGAACTCATTCATAAATTTGCTGACTCGTGCGCGGGTTGTACCAACCATTTCGGCCAGGGTTGTCTGGCTCACCGCAAGGGGGCAGTCCGGTTTTGATTCTTCATTTATATGCCCAAACAATAATAGAACCCGAGCCAGACGCCGTTCGCTGAAATTGAAAAATTGATCTATCAGGTCTTCCTCGATTCGAATAATTCGCGAAAGCAGATACGCGTTAAACAGGGTTGCAAATTCAGGGTCTCGCTTGAGCATGCGAGCTGTGCTCCCCTTCCGCAGCCGGACGATGGTGGACTGACCAATCGATCGGGCGGTGCAAATCCGCAGAGCCTGCCCTCCGAGACAGGCTTCGCCAAAAAAACTGCCTCGCCGCACGATCGCGATTACGGCTTTCTTGTGACGCGCCGAGAGCACCGTAAGCTTCACCGTGCCGCTTTGGATGTAGAAGATAGAGTCGCATGGGTCCCCTTGGGCAAAGACGACCTCCTTGTCTCGATAGAGCCGTGCAGTCATCCCGGAATGGAACTTTTTGCGGAGAACTGCGGGGCTGAGACCGAGCGTACGTTTACTTGCCATTCGCGAACCTAACCCCCAATGAAATCAAGAAATTAGCCAGCGATGGCAATCGTACGCATGGAGTGCCAGCTCGTCTAGATGTTCAAAATTGATCACGGGGACCAGTATTATCGGTGGCTACGGAGCCCAGTTAAGACCCGAACGGGATAGCAATCGCGGGCGAACCTGGGCCCCAGGAGGCTGGAAGCTAAATGGTCGAGGAGGCACTTGTCTCGGCATCGGTGTCGCTGACCGGAACTTGCATGATGCCATTTCGGATTGCATACATCACGAGTCCAACGATTTTGTGAGTCCCGAGTTTTCGCATAATGTTGCTGCGGTGAGAGTCCGCCGTCCGAGGCCTGATATTTAAGAGACCGGCCACCTGCTTGGTCGACTCTCCTTCCGCCAGCAACTGAAGCACTTCTCGCTCGCGCGGCCCCAGGGAAGGCACAACCATCCTCTTCTTTTTGGCGCTGTGGACATTTTCCAGGTATCCCCCATGAACCATCTGCGCCACTCGCGAGGTAAAAAAAGTGTTGTCGTATTCGAGCGCCTGTATCGCCACAACCAAGACCCGCGAAGCGTCGGATTTCAGGATGTAGCCGCGTGCCCCCGCGTCCCGCGTAGCTTGAATGACTCGTTCCGCGTCCAGAAGCGTCAAGATCAAAACTTTGACTTGCGGGTTGTCCCGAAGAATTTCCTTAGTCGCTTCCAAGCCGTTAAGAATCGGCATTCCAATATCAAGAATGGCAATGTCAGGCTTCAACTCCTTAGCTTGGCTCACTGCCATTCGGCCGTTCTCGGCTTCGGCGCACACTTCCCAGCCCCGATGCGAACCGATTAGAGAAACCAGACCGCAACGTACGATCTCATGGTCGTCAGCCACCAAAATTCGCAGGTTGCTCATAAGGAAGGACCACTTTGCGATGAAGGAGCGGCTATGGGGAAAACAGCCGGCCCACAATCCAAGCAGAAAGCAGCGGGCTGATCCTCGACGAACAACGGAATCATGGCTCGCAGACTTGTTCCGGACGCATCGGACTTGATTTCCAGATTGCCGTTCAGTGCGCGCAATCGCTCGCGCATTCCGGCCAGCCCCACCCCGTTTTCCGCGGAGCCTTGGGCCAGACGTTGCAACAATTCCACGGGCATGCCGCATCCGCGATCCGCGATTTCCAGGATTACAGTTTCGGCCTCGCATTGGAAACGAACGCTCACGACTGGAGATCCTGAGTAGCGGTGCACGTTGGTCAGGCTCTCTTGCAGAACCCGGAACAGCGCCGTCTCAATCGCGACGGGCAATCGCTCATTCTCTTTGTCGAGATCCAATGTGGCGTTGATCCCGCTCCTCTTGGCAAAGCCCTCCACGTACCACTCTGCGGCGGCAGTGAAGCCAACCTCGTCGAGCAAAGGCGGATGGAGCAGGTAGGACGTGGTGCGAATCTCCTGCAGCGCCTGCTCAGCCAGCGCGTCGATCTCGGTCAACACGGTCGACATGCACGAATTGCTTTGTAGTCCGCGCTCCAGCTCAGCCACAGCCATTTTCAAGGCGGCCAGGGTTTGTCCGGTGACGTCATGTAAATCACGGGCGATGCGGCGTCTCTCCTCGTCCTGCAATCGGAGAAGACGCTGGGAAAGTTTTTGCAGCGCGATTGTACGTTCTACGAGTAGCGATTCAAGTTGAGCGCGAGAAGGGCGGCCTCGCGAATACCTTGCAAGAATCCACATACCACATCCTCTATTCCTGGGTGCTCCACACTTGCTGATGGACAATTCTCCCATCTGGAGGTTGCGGCGTCTGATCAAAACTGCTCAGTGGGATTTCGGCTGTTCGCCCGCGCACTGCGACGTGTGTATATGTTTTTGGGGCGGAGTCGAACGCTAGTCGTGAAGCACGACGTTGAGAAGAGAACTATGAACTTGCAGGCCCTCGCCGCCATAGTCGAGGAAGCCCAGCTTTCTGAACCTGTTCATGAAAAAACTAACTCGCGACCGGGTGGTACCGATCATCTCCGCCAGAGTCTCCTGACTGATCTTGGGAATTACCGTCTCGGGTACGCCTTCCTTGCCAAAGTGAGCCAGCAAGAGCAGGATTCGAGCCAGCCTCTTTTCGCTCGAATTGAAGAGTTGGTCAACTAAATCCTCTTCATATCGAATGTTTCGTGCCAGCAGATAGGCCACAAACAGATCCGAGAACCTGTGTTCGCGGTGAAGAGCGAGCATCATCGCCTCTTTGTCGATCCTCAGAAGTTCGCAATCGATCATTGCGGTTGCCGACCCCATGCGGAGCGGCTGGCCGGCCAAGCCACCTTCTCCGAAAAACTCTCCCACACTCAGTATTCCGAGAGTTGCTTCCTTGCCGGCCTTGGATACGACAGTGAGTCGAACCTTACCACTTTGTATGTAGAAGATAGTGTCCGCCGAATCCCCTTGCGCGAAGATCGTTTGCTTCTTGCGAAAGGCTACGACTGTCCTGCCTGCGCCTATAGTGGCGAGAAAGTTCTTCGGATCGAACGCGCGTCCCTTCTTCGCGGATTTAGTTGGCAGTAACAAATTCCTTCTCCCGGCGAGAGCTACACACCCGCATATTTTCTCAAAAACTTAGCCCCAAGACTGTTCACTTTTGCACAACCCAGCAAGTAAGACTACGAACTGGGACTCTAGCTTGCCGTGGCACAAATTATGTTGAAAAAGTGAGCAATAATGAGCACATCTCTACCGTGAAACAAGGCATGATGCGGAATGTGAAGACAAAAGAACTTACTCCAAAACAGATCTTGTCCGTGCCCTGTACTACTTGCGGTGCCGCCGTCGGCGAAGCATGTGAACTGCATACCGGTGCTTTGCGGACCGAGCCTCATCGAGATCGGAAACTTTCCGCAAGCGAGTCAGTGGAAAAGCAATCGGCAGGCATCGCCAGACGATGAGACGATGCGGCTCTGTTTCGCCAAACTGTGTTTTGCTTGCTAAGGAATCGGGAGTTTGATAGAGGTTTCTCGGTCAGATCCAGCCCAGTCCAAATCTCATCGGCCGTTCTGCCGAGTCTCGACGTTGTCAAGCCGATAGCTTTGTTGGATATGGCGCGAGTGCGCGGAAATAGTCGCATAGGGCACGCCAAGAAAGCGCTTGGCCACAATGGCAGTCACTTCGAGGCAATTAAAGTTCTGATCCTTTACCTTGCGCGCGATTTGTTCCAAAGCTCGCCGGATCTTGTCCGCTCCAATCGCGCCGAAAAACGTGGCCTTGATTTCGCCGGCCATGAAAAGAAAGTTCCATCGTGCAGCGTGAATTGTTTTGTCGAGAGTGATGCCATCAAGCAACTTCACGACGCTCCAGTTCTCGAAATATGGTTCCCGCTGTAGAGCCAGAACCTCCTTCATACGGGGCGACTCTTCGCCGATCAAGACCGTGCCGACTTGAACAATTGGCGCCATCGTAGCTCACTCTCGGGTATGGTGCATGAAAAACCCCGGGCAACCTTGCTATAGCCAGGACTCTAGACAATCCCCGATTGCAATGCTGAGCAATTTTGACCAGTCGCATTGCTCGCGCAAGCGAATACTGATGCAAGGGAGAACTGCCGTTCTGCCAGGAAATCGTCAAGCTGTTCCAGGCCAAGGTGTTCAGGACTAATGATGTCAGTAATCGAAACCATACCTTCCATGCAGACGCTGGGACTTACGAGCGAAAGCCCCAAGCCGTCCACCCAGGTGCCGGCTGCGCCTATTCGTCTGCAATCGAACGCGGGCTTGCCGAGCCGGATTGCGGTGGTCGGCAACTATCTGCCGAGGCAATGTGGAATCGCCACTTTTACCACCGACTTGTGCGATGCAATCTCCGCTGAATGTGGCGCGGCGAAATTGGTCGCGCTCCCCGTCAACGACACGGAATCGGGATATGACTACCCGTCGCGGGTGCGGTTGGCGCTGGCGCAGGACGATCTGTCCTCCTATGAGCAGGCCGCTGACTTCCTGAATTTTACGAACTTCGATTTGGTGTGTCTGCAACACGAGTATGGAATCTTTGGCGGCCCGGCGGGCAGTCACATTCTGACTTTCCTTCGGCGACTGAAAATGCCGGTCATCACTACGCTGCATACGGTTCTTCGCGAGCCTAATCCCGACCAGCGCCAGGTGATGGAGGAGATCGCAGCTCTCTCCGATCGTCTGATCGTAATGAGTGAGCTGTCTTCGCAGTTTCTGCAGGAAATTTTCAAAGTACCGGGACACAAGATCGACATGGTTCCCCATGGCGTTCCCGACCTCCCGTTCCTCGATCCCAATTTCTACAAAGACCGCTTCGCCGTGGAAGGCAAAGCAGTACTTCTCACATTCGGGTTGCTCTCGCCGAATAAGGGAATCGAGAATGTGATTCAAGCGCTACCCCACATTTTGTCGAAGCACAAGAATGTGGTTTACCTGGTCGCGGGAGCCACTCACCCTCACATTCTTCGCCGCGAGGGCGATCAGTACCGCGAGCACTTGCAGGCCCTGGCGAAGGAGATCGGCGTGGAATCGAACGTGTTCTTCCACAACCGCTTTGCGTCTCCTGCGGAGATGGCCGAGTTTATTGGCGCGGCGGACATCTATATCACTCCCTATCGCCACGAAGCACAGGTGGTCTCGGGCACGCTTGCTTATGCGCTCGGCGCGGGCAAGGCGATCATCTCCACTCCATACTGGCACGCCATCGAGCTATTGAACGACCGCCGCGGCGCACTCGTTCCTTTCCAGGATCCGGAGGCGATTGCCCGCAAGACGGTCGAGCTGTTGGACACGCCTGCGATCCGGCATGCCATGCGAAAGCGGGGGTATTTGTACTCACGGGAAATGATCTGGAAGAAAGTCGCGCAGGGGTACATTGCAAGTTTTGCACGGGCTCGCAGCGACCGCATGCAAGAGCCGCGCGTGACAGCCGCGGATGCAACGGTGGAAAAATGTTTCAATAAACTGCCGGCACTCGACCTGGACCACTTGCTTCGGTTAACGGATGACACGGGCCTGCTCCAGCACGCGACCTTCGCGGTTCCCAACTATGCCGAGGGATATACCACCGACGATAACGCGCGCGCTCTAATCTTGACTGTTCTCCTCGAGCAATTGAATCAAACGGAGCCGCGAGTATTGAATGACCTAGCGCCGCGGTACCTGGCTTTTCTCGGACACGCTCTGAATCCCGCCAACGGAAGGTTCAGAAACTTCATGACTTACGCGCGCATGTGGAGCGAGGCGGAAGGGTCGGAGGACTGCCATGGCCGCGCGCTTTGGGCGCTGGGGACAGTTCTCGGGCGATCGAAAGATCAGGCACTTCGAGGAGCGGCCGGGCGGCTTTTTGAGATGGCCGTGCCGGCGGCGATCTCCTTCTCCAGTCCGCGCGCATGGGCTTTCGGATTGTTGGGGATTCAAGAGTATCTCGCCTCCTTTCCCGGCGACCGGGATGCGCAAAGAGTGAGTTCGATCCTGGCTACTCGCCTGGTCGATAACTTCAAGGGGAATCAGTCGTCAGACTGGTGCTGGTTTGAAGATGTTCTAGCTTACTCCAATGCCAAATTGGCCCAGGCTGTGCTGATCGCCGGTGATCACCGCTCGGACCACGAGATGCTATCCATTGGCCTCGAGTCCCTGAATTGGCTTGGTGAAGTGCAGCGCTTCGCCGGGCAGGATCATTTCGTGCCCATTGGCTCGCAAGGGTTTTACCGGAAGGGCGGCGAGCGAGCCCGCTTCGATCAACAACCGGTTGAGGCAGGCGGCGCGGTTTCTGCCTGTCTCGAGGCCTATCGTATAACTGGAGACGATCGTTGGCGCAAGCAAGCGTGGTCAGCCTTCAACTGGTTTCTTGGCAGCAACGACTTGCAGATTCCGTTGTACGATCCCTCGACTGGTGGTTGCCGAGACGGTCTGCACCCGGAGCGCGTGAACGCGAATCAGGGAGCAGAATCGACCCTGGCCTTCCTGATGGCGCAGGTCGAAATGCGCATGCTGGGCGAACTGGATGTTCCACGATCCGGTCCTGAGCTGGTCAGCATCCGCAGGAGCCATGGCAACGGTAAAGACACAGATAAGACTGAAGTCGCCGAACCCGTACTTTGAAATTATTTCTGTTTTTCTTGTGAAATCCTATGACGGTTGCCGCAATAATTCGTCACGAGCCTCTGCTCCTTCGCCATCCCGCCAATCCGATTCTGACCAGCAAAGACTGGCCCTACTCTATCAATAGTGTGTTCAATGCCGGGGCAACCCTGCTGGAGGATGGCTCAACGCTACTGCTCTGCCGGGTGGAAGACCGGCGCGGCCTGTCACATCTTTGTGCTGCGCGCTCAAAAAACGGCGTGGACGGTTGGCAAATTGATCGCGAGCCGACGATGATGCCGAACCCGAAGGATCATCCCGAGGAGATCTGGGGCATCGAAGATCCGCGTATTACGTTCGCTCCGGAATTGCAGCAATATGTTATTACCTACACGTCTTATTCCCGCGGTGGTCCCGGAGTCTCTCTCGCGTTGACCAAGGATTTCCGCACCTTCGAGCGCTACGGGGTCATCATGCCGCCCGATGACAAAGATTCGGCGCTTCTGCCGCGAAGAATTAACGGCCATTGGGCGCTCATACATCGGCCGATGACGCCCCTTGGCTCACATATGTGGATTTCCTACTCCCCGGACCTGCGCTACTGGGGACGGCATAGGCTGCTTCTGGAAGCTCGTCGCGGCGCCTGGTGGGATGCCAACAAGATCGGTTTGTCACCGCCCCCGATCGAAACCACAAACGGGTGGCTTACGCTCTACCACGGCGTTCGGCACACCCCTTCTGGCTGCTTGTATCGATTGGGTCTCGCCCTCTTTGACCTGGAGAACCCTGAAAAGTGCCTGCGCCGGGGCGACTCGTGGATCTTTGGGCCGGAGGCCGACTACGAACGTCACGGCGACGTCAATGATGTCGTGTTTCCTTGCGGATACACCATGGATCCGGACGGTGACACCCTTAACATCTACTACGGAGCTGCTGACTGCGCCATCGCTCTGGCCCGAGCCAGTGTGCATACTTTGCTAGCCTGGCTGGACGCCAATGGCAGATGCGAGAGCGGCCGGCGGGCTGGGGATTGAGGAAGGGGCCAACACGTATATTCCGGAATGTGAGCTATCTAGCTCAGACATTAGAACTCCCCGCAATTAGCCTTTATCTACTGAGTGTGTAGACAGGGGCTATGAACGCTGATTCGCAGCCTTGATTTCCAGGTCGCCGACGATGGGGGCGGAACAACCCACCAAGCGATCACATCCAGCCAATCGGTGCTTTTCATCCGTCTATACGCCGCCAAACCTTGCGGCGATACGATTCGACCCTGAAAGCCTCGAACCGATTCCGCGAACATTGAAATAAGGCAGCCCTGATGACGCGCGGACGAGAGTTATTAGTCCGCGAAAGAAGGAAGGTCAGAAGATATCCCTTTAGTTCAACTCTTGGAAGTTCTGATTATGGTGGGTGTCCTCCTGTGGTGGGTAAACCGATTCATCCCTATGCAGGGAACCATCAAGTCGATCCTGAACGGCGTCGTGGTCATTGCCGTCGTTCTGTGGCTGCTGAATATTTTTCGGGCTCTTTCACTCTCTTTCAAGCATGCACATATAGGAACGAAAAAAAAGAACAGAGGTCTCAACGCACCAACACCATATCGGTTTGACAGACGATATCTGTACCAAGGAGCAACTTTGAAAACGAAGACTTTATTAGCGGTCGCGGTAGGAATCACCTTCAGCATGAGTGCATTCGCTCAAACCAATTCTCCAACATCGATTAGCGTCGAGCCGATGGCTCAAACCCCGACATTTCGGGTAACCGTCGTCAGCCGCAACGTGCAGGCTGTGAACTACCGGCACCGAAGCGGCGCCACCAAGATCGATTTCGCCGGAACAGCCTTGATGCCCGGAGCCGATGGCCAGGCCAAAGTCGAAAGCAAAAAGGGCTACATGGAAATCGAAGTTGAATTCGGCAACCTGCAAAACCCCACGACCTTCGGTAGCGAGTATCTGACCTACGTCCTCTGGGCGATTTCACCCGAGGGCCGCGCCGTAAATCTCGGCGAAATACTGGTCGGCGACAATCACCGCAGTAAGGTGGATGTCACCACCGACCTTCAGGCCTTCGCTCTGGTCGTCACCGCGGAACCTTACTATGCGGTGCGGCAGCCGAGCAACGTTGTGGTGCTTGAGAATATTGTTCGCGATGACACCAAGGGCACGATTGAAGCGGTTGATGCAAAGTATGAACTGATTGGCCGAGGCGGCTACATCCCAACCGGTTATAGGTTTGATCCGGTCGTTCTCGATTCCAGATTGCCCCTCGAATACTTCGAAGCGCGCAATGCTTTCCGCATCGCGCAATCGGAGGGAGCGGAACAGTTCGCTCCCGACAGCTATCGTCATGCGGCCGAACTGATGAACAATGCCGATGAATACGCGCTGAGAAAGCATCTGGAGAAAAAGCCGTTGATCGCAGTCTGTCGCGACGCCGTTCAGACTTCCGAGGATGCGCGTGAAATCGCCGTCAAGAGGATGGATGAAATTCGGCTTGCTGACGAACGCCAGTCGTCCGCTGACGCGCAGGCGCAAGCTCAGGCGGAAACCACTCAGGCCGAACGCGATGCGCGCAACGCCCGGGCCGCCAAGGTTCAGGCTGAGTCGGATGCCGCAAACGCTCGCGCCCAAGCCGCGGATGCGCAAACCGCGACCGCGCAGGCGCAAGCCGACCTGGCTGAGAACCAGGCCGTGTCAGCCAGTGAAGTCTCTGCTGCCCAGGCGGATGCCGAACAGTCTCGCTTGGCAGCACAGACCGCGCAGGACAACGTGCAACAGGCAGAAACCGACAAAACGGCCTTGCGCACAAAATTGTCCGAGCAGCTGAACTCAATTCTTCAGACTCGCGATAGCGCACGTGGCCTCATCGTCAGCATGTCCGATGTGTTGTTTGACACGGGAAAGTATTCGCTGAAGCCGGGCGCACGCGAGAAACTGGCAAAGGTCGCCGGCATTTTGCTGGCCTATCCTTCGCTCAACATCGAAGTCGGCGGCTACACGGACAATGTGGGCACCGATGCCATGAATCAAACACTGTCTGAGAACCGCGCCGACTCCGTGCGCGACTACCTCGTCCAGGAAGGTGTGTTGACGAATTCAGTTTCGGCCAAAGGCTTCGGCAACACCTTGCCGGTGGCCTCGAACGATAACTCGGCGGGACGGCAGCAAAATCGAAGAGTGGAACTCGTCGTATCCGGTGAAGCGATTGGCAATCCGGTCAACGCAACCACAGGAAGCTTGCGCTAGCGCAGGCGTACCTCACGAATCAGAATAGAGGCATTCATGAAAATAATTGGGATTACCGGCACAACCGTTCTGTCTCTGCTTCTCGCGAGCACTTCTGTGCTCGCGCAGCAGGAACAGAAAAGCGAGAAGCAGGACCACCCCGAACAGCAACAGAGCAAACACGAGCAAGCCAAGCCCGAGCCGCAGCATGCTCAAAAACAGCACGCTCAAGAGCAGGGCGTTCAAAAACAGCACCAGCAACCGCAAAAGCAGAGTGAGAACAAACAAACCCAGGAGCGTGCCCAGCAACAGCAAAAGACCGAGAACAAGCAGACCCAGCAACGCGCTCAACAGCAAAAGAACCAGAACAAGCAAACCGAGGAGCGCGCTCAGCAACAGCAAAAGAACCAGAACAGGCAGACCGAGCAGCGCGCTCAGCAACAGCGCGGCAACGGACATCCGCAGCGGTCCCCGGAACAGCAACGGGTAGAGCAGGCTTCATGGCAGCAGCATCGATCCCAGAACTGGAATTCCGATCACCGCAACTGGCAACAACGCGGTGGCTACCATGGCTACCGCATCCCTGAAGACCGGTTCCGTGGATACTTCGGAGCAGACCATGGATTCCGCATCTACGGACTCCCCTTCCTGGTTGTGGGCGGATTTCCGCGCTTCCAGTACGACGGCTATTGGATCAGCCTCGTTGACCCGTGGCCAGAATCCTGGGGGAATGACTGGTATGACAACGACGACGTTTATGTCGCCTACGTCGACAACGGTTACTACCTGTTTAATCGTCGGTATCCCGATGTCGCAATCGCGGTCAACATCTCAATGTAAATGTAAAGCTATACCACGGTGCAGCCTCAAGCGAGGCTGCACCGTTATGAATTTATGACAAGGAGCAAGATATGATTGGAACAATATTGATCGTGATTTTGGTCTTGGCGCTCCTCGGTGTGCTGCCGAGTTGGCCACACAGCCGAAGCTGGGGCTATTACCCCAGCGGAGGATTGGGGCTTATCCTCGTCATCGTCGTCATTCTTCTGATTCTCGGCCGGATTTGAGCTTGCCCCACGTAGCCATCTCGTCGGGCGCCGTCGCGCATACGCGGCGACGGGGTCAATATACGCATTGGCACTTGTCCTCTTTGTTTTTGTGTGCAGGTCAATTCGCCAGCCTACTCCGTTCTCACGCATTGAGGAAGTTGTGGATCAAAGGGCAACGTCGAGGATGTCAAGGTTGTACAAGAACTGTTGTGGCACTCAACGGCGAAAACGACCCTGGACACCTACACCCAGACCCTAAGTCCGCAAAAGCGAGCGGCGCAAAGCAGGATAATAGGCATGATCCGCTCAAAGCCAAGTTGTACCGTCGTTGTACCCCGAGTTTCCGGGGAAGTCCCGGTAACTCATTGATTGGGCTTGGCGTCCCCGACGAGATTTGAACCCGTGTTACCGCCGTGAAAGCACTGG
Source organism: Terriglobales bacterium (assembly GCA_049300195.1). Lineage (GTDB taxonomy): Bacteria > Acidobacteriota > Terriglobia > Terriglobales > Acidobacteriaceae > Acidiflorens. Next base: position 6,126 of record JBAQJF010000086.1, on the reverse strand, counting down.
GTCCGATCGTAAATAACTGAAACTACGCAACACGGATGGCTACCTGAAGCGGTTTCAGTAAGAAATAGTAATGGTTCGCGGATCATATAGTGGAGCAAGAAATGCTCTGACGATTGCTTCCCCCATTTCGAACCGAAGCGGCTGACTCGGCGGTCAGCTAAAAACGTTCTGATTTAAAAACTGATTCCGGAACTTGCCTTCGGGATCAAACCGTTTGCAGAATTCGACGAATTCCGTTGACCCGCTGTTTTTGCCAGTCCGTAAACAGGCTCACGCTGTATCCACTCGATTCGATCGCATCAAAGTGATCTCTTAATTCGGCAAACGGCAGGTCTTCATAAACCTCGTGTTCTGATTTGAGTTCCTTCACGCTGATGGTGCCATTGCCACTATGTGTGTGGTCCAATTTATCGGCGACGCAGTCGTTACTAGCCGCTTGCGTCTTGTTGTGAATCACACCATTCTTATGAAGGCGCACATCGTAGACCGCTGAAAGTGTGTCCAGGCGAGAGATCGTGTCTAGCGTTACGGCGAGCTTTAGTTCCTTAGCCCGGTCGGGGCTCATACTTCCGGCTTCCACGCGTTCAGAAATGCTCCGCAAGCTGGCATGAGCGTCTCGCAGCAATCCGTCGACCCGAGCAGCATAATCTTGGCCTACCGAAGATCCGCCATCACCATTTGCAAAGCAATTCGGAGTCGCCTTTTTTTTCGCAGCGGCTGGAAGTGCAGCAAGAACAATAAGGGTGAGAAAAAATGTATTTTTCATCTTATCCTTCATCTATGAATGGTCATTCTTGAAACCTGATTTTCCCTCCAAGCGTGGGTGCCACCAAAATGATTTGGTCCCGAAAACAGGTCCCGGACTCAGATTTCGGCGACATCTGAGCAGATGCAACCTGGCGCCAAATCGGAAGTCCTTGAAAGGATCGCGCTTGCGGGAGTTGAAGGGTCCTGAGGGCCGGAGAATCTCACGAGATTTCGTGACGTTGGTTCGCGTTTGTCAAAGCGAGAGCAAGTCTGGCCTCGCTTCCAATCCAGTCACAGGGTCATTGTTCTGGTTATTGGTTCGAGGCGTTTATAATCAAGCGCGCTTGCACGCACGCAGGCGATTGATCCTGTCTGACATGAATCTGGGTATGTGGTGGTAGAGCGGAGAAAGGCTATTGAACTCGCGCCCCTACAGATTGCGTGGTCTCGCGCTCCATCTTTCGACAGGGCCGAAGCCACTCTGCTTGCGGCCATTGTTTGGTTTCATTATTTCTCTGGCTCTCTTTACGATTTCATGTTCTGCACTTGACCCCAGCCGGCAGATCTCCCAATATGCCCACACCGCGTGGCGAATTTCTGACGGCTTCTTCAACGGAACTCCCCAAGCCATCGCCCAAACCGCCGACGGCTACTTGTGGATCGGAACCGAGGCCGGGCTTGTTCGCTTTGACGGGGTACGATTTGTTCCGTGGACCGCCCCCAAGGGTGAACATCTGCCAAGTTCACGCGTACATTCTCTGCTTGGGACGCATGACGGAAGTTTGTGGATCGGCACTTCGAGGGGTCTGGTCAAGTGGAACCATTTTGAATTGACTAGCATCCAGGGCGGATCCGCCTTTATCGAGTCCCTCATCGAGGGACCTCAAGGAAAAGTCTGGATTACTCAGAGCCAGGTGCGCGACCATGCCGGCCCTCTTTGCGAAGTGGCAGAAGACACGCTCCACTGCCACGGCCCTTCGGAAGGAATACCGTTCCCTTTCGCGCAGCCCCTTTTCGGGGACGCACAAGGGAATCTCTGGTTCGGCAGTTCTCTCGGCGTCGGCAATTGGGTGCCGGGCAAGGTCGTGCCGGGCAAGGTCGTGCCGGGTAAGGTCGCGTCGGGCGAGGTAAAGACATTCGCCATCAAAGCTCTGCGGGGCAACGATCTGCTTCGCGGTGTCACCGCGATTACGAGCGGGGCCGACGGCTCGATTCTGGCGGGAGTGGAGCGAACGGGAAAAGGCCTCGGGCTTCAACAACTCACTCAGGGCGAGTGGAAGGACTACTCGCTGCCGCAACTGAATCGAGCGCAACTGAGTGTCACAGCACTGTTGCGCGACAGCAGCGAGGGACTCTGGATTGGCACGGCCAATAACGGCGTTTACCACGTTCATGGGGACAAGGCCGAGCACTTCGGCGGCGCCGACGGGTTATCAAGCGACTCGGTCCAGAGCTTCTACGAGGACCGGGAAGGCAATGTTTGGGTCGCAACCTCAAGAGGCATTGATCGTTTTCACGACACTCCAGTGATCAGTTTTTCCATTCGTGAAGGCCTGACCTCAGAAGATGCGGACTCCGTCTTCGCCGCTCATGACGGCACCGTCTGGATCGGAAACCTGCAGGCACTGGACTTTCTCCGCCAGGGCAAGCTCTCCTCCATTGCGAAACGCAATGGACTACCGGGCAGGCTGATCACTTCCCTACTGGAGGATCACGAGCACCGCCTCTGGGTCGGCATAGATAATGGTTTGGCCGTTTACGAGAACGGAAAATTTCATCCGGTGAACAAGCCCGACGGCAAGCCGCTCGGCATCGTAAGGGCCCTTGTCGAAGATACTGACCACAATGTCTGGGCCTCGGTCACGCAGCCGGCGCTTTTTCGGATACAGAACCTTGAAGTAGAAGACGAATTCGTTCCCCCGCAAGTTCCGCGTGTCATGTCGATGGCTGCCGACGTGAGTGAGGGCGTGTGGTTAGGCTTGTCGAGCGGTGTCCTGGCACGCTTCCGTCATGGCCAGTTGGAACCTCTTCCGACACACCGTCTCGCGGATCATGCGATTCGCAATCTGCTCGTCGAACCCGACGACTCCATCTGGGGAGCGACGCAGGACGGAGCCTTTCTCTGGCGAGAAGGAAAGGAGCAGATACTCGATTCCCACAACGGTCTCGGCTGCGACGACATTTACACCCTCCTCAAGGACAACAACGGCTCGCTCTGGCTGGATACGCAATGCGGATTCATAGTGATCGCTCAATCGGAGATCTACCGTTGGTGGCAACAGCCGGACATCCAGATAAAAATGAGAACCCTGGACGTATTTGACGGCGCCCAGACTGGCTTAACCAATTTCCGTCCCGAGGGATCTAAGGCGCCGGATGGGCGGTTATGGTTCGCGAACGAAAATGTCTTGCAGGTAGTCAATCCGGAACATCTGGATACAAACAAAGTCTTACCACCGGTTCAGGTGGAGCAGATCGTCGCTGACCGAAAGAAATACACCCCGCGCGAGAACCTCCGCTTTCCGCCGCATACGCGAGATATTGAAATCGATTACACGGCGCTCAGCTTCGTTGCTCCTGAAAAAGTGCGTTTTCGGTACAAGCTTGAGGGACACGACTCGGACTGGCAGGATCCGCAGAATCGCCGTCAGGCTTTTTACACCGACCTGCCACCCGGGAGTTACCGCTTTCACGTGATGGCCAGCAACAATGACGGGATTTGGAATGAGGCCGGCGCGGAAGCTGGTTTTGTCGTACTTCCCGCGTTTTACCAGACGGCGTTGTTTCAAATCTTCTGTGTTATGGCTGTGGCGGGAATGCTCGGCCTCCTTTATGTGCTTCGCCTTCGCCGGCTGGCGGCGGCCATGCAAGCCCGCTTTGAGGAGCGGCTCGAGGTGCGGGAACGAATCGCAAGAAACCTGCACGACACACTTCTACAGGGAATCTACAGCGCTTCCATACATTTTGATCTGGCGAATAGTCAGCTTCAGGCGGACGCGCCCGCGAAGCCTGCAGTGGAACGCGGTCTGGATCTCCTCCAGCAAGTGAACCAGGAAGGGCGCAACGCCCTGCGCTCCCTTCGTTCCCGGCAGAGTTCCGAGGGACTGGAACAGGCTCTTTCCCTGCTTCCCAAGGAATTTGCTTTGCCGGAGAACATTGAGTTTGTCGTGACTACCGACGGTCAGCCCCGCGTGCTACGCTCGCTCGTCCGAGATGAGGCTTACCTCATCGCCCGCGAGGCCGTGATTAACGCGTTCCGCCATTCTCAAGCCTCAAAGATCGAAGTTGAGGTAGGTTATACGTCACGCCATTTGCGCGTCATTGTGCGAGACAATGGTTGCGGAATCGATTCCCAACTGCTGCGGATCGGCCGGGAGGGGCACTGGGGTCTCCCGGGCATGCGGGAGCGGGCCGAAAAAATTGGCGGACGACTGAACGTGCTGAGCGGTGTCGACGCGGGAACAGAAATGGTACTCTCGGTGCCCGGCGCGCTGGCATTTCAGGACGGCTCCGCGAGCCGGTTCTGGACCTGGCTGCCTTGGTTGTATCCCCAAAAGCGGCGAAGCAAGCCCCAGAAATCAAGTGAAGGACCACAGATGTGAACGAACCGGCAAAAATTCGTGTTCTTAGCATCGACGATCACCCTCTCGTACGCGAGGGGCTCGCGGCTTTGATCAACGCTCAAGCCGACATGTGCGTCGTCGGTCAGGGCTCGACCGGCCACGAGGCAATCAAACTCTTTGGTGAGCTTCAGCCGGACGTGGCTCTCATGGACGTGCGGCTGCCTGACATGAGCGGAATCGATGCCGTAGTCACGATTTTAAGCGGTTCCCCGCAGGCCAGAGTCATCATGGTTACGTCCTCCGAAGGTGACGTGGAAATGGAGCGCGCGCTGGCGGGCGGAGCAAAAGGCTACATACTCAAAAGCATGCCGCCCCGGGAGGTTCTCGAAGCAATCCGCAAGGTGCATGCTGGCAAAAAGGCCATCCCGCCCGAGATTGCCGCGCAACTGGCCAACCACATGAGTGACGAGACACTCAGCGCGCGAGAAATCGAGGTCCTGCAGCAGGTAGCCGAGGGCAACCGCAACCGCGACATCGCCGACCGTCTGTTCATATCCGAAGGGACGGTGAAGGTTCACCTCCAACACATCATGGACAAACTCGGCGCCAGCGATCGGACGCAAGCGATTACGATCGCCGTCCGGCGGGGCATCATTCACCTCTAAGGTTGCCCAATTCTCACAGGGCTGCCCCGATAGGCCCGTCCCGATCAGTAGTATCCCCAAATATCACTTTAGTAGTATTCGAAAATTTGAAGTTCGGGCGATTCGCGCGCGCCCGGGAGCAGATATGTTTTGTGCATGCGGTGCTTTCACCGCAGTATGTCAGGAGACGAGAGATTGCAGCGCTGGTACAGAACATTTCCGCGCGGCTTGCCCGGCATCGGGTTGCTTGTCTTGCGGCTAGCGATTGGCGCGAAGCTTGTCGTCGCGGCATCTAGCTGCCTGCTGGATCCGCAGGGCTTGAAGGTGGGAGTCGGGCTGCTCGGTTTGTTCGCCCTCGGAATCGGAACCTCTTTTGTGCTGGGCTTTCTGACCCGTTTAGCCGCGGGCATTTCGGTGCTGGCCGGTGTCTTGGTTTACCTCTGGCATCCGGCCTGGGCGTCTTCCCTCTTGAGCCTTCCGAGTCTCGATACAATCGGCGTGGCGCTCGCGATTGCGCTACTGGGACCCGGCGCGATCTCCTTGGATGCGCGCGTCTTTGGCCGGCGCAAGATCGTCATCCCCCTTGTTGCAAGATCTTAGGATGGTCCTCGCTTTCGGGCACCTCCCATCGGTTTCGTACCTGTGCAAGACTGCGACTCAGGTCTCCTAAACCAACGGACGCGAATGTCCGAAAGTGGTATTCGATGACCACCCTCCAGTAATACGGAAAAAACTGCTTATCTCAAGATGCGTTCGACGCCGGACAGGCTGCATAGTACGTCCATCAAGAACGACGACTCACTCACTTGGAGAGTTTGCTATGAATTACCTGGTTTCGGATGTTGAAACGGCTTCGATTTCCGCCGGAGAAATGCGCGACTTCATTGCGCACTCTGATCAGCCCGTCGCCTCAATGCTGAGTGCGCGGGTTTTCACGCGCTTGATGGAGACCGACTCGGCAGCGCATCTGAGTACCCGGAACATCACGCAGGTGATGGATGCCGTCCCGCAACACATGTTTATCCTCGAGCCGGATGGAACTCTATCGTTTATCAATCGCGCGGCGCGCGAATATCATGGATCGATTGATGCCGTCACGCCAGCAGAGCGTCTCCGCTCGATTATCCATCTCGAAGATGTCGACGAACTCCTGAGTGTCTATCACGATGCCA
>JBAQJF010000085.1:0-9301 GCA_049300195.1 Terriglobales bacterium | reverse complement strand
GCCTGAATAAAAATCGGCGGCTTGATCAGGTTCTTATCCACGAAGTAGGCAAGATTATGGAGGTGCCCGACGTCATAACATTCCAATTCGAAGCGAGTTCCTTCCTCTCCAAGATGGCGCACGATGTATTCGATATCGGCGAATGTATTTCTGAAGACGACGTCTTTGCTGCCTTCGACGTACTCTTTCTCCCAGTCATAGCGCCAATTAGTGATGCGCTCAGCCACGGGATGAAACGAAAAGTTCATCGATCCGAGGTTCAGTGAACACATCTCGGGCTTGACCTTCAGCGAATAGCCGAGCCGCTCTTCGATCGTCATACGAGCGCTGCCGCCCGTCGTAATGTTGAGGATGGCGTCGGTGCGCTCTGCGAGAACGGGACAAATCTGCTGGAAGTGCGCCGGATCGGCCGAAGGCTGGCCGCTCTCGGGGTTTCTGGCGTGAAGATGGAGAATGGCCGCACCGGCCTGCGCAGCCTCAAGCGCGCTATCAACGATCTGCTGGGGAGTGATGGGGAGGTACTCCGACATGGTCGGTGTATGCACCGATCCGGTAATCGCGCAGCTAAGAATGATCTTGCGATTCTTGCTTGCCATCGTCGCCCACGTAGCCCCGACAGATAATGGAGAGCAAACGCCGGAGGCGACAGGTTCCGAGCGGACAACTTGATGTCAGTTTTCGACACCGCGATTCATCGCGAGCTGATTTTGGCGTTGCCGGTCAAGGCAGTCCGGCCCGGGGAACATCGACAGTAGTCATCCAAATCGCGGCGCGATGGTGCTCCGATGCCTCGGCCTCGTGGAAGGTCGGTGCGACACACACGAAGAGTGTTCGCCCGTCGGCTCCGCCGAGCATGCAGGCGAATACGCCAAGACCATCGGTCTTGAGTCCCTCAAGAATCTCGCCGCCTTCGGCCACGCGGATGCAGCGGCCGTTTTTTGCATCGGCCACCCAAATGGCCCCCTCCGCATCGAGACAGATCCCATCGGGCGCAACATCCACCTGACTGAAAAGCTCGGCAAAGTCGGTCGATGTTGGCGGATCGCCGAAGGCTGCCCATGTCTGCCGCCTGCCCAGTGCGCCAGAGGAGAGATCGAAGGCAGTGAGACGATTCATCAGTGTCTCCGCGACAATTATCTTCTTGCCGTCTGGAGTCAGAACCATGCCGTTGGGAAATCCAAGTCCAGCGGCAGCGACCGTCGCGGAACCAGCCGGATCGACACAGATGAGATTCGTCGTGGTAACCCTGGCGCCCCCCATCAGATCGAACCCGAAATTACCCACCCAGGCCCGCCCCTCGCAATCGACAAGCATGTCGTTCAAATACCAGGGAGCAAGTTGCGACAGATCGGCGTACTCAACCAGAGAAGCATCGAGTTCACGACGCATGATCCTGCGATCGCGCATGGACACAATCAGCATTCGCCCGTCGGGCAGAAATCCAAGTCCCGAGGGCTGGCCCGGCACTTGAGCAATGATTTCTTGCGTGCCATCCAGGGCGACAGCGAAGACCCGTCGCGTATAGAAGTCCGAGAAGTACAGCCGGCCATCATGCCAGCGTGGACACTCGGTAAACGACAGGCCACTGATCAGGGTTTTGAACTTTCGCATTGGGAATCGGCGGGAATCGAAGGCCGCGAATCAACCTATCCGCGGATCAACCTATCACAGAACTCGCATATATCCTGCGCCTGAAAGGAAGAGTCGCGCGCGGCCTACTGCCGGTAGTGGGCCGGTGTGCTGCCCGTCCATCGGCGGAACGCGTGGCGGAAGTTTGCCGCCTCGCTGAATCCGACAAGCTCTGAGATGTCCTCGATGCTGAGTTTCGTGGAGCCCAGATACTCCTTTGCCAGGTTGCAGCGGACGTCATCGAGAATTTGAGTAAAAGAGGTGCACTCGGCGTTGAGCTTTCGATTGAGCGTGCGCTCCGTGGTGGCGAGTTGCCTGGCGACACTCTCCATACTTGGTGAATGTCCCGGCGTCGATGCGATGATCTGATAGACCTCGCCGGCCACGCCGGTAGATGTCTTGACCTCGCCAAGAATGCGATCGCACGTATCCTGCATGATCTTGGAAGTAAGTCCGTGCGCCATGCGCGGCTTCGCCGAAAGAATCGATCTGTGATAGGTAAGTTCAGCAATCGGTTGATTGAACCGGACTGGGCAACCCAGGTACCGCCGGTAAAGATGGGAGTGAGCCGGAGCCGAATAGGGAAGCGCCGCGAAAACCGGCAAACAAGAGCCCTGGTCGACGACCGCTCGCAGATGAGTGCTCAGCTGAGTCAACTGTTGCTCGATTAGAAAACGCATCAACGAGTCAGGATGCGTGACCGCCGAATTCATCGGGAGAACCCATGACACGTAATCGCCCTCCTCGCGCCATGACATGGAAAGAAGCGGAGTTGCGAGACGATGATATTTAACTGCTACCTGGAAATACTCGCGAATCGTTGGGCTGCATACCAATGCGAATCCGTACATTCCATACGCCGACAGTGGAATTCGGCTGCCTGTGCGAAACGGTGTCTCGCAGGTTTTCGAGAGCTGAAGAGCGTTATGGCACACCGTGATGTACTGGCGGACGGAGGTGCGAGTCTCAGGATTGGCAAGACTCTCGGACGAAAGGCCGGTGCCGGACAGGCTCGCCTCCGGCCGAATCCCCTGCTCATTGAGAACTTCAACCAGGGCGATTAGCTTGTAAGGCGCGTACCGTTTTTCGTTCCAAAGCGGGAGTTCCATGATGCCAACCGTTGTCCGAATCGAACACTGTTATGTCCGAATCGAACCTGTGCGGCGTCATAGTACATCTTTAGCATTTCGTTTGGGAAGAGGATTTTTGAGCTATTTTGGCGGTGTAGCAATATATCGTCGGGGTATTGCGAATCGCAATCGTGATTCCCGCGAGTCGCGCTTTATTAAGGAGTACGAGCAGCGATGACAGGGAAAGATTCGGCATCACTAGAATCTCCGTTCTCGCTTCGCGGCAAAACCGCCGTCGTGACCGGAGGCGGACGAGGGATTGGCAGGGCCATCGTGCAACGCCTCGTATCGGCGGGCGCAAGTGTGCTTGCTTGCGATTTGGATCAGGGGGCGTTGCGCGAGACGCAAGCTTCCGTCACCGCTCCGGGCCGAGTCGCAGTCACCCATGGCGACCTGATGGAACCGGAGTTTCCGCTCCAGGTCGTGAACGTCGCACTCGAAACCTTCCATTCGATTGACATTATTGTCAACTGCGCCGGCTTCAGCTGGGACGGCGTTATTCAGAAGACGACCGACGAACAATTCCTTGCGATGTTAAACATCCACGTGATGGCCCCCTTCCGTTTACTCCGCGCCGCTTCCGACTATCTTCGGGAAACTGCCAAGCGGGAGATAGCGAGCGGCCAACGCGTGATGCGCAAAGTCGTGAATATCACCTCCATTTCCGGAACGGATGGCAATCCCGGCCAGGCCGGCTACGCAGCAGGCAAGGCCGGAATCATCGGACTCACAAAGACACTCGCAAAGGAGTGGGGCCGATACAACATCAACGTGAATGCCGTTGGCTTTGGTCTGATCCAGACGCGCATGACGCAGCCTCTGAAGCCTGAGGGAACGATCAATGTGAGAGGCAGGGATATTCCGATTGGCGTCCAGCCTACGATGCTCGATTCCATCGCGGCCGCATGTCCGCTAGGACGCATGGGAACCCCCGAGGAGGCAGCAGGCGCGGTGCTGTTCTTTTGCTCTCCGCTATCCGACTACGTCACCGGTGAGGTGCTTATCTGTAGCGGTGGAATTCATTTTTGACGTGACCTCCGTGGTTCATGATGCAAATCGGCATGATCGTCGGTTTTTTGACGTCCTACCCGATCAATTTCCTGCTTATCAGGATCGGATGGAAGGAGAAAATGCCGGCGGACAAGAGCGAGAAGACGATCCCCAAGCGCGCCCCAGGATCCTGGCGGCTTCTATCGCACCCTGGCGCGCCGATACTTTGAACTCGATGTTCCTGACCCGCTGGTAATTAATCCCGCTGGTAATTAATGAAGAAGGCTTCGATCTGCGTGAGCAACGTCTCGCCCAGATCGTCGATACACTGGACCTCGAAATAGCGGATCGACGCCGAGCCTGTTTTCCATCCAGGGGCACGAATACCCCGGTCCCACCATCCCCTGGCCACTTCACCGTTCATGGTTTGCAGGGCATCCGTGATAGAAAAGGCAGGCTTATAAGGTCTCACGGTGGTAAGCGCGTCATACACATCCACTATCTGTAGGACTCTAGCGGTAATCGGTATGTTTTCTCCGGTGAGTCCATCCGGATATCCCGAGCCGTCAAACTTTTCATGATGGTGACGAATAATGGGAAGCACCGGGCGAAAAGACTTCAAAGGTGGTAGATGCGTTCTCCGACCACGGGATGCCCTTGCATCAACTTCCACTCTTCTGGAGAGAGGCCTGTAGGCTTCAAGGTGATGGCATCCGGTATTGCGATCTTTCGCCCATGAATAGAGAGTTGACACCGCGTCGAGCGCTTTTCTTCTTGCAGAGCCGGCTACAGCGCCGCGACTCGCCGCTGCACAACCAGAAAGTACAGCCCCAGCAGCACCAGCAGCATTCCATTGACGCCCAGCACGATCGGCGCGGTAAAGATCGGAACCAGCCATCCGGACAACAGATTGCCCATCGGCATGCCTCCGCGAAATGCGAAATTGTAGACGCTCATCACGCGCCCGCGCATTTCGTTGGTCGTGATCAACTGCACCAGTGAATTTACGTTGGCAAAGACGGCCATCATGGAAGCGCCGGCGATCACCAGCATCACGCCGCTAAACGGCAGCCGCTTGGAGAGGGCAAAACCCGAGATGCCCACGCCCAGGGTCATCAAAGCGGTAAGAGCGAGCCGCCCTTTTCTTTTAATGTTGCCAAGCCACGCGACGCCCAGCGAGCCACAGATCGAGCCGAGGCCCATCAGCGCGAGCAGGTTGCCATACGTTTCCGGACCGCGATGGAAAATATCTTTGACGAACACCGGAAAATACGTGCGCATGGGCATGCTCAGGCCGGTCATAAAGAACGCCAGAATGATCAGCGCCTCCATCGACGGCTGGCGGCGGACGAACTTGATGCCTTCTTTCAGGCTCGTGAACACCGACTCGGTCGTTTTTTGCGGCAGGAAGCGCGCGGTGATCATCGACAAGGAAATGATGGGAGCCAGAAAAGAAACCGCGTTCAGCCCGAAACACCAGGTTTCGCCGAGCTTCGCTAGTGCCTGCCCGGCCAGCGCGGGCCCCACCATGATTGCCACGTTGAATTGGATCGCGTTCAAGGCGATGGCGTTCGGCATGTCTTCCCTCTCGACCAGAGTCGGAATCAGCGCCTGATACGCCGGTCCGCCGAATGCCTGAGCGAAGCCCGAAACAAACGACAGGCACAAAATGTGCCAGACGTGAACGCGTCCCGTGAAGACCAGAAATGTGAGCAGACCGGCGCTCGCCATCTGCACCCACTGCGAGCCCAGCAGAATTCGCCGCCGATCCAAGCGGTCCGCGACCACACCACCGATCAGCGAAAACAAAAAGATCGGAATGCCGCCGAGAAACTGATCAAGCGCCAGAAGAAATGCGGAGTGGCTCAGCCGATAGATCAGCCAGCCTTGCGCGACGATTTGCATCCACGTGCCGATGCTGGATGTGCATGCCCCAATCCACATCAGCCGGAAGTCGCGGTATTGAAATGCTTTGAAAACGCGGGCGATCAAAGGAACGTTCCAAATAGCTCCCCCGAGGAGCCTAACATGACGACGCGCTGCCCGTGGATGCAACGGCGAGAAGAACCCCGCGAGCCCCATTTAACATAGACGTGTGACGCCGGAGAAGGTTTGTGGATTGGCGCGGGCGCTTTCGAAATTGGGCTATTGCTCAAGGTCGCAGGCCGCCCTTCTGGTTAGGCAAAAGAGAGTGAGTGTGAACCGGAGAGTTGTCGCCGACCCGGAGTTTACAGTCCGGTTGCCGCAGGATCGAATCGAGGCCGACGGCTCGCCAGTCGAAAAAGCCGCGGCGATTTACCTCGTAATGAATAAACCGCGAGGCATTGTCACGACCGCGTCCGACGAAAAGGGCAGAAAGACAATTTACGATCTGCTGGAACCGGCCACGCCCTGGGTAGGCCCTGTGGGCCGCCTCGACAAGGCCAGCGAGGGTCTCCTCCTGTTGACGAACGATTCGGAATGGGCGGCGAGAATCACGAATCCGGCATGCCATTTGAATAAGGTCTACCACGTTCAGGTCGACTGCCTGGCCGATTTCAATTTGATTGCAAAAATCAAACGAGGATGCAAGATTGATGGCGATTGCTTGCGCGCCACCGAAGTGAGCCTCGTACGCCACGGGGACAAGAACAGCTGGCTGGAAATTACGCTGGACGAAGGCAAGAACCGGCAAATCCGCCGCTTGCTGGAAGCGCTGGGAGTTCTGGTGCTGCGTCTGATACGGATTTCGGTTGGGCCGCTCACTCTCGGCGAATTAAAGAAAGGCGCAGTTCGTTCGTTGACAGAAAAAGAGAAGCAGGCGATTGATCAGGCGTTCCGGTAAGACTGATAGACAAATCCCAAGCTACGCGGCGGAAATAGCGAAAACTAAGAAGTAGCTTTTTTTCGTCCGACCGGACTCTTAGTCGCCGTGAGTCCGTGCTCCGCCAGATAGTCCCGCGCTTGCAAAACCACCTTGCGCTCGCCGCTGTAGGCCATCTGTTTGCCCGCGTCCTCGAGCGGAATCCACAGGGCCCGTTCGACCTCGATGCGCATTTCAGGACTGATGTCGCCGATGTCTCCGGACACGTATTTCATCAGATAAAAACTCACAATCTTAAACACGCGCTGGCCATCGCCCCAGCTGCGAACGTAAACATATTTAATATCTACCAGCTTAGTGATCGCTTCGGCGGCGATTCCCGTCTCCTCGAATACTTCACGAACCGCGGCAGCTTCTGCCTTCTCGCCCGCATCGACCAGTCCCTTCGGCAGGCACAACACCGCGCGGCTTCGCTTGCGCGGCGCCTTGGCGGGCTCAGAGCCCCTATTCGAAGAATCTGTCTCTCGCGAATCTTCCTTCTGCGGTTCAATCAGCGCAACGTGCCACACGCCGTCGATGTCCCGTACCACCACGCCGCCCGCCGAGATCTCCCGCGCCATCGGACACACCGCATCATTCTCCGAGCTTCGCAGTCTCCTGCTGAATGCGCACCCATGCCCGCTCCACATGATGAGCCTGTGTGTTAGTTTGACCGATGCACATGCGAAGCGTGAACTTGCCGTCGAGCTTCGTGTGCGTCAGATAAAGATCACCGCTAGCGTTCAGGCGATCCATAAGGCGCTGATTATCCGCGTCGCCTGACTTCAACCGGAAGCACACCAGATTCAGCGTGGCGGGCGCAGCCAGTTCAAAACGCGCGTCGCCGCGCACCCAGGTAACAAATTGCTGTGCAAGCCGCACGTGCTCGCGAATGTGATACTGCAAGCCCTCCACGCCATAATGCCGGATCACAAACCACAGCTTCAGCGAGCGAAACCGCCGCCCCAACTGAATGTGCCAGTCGCGATAGTCGATCACCGCGCCCGACTCGGTCGCCTGGTTGCGCAGGTACTCCGGCAGAATCGAAAGTGTCTGAATCAGATGTTTGCGGTCGGCGACGTAGAAGCAGTTGCAATCGAAGGTTGTAAACATCCACTTGTGCGGATTGAAGGTGTAGCTGTCGGCAAACTCGATGCCATCATGAATGAAGCGAAACTCGGGGCAGAGCGCGGCCGTCCCGCTCATGGCCGCGTCCACATGCAGCCAGAGTTTGTGTGCGCCGCAGACGCGCGCAATTTCACGAACGGGATCGACCGCACAAGAAGAAGTCGTACCGACCGTGGCGCACACGAAGCAGGGAATGAGCCCAGCCTTAATATCAGCCGCAACCTGTTCTGCCAGCGCGTCCGCCCGCATCGCGAAATTCCCGTCGACCGGAATGTGCCGAAGATTGTCCGAGCCCATGCCGGCGATCTTCATCGCCTTGTCCAACGATGAATGCGTCTGCGTAGAGCAATATGCGATCAGGCGTCCATCGCAGCCTTTGCTGTTGCTGGCAAAATGAGTAGCCCGTTCGCGAGCGGCCAGCAGCGCGCACAGCGAAGCGCTGGAAGCCGTGTCCTGAATCACGCCTCCTCCTGCGCCGCTCGAAAGAAACTTCTCCGGCAAGCCGAGCATCTGAACCAGCCAATCGAGCACGTGAGTTTCCAGCTCCGTACAAGCCGGACTCGTCGACCAGAGCATCCCCTGCACACCCAAACCGGAAGAAAGCAAGTCACCAAGAACGCCCGGTCCGGATGAATTCGACGGAAAGTAAGCGTAAAAATTCGGCGACTGCCAATGCGTAATGCCGGGCAGCACGATGCGGTCGATGTCAGCCAGAATCTGGTCGAACGGCTCGCCCTGTGCCGGCGGATTAGCGGGCAGCTTCCCGCGAATCTCGCCCGGCTGCACGCGCGACAGGACAGGGAAGCTCTCGATGCGCGCGCGATAGTCGGCAATCCAGTCAACGACGGCGTGGCCCTGACGGCGAAACTCCTCGGGAGACATGTGGAATGACTTGGAATCAGGCATAAGGGAAAATTTGTAATCGCCAATTTGTAATTGATAATCTGAAACCGGACGCCCTGAAATTAACAATTACAAATCGCCAATTACAAATGTCCGTAGTAAACCCGCGTCTTGTACTCAAATTCAGCAACGCCCTCCCGAGCGTGCGCCCGGAAAATTCGTTCCAGCTCTCGCATCATCGGCGCGTAGCTGGGATGGCCCGCCAGCGGTGCATACGACGACGACAGCAGCCGGCCCGCCACGCCCTCATAATCGAATCGCTGCCGCATGCTGAAAACGCGCTCCCGGCAAGGTTGCGGCGCAAAGAACTCGTGGATAATGTCGGTCGTGCGCTCGTGCCGTATCTCTTTGTAATCGGTGCCATAGGTCAACAGAAGCTGCTCGTACTCGCGCAGAAATGGGGTGCTCTCGGTCAAACGCTCATTCCAGATCAGCACGCACCAGCCCTGTGGCCGCAGGATGCGCGCAAACTCCGCCCGCGTGCGCCGCAGATCAAACCAGTGCGCCGCCTGCGCCGCCGTGACGAAATCCACCGAAGCCGAGTCAAGCGTGGTCTCTTCCGCCGTTCCGGCGACCGACACAAGCCTCTCATAGCCTTCGAGCACCTGCGCGCCCATCTCGCGCATTTCAGCGTTCGGTTCCACCGCGAAAACAGAATTCCCATTCTCCAGCAGCAATC